>NZ_JAGIOF010000001.1:3485572-4182687 GCF_017876535.1 Paeniglutamicibacter kerguelensis
CCATTCCCGGTGCCGGGCACACCCACGTGTACCGGACCTTGGAGGACGTCTGGGCCATTGCGGCGTCCGTGTGCGAGCTTGCCGAACGCCTGGGCCGAGCCCCGGTGGTGGCCACCATCGGCGGCGGCTTGCTGGGGCTCGAGGCAGCGGCCGGCGCCCAGGCCCTCGGAGCGGACGCGGTGGTCATCGACGGCGGCAAGTGGCTCATGGGAACCCAGCTCGATGAGGGCGCGGGGCAAGCCATGGGCCGGCTCATCGCCGACACGGGATTCACGGTGCACGGCGGCGTGTACCCGCAGGAAATCATCACCGGCACCGAGGCAGGACAAGTGCGGGTCGAAGGCGTGCTGATGGCCGACGGCCGCCGGATCGACGCGGACATGGTGGTGGTCTCGATCGGCGTCCGGCCGCGCGACGAACTGGCCCGCCGCCACAACGAGTTCCTTGATTCGCAGGACAGTTTGGCACCGCGCTTCGGTCTGGGCCCGCGCGGCGGCATCGAGATCGACGCACGCTGCGCCACGGCCGTGCCGCATGTCTGGGCGATCGGCGAGGTCGCCAACTTCGGCGGCCTGTGCGTGGGCCTGGTGGCCCCGGCCAACGCCATGGCGGAAGTGCTCGCCGAACAGCTGCAGGGCGGGTCCGCCGAGTTCGGCGGGTTCGACACCGCCACGAAGCTCAAGCTCTCCGGTGTGGACGTGGCAAGCTTTGGCGACGGTTTCGCACGCACCGAGGGCGCCCTCGAGGTGGTCTACGCGGATGCGCCGCGCGGCCTCTACCAAAAGATCGTTGTCTCGCAGGATGCCAAGGTGCTCCTGGGCGGGATCTTCGTCGGCGATGCCAGCCCCTACCAGGCGCTGCGCCCGCTGCTGGGCAGGGAGCTGCCTGCCGAGCCGGGCGCCTACCTCAGCGCCCTGGGCGGCGAGGTCCCGGACGGCGAACTGCCCGACGACGCCGTCCTGTGCTCGTGCAACAACGTCAACGCCGGAACCATCAGGGACGCAGTGGGCGGATGCGGAAGTTGCGAGGGCCAGGAACCCGTCACCAACCTTTCGGCGCTGAAGGGCTGCACCCGCGCCGGAACCCAATGCGGATCCTGCGTGCCCATGCTCAAGAAACTCATGGAAACCGAGATGCTCAAGAACGGGGCCGTCATCTCGGCGGCCATGTGCGAGCACTTCGAGCTCTCGCGGGCCCAGCTTTTCGAGGCCGTCCGCGTGGCCGGCCTGAAAACCTACCCGGAAATCATGCAGCGCTTCGGCCAGGGGGCGGGCTGCGACATCTGCAAGCCGGTGATCGCCTCCGTCCTCGCCTCGCAGACCTCCGGGCACCCGATGGAAGCCGGACTGGCCGGCGCGCAGGACACCAACGACCGCGTCATGGCCAACATGCAGAAGGACGGCACCTACTCGGTGGTCCCCCGGATCCCCGGCGGGGAAATCACCCCGGAGAAGCTCGCGCTCATCGCGCACGTCGCCCAGAAGTACGGCCTCTACACCAAGCTCACCGGCGGACTGCGCATCGACATGTTCGGTGCCCGGCTGGAACAGCTGCCCGAGATCTGGCGCGAACTCGTCGACGGCGGGTTCGAATCCGGGCAGGCCTACGGCAAGTCGCTGCGCAACGTGAAGACATGTGTTGGATCCTCCTGGTGCCGCTACGGCATGCTGGATTCGGTGGCCATGGGCATCGAAATGGAACTGCGCTACCGAGGCTTGCGGGCACCCCACAAGTTCAAGATGGGCGTCTCCGGGTGCGCCCGCGAATGCGCCGAGGCCCGCGCCAAGGACGTCGGGGTCATCGCCACGGCGGAAGGCTGGAACCTCTACGTGGGAGGCAACGGCGGCGCCAATCCCGCCCACGCCCGGTTGCTGGCCACGGGAATCGACGACAAGACACTGATTCGATACGTGGACAGGTACCTGATGTATTACATCCGCACGGCAGACAAGCTCCAGCGCACTGCGCGCTGGATGGAGGACCTCGACGGCGGCATCGAGATGGTCCGCTCCGTGGTGGTCGAGGACTCGCTGGGTCTGGGCGCGGAACTCGAAGAAGCCATGGAAAACCACATCGGCAACTACGAGGACGAATGGGCCGCCACGCTGGCGGACCCGGAGAAATTGCGCCGTTTCCGTTCCTTCGTCAACGCACCGGGCATGTCCGATCCGGACCTGGAATACGTCCCCGAGCGCGGCCAGCACCGTCCGGCCGCCCCCGTGTCGCTGGGAGCCAGCATCGGCATCGGCACCCCGAATTCAACCTGGGAGGCATGATGTTCGCCGGCAACCTTCAACTCAACGGCCACCACGTGCTCATTGCGGGAGAACCCCGGGCCGCGCGGCGCGCAGTGGCGCGTTACAGGGCCGCCGGCGCCCACGTCAGCGAGGCACATGATCCAGGCACGGCGGAAAGGCAATTGAACGCGGCACACCTGATTCGCCTGGTTGTCGCGGTCGACGACGGCAACGCTGGGTGGGCGGTCCTCGAAAAGCTTGCCGCAAGTCAAGCGATCCTGATTTCGCATGAGCCCGCGGCCCCGGGCGAGGGGTCCGTGACTTTGCTCGGCGGCGGCCCCGGCAGCAGCGACCTGCTCACGGAGCGCGGAGTCGCCGCGCTGACGGCGGCCGACGTGGTGTTCTACGACCGGCTGGGGCCCAGCCACGATCTGGCCCGGTTGGCACCGGGCGCCGCTCTGGTTGATGTGGGCAAGGCACCGGGCCACCACAAGGTGCCCCAGGCGCGCATCACCGAATTGATGATCGAATCGGCCCGGGCAGGGAACAACGTGGTGCGCCTCAAGGGCGGGGACCCGTACGTCTTCGGGCGCGGCTCCGAGGAACTTGCGGACTGCCGGGCCGCGGGAATCCAGGCAACGGTGATCCCCGGAATCAGCAGCGCGATCTCGGTTCCGGGCGCTGTGGGCATTCCGGTGACGGCACGCGGAATCAGCAAGGGCTTCACGGTGCTCTCGGGGCACGACCCGTTCACCGAACAGGAGCTGGGGCACATGGCCGGCTTCGGCGGCACGTTGGTGGTGCTCATGGGCGTCGCCACGCTGGAGCAGACCACCGCAGGGCTGTTGCGCCACGGGCTTGATGCCGGCACGCCGGCCGCCATCATCGAGCGCGGCTGCACCGACACCCAACGAAGCACCCGGGCAACCCTGGGGACGCTGGCCGAGGCGGCGCGCAGCGCGCGTTGCAGCAACCCCGCGGTCATCGTGATCGGCGGGGTCGCGGCCCTGGGCGACCGGGACCTTGAACTGCAGTCGCTGATCCCGGCGGTTGCACGATGAGCGTGGCCGAGCTGGAAACACCTGGCCGGGTGGCCTCGCCCCTGTCCGGATTCCGGATCGCCGTCACCTCTGAACGGCGTTCGGCCGAACTCATCGAGGCGTTGCAACGCCGCGGCGCGCAAGTGCAGCACGCACCGACGTTGCGCATGGCGCCGCTGGTCGAAGATGCGGAATTGCTGGAACACACGCGGCTGGTTCTGGACCTGCGGCCAGAATTCGTGTTGGTCAGCACGGCCTACGGATTCCGCCGGTGGTTCGAGACGGCCGATGCCGCAGGCCTGGGCGACGAGCTGACACAGGTCCTGCACGACGCGTCGATCCACGTGCGCGGCCCCAAGGCCCTGGGCGCCGTGCGCGCGCTGGGTTTCGAGGCCGACGGCATGAGCAGCGACGAACTGACCTCCACGCTGGTTTCCGAGGTGTCCCCGAAGGTTGCCGGCAAGAGGGTGGTGCTGCAACAGCACGGGATCGGTGACGACCCCGCGGCACAGGCCCTCACGGACGCCGGAGCCAGCGAGGTCATCCGGATCAGCCCGTATCGCTGGGGACCCCCGGAGGACGCGGACCGGATGACCCAATTGCTGCGGGCCCTGTGTTCCGGGGCCATCGATGCCGTCACCTTCACCAGTGCGCCGGCGGTCCGCGCGATGCTCGCCGCCGCGGAGGAACAGGGTTGCTACACGGAGCTGTTGGAGGCGCTCCAGTTCAGCGTGTGCTGCGTGACCGTGGGACCGGTGACTGCCGCCCCGCTGCGGGAAGTCGGGATCGAACCACTGGTTCCCGAACGGCACCGGATGGGTGCCATGATCCGCATCCTGGTGGAACACCTCTCCGACAGCGGATCGATCAGTTGCCAATCTGTTCTGGGTTCCTGCGAGCTGCGCGGGGACACCGTTCTTTTGGGCGGGAACGACCGCGAACTCAGCGCCATCCAGCTGAAACTCTTCAAGGCGATACTGAGCGCTCGCGGACGGGTGGTTCCCCGTGCCCGGTTGGTCTCGCTTTTGCCCGACGGTTCCTCGGACCACGCCCTTGACATGGCTCTCAGCAGGCTTCGGCGGGCCTTGCCGGACCCGCGGCTGATCTCCACGGTCGTCAAGCGCGGCTACCGGATCAACGTCTAGATCCGCCCGGCCCCTGTCACGCCGCCCCTGGCATCCACCGGATGGCAGCGGGGTCGTCATCAACCACCGTAAATTTTTCACGCCGGAGCGTTCCCGCGTCGCTTGCAGGCGACGACGCGTGGACGCTCCAGTTTTTCGCCTTGCCTAGTCACCAAGGATTCCCGAACACACCTCCGGATCGGTCCGCATCCGTCCCGCCCGGAGGCCCGTTTGCCGGCCGTTTCTTCACGCTACGCAATAGTTACGTCTAGACGTACATTCTTCTACGGCATGACGTAACATTGCTTTTACGCCGCGTTCCCCCGGCCCAACGACTACACCACGCCGCATAGGACATCAATGACGAATCCTCGCCGACACAAGACAGCCGCACCCTCGTTGCTGCGCCGACTACTGGCCGGTGCGGCAAGTGTCGCGCTCATCGCCTCGCTCAGCGCCTGCTCCGACTCAAACCCCGGGGCCGGAGGCGGTCAGTCCGATCGCCCCGTCGTGCTCACCACGTTTACGGTGCTGGCCGACATCGCCCAGAACGTTGCCGGCGACAAGCTCCAGGTGGAGTCGATCACCAAGGTCGGGGCCGAGATCCACGGCTATGAACCAACCCCGCAGGACATTGCCAAGGCTTCCCGCGCGCAGCTGATCCTGGACCACGGGATGAACCTCGAGGGTTGGTTCACGCAGTTCGTCGAGGAAATCGACGTGCCGCATGCGGTGGTCAGCGAGGGCGTCGAACCCATCGACATCACCGAGGATTCCTACGCCGGCAAGCCCAACCCGCACGCCTGGATGAGCCCGCTCAATGTGCAGATCTACGTCGACAACATCCGAGATGCCTTCATCGAGCTCGACCCCGCGAACAGCACCGTCTACACGGATAACGCACGCGCCTACAACCAGGAACTGAAGCAGCTTCAGGACAACCTCGTCGCAGGGCTTTCCGGACTGGAACCAAACCACCGGGCGATCGTGTCCTGCGAAGGTGCGTTCTCCTACCTGGCCCGCGACGCCGACCTGACCGAGAAGTACATCTGGGCGGTCAACGCCGAGCAGCAGGCCACCCCGCGGCAAATCGCGTCCGCCATCGAGTTCGTGAAGGAAAACCAGGTGCCGGCGGTGTTCTGCGAGTCGACGGTGTCCGATGCCCCGATGCAGCAGGTGGTCCAGGCCAGCGGCAGCAAGTTCGGCGGAACCCTGTACGTCGATTCGCTCTCCGAGGCCGACGGCCCCGTCCCCACCTACCTCGACCTCATCCGGCACGATTCCAAGGTGATCCTCGAGGCACTCACCGGGAAGACGTCATGAGCACCCAGGCGATCACGGTCAGGGACGTCACGGTGCGCTACGGCGACGTGCTGGCCCTGGACCGGGCCGAACTCACCCTGAACCACGGACGGATCTGCGGCCTGATCGGCATGAACGGCTCGGGGAAGTCGACGCTGTTCAAGGCGATCATGGGACTGGTCAAGCCCGACGGCGGCACCGTCACCATCAACGGAGGAACCCCGGCGCAGGCCCGCAAGTCCGCGGCCATCGGCTACGTCCCGCAAAGCGAGGACGTCGACTGGGCCTTCCCGGTCTCGGTGCACGACGTTGTCATGATGGGCCGCTACGGGGGCATGGGCTGGACCCGCCGCCCCAAGCGCTCCGACCACGTGGCGGTGAACGAGGCCCTGGAACGCGTCGAACTCACCGAGTACGCGCACCGTCAGATCGGCCAGCTCTCCGGCGGCCAGAAGAAGCGCGCCTTCGTGGCCCGCGGCATCGCCCAGAACGCCAACATCCTGTTGCTGGACGAGCCGTTCGCGGGCGTCGACAAGCGTTCCGAGGCCACCATCACGCGCCTGCTGCGCGAGCAGGCCCAGGAAGGCGCCGCCATCCTGGTCTCGACCCACGACCTGCACGCCCTGCCGGCGCTGGCCGACGAGGCCGTCCTGCTCATGCAGCGGGTGCTCATGCACGGGGACCCTAAGACCGTGCTGCGGCCGGAAAACCTTGCCCTGGCCTTCGGCCTGGACGTCCTGGGAAGCGGAAACGACTCATGAACCTCATAGACCTCATCGTCGAGCCGCTGGGCTACGACTTCATGGTGAACGCGCTGGCCACGGCCGTGACGGCGGCGGCGGTCTGCGCCGTGCTTTCCTGCTGGCTGGTGCTGATCGGCTGGTCGCTAATGGGAGACGCCGTGTCCCACGCGGTGCTTCCGGGCGTCGTGCTGGCCTACGTGCTCGGCGTGCCGTTCGCGATCGGCGCGCTGCTCTTCGGGTTCCTGGCCGTGGCGTTGATCGGCGCCGTCCGCGACACCAGTCGCATCAAGGAGGACGCGGCCATCGGCATCGTGTTCTCCACGCTTTTCGCCCTGGGCCTGGTACTGATCTCCGTCACGCCCTCGAACACCGACCTGAGCCACATCATCTTCGGCAACCTCCTGGGCGTCTCGAAGGCCGAGCTGACGCAGATCGTCATCCTCGGTGCGATCGCGCTGGGCATCCTGCTGTTCAAGCGGAAGGACTTCACGCTCTTCGCGTTCGACCCGACCCATGCCCACGCCATCGGGCTGAACCCGAAGATCATCGGCGCAGCGCTGCTGGGCCTGCTGGCCCTCACCTCCGTGGTGGCCCTGCAGGCCGTGGGCGTCATCCTGGTGGTGGCCATGCTGATCATCCCGGGGGCCACGGCCCACCTGCTCACCGACCGGTTCGGCCGGATGCTGGTGATCGCGCCCGCGATTTCCGTCGTCTGCTCCGTGGTCGGCCTGTACGTGAGCTACTACCTGGACACGGCCTCCGGCGGCATGATCGTGCTGACCCAGGGCGCGGTGTTCGCCCTGGTGTACCTCTTCAGCCCCACCCAGGGGTTGCTGGGCAAGAGGTACGCGGCCTCGAAGCGCCGCCGCGCCGCGGCGTCACCCGAACCGTCGCAGGTCGCCTAGGACCGCCGACGACACCGCACCGGGGAGGCCGGGGGAAGCAGCGCACCGCGCCGGCGCCCCTGGCCTCCGGTGCGTTTGGGCGTGTTTCGGTGCGTTGCGTGACTTAGGCGTGGGACACGTAAAGCGCGTCCGTCGCCTGGCGGCCCAGACTGACAGGGATTTCGCCGTCGCCGACGTTCAGGCTCAGGGCATCCGAGAACGGCGTTGCCCCCACGATCGTCAAGACGACTCCCGGCACGACGCCTTGGGCGTGGAGGAACTTCAAGAGCACCGGGTCGTCATCCGAGATCCGCTCCACGACGACCCGCTGGCCCGGTCCCACCTCGCTGAGCAGGACCGCGTCGGGCAGCACCACCACGCCGTCCGCGGACGGGATCGGGTCTCCGTGCGGGTCGCGGGTGGGGTGCTGCAGGAACGCGTCGAGGCGTTCCACCATGAAATCCGAGATGGCGTGTTCCAGGTTCTCGGCCTCGTCGTGGACCTGGTCCCAGTCGTATCCGAGGACCTGGACCAGGAACGTTTCCAGGAGCCGGTGCCTGCGCACCATGTCCAGGGCGTGCTTGCGGCCGAGGTCGGTCAGTTCGACGGCGCCGTAGCGCGCGTGGCTCACCAGGCCCTGGGTGGTCATCTTCCGCACGGCGTCGGAAACAGAGGAGACCTTGAGCCCCGTCTTCTGCGCAATGACGGTCGCCGTCACGGGAACGTCCGACCATTCGGAGATACCCCAGATGACCTTCAGGTAGTTCTGCGTACTGACCGAAAGCTCCGAAACCGACATGCATACGAGTCTACAGATCGGACGAGCGGCGTGCGGGCGCTCCCTGGGTGCGCAGCCCGGATCCGGCCCCGGAGATTGCGGGCGCGTTGATCGTGTGGATCAAGAAGTTGGATCACCCGGAAGGAAACGGGACCGGCGGGGCTAGTTTCACCGCCGCGCCCTCGAGCGGCGGACCGCCCACAGCGCAAGCCCGGCGAAGACCAGTGCCCAACCCACTATGTTGGCTAGGAGCATGCCAATCGAATCCACGGTATCGGTCCCGGCCCCGTAGCCCTCGGTCAGCGGGTAGCGGGCCAATCCCACGAACCCGTACATCGGGGTGAATCGTGCGATGTCCAGCAGCACCCCGCTCAGCGGCATGAACACGTTACCGAAGAAGGCGAAGAACACCAGGCCGCTGCTGGCAATGCCGATTGCAGTCTCCGACTTGAAGGCCAGCCCGACGGCCATGCCATAGAGGCCGAAGACCCCCGAGCCCAGCACGACGGTCCCGTAGCTGAGCGCCCAGATCCAGGCCGCGTCTGCCTGCGCCCCGGTGAGCATGCCGGTCAGGTACACGGCGGCGGCGCTAGCGGCGGAGATGACCAGGGCGACGGTGATCTTGGCGGCCACGAATCCCGAGGCTTTCATCGGGGTCAGCGCGATTTGCCGTCCCCACCCCAGCATGGACTCGGTGGCGGCGGTCCCGGCGATGGCCGTGGTGGCGACGGCAGAACCGTAGGCGGCCATGGAGACCATGACGTAGAACTTCACGTTGCCGTTGCCTGCGCTCGTGTCCCCGGAGCCGAACATGTTCCCGAAGAGCACGTACATGGCCACGGGCATGAACACCGCGAACATGACGTTCATGATGTCCCGGGATTGGCGGAAGAGTTCGATGCGTACATAGGTGGGGTTCATCAGCGTGCTTCCGTCAACGCCATGAAGGCGGATTCCAGGGTGGGTGCGGTGATCTCCAGCTCGCGGGCCCCGAGTCCTGTCAGCAGCATCAGCGCCGCGGCGTCGGATTCCGGGCCCGTGATGCTGACCCGGCGGCCCTCTAAGCGCACGGAGACGACCCGCGGCAGGGTGCGCAGCGCCGCAAGTGCCGGCTCGGCGGGGCGGTCATCGGGCAGTGTGGCGGAGACGACGTGTCCGCCTGTCATGGTGCGCAGCTGGTTGGTGGGGCCGTCCGCCAGCACGCGTCCTGCCCCGATGAGGATGGTGCGTTCGGCGAAGTCCTGTGCCTCTTCCAGGTAGTGGGTGGCGAACAGGACGGTGCGACCCTCCAAGGCGTCCTGCCGCATGGTGCCCCAAAACGCGTGGCGCGCAGCGACGTCCATCCCGGCTGTGGGTTCGTCGAGGATCAGCAACCTCGGATCGGGCAGCAGTGCGAGCGCGAATTTCAGCCGCTGCTGTTCGCCTCCCGAGCACTTGGAGACCTTGCGGCGGGACAGGGAGAGGATGTTGGTGCGTTCCATGACCTCTTCGATGCGGTCCTTGGCACCGTGCAGCGCGGCGATCGCGGTGACGGTTTCGCGCACTGTGAGGTCCCGCAGCAACCCGCCGGTCTGCAGCACCGCGGAGATTTCCCCGGCCTCCACGGCCGCGCGCGGGCTCTTGCCGAACACCGAGATGGTGCCGGATGTCGGTGCGGTGAGCCCAAGCATCATGTCGATGCTGGTGGTTTTTCCCGCGCCGTTGGGCCCCAGGAAGGCAACGATCTCTCCGGTCCCGACGCTCATGTCGATTCCCGCCACGGCTTCCAGCGGGCCTAGGGCGGTGTGGAAGGTCTTGCGGACCCCGTCGAGCCTTAGCGCGATCCCCGGATCCGGATTGGCTTCCAACCGTGCGGCCAATTGTTCGGTCGTTTCATTCATACGGCCCAGTCTTCTGTGTTTGGCGGCCCAACAAAAGAGAAAGAACACATTGGTTGACTGAAGTGAATCCGGTGGGCTTTGGCAGATTCATCGGATGGAGCGGGAGCTGCGGGCGAATTCCGGGTACGAAAATGTAGGGCCGGTTCGGGCGCCAATTAGGAGTTTTGGCCGTTCCGGGCGTTTTGAATGTTCCACGAGTTCCAGCGCGCGCAGCTGCCACGGAATTGCGCACTTCCAGCTGGCAGTGGCTGACGAGCACGCCATTGGCTGGACGCTAGCGATAATACGCCAGGGGGTACGGGGCAAGGTTTTGCCCACCGCTCCGCGAGCATATGGGCACGAGAGTCCACATGAACTTTTGCAACAAGGGATCCTCGCAAAACTCCGGCGGGTCCACCGTATCTCTTTGAGGGACTGGCGCCCCGGGCAGCTCACCGGTCAACAAATTCGAGCCCCGGGACAGGTCCCCCTGGTTGTGCTTGTTCACCTTCTGGCTGGGGGGATCCGCCGCGGGGCAAGGGGGAAGGACCGCGGCCCCCGCCTTCAGCCCAGAGGCGGATTCCGCCAATCGGTACAGCCGGAAGATCCGTCGGTCCTTACTGTCGCGTCGAGTCGGATTGAATCCGATTTGAACGTGTACGCCCCCGGTGTCCATCGGATCGGCTTCAACCTTGATGCCTTCGGCTTCAAAACCGGCGGTGGACTTGCTCTCGATGACGCGTTTTCCCCGCTTGGCGACTTCCCCGCCATTCCGCCAGGAGTAAAGATAAATCGTGGGAGTTTGACCTACATAACCCCGAAAAACGTAGAGGTGCTTTAGCTTGGCGCCATCGCCCTTGATGTCAAAGCCCTGGAACGCCTTCTTCGAGGTCTTGGGTTCCTTGAATTGGGACACCATTAGTTTCTTGGCTTTTGCGATCGGCAACTTGTTTCCCGGCGCCTTCTTCATAAGTGCGGTGAGTGCCGCAGTCTTGTAGATGCCGTAGTAGGCGGCCGAACGTGGCCCTCCGAGCTGCACCCGAATGGCCAATCGACCCTGTTTGTCGGACAGCGCAACGGCACTTCGAGCTGCGGCACCAGACTTGCCGGGGACGATTGAAGCCAAGTCCGTCAGCGTGCCAACTCGGCGATAGCTCGCTTTTTTCGAGCCCTTGGGCGCCTTGATGTACTCGATCAGCGAGATCGTCCTCGAGTGATAACGCGGCGGCGTTTTCCGGGCACCGCTCCCCACCCATGCATAAGTGCGGCCCTTTTTCGAATACACCTCAAGCGACTCTCCGTGCCCAAAACGCGGCAACTTGACGCTGTCACGCTGAACGCATTTTCCCGCCGAAGTGCGGAAGCATCTGGACAGCCGCGTGTCGTTGCGGGAAGGCTGCATGAAATAGACATTTCCACCGGGTCCATAGTCGAACGATTGGATCGCCCTGTTCGATTTGGGAGGATTCAATCGAAGGGCACTTTCGGGAGCCAGCGCGCACTTCGGGCTCGCGGCAAGAGCGCCGGCCGGCGGGAAAGCGACCGCGAACAAAAGCAGCAAATTCGCAGCAGCAATCCTCATTCTCGACCTTTTCATCAGTTTCCCCCTCCCCCAAAGACACCGAGCCGGCGAAGCTCCCTGCGATGCTGCAATTCCCAAGCCCACCCAGCCTAGCCAGCGCTCCAGCACATGCCAATGCGTTTCAGCAAAAACGAATCGTCATGAAATCGTAATGAAACAAGGGACGCAAAGGGGATCCCGCGGACAAACCGCTTTACGGTGCGCCACCCATCGCGCATGACATGCAAAAGCGGCGATCGACACACCAGGTGGTGTGTCGATCGCCGCAAGCTTCGTGGCCGCGCCGGTCTAGCGGCGAAAGAGTCGTGTAAGCCAGCCAGCGGACTCCTTGGGGGCCTTCGGCGCATTCGGATCACAGGAGCATTGCTCGGAACGCGGCACGTGGGCCATGACCTGCTTGACGTGCTGGCCGCAACCGGCCCAGGTAGTCTTCTGGCACTTGCGGCATTTGACTGCACGGCACATGTGTTTATTCCTCGCGATTGGCGGCAACTGTTCAACGGGGCATCGAAGCCCCCTCACATTCGAGTATGTCATATACCCCTAGGGGTATAAAAATCACATGAATTCGGAACCTAACCTCCGAGAGTGCACGATCGAAAAGTTGCAGGACGGGCCCGCCTCGCTATGCTGGCAGTCATGGCTGATCTTCTTTGTCTGGTGGGGCATGGGCACCGTGTTCTTCTTTAAGGTTCCCGGCGGCATCAAGGCCGACATCGACGCCGAGGAGCGGGTCCTGGAGATCGTCAACGCATGCAAGGCCAAGACGCAACACCCCGCACGGCACCACGCCGCAGGGCAACAAGCAGCAAACGCCCTTGGCTGGCACCGGTTCTTCCGGTGCCAGCCAAGGGAGTTTCGCGTTTTTGGTCCCCTAGCCCGCGCTGCCAACATGCAGTAGCGCGGCGCCGAAGGCCTCGAGCAGCAGCTCGGTTTCCTCCCTGCCGATCACCATGGGCGGGCGCATCTTCAGCACGTTGTCATCCGGGCCGATCCTGCTGACCAGCACACCGTTCGCCTTCATGTGTTCGATGACGGCCTTGGCACCCTCGGCCCACGGGCCGCCGTCGGGGCGCACGATCTCGACGCCGAAGAACAGGCCGCGGCCCTTGACCGCGCCCGCGGCGGGCGATTCGGCCGCAATTTCCCGCAGCCTCAACTGGATGCCGACACCGAGGCCCCTGGCGTTGGCCCGCAGCGAACGGTCCTCCATTTCCTGCAGCACCGCCAGCCCGGTGGCGGCGGAGACCGGGTTTCCGGCAAAGGTGTTGAAGTACATGTTGTGGCTGCCGAACTCGTCGAGCAACGCCGTGGTGGTCACCACGGCGCCTAGCGGGTGGCCATTGCCCATGGGCTTACCCAGGGTGGCGAGGTCCGGGACGATGCCGTGCAGCTCGAATCCCCACATGGCGTCCCCGGTGCGCCCGAACCCGGACTGGACCTCGTCGGCGATCACCAGGCCGCCGGCGGCATGCACGCGGTCGGCCAGCCCGGCCACGTAGCCGCGCGGGACCCGGTTCAGCCCCTCGGTGGAGAACAGCGGGTCAAAGAGCACCGCGGACAGTCCGATGCCCGCGGCCTTCAGTGAGGCGATCGCCGCATCCACCCCGGCCAGGGCAGCCGCCGTGAGTTCGTCCTCCGTCAGCCCGCCCGCATGTTCCAGGTCCGGAATGCGGATCGGACGGACGTGCTCCCCCAGTCCCTCGCGGGTCACCAGCCCGGTGGTGAGTTCGGCCAGTGCACTCGTGTTGCCGTGGTAGCTGAAATCGCTGACCAGCACGCCCCGGGCGCCTGTGTGTTGGCGGGCGATGCGCAGCGCCAACTCGTTGGATTCGGAGCCGGAATTGGTGAAAAACATCTTGTCCAAGGGCGCCGGGAAACAGGAAAGCAGCTTCTCCGCGTAGGCCACCATCGGTTCGTTGAGGTAGCGGCTGTGCAGGTTCAGGACCTTGGCCTGCGCGCAGGCGGCCGCGACCACCCGCGGGTTGCAGTGCCCCACGTGCGGCACGTTGTTGTAGCCGTCCAGGTAGCGGCGTCCTTCGGTGTCGGTGAGCCACACGCCCTCGGCCGAGGCCAGGGCGATCGGCTGGGCGTAGAAGAGCGGGGAATGCCTGCCCACCGTGGCAAAGCGCCGGGCCAGCAGTTCATCGGTGGTGGAAACGGTCTCGGAAATCAACGTCGGGCTGTCCTTTGCATAGTCCGCCGCCAGCCGGAGCACCAGCGGCAGCACGTTCTCGAAGATGAATAGGGCATCGTCCTGTCCCTCGCGGGCGGCGGCCCACCCCAGGTAGCTGGCACCGCGTGCCAGGCGCAACGTATCCCAGAGCTCAAGGTGTTCCGGCGGCAGTTCGCGCACGCTGCCGTACCCCTGGAACAACGCCTCCCGGTACGCGGGGTAGGCCGGATGCGGCTGGAAGAAGAAGAGCGCCGTCACCAGGTCGAAAAGGAAATAGCCGGGGCCGAAGTCGTCGAAGTCGATAACCCGCAGGCCGGCGGGAGAGGTCAGCACGTTCTCCGGGGTGAAGTCAGCGTGGATGGCCCCATAGCGGTCCGGGGCCTTGCCGTGGTCCTTCAGTATCCGGCCGGCGCGGTCCAAGGCCTTGCGCAGCAGGGCTCGCTGGGAGTCGTCCAAGACGCTGGCGGCCAGCGGGTCGCCCCACAGCGGTGCGGCCCCGGTGAGTCCCTCCGCGTCCCAGGCACCGCGCCCCGTGCCGGCCTCCGGGCCCAGTTCCTCGGCCAGCACGTGCAGCCGGGCGATGGTGGAGCCCAGGTTCCTGAAGTCCTCCGGCCCCAGCGTGCTGGTGCCGAACAGCCCCTCGTCGATGGAACCCAGCGTTGTGGAGCCGGTGATCCATTCCTGCAGGTCGATCTGGCAGGACCTGCCGAAACCGTCGAGCAGGGAAACGAACAGCCGGCCATCGACCGTGGGCAGCACTTGGGGCACCATGATTCCGCGGGCACCGGCCGCGTCGAGGAACGCCATTTCGGCATGGATTTCCGCGTCGTTGCGCAGACCCGGGCGGTGCAGCCGCACAGCCAAGTCGGTTCTCCCGGGCACCGCCAGGCGGTAGACGAAGTTTTCGCGGTGCTTGATGAGCTCAAACACCGCTTCTTCGGCCGGAATCCCGTAGGAATCCAGTGCCCCAGTCACCAGCTGCTCTGCCTCCTGGGCAGTGATGCTGCGCAGGTCGAGTGTGGTTTCCATGGTTTCGCCTTTCCACGACGGTTCGGGGCGCGAGATCGATTCGGTGCATTCGCCACGCAGGTACGCCGCTTTGCGTCGCGGTCCACCACCCACTGTACGAATCCGCCGTGGCAAGATGCTTGCGTTTCAGTGCTCGGGCATTGACGAAGAGTGCCGATTTGCCTCGCAGCGCGGGGCCTTCGGATACGGATCGCGCATGAACAAATGTCGGGCCGGCAAGTGTTTTCCGCGCGCAATGAAAGACTCCGTTCGAGGCTTCGAACACCGCATCACCTACGCTGAATAGGTGGTCAACTACACCCTCAAGCAATTGCAGTACTTCATCGCCGTGGCCAATGCCGAGTCGATTTCCGGCGCCGCCGCCGCGTGCCACATTTCCCAGGCGGCCATGTCGCAGGCCATCAACGAACTCGAACGCATCGTGGGGTCGCAGCTGTTGGTGCGGCACCGGGCGCGCGGGGTCGTGCTCACCGCGGTGGGGGCCCATTTCCTGCGCGACGCCAAGGACCTGGTCCGCCACGCCGAAGAAGTCCAGGGCCACATCGGGGAACGCCAAAGCACCCTGGCCGGCCCGCTGGTCATCGGCTGTTACACGAGCCTTTCGGCGTTCTGGCTGCCGATCATCTGCGAACAGTTCACCAAGCCGAATCCCGGACTCGAGGTACGGATCATCGAGGGTGACGGAGTCGTCTTGCAGGAACGGATGCTCGAGGGTTACCTGGATGCAGTGCTCACCCACACCAGGCACCTGCTTCCCGTGGTGAAGCACGCCCCGGTGATGACCGGGCGCCCCTACGTTTTGCTGGCCGCCAACCATCCGCTCGCCGGCAGGGGCAGCGTCCGGCTGGCGGAATTGGCCGACGAGGATTTCGTCTCGCTGGACATCCCTTCGGTGCAGGACAACCAGCTGGTGAACCTGCGCATGTCCGGCCTTGATCCCAAGATCGCCTGGAGCAGCTCGAATTTCGAGGCGGTGCGCGGCATGGTGGCCCGCGGGCTGGGCTACACGGTGCTGGTCCAACGCCCTCCGGTGAACATGAGCTACGACGGGTTGCCTCTGGCAATGCTGGAAATCGAGGGACCGGTGGGCCGCAGCGACATCTGTGTCGCCTACACGGCCTCTGACCGACCCAGCCTGCGCCTGCGCGCCTTCATCGAGTTCTGCGAACGGATCGGTGCCGAACGCGAAGACGGGATGGGCGGTTTCTGAACTGCTCCCCCGGAGACCGGAATGATTAATTCAGTTCCTTACGTCCGTGGAGTTTTACATGCGTCGAAATGTCCCATTGACCGCCGAGCATAGACGAGATCCTGTTAACGGGCTCTTCACAGTTGAGGGTGCAATCGCTGGCTGGATGTCGGCTGGCGCGTCGGTCCCGGGGCGGCGATGCGCAAACGCAGCCGGAGGCCCGACCTTGTGCCACCGTTCGCAGTGGGCTTCTTCGCGCACCCGCCCGGATCGGTCAACGGCGCACCCGATAGCGTAGGTGAAGCACCCGGTTGCCCCGGATCGCCACGTCGGGATCCTCCAACAGGTGCTGTGCGTGGACCGACCCGAAGTAGCGCTTGCCGGACCCGAATACGACGGGTGCGACGTCCATGCGCACCTCGTCGACCAGGCCCGCGGCAAGCACCTGGCCGCCGACGTCGCCGGCGGCGACCTCGACGATGCGGTCGCCCGCGAGCTCCTGCGCCTTGGCCACGGCCGCCTCGACGCCGTCGACGAAGTGAAACGGCGCCTCGGGGTCCCAGCCCTCGGGCTGCGGCCGGTGCGTCACGACAACCACGTGGTCGACCCCGCCCGGAGGCTTCCCGTCCCAGCCGTCCGTCAGGTCGAAGACGTGGCGGCCGACGATTGTCGCCCCGATCTGGTCCCAGTACGGCCGGGTGTAGTCGTAGGACGTCTGCGACACCTTCACCTCGCCGCTCTCGCCCAACGGGACATCCCCGCCGGACAACCAGTCGAACAGCGGTCCGGGCTGGTCGTTCCCGTCCGCGACGAAGCCGTCCACCGACACCGAGCCGTACATGACCACCTTGCCCACGGGGCCCTCCTTTGGTTTGGGGTGCCCCATATTAGCAGCGAGTGCCTGGTTAACGCAGCGAGTGCCTGGTTAACGCAGCGAGTGCCTGGCCCCGATGAAATATCGGGCCCAGGCACTCGCTGCTTGGACTTTTACCTACCGAGTCCACCTTTCGGGGGCCGGTTCAGGCTTTCTGTCCAATGTAGCTTCAGGCTAGGAAGCGGAGGACGTGACTGCGTCGCGGTCGCGGGCCGCAAGTTTCTTGCGGACCACGGGCCAGAAGGCAACCAGTACACCGGTGGCCAGCAAGCTGGTCCATACCTGGGTCCGGCCGGATTCGGTGGTCAACATGATGGCCAGGACACCCACCACTCCGGCTATCAGCAAGTAGTTCAACCAGGGGAAGAGCCACATCTTCAGCTTCAACCCGGCGACTTCCTCGGGGGACATGCGTGAGCGCAGGCGCATCTGGGTCACGGCGATGAAGACGTAGACAAACAGTGCCACCAGGCCGGCGGAGTTCATGATGAAGTCGAAGATGCCCGAGTCGGGCAATGCGAAGTTCACGATGGTCGCCACGAAGCCGCCGACCGTCGAGGCGATCAATGCAGCCAGAGGCACGCCGTTCTTTGAACGCTTGGTCATGATCTTCGGGGCGAAGCCCTGGTCGGCCAACGCCGCAAACATGCGCGAAGCGGAATACAGGCCGGAGTTCAGCACCGAACAGACGGCGGTGAAGATGATCAGGCTCATCACCAGCTCGGCACCCGGCAGGCCAAAGAGCGAGAATACGTAGGTGAACGGGGCGATCTCGGCCGGGTCGGGCAGCTGGTTCCACGGCACGATGGTCACGATCACCAGCACTGCTCCGACGAAGAACAGCAGGATGCGCCAGATGATGGTGCTGCTGGCCTGGCGGATGCCCTTGGAGGGATCCTCGGACTCGGCGGCGGCCATGACGGCGATCTCGGTGCCGAAGTAGGAGAAGATCACGACGGCCACGCCGGTGATGGAGATCCACACGCCATTCGGGGCGAATCCACCGTGCTGCCACAGGTTATCGACGGAGAAGCTGGAGTTCGGCCACATGCCCAAGGCAAAGAGCACGCCGACGGCAAGGAAGATGACGATGGCGATGACCTTGATGCTGGCCAGCCAGAACTCGACCTCGCCGAAGGTGCGCACCGAGATGATGTTGGTGCAAATGAAGAGGACCAAAAGAATAGCGGAGAACAGCCATGACGGAAGCTCTGGGAACCAACCGTTGAGCATCTTGCCGCCAAGCACGGATTCATAGGCCAGCACGCCGACCCAGAAGTACCAGTACAGCCAGCCAACGAGGTATGCGGCCCAGTTGCCGAGACCCTGGCGGGCGTATTCCATGAACGAGCCGACGGTCGGGCGTGCTGCGGCCATCTCGCCGAGCATGCGCATGGCCAGGAAGACCAGCAGTCCGCCGATGAGGTAGGAAATGACGGCCGCGGGACCGACCGAACGAATGACGTTGCCCGAACCAACAAAGAGGCTGGCACCGATGATGCCGCCAAGGGTGATCATGGTGACGTGCCGCGAGCGCAACTTGCCGCTTTCGGCACCTTCTGCGGACGGCTCCGTTGCCGTCGAAGTAGTACTAATAGACATGTGAAACTTTCCGGGGTCTTGCCAGAGATTTTTTGGCGCTTCGGCCGCCTGCCAGAAATGTGCTCTGGTGCATAGGCGAGATGTGCCCTTGGAGACAATACCCCTCCGCGCGATGTCTGTTTGAGCCGAGGGTATATCGGGGAACACCCCGGGCGCACCGAAAAAAATGCCAATTTCCGGGCGCTGCGGCACCCCTTCAAGGTGTTGCAGGCACCACACGCCAGTGATGGGGATCATACGTTGCCGCGGCGGTTTGTGCCCATCTGGCGCAGTGCAGCAAGGATGCACGAGCGTGGTTCCCAGACCCGGGCCAGGGCCCCGTCCGCGAGAAACGTCGGCAGCCGAAAAGACATGTGGCCAGACGCCATGAACGCCTTCGAGAAGCTACGCATCGAGCCACGGCCGGTGGGCAACTGCGGGCCGAGACCCCAACTGACCGCCTCCTTCGAGTTCTGCCAACGGACCGGTGCCGAACGCGAAGAAGGGATGGGCGGTTTCGTGAGAAACCGCCCATCCCTTCAAAAGCTCCGCGGAACTACATCTTTTCGGCGCTCAGGTCGGCGTCCTTGCCTTCCTTCACGCTGCGCATCGCCAGTGCCGCAATCACGAAGACCACGGCCCACCCGGCACCTGCCAGCCACAGGGAGCCGCCGCCGAGCAGCACCAGGCCGGTGACGATCATCGGGGTGAATCCCGCGCCGAGGGTCGAGGAAAGCTGGTAGACCAGCGAGGCACCGGTGTAGCGGATTCGGGTGGGGAACAATTCCGCGGTGAAGGCACCGAAGGGTCCGAAGATGACGCCCTGGATGAGGCCGTTGGCGAGGAACAACGCGATCGCGAAGAGCCAGATTTCGCCCATCTGCAGCATCCACATGATCGGCAGGGCCAGCACTGCGCCGGCCAGGATGCCGACCATCATCACCGGACGGCGTCCGATGCGGTCCGAGTAGCGTGCGGCAATCCAGACGAACACCACGGTCAACGCGGCGCCCACGGCCTTGATGTTCAGCACCGAGGTGCGGTCCATGCCACCGGCTTCCACCACGTAGGAGATGGCCCAGACCGTCATGATTCCCTGCACGGTGTAGGAGCTCATGCCCACCAGGGTGCCCATGAGAACCGACTTCGGGTACTTGGTCAGCACCTGCATCAGCGGGATCTTCTTTTCCTCGGCCTTGTTTTCAAGGGCCAGGAAGAGCGGGGATTCGGAGACCTTCAGGCGGATGACCAGACCGATTGCCACCAAGCCCAGGCTGGCGATGAACGGGATGCGCCAGCCCCAGGCCAGGAACTGGTCGTTGGGCAGCGTCGAGACGGCGGAGACGGCAAGCGTGGCCATGACGGCGCCGGCGGGGCCGCCCATGTTCGCGAAGCTCGCGGCGAATCCGCGACGTTCCTTGGGTGCGTGTTCCAGGGCCATCAGCATGGCCCCGCCCCATTCGCCACCCACGGCAAGGCCCTGCACGATGCGCAGGAAGATCAGCGCGATCGGGGCGATCATGCCCACCTGCGCGGTCGGCGGCAGCAGGCCGATGATGGTCGAGGCGACGCCCATCATCACCATCGACGTGATCAGCACGCCCTTGCGCCCGAGCTTGTCGCCGAAGTGGCCAAAGACGATGCCGCCCAGCGGGCGCGCAAGGTAGCCGACTGCCAGCGTGGCGAAGGAAGCGAAGATCGCTACCGACGGCTCCAGGTTCACGAAGAACACCTTGTTGAAGACCAAGGAGGCGGCCGTGGCGTAGAGGATGAAGTCGTAGAACTCGATGGCGCTGCCGATAAAGGAGGAGGCCAAGATCCGCCGCATCTGCGGAGAGTTCAGCGACGGGATGTCCAACTTCTCGGTGGCCTTGTCGATAGCCGGGCTGTGTGTCATCGGGAGACTACCATTTCTGCTGGTTCGGTGGCGAAGGAGATCACTTGCAAGTCGTCCGGGACCACGAAGGTGCCGGAGAAATCGGCGGCGTGGGAGCGCCAGACCGAGACGGGGGTGGTTCCGGGAACCAGGTGGTGCAGGGCCAGCGTGCGGGCCCCGGCGCGTTCGGCCAGCTCGATGGCCTGCTGCGCGGAGGTGTGGGAGAGCCGGTGGTGGTCCATGGAGGCCTGTGCCGCCTCGGTGCCGATGTGGCCGTAGGCGCGCTCGACCCAGTCGAAGTCGATGGCCTCGTGCAGCAGCAGGTCGGTGTCGCGTGCCAGCGTGACGAGGTTTTCGCACGGGGCGGTGTCGCCGGAGATGGTCACCGATCCCTCGGCGGTGTCGAAGCGGAAGGCGAAGGCGGGGGCGATCGGCGGGTGCTTGACCAGGGTGGCCGTCACCGTCACCAGTTCGTCGCGGTAGATCTCGAACGGGGCGAAGTTCTCCGGGGTCGGGTTCTCGTTCGCGTGGTAGCCGGTTCCCTGCGGGATCTGGATGTCCGAGGCAACGAAGTGGTCCAGCGGCGAGGGGCGCAGCGCATCGATCACCCGGTCGTTCAGGTCCGTGGCGTAGGCCTGCATGAGGTGGCTGAACATGTCGGCCGTGCCCGGGGTCGAGTTCGCCGGGTAGAGCGGGGTCGGCGGCACCGCGGCGCGCGGGGATGCCGGCGGCAGGATGCCGCGGTCGCCGGGGCCGATGATGCGGATGGACTTCTGGCCCGGCGTGATGGTGAACAGCCCGAAGATGGCCAGCGACGCGAGGTCGATGGTGTGGTCCGAGTGCAGGTGGGTCAGGAAGATCCCGCGCAGGTTCGCGGTGCTGAAACCGGCCTTCATGAGCTGGTTTCCCACGCCCGTTCCGGCATCCACCAGGTACACGGCGTCGCCGACGACGACTGCCGTGGAAATACCCGCACGCTTGCCGGCATTTTCGCCGGTCCACCAGCGCGGACCGCCGGCGGTCCCCAGCGTGACGACGTGGGGTTTCAGGGATGTGCTGTGCACGCGAACGGCTCCTTGGCTTCTCAAACGGGTAGGTCCTCTAAGACAAGGATGGTGTCCCCCGTTACATTCGTAAAACTGTTTTTATCTTCCTTCTTAATCGGTTTTTCTTATGTAGACGACTGGCGGGCCATGGCATGACACCGTCCCGGGGACGGTGGCCTCGATTTTTCCTAAGCTCATCGGGACGGCGCAGAGTTCTTGGACGACCGTGATGTCCTGGCGCTTCTGGAATCCCTCGCCAAGAAACACATGTTTGCCCCCGAAGGGCCATCGGCATCGGGCTGACTCATGGAGCGGGCGGAATGCCACGGTTCGGCTCACAAACAACTGAAGCGAAGGTGCGGGGTCATCATGACCCCGCACCTTCGCTTCTTCTACACCGCGGCTTTCGAGACGTGTCCATCCTGGCGGGACCGCGCCGCGACCCGAAGGCGGAACCGGCAGGCCGCCCCGCCCCGTGGATGCCGACGGGTCCCGGTCCGAGTGGGCGCTAAGCCACCCAGTTCATGCACCAGACAATCCACGGCAGGGCGACCAGGTCGATGAGGACCGCGCCGGCCAACGGGACGATCAGGAACGCACGTTCCGACCGGACACCAAAGCGGGAATTGAAAGCGTCCATGTTCGCCAGCGCATTGGGAGTTGCGCCGAGACCATGGCCGATGAATCCCGCCACCATGGTGGCCGCATCGTAGTTCTTTCCCAATACCCGGAAGACCACGAAGACGGCGAAGGCAAGGATGAACAGCAGCTGCACCAGAAGGATGAGCACCAACGGACCCGCCAACGACGCCAGCTCCCAGATCTTCAGGCTCATCATGGCCATGGTCAGGAAGAAGCCGAGGGTGAACCGCGAGATCAGGTCCACCGCGTCGTCGTCGATCTTGACCCAGCCGAGCTTGTCGTTCATGTTGCGGAAGACCAGGGCGATGATCATCGCGCCGACATAGGCCGGCAGCGAGAACCCGGTCACGTCGGACAACCAAGTGCCCAAGGCCATCCCGATCACCATGACAACACCGATAACCAACACGGCCGTCAGCAGGTTCGAGTAGTTGATCCCGTTCTTGGCCGGGGTCTCCTCGATCGGTTCGGCAACAGCGGTGGCGGCCTTGTCCGAGCCGCCACCGGCCGACATGTTCCTGGCCACGGCACCGGCGAAGGCCAGTTTCCCGCGCAGTCCTGCCTTTTCGGGAATCTGCACGTTGTGGCGGGCCACCAGGAAGCTTGCGGTCATCCCGCCCATCAGGCTGCCGGCGACCAGACCGAAGGTAGCCGAGGCAATCGCCACCGCGGTGGCACCCTCGACGCCCATCGCTTCGGCAGTGGGGCCGAATGCGGCGGCCGCCCCGTGCCCGCCTTCCAGGCTCACCGCGCCGGCCATGATGCCCAGCATCGGGGAAACGCCCACCGCGGTGGCCATGCCGATGCCAATCAGGTTCTGCATGATGGCCAGGCTCCAGCACACCACTAGGTAGACGAGCAGCAACTTGCCGCCCTTCTTGATGGAGGCCAGCGAGCCGGCCAGGCCAATGGTCGTGAAGAAGGCGATCATGGCCGGGGACTGCAGCGAGGTGTCCAGCCCGACCTGCGCGGTGCCGGTCTGGCGCAGCAGCAGGACAATCAGCGCGAACACGAAGCCGCCAATGACGGGTGCCGGGATACAGTACTTCTGCAGGAAGCCGACCCTTTGGCGCGCCCATTCACCCAGGGAGAGCAGAAGCAGCGCCAGTGCCGCCGATTGGACAAGATTAAGTTGGATTTCCATGTGGGTATTTAGCCTCGGTTCAGAATCAGGTCATTGATCAAACGTGCCGCGGTGCGGGCAGTTCGCTGGTCGACGTCGAAGTCGGGATTGAGTTCGGCAATGTCGGCATGCACGAGCTTTCCGCTGCCGGCAGCCGCCAGCACGACCTCTCGCACGACGTCGAGCCCTATGCCGTACCCGGCCGGGGCACTCACACCCGGGGCCACGCTCGCCGGCAACGCGTCGAGGTCGACGGTCAGGTACAAGTGGTCCACCGACTTGGCGAATTCGACGACGAAGTCGCGAACGCGCCCGATGTTTGCCATGTGGCATTCGGTGTCCAACAGGGTCTTGACACCAAGTGCGTGGGCACGGTCGAAGAGCACCTTTGTGTTCGCTCCCTCGCTGATGCCCACCGCCGCATAGTGGAAGGTGCGTCCGGCCGCAGCCTCGGCCCGGGCGATCTGGGCGAAGCCGGTGCCCGATGACGCCTGGTCCTCATCGCGCAGGTCGAAGTGCGCATCGATATTCAGGATGCCCAGGCTCCACTGCCCGTCATCACCCAGGGCCCGCGCCACACCGGCATAGCTGGCAAAGGTGATCTCGTGGCCACCACCCAGACCCACGGTAAAGTGCCCGTCGGCGAGCAGGGACGCCAACGCCGAGGCGAACTGTTCCTGCCCCGATTCCAGATCCTGCCCCTCGACCACCACGTCACCGGCATCGTAGAGCGCCACCGGACGATGCAGGGCAAGGGAAGACAGTGCCGCCCGCAACGCTCCAGGACCGGCATGGGCACCCACCCGGCCCTTGTTGCGACGCACGCCCTCATCACTGGCGAATCCCAGCAGGGCGCTGCCAGCGGCGACGCCGGGCGTCCAGTCGACGATGGTGTTGTGCCAGCGCGCGTTTTCCGCACCGGGGCCGTCGTTACGGCCGTTCCACGGCTCGGGATTTTTCCGAGTCATTGTATTCCTCCACTTAGGAAGTCCGCCGTGCGGCGGACAAGTCGAATCAATTGCGAAGAGCGGTATGCACTGCGTTCGGCCGGTGCCATCAGGGTGACGACCCCGCTCAGCCCCCCGGCGCCGTCCACTACCGGCGCGCTCACGCCCCAGATCCCGGCGTCAAGTTCGCCGTAGCTGACTGCGTACCCGTCGGCGACCGCTTGTGTGCAGGCCTGTTCGATGGCTGTCCGGGTCTCGTCCGAAACCCGGTAATGGTCGAAGACCCTGTGGCGCGAGTCCCGCGGCATCCGAGAGAGCAGTGCCGTCGCGGTGGCCCCGCGCAGCAATGGTTGCGAGGCGCCCACGGTGTAACAGCAGCGCAGCATGTGCCGCGAGTCCACAGCCTCCACGCACACCGCTTCGGTGCCATGAGCCACCATGAAGGCCACGAATTCCCCGGAGTCCTGGGCAAGCTGACGAAGGTACGGGGTCACCGAGCCAGTGGTGAGGGTGGTATCGCGGTACCGCTCGGAGAGCTGCACAGCGATTGGCCCGGCGCCGTAGTGCTTGGTGGAGGTTTTTTGTGCAAAACCGGAGGACACCAACGACGTCAGCATCCGATACACGGTGCTGACCGGTATCTGTGTTGAATCAGCCAATTCCTTCGCGCTTGCCTGTGGCACCTTTGCCAGCGCCCCTAGGATGCGTAACGCCCTAGTGGCTGGCGTATCCGCCTCGTTTTCGTCTCCCACAAAGTCCCTGTCATTCATGCCGCCCGGCCAACCCCGCAGGCATCTACCGCGCCGGTAAACCAAGGTTCCCTTGGCAGTCCAGTGCTCCATTCAAGATGACCAACACGGTTCTTTCAAGAAAAAATTCTCGCATGGTGAGAATTTTGTTGGGACTCTTCCCGATGGACGAAACGTGGCCCGCGACACCCGGGGTGCTAGCGCGACGTCTCGAGCGGGACTTGTCAACACCCGGAAAGGCCCCTACTTGCTGATTGGCCGGTGCCGAAAATCACCACCGCCCAAGGGTGTGCACGTGATGCACTTCACGTTGCGGAGGTGTTTTGAGGCCTCTGACACACCGGCGATCCCCTGCCCAGGGCAATGCCGCCGCAGCGACCGGCATCCGCTCTCCGCGACATTCAACGCGGCAGGCGAAAGACGGGCTCGACACAAGAGGCACAAGGGAATGCATGGCGGAATGCCACCGAGGCAGGAATGGCCGCTCCATTTGTCGCAGCGGACGGAACGCCTACGAGCAGAACCGCGGCAGGTGATCGGGGAAGAGGCTTTTCCCGGATTCGAGATATTCAGGCCCACGCCGGAGGTGGACACTCAGCCGGCCCACGGCTGGTTCGGTCGATCGAACTCGAGAAATCCTCCCGCACACTGCGAGTCCCCAACGCGGTCGGCCGCACGACCGAGCTCCGCCGGCTTCAGCGTGGTCATGGCCGCCAGCCCGTCGGCCTCGAGGTCATACGGTAGGACCCGAAGGACGGAGGCCTCGGCCACCTCGACGCTGGCGAGTATTCGACGGGAGCATACGCCGAGGGCGGACACGCATTCGCGCACCCGCCCTACTGTTCTTGCATGTACTTGCCGTTCTAGCTCCCGGTGGGCGACCCGGCAGATGCCCCGATGGCCCAGACCCGCGGCAGCGCCCAGCCATGCACCGCGTTTTCGCCGACCAACCGGGCCTTGAACACCCAGGGGTTGTGGTTCCCGGCGGTTCGCGCATTGCGCCAATGCCTGTCCAGGTTCTTGGCGGTGCTGGTTGCCGAGGCCGCCAGCGCGTCAAACGCATGCGACAGCGCATTGGTCACCAACGGGGTCAGGGCGATCTGCGCCTGGGCGGAGGCGAGCTCGGCGGCGTCGTTTGCGGCTTCCTCTTCCGCCACGCCCAGCTCCCCCGCGCGCACGGCCACTGCCGCTTGGTAGGCATCTTCCAGCGCCTCGGCCATGGAATCGACGGTGGCATTCGCCACGAACGCAACGGCCGAGACCTCGCCGATGACCTGCAGGAGTTGGGGGTCGTCGCTGGCCCGTTCCGCCGCACCGTGGCTGAAGGTGCGCTTGCGGGCGCGAAGTTCGGCGGCGAAGTCGCGTTCCGCGGCTGCGGCGCTGCCGGCCAGCACCGCGAGCAGCACGGCCTGGTAGAACGCGGTCTGGTACTTGAAGCGGGTGTCGAAGTCGATCAGGTTCGCCGGCTCCACCGCCGCCCCGGCAAAGGTCGCGGTGCCGGTGCCGGTGGTGCGCTGCCCGAACCCGTCCCAGTCGTCCTCCAACACGACACCCGGCTGGCGGGCCTTGACGACGGCGATGACCCGCTGGCCGGTATCGGTGCGCTCGGCATAGGCGTCGATCCAGTCGGCAAAGATGCTGCCGGTGGAGTAGTACTTGGTTCCGGTTACGGTGAAACCGCCGTTGCCGTCCGGGGCCACCCTGGTGTTCACCTCGCCCAGTGCCACTGACCCGATCTCGGTCCAGGAATTCCCGACAAGTTCCCCCGCCGCAAAGCGGTCCAGCCAGGCGTCGCGTTCGGGGCCTTCTGCTGCGACCAACCGGTCCTCCACAAACGCAAAGTGCCCGCGCAGCGCCTGGGTGATGTTCGGATCGGCGGAAGCCAGCAACGTGAGCAGGGCAAAGAGTTCGGGCAGGGTGGCACCCGCGCCGCCGTGGGTTTCGGGCACCCGCAAGGCCCCGAATCCGGCCGAGGCAAGGGCCTTGATCTGTTCGCGCGGCAGGCTCCGGTTACTGTCGCGTTCCGAGGCACCCTCGGCGATGTCGTAAAACAGCGGCGCGAAGTGTTCCTTGAGTTGCTCGAGTCTGGTCCGGGATGGGGCTTCGAGCTCGGTGCTGGTCATGGTTGGTGGTTCCTTCCGGGCGAGGTGCGAACGAATATGTCCGACTCTAGGAACCGGCGACGCCACTACAAATACCCCGCTTCACGTGGGGAATAAGGGGGTCGCGAAGTGTCACACGCGACCGTTGCTTGGGGCCGGAAACGTCATGCAGGGACTTTTGCCGTCACAGAAGTGCACACTCGGCAAACCAGGGAAATGCGCGGCTCCGGCAATGTCGGGTACTGATAACCCACCGCGCTTGGACGCCGCGGAATCCCGCGGTGTCAGTTTTCGTCGCGCGGCGCGACGGCCGTGACCAGGTCCTGGAGTTCGGGCACGCGGGCGGCATTTTCCAGCGCCTCGCGCAATACGGCGTCATGGGTTGGGTGTGCCTCGTTCAGCAGCTTCTCGCCTGCCGCCGTGAGTTCGGTGTAGATTCCGCGCCGGTCATCCATGCAGAGGATGCGGGTGAGCAAGCCGCGGTCCTCGAGTCGCGTGACCAGCCGGGTAATGGCACTGCTGGAGAGTGCGGCGGCGCGGGCCAGCTGGGCCATGCGCATATGCCAGCCATCTTGCCGACCCAGCGCGTCGAGCACCGTGAATTCAACAACCGACAGTCCGTGTTTGGCCTGCAGCGCGCGCTCAAGTTCACCCTCGATGAGGTTGTGCAGCGCGGCAAGCGTTCGCCAGCCCTGCGCGCGAATCTGTACCGCGTCGTCCTTGATTCCCATGGGCGGAACTCCTCTGTTCTCTACACCACAAGACTACCACCTTGCGCCGATATGCCGCGCGTGCAATCATTGCTTACGCAGTAGTTGCACACGCAACGAACGTATCCGGCCGGTACGCCACTGCATCCGCACCCAAAATTCGCACAGAAGGTTCTCATGCCAGTTGCTCTTTATGCCCTCGCCCTTGGCGGCTTCGGCATCGGTCTGACCGAGTTCGTCATCATGGGCTTGCTGCCCGAGGTCGCGTCCGATTTCGGGGTCACCGAAACCGTCGCCGGCTACCTCATCTCCGGATACGCCCTCGCCGTTGCCATCGGCGCCATCATCTTCACGGCAGTGCTTGGCAGGTACGACCGCAAGAAGTCCCTGCTGTTCTTGATGGTGCTGTTCATCATCGGCAACCTGCTCTCGGCCACCGGCCCAAGCTACGAGCTGGTCATGCTCGGGCGCATCATCGCCGCGCTGTGCCACGGCGCGTTCTTCGGCATCGGCTCGGTTGTCGCCGCCGACCTGGTGCCGGCCACCAAGCGTGCCGGCGCCATCGCGTTCATGTTCGCAGGACTCACCATCGCCAACGTGCTCGGCGTACCTCTCGGAACGATGCTCGGCCAGGCGGCCGGATGGCGTGCCACATTCTGGGCCATCACGGCCATTGGCGTCATCGCACTGGTCGGCATCATGTTGCTGGTGCCTGGCAACCTCGCCCGTTCCTCCAACGCCGGCGTCTTTGGTGAATTCACCATCTTCCGCAGCCCGCAGGTCTGGCTGTCGATGATGGTGACGATCTTGGGCTACGGCGGCATGTTCGGCGCCTTCACCTACATCGCCTTCACGCTCACGGGCGTCGGCGGTTTCGCCCCGAGCACCGTGCCGTGGCTGTTGATCCTCTTCGGCGTCGGGCTGTTCGCCGGCAACATCCTCGGCGGCCGCGCCGCGGACAAGAACCTGCCGAAAACGCTCATTGCGCTGTTGGGCGTCCTCACGATCGTATTGATCGGGTTCGCGCTCACGGCCGACAACCAGATCGCAACCATCATCGCCCTGGTGCTCATGGGTGGCGTCGGGTTTGCCACCGTACCGGGGATGCAGATGCGCATCATGAACCACGCGGCACACGCGCCAACCCTCGCCTCGGGCGCCAACATTGCGGCCTTCAACATCGGCAACGCCTTCGGTGCGTGGGTCGGCGGCCTGACCATCGCGGCGGGGCTCGGCTACACCTCGCCACTGTGGGCCGGTGCCGCAATCACCGTTGCCGGGCTGCTGGTGCTGCTCGTCGCCGTGCGGGTTCGCGGCGGCGAATATGCAAAAGACCAAGAACCACGGCTTTCGCCGGTTCCAGTGCCGTAACCACCCGTCTTCCCCCTCCGTACACATCCAACCGCACACACCTAAAAAGGAACTCGACAATGAACACCACATCCACCAACGTCCCGACCATCACCTTGAACAACGGGGTCACCATGCCCCAGCTGGGCTTCGGGGTATTCCAGGTTTCCGACGAGGAAACCACGGCGGCGGTCGCGACCGCCCTGGAAACCGGGTACCGCAGCATCGATACCGCGGCAATCTACGGAAACGAAGCCGGCGTCGGACGCGCCCTTGCCGAATCCGGAATCCCCCGCGAGGAACTGTTCATCACGACCAAGCTGTGGCTGGCGGACCTAGGTCGCGAAAAGACCCGCGCCGCCCTGCTCACCAGCCTCGAGAAGCTCGGCCTCGACTACGTTGACCTTTACCTCATCCACTGGCCCGGCACCGATACCGACGCCTACCTCGAATCGTGGCAGGTGCTTGAGGAGCTGAAGGCCGAGGGCCTGACCCGCGCGATCGGCGTCTCCAATTTCCTGCCCGAGCAGCTTGAACGCATCGTCGCCCTGGGCGGAACCATCCCCGCGGTGAACCAGGTGGAACTTCACCCCCTCCTGCAAAACCGCGAAACCGCCGCGGTGAACCTTGCCCACGGCATCGCCACCGAGGCGTGGAGCCCGCTGGCGCAGGGAGCCGCATTGACCGAACCCGCAGTCCTCGCCGCGGCGCAGGCGCACGGGGTCACCCCCGCGCAGGTGGTCATCCGCTGGCACCTGCAAAGCGGCAACCTGGTGATCCCCAAGTCGGTCACGGCCTCGCGCATGGCCTCGAACTTCGACGTCTTTGGGTTCGAGCTCGGCGCCGAGGAAATGACGGCCATCGATGTGCTCGAGCGTGACGGTCGCACCGGCCCGCACCCGCTGACCTTCAACGGCTAGACGCGATTCGGCCCGGTAGCCACAAGCAACGAAGCGGGGCCACCCGTTTTCACGCAGATTCTTGCGTGAAAACGGGTGGCCCCGCTTCTTAATACCCAGGAAACTAGGCGTCGACGAGTTCCGTCTTGTCGTCTTCCTGGTTCTTGGCGTTCCAGGCATGGCCCTGTTCATCGTCCAAGTGCGTGGTCCTCTTGTTCTTCAGGGCGAAGATGTAGACCAGCAGCGAGATGGCGATCGCCACGGTGACGTAGGTGAAGAACAGGTCAACGCGCTCGGCCTTCTGGAAGGCCGCTCCGATCAGCGGGACGGTGCCGCCGAAGAGCGAGTTGGCGATCGCGTAGCCCAGACCCACGCCGAGGGCGCGGATGGAAGCCGGGAACAGCTCGGCCTTCACCAGGGCGTTGATCGAGGTGTATCCACCGACAATGACCAGGCCGCCCATCATCAGCAGGAAGGCGAAGACCGGGTTCTGGGTCTTGGAAAGCATCGAAAGCAGCGGCCAGGTGAACAGCACACCCGTGATGCCGAACCAGAGCAGCAGAGGCTTGCGGCCGACCTTGTCGGAGATCATGCCGTAGACCGGCTGCAGGAGCATGAAGATGAACAGCGCCCAGAAGTTGATGACAGAGGTCTCGGTCTTGGGGATGCCGGAGGTATCGTTCATGAACTTCAGGATGAAGTTGGTGTAGGTGTAGAAGGCAACGGTGCCGCCCAGGGTGATGCCGATGCAGACCAGCAGCGGCTTCCAGTACTGGGTGAACAACAGCTTCATGGTGCCCGGCTGGGCTTCGCCGGCAACGCCGGGCTTGTTCGCGGCGGCAACCTGCTCGGCGGAGACTGTTTCCTCCATGCTGCGGCGCAACCACAGCACCACCAGGGCGGCCAGGCCGCCGATGGCGAACGGGATGCGCCAGCCCCATTCGACCAGGGTTTCGTGGCTCATGGTGTTCTGCAGGATGACCAGCACCAGCAGGGCCAGCATCTGGCCGCCGATCAGGGTCACGTACTGGAAACTGGAGAAGAACCCGCGGCGCTTGGACGTCGCGGCCTCGGACATGTAGGTGGCGCTGGTGCCGTACTCGCCGCCCACGGAGAAGCCCTGCAGCAGGCGCACGAAGACCAGTAGGACCATGGCCCACATGCCAATGGCTTCCTGGGTCGGCAGCAGCGCAATCGCGAAGGACCCGGCGGACATCATGGTCACGGACAGGGTCAGCGCGGCCTTGCGGCCGTGGCGGTCGGCGTAGCGGCCGAAGAACCAGGCGCCAACGGGGCGCATCAGGAACGAGGTGGCGAAGACGGCCATCGCCTCGAGGCCTGCTTGCAGCTCGTTCGTGGCATTGAAGAAGTGCGACTGGAAGTAGGCTGCGAACACCGTGTAGACGTAGAGGTCGAACCACTCCACGAGGTTTCCGGCCGATCCCTTGAGGATGTTGCTCACGGCCTTGCGGGTCGCGGCGGCCTCGCTGGCGGACGCAGCGTCCTTGGTGCCGGAACCGGGTTTCGGTGCCTTGTTGATTTTGTCCACGGCGACATTGCTCATGGGGGTTCCTCCTCTACGTTGGCGGCCCCCAAAATAACCGAGGTCCTCCACCAAGGTAATCGTGAGACACGGCACAACCAACGCGATTTGGAATTCCTAACACTTCCTTAAGAATCCGCATTTTGGCCCGCAGCGGCTTTGCCCCCGGAGCCGGCGAAGGGCGGGAAACGCGGGGAAATGGTACCCTCCAAGACGGGCCCCGGTCGCATCGACCGGGCGTGAACAACGAATTTTTGACGACACAACTGACGACGCAAGGAACCCTGCCATGGACGTACTCATCGTTGAGGATGACGACTCCATGGCCGCAGCACTCACCGCAGCCGTGAAGTCCACCGGCCACGGTGTAGATCGGGTTTCCCGCGGCAGCGATGCCCTGCTGCGGCACCGCGACTTCGACGTGATCCTGCTGGACTTGGGGCTTCCGGACATGGACGGGCTTGAGGTGCTGCGCAAGCTTCGCCAGGTGACCCAATGCCCCATCTTGGTCCTCACCGCCCGCGACGACGAACGCAGTGTTGTCCTGGGGCTTCGTTCCGGCGCGGATGACTACCTCGTCAAGCCGGTGAAGCTTGTTGAATTGCTGGCCCGGATCGAGGCAGTCACCAGACGGACGCGGCTGCTCGACGGGCGGAGCGATCCACACCTTCACGTGGGCGAGCTGGACATCGACCTGGACCGCCGAGTGGCGGCGGTCGCCGGACGCGTGCTGCCGTTGACGGCCACCGAGTTCGACTTGCTTGCGCTCCTGGCTAGGCATGCTGGTTCCGTCGTCACCCGGGAACAAATTCTCGACGCGCTCTGGGGCGATGCGTTCCTTGCCTCGTCCAGGTCCCTCGATGTCCACCTGACCGGGCTGCGTTCCAAGCTTCAGCTTCCGGGTTTCATCGTCAATGTCCGCGGCGTCGGGTACCGAATCGAAGCCGACCCGCGGTGAAGGCACGTGTCCTTGGCGTTCTGAGCGTGCTTTCGCTGCTCTTGGTCCTTGTCATCTCCAATGTGATCCTGACGTCCAGCAGCCGTGAGCTCACCCAGGAGCTGCAGATCAACCGCGTTGCATCGCTCAACAGGATCGCGCTGGTGGCCTACGATGCCGCGGTCGACGGGGACAGCACCGTGTTGCAGCGGGAAATGGACACCTACTCTGGGCTCTACGGCGAAGGAATCGTGGTTCGGTTGCAGCGGGAAACGCTGCGTTCCGGCGCATTGGACGAGAACCGGCCGGACGTCGCGGACGCGCTCGCGCGGGCCAGCCTCAACCTCAGCGACACCACGCTGGACCCCGTCACGCCGTTCGGGAGCGGCACCGAAGTCATCTCCCGGTCCATCGGAAGCGCCAACCAGGTCCTGGGCGAGGTGGTGCTCGAGGTCAATCTGGACGTTGCACGGCAGAAGCTGCTGTGCAGGTGGCTGGTGGTGGGCCTGGCCGCGGCCGCGTTCGCGGCGTTGCTGCTGCTGGGTGCCGCGCGCGTCACCGGTTGGGTCTTGCGTCCGGTGCTCCGGTTGAACGAGGCAGTCACGGAATTGAAGGAAACCGGCCGAACCGGCCGGCTGCCGGAGGACGGTCCGCCGGAGCTGCGAGAGTTGAGCCGTTCCTTCAGCACCATGGCGGACGCCGTCAGCGAGAGCATCGAATCCCAGCGCCAGCTCATTGCGGACGCCTCGCACCAATTGCGAAATCCCATCGGCGCGCTGCGTCTGCGGATCGATTTGCTGCTGCTGGAATTGGACCGCGAACGCGAACTGGAAGCCGGTGCGGGAGTGCTGGCGGAACTTGAACGTGTGGAAGAAATCCTGGACGGAGTGCTCAGGCTTGCCGTGGCCGAGCACCGGGCCTTTGAGGGATCGACCCGCGCGGCACTGAGCCCGGCAGACGGTTCGAAGGTGCCGGCCATCAACCCGTTCCCCGTGCTGCAGGAAGAGGTTGAAAGGGCGCAACCGGCCGCGCAGCGCGCCGGCTCGGCCGTCATCCTTGCCACGGATGAAAACCCGGAGGCGGAGATCGCCTGCAACCCCACCGAACTTGCCCAAATGATCGGCGAGCTGCTCACCAATGCCATCAAGTACGCCGCCGGGGCCACCATCACCGCCGCCGTCCGAACCGAAGCAGGGCACACGGTCATCGAGATAGCGGACCACGGCCCGGGACTCGCTGCGGACCAGCTGGCCGCCGCCACCACGAGGTTCTGGCGCGCACCCGGGCATTCGGGAATTCGCGGCAGCGGCATGGGAATGACCATTGTCGACAAGCTCGCCGAAGCCAATGGCGGTCGTCTGGTCTTGGGCGAACAATTCCCGCACGGATTGAGGGTGCGCCTTGAATTTGACCGGATACATGTGTCGCCGGGGTCGGGAACAAGGCCGTGAACACTCAGAATGAAGGCGCATTGGGGTTGTCCAGACGCAGTTTGCTCAGGGCGGGGCTTGTCGCGGGCCTGGCCGGAATCATCGCTCCGGCCCTCGGCGCATGCACCACCGAGGGCCGGCCCGGCCTGCTCACCGTTGCCGGCGGGGAGCCGGGCGGCTTCTATCTTGAGTTTTCAACGTTGCTGGCGGAATCCCTCCAGCGCCACGGTGTCGCCGAAAGGGCCGTCGTGGAGGCAACCGGCGGCAGCCTGGACAATCTGGAGCATCTGAGCACCGGAAGGGCCGACCTTGCCGTCGCGCTGGCGGATGCCGCGGCCCAGCAGGCCGCTGCCCCCGGCGCGCACCCCGGGGAGGTTGCCGCGCTTGGAAAGGTGTACGAAAACTACGTCCACTGCGTCGTGCGGAAGGACAGCAACATTGGCTCCCTCGCCGAACTTGCCGGCCGGACGGTTGCCGTCGGCCAGCCCGGCTCGGGCACGTCGCTGATCACCCCGCGGCTCATCGAGGTCGCCGGGCTGAGTTCCTCCCCCGACGGCGCGCCGGCCACCCGGAAAACCATCACCGTGAAGAACCTGGGACTCAATGACGGGCTTGCCGCCCTCCAAGACGGTTCGGTGGATGCCTTGTTCTGGTCAGGCGGCGTGCCCACCGCCGCCATTGCCGCGGCGCATGGGGACACGGGGCTCTCACTGCTTGATCTTTCGGCCCTGCTCCCGGCCCTTCGGGCACGGTACGGCGCCTTCTACGACCGGGTGCTGATCCCCGCTGGAAGCTACGAAGGCATGCCCGCGGTGTGGACCATCGGCGTGGCCAACCTGCTTTTGTGCCGGGCTGATTTGGACGAGCGGACAGTGAAGCGGACCGTCGAGCTACTGGTGCTCCATGCCGAGGAACTGATTCCGCGCTCGAGCGTCGGCATCCAGTTCCTGAGCCCGGAATCGCTGATCAACACGGCGGGCATACCCCTACACCCCGCCGCGGCCGCCGCCTACAAAACACTGCACGGGTAGTCGCCGATCGACACAACGCTGGTGTCGGTGTTGCGCTTTGGCGTCCTGTCTTGGGCATGAACACCATTGGATGTTTGAACTATCGTTAGTGCCACCGAGACGGAGCGTTCACCGGATCGTCCGGACAGACAGGGGGCGCAACATGGACGTCAACACCTTTGAGCTTCGCCCGGACCCCAGCGGAGGTTTCGATGCATTCATCGACGGACGCTTCCTCCGCTCGATGGTTTATGCCGGGGCCAACCAGTCCGAATGCCCGCTCACGCTCATGCGCAGGGAATTGGACTTCGACGCCGCGCTCGGCCAAATCAGGCGGCTCAAGGCGGAAGATCCCGGCGATTTCGGGGCTGATCGTGTGTGGTTGTATTTTTGTTCCAATTGCTTTGATCCGGGTTGCGGCGGACTCGGCGTCAGGGTCGAGGTTTCGGCGGACGTCGTGGTGTGGTCGGACTTTTCACATGATCCCGAACCCGATCTCGACGAGGAAGCCGACGAACCCGCTCCACTGGACGAGCTCGGTCCGTTCACCTTTGAACGGACCGGCTATGAGAAGGCCCTGGACGACCTCGGCGTGTACCTGCGCGCGGTCTTCGCCGAGGTGCACTCCCCCGCCGCACTTTCCAGGCCCGTGGCACTGGGAATCGGGGCCTGCGTCTCCCGGCGCAGCCTGCGACTTCGCGACCCCAAGGAGGGGCTGCAATGGACGGTTGGTGGCTTGCCGCTGGCAAGGATCCTGCAGAAATCCCTTGGCCGGATCGTTGCGAAGCCCGAACGCAGGAAGCTCTCCGATCTGGTCCATTCGCCCGTCCAGGAACGGGGAACCCCCTACGGCCCGGCCGGCGGCGAGGTCCTGGAAATGCTTCTGGGCACGCGCGTTTTTACCGATCTTCCCGGCAGGGTTCCACTGCTGATTGGCGCATGCCTCGAGATCCCCTGCGGCGCGGTCACCGCGCGAGTCAGAAGGTTGGAGGACATTGTCGTCTGGGACGAGTTCCAGGCCCATGACGCGGGATTCGCCGAACCGTTCCATGTCTTCCCGCACGGGGTCTCCTTCACCTTCGATCTGCGGCAGCACGACGAAACGGTGCGCCAAACACTCAATTCCCTCTGAATAGGCCCGGCGGACGGCACACCGGATTCGCATGCTCATCGCTTGCTCCACGCGGCCAAGATGTATCCTGCGGAAAAATGCGAAAGACTGTACTCCCACACTTACGAAGGCGAACACCACATGATGAATCTCCAGCAGGACTCCGACGGCAACATCCGCATGCGCGCCATCTACCCCAAGACCGTGCGCGTCAACGTCATCTTCACCGACGGGACGCAGGAGGAGTTCACCGGGCAGCGACTGAACGAGCTGCGCGCCGAGGCCAACGCCGCCTACCGTCTGGCCAACGAGCTGGATGCGAAGGGCTTCGACCGCAACAAGGGAAAGCCGCTTGCCCGCAACAAGATCGTCGAGTTCGTGCCGGTTCGCCCGGGCATGTCCAAGAGGTCCAAGAAATAGCGACGATGCGCCGCCGACCGCGGCGCATCATCCCGGCTTCGACCCGGCCTGAAACTCAGGACAGGACGTCCCTGCTGGCGAACCGGCCCCAGGCCAGCGCCCCGAACACCAGGATGTAGCCGCCCTGCAGCAAGGCGTTGTCGCCGAACGACGTCCACAGGATCGGTTCGCGCAACAGGTCCGCGAAGCCCAGCCAGTGGTGCGGGAAAAGCCACGGGTGCAGCCAGTCCAGCTGCGGGAGCTGGCCGAGGATCTGCGCGGTCACGGCAAGCACCGCGGTGGCGGCCATGGCGCCTACGGGCACGTCGGTCAACGTGGAAACAAACAGGCCGATGGCCGACAGGCCGAGCAGCGACAGCGCCGCGTAGGCGGCAATGAGCCCGAGCCGCAGCAGAGCGGCGGCCGGCGCAATCGTGTCGCCGGACAGCAGCGTCACCGGGCCCACGGGGAATAGCATCCAGCCCACCAGCACCCCGCACAGGGCCACCATGAGCGCCGCGGCCAGGCAGAAGACCACCGCCGCCGCATACTTGACCAGCAGCAGGCGCGGACGTGAAACGGGTGCGGTGAGCAGATAGCGCAGCGTCCCGGTGCCGGCCTCCCCGGCAATCGTGTCCCCCGCAACCACCGCAACCGTCAGCGGCAGGAACAACGGAATGCAGACCAGCAGGCCGGTGACGGCCACGAACAACCCGTTGCCCGCCACCCGGTCCAGGAAGGCGGGGCCGCGGCCGGACGGCGGGCCGGAGGTGAGCCTGACGGCGACGGCGATCAGCACCGGAACCGCCCCCAGCGCCAGCAGCATCGCCCAGGTGCGGCGGCGTCTGAAGAGCAGTGCGAGTTCCGAGCGCATCAATCCGCTACTGTGCAAGGTCGAACCCCTCCCCCGTCAACGCAACAAAACGTTCCTCGAGGCTGGCCGCTTCCACGGCGAATCCGCGCACGCGCACGCCGGCCGCAACCAGCTCCTGCACGATCAGCTCGGCTTCCGGGGCCCCCGAATCCAATTTGGACCTCAACACCCGGTCTGCCCCGGACGCTGTTGGGTCCGGCAGCGCTTCGAGCCCCAGCCGGGCCAGCACTCCCAGGGCGAGCCCGGCATCCGGGGTGCGCAGCGTCAGCCGGCTTCTTCCGCCTGAGCGCAACTGCGCCAGCGTCCCCTGGGCCAGCAGGTTTCCGGTGCTCATCACCGCCACGTGGGTGCACATCTGCTCGATTTCGCTGAGCAGGTGGCTGGAGACGAAGACCGTCGTCCCCTCGCGTGCGAGCGAACCGATCAGATGCCGGACCTCGCGGGTTCCCTGCGGGTCAAGGCCGTTGGTCGGCTCGTCCAGCACCAGCAATTCGCGCTCACGCAACAGCGCATTGGCGATTCCCAGCCGTTGTTTCATGCCCAGCGAATACGCGTGCACGGCCAGCTTGGCGGCCTTGCCCAGGCCGACCTTCTCCAGTGCCGCCTCCACGCGCATGGTCCGGGTCGCCGGGTCGGAGGTGGTGTCGGCGCAATCCATGCGCACGAGGTTGGCCCGCCCAGACAGGAAGGGGTGGAAGGCCGGGCCCTCGACCAGGGCCCCGACCCGGGGAAGGACATGCGATGCGGCCGCGGGCATGGGCCGGGAGAGCAGGTTGATGCTTCCGCTGCTGGGCGCGGCCAAACCGAGCAGCATCCGGATGGTCGTGGTTTTTCCCGATCCGTTGGGACCCAGGAACCCGAAGACCGATCCGTGCGGCACCTCGAGGTCCAGGTCGTTGACGGCCCGGCGCTTGCCGAAGCTCTTGCCCAATCCGAACGTCTGGATGGCCAGTGCCCCATCGAGGGGCGGCGGGCTCACTGCTCGTCGGCCACGGCCTGCAGCCGGGCCTCGGGAACCGAACCGATGAGCACCTGCCCGTCATCGGTGACGAGTATGTTCAACAGCGAGCTGTGCAGCAGGTGGCCGCCGTCAACGGGGACGGCGAGTTGGTCCAGCATCTCGGAGTCCATCAGCCCGGCGGGCACTTCGTCCTCGGAAAGCACCACCACCGTTTCCCAGCCGGTTCCCTCTGTCTCCGGCTTGTTGCCGTGTTCGTGCATGTCGTGGTGCTTCATGCATTCGGACATGTCGTGTTCGCGGACCGTTGCGTCTTCCGGCGGGGTGAATTCGAACAGTGCGGCATCGGGGGTTTCCGGGGTGAAGGAGGTGAACTCCACCGAGATCGCCGGATCTTCCTGGTCTACCGCGTCAACGGTGATGCCCAGGGGAACTCCCGTCTCCGCATCGACGCCGATGCTCACGCCGGCAACTAGGGTATCTTCGGTGCGCGGGGTCAGTTCAAGGCTGTAGGCATCGCGGCCCGCTATTTGCACGTCCTCGTTGACCTCCACCATGGTGCTCGGGTCGATGTCGGCAAGGAACTTGTCGGCAACTTCGCCCGGCGTCATCGATTCCTCCTCGTCGCTGTTTCCCCAATGCCGCTTTGTGTCGTCATACAGTTCGGGCACCGCGGACCTGTCGACGGTGTTTGTCGCCGAGTCGTAGTGCCACAGCTCGGTGCCGTTGCGGATGAAGTCCTGTTCGTCCAGGCCGTCCATGACCTGCAACCTGAACTTGTCGGGCCGGTCCACATAGACGCGTGCCTCGTGGGTTCCGGACACCATGGAGAGCATTTTCATCAGCTTGGCGTCGTCGGATTCCCCGGTATCGGACGGATCCGTGTCGTCGGTTGCCCCGGTGTCGTCGGTTGCCTCTGTTCCATCGGACGGGTCCGTATCGTCGGTTGCCCCGGTGTCGTCGGACGGTCCTGTATCGGACGAGCCGAATTCACCGGTGTCGGGCAGCTGCGGGAGGCCCAGGTCGACCGTTGCCGTGAGGCTTCCGGAAAAGTCGGTGTCCTTGGAGTTCTCGATCATCAGCAGGATTTCCTGCGGCGACTTGGGATCCAGCTCCACCTGCTCATTTGCTGAAGCCGTGGCCCCCAGTGCGGCCGCCGCGATGAATGCGGGCACCGCCACTGCGGGTATCCATTTTTTGACTGCAACGGGTTTCATGGCCATCATTCCCGACTCAGATACATAGGTATTTCCACGGTACGCCGCCGGACCGTCGATGGCGACGCCTAGGTCGGATTGCCTTCTTCCGGTTCGCAGGCTTCCCAGCGCAGCAAGTCCCCGGGCTGGCAGTCGAGCACCTCGCACAATGCCTCAAGGGTCGTGAAGCGCACGGCCTTCGCCCGCCCGTTCTTGAGAACGGCGAGGTTGGCGGGGGTGATCCCGATTCGGTCGGCAAGAGCGCCGACCGACATCTTGCGTTTGGCCAGCATGACGTCGATGTCGACGACAATCGGCATCAGATCACCTCGTTGAGCTCGGCGGCCATGCCCGATGCCTGGACCAACAGCTTTCGCATCACCAAAACGACCAATGCCATTCCGGCAACCAGCAGGCCGGTTCCGCCGATGAGCAACACCATGCCCGGGGCCACCGCCTCGCCGGGTGCCAGCACGATGCCCAGCCCGAAGATCAGCAGCGCGGCGGCTGTGACCGCTCCGATCACCACGTCCACGAAGCGGAAGGCGGCACGCGAAAAAACCGTGCCCCTGCGCACCATGGTCACCAGGCGCCACACGCAGACGATCACGACCTGAAGTGCCACGATCCCCAGGACCGCGATGACAATGATTGGAATGCGCACGGCCTCGATGCCCGCGCCGAACTCCGTCAGGTCCACGGCCAGCAGCGGAACCATCACGACCTGAACAAAGAGCGTCCCCGCAAGCGCCAGGGCAAGCACCGTGCGCAGCGCGTGGATTGTCATGTTTCCCATTGGATCTCCTAGTGTCGAACAGCGATCAAAACCTATCGTTAAACGATAGGTTTTTCAAAGCGGGGGCCACAGAGACAAGAGGGGTGCGACCAAAATGTTCGACGGCGGCACAGACGCACCGTGGGCGGGAGTCGCATTCCCGACTCCCGCCCACGGTGGTTCGTGCGTTTGACGGCTTCTAGGCATTGGCTTCGAGCGCCAGCAACCCGTCGATCTGGCCCATGGCCTCGCGCATGCCTTCCTCCATGCCCATCTTGAGCATTTCCTCAAGCTGCTCCAGGCTCTCGAACGAGCTTCTGGTGGTCATCCGGGTGGTCGCTCCGGTCCCCTCGAGTTTCACCACGCAATGGGTGGTGCCGAGGAATCCGCTGGGTTCCCCGTCCTCGCCGGCAAAGCCGTCGTCGAATTCAAGGGTGTTGGGCGCCTGAACCGCGGTGGTCTTCCACCATCCGCGGGCCTTTTCACCTTCCGGGCCGGTCATGTAGTAGCGGGATTCGCCGCCTTCGACGAAATCGTGCCGGACAAAGGTGGCGGGCCAGGTCGGCGGGCCCCACCAACGTTCAAGCTGGCGCGGGTCCTCCCAGACCTGCCAGACGCGCTCGACGTCGGCCGCGAATTCGGCGACGAAGGTGAGCGTGAGGTTTTCGGTGTCCTTATGTGTGCTGATGACGGTCATGATTCCGTTCCTTTGCGGGGTTCGAGGAGGATTTCTCCGATGCGGTTCGCGCGCTGCCGCCAGATGTCCTCATAGGCGTCGAGCAGTTGCGCCGCGCGGTGCAGCATCTCCGGGTTTCCGTGCACGATCTGCTCCCTTCCGCGCTTTTCCTTGGTGATCAGCGAGGCCTTTTCCAGTACCGCGACGTGCTTTTGCACGGCCGCGAAACTCATCCGGTAGTGCTTCGCCAGTTCGGAGACCGACTGTTCCCGCCGCATTGCCTGCTTGATGATGTCGCGCCGGGTCGCATCCGCCAGGGCCTGGAAGATGCGGTCGATCTCGAGTTCGCTCAGTTCATGTACAACCATTTGGTTGTAGGTTACCTCGCGAAGAAACCGCGCGCAAGGGGTTTTCCACACCCAATTCCACGGGCACGGATGCGCGCAAAAGACCGCCCCACCGAGGTGCCGGCCCTGGTCGAAAAACTTGCGGCGCCCGCCCCGTTCACCCTTGCCTGCGGTCGGTGCCGCCACATGGGCAGCCATGTCGCCCACGAGTTGCTTTGGGCCGTAACCGCCATCGCACCTGCGGCGATGCATTCATCCGCTATGGGTGATGTTGCGGCTGGTTCTCAACCGTAGCTTGGTCATTGGCGCGGTACTGCGCCGGTGGGCCTTTCTTTTGGAGGCACGATGGCTGGAGTGCGGTCTTCCGCGACGGTGAAACTTGGCGGTGCGCAGGCGTGGCTGGTGTGGGTGCTGGCGACTTCCTTCGTGGTGTGGTTGTTTGCCATCCAGACGGGGTACGCCGTGGTCTCGCCCGAGATCCAAGCCACCGCCGGGCTGTCGATCGTGCAGGTCGGGTTGGCGGCGTCGATCTATACGTGGGTGTTCGCGATCGTGCAGTTCTTTTCCGGCGCCCTCCTTGATCGTTTCGGCAGCCGGCCGCTGCTGGCTTGTGCGGTGGGGTTGGTGACGATCGGCGCGTTCCTCTACGCCTCCACCACCACGTTTGCCACCCTTGCTACCGCCCAATGCGTGCTCGCCATCGGTGCGTCGTTCGGGTTCGTGGGTGCGGGTTACATCGGCGGCACCTGGTTCCCGGCAGCCCGCTACGGCCTCATGTTCGGCCTGGTGCAGGCGTTCGCTTCCCTTGGTTCCGCCGTCGGGCAGCCACTGATCCTCGCCGCACTCAACGCGCTCGACTGGCAGCAACTCCTTCTCGCTTTCGCGACCTTCGGGGTGCTGCTCACTGCCCTGTTCATCGTGTTCGTGCGGGACGCCGCCCCACACCGGCCGGGGCAGACCGGCGGGCACGTTGTCGGCGACATACTTGGCGAACTCGGCCGCTGCTTCTCGAACACACGGGTGGTGCTTGCCGCGGTGATCGCCGGGGCGTCGTTCGGGACCATGCTCGCCGTCGGGACTCTGTGGGGTCCGCGACTCATGCAAGCGCGTGGCCTGGATGCCGCCTTCGCGACGGTGCTGACGGCGATCGCGTGGCTCGGCCTCGCGGTCGGGGCGCCGCTGGTGAACATCGTTTCGAACCGGTGGCACAGCCGCAAATGGCCTGCCATTGTCGCGCTGGCCCTGCAGGGCGCTGCGATCACCCTGGTGATCTACCTGCCCAGCGCCGGCAACGGCGCGGCGATCGGCCTGATGTTCGCCGTCGGGTTGTTCTCCGGCGTGCAGATGCTCGGATTCACCATCGCCGGCGAGTCCGTCACCAGCGGCCTGATCGGCAGTGCCTCCGCCATCGTCAACGGGGTCTGTTTCATTGTTGGAGGACTCCTCATCTCGATCCCGAGCGCGCTGCTCCCGGAGGTTCCGGACCTCGGCGCGTACCAGGCGGTGCTGTGGTTGATGCCCGTTGTCATCCTGTGCGGTGTCCTCGGCGCCGCCGCACTTCGCGAACCACGCCTTCCACTGTCGCCGCAACCAGAAGGGTCACCCTCACATGCATGAACCGAACCGGGCCATCCGCGGCCACATCGTCACCCTCACCGGCGACCCCTTTGTCGCCGCAGAGGACGAGGTGCTGGTCGAACACACCGACGGGCTTATCCTCATCGAGAACGGAACCATCGCCGCCGTCGGCCCCTATGCCGATCTCGCTGCGTCCGTGCCGGACGGGGTGCCGGTCGACCACTACCCGCACGCAATCATCAGCGCCGGGTTCGTCGACACCCACATCCACTACGTGCAGACGGGCATCATCGCCGCTTTCGGAGCGCAACTGATCGACTGGTTGAACGAATACACGTTTGTCGAGGAGCAGCGGTTCGCCGACAAGGTCCACGCGTCGATGGTCGCGAAGATCTTCTTCGACCAGCTGCTCGCCAACGGCACCACCACCGCCCTGACATTCTGCGCCGTGTACCCCGACTCGGTCGATGCCTTCTTTGAGGAGGCCACCCGCCGGAACATGTTGATGGCAGGCGGCAAGGTGATGATGGACCGCAACGCCCCGTCCGGGCTCCTCGACACCGCCCAGACCGGTTACGACGACTCCAAGGCGCTGATCGAACGCTGGCACGGCACCGGCCGCAACCTCTACGCGGTCACCCCCCGGTTCGCGCCGACCAGCACCGAAGCCGAACTCGAGGCCGCTGCCGCGCTCCGGCGCGAGCACCCCGGCGTGCTGATGCACACGCACGTGTCGGAGAACCTCGGCGAAATCGCCTGGGTGAAATCGCTGTTCCCCGACCGGGCCGGCTACCTCGACGTCTACGACCATGCCGGGCTGCTCGGCCCCGGCGCCGTGCTAGCCCACGGCGTGCACCTCACCGCCGCGGAGCGCATGCGCTGCGTGGAGACCGGCACCGCCGTGTCGCACTGCCCGACCTCGAACCTGTTCCTGGGCAGCGGCCTGTTCCACATCCACCAGGCCAAGAACCCGAAATCCAACCTGACCGTAGGGCTCGGCACCGATATCGGGGCCGGCACGAGTTTCTCGCTGCTGGCCACCATGAACGAGGCCTACAAGGTGGCTCAGCTCACCCAATACCCGCTGGATGCGATCAAGATGTTCTACCTCGCCACCCTTGGCGGGGCGCAGGCGCTCGGCGTCCAGGACCGCATCGGGTCGATCGAGGTCGGCAAGGCCGCAGACTTGGTCGTGCTGGATACCCGGGCCACCGACCTGCTCGCATTTCGCAGCAGCCAGGTCGATTCGCTCGAAGAACAGCTCTTCGTCCTCTCCGTCATGGGAGACGACCGCACCGTCCAGGCCACCTACATCGCCGGCGAAATCGCACACACGCGCGACCGCTGAACAGAAGCACCAAGATCGGGAGGGAATCATGTCCACAGGACACACCGCATATGCACACGGGGCGAACAAGTGGTTCGTCGGGCACCGGAAGATCGGCGGACCCGAGGCTTGGCTGGTCTGGGTGCTCGCCACCGTCTTCGTTGTGTGGCTTTTCGCAATCCAGACCGGCTACGCCGTCGTCTCGCCCGACATCCAAGTCACGGCGGGCCTCTCCATCGCACAAATCGGTCTCGCCGCGTCGATCTACACGTGGGTGTTCGCGGTCGTGCAATTCTTCTCCGGCGCGCTCCTGGACCGGTTCGGCAGCCGGCCGCTGATGGCGATCGCGGTCGCCCTGGTCACCATCGGCGCGTTCCTCTACGCCGGCACCACGAACTTCGCCACCCTCGCACTCGCGCAATCCGTGCTTGCGATCGGGTCCTCGTTCGGGTTCGTCGGCGCCGGATACCTCGGCGGCAAGTGGTTCGAGGCCGCCAAGTACGGCCTCATGTTCGGGCTCGTGCAGACCTTCGCTTCCCTGGGTTCCGCGGTCGGGCAGCCCCTGATCCTCGCAGCGCTCGCGAGCCTGAACTGGCAGCAGCTGCTCGTTGCCTTTGGGACTTTCGGCGTGATCCTTGTCGTCTTGTTCGTGCTATTCGTGCGAAACCCGCCCGCCGAGCAGCCGGCCCTCGCCGACGCAGGCCCGGCACAAGGCGAAAACGTGTTCAGGCAGATTTTCCGCGACCTCGGCACCTCATTTTCGAACTACAAGGTCGACCTCTCCGCCATTCTCGCCGGCACCTCATTCGGTGCGATGCTCGCGGTCGGCACTCTCTGGGGTCCCCGGATCATGGAAGCGCGCGGTGCCGAAACCAGCTTCGCCACGATCCTGACCGCGCTGGCCTGGCTGGGCCTCGCGGCCGGCGCACCGATCGTGAACGTGGTTTCCGACAAGTGGCGCAGCCGGAAATGGCCCGCCTTCTACGGCATCCTGCTCCAGGCGCTCGCAATCATCCTCGTGATCTACATGCCCCGCGAGGGCAACGGAGCGGCCCTCATCCTGATGTTCGCCATCGGATTCTTCGCCGGGTCACACATGCTCGGATTCACCATCGCCGCCGAGGCCGTGCCCGGCCGGCTGATCGGCAGCGCATCGGCAATCGTCAACGGCGTCTGCTTCATCATCGGCGGACTCCTGACCTCCATCCCCAGCGCGATGCTGCCCGACGAGGCGGTGTTGGCCGACTACCAGGCGGCGTTGTGGCTGTTGCCGGCCGTGGTCGTCGTCGGCGCCGTTGCGGCGCTATTCATCCGCGAAGATGCCGTCGTCCCCGCCACATGAGTCTCCGAGGGTGGCGGGGAAGCGTCGTGACGGACGGACACGATCCGGGCGGCGGATCGGCCGCCTGAGGCCACACCCCGCCAACGAGACTGCTACTAGGTGTAGAGCGAAATCGGCTGCACCGTTCCGTTGAGGAAGTACGAGCCGACCTCGGTCTTCTTGTAGTCGACCGGGTCGTGCAGGGAGTGGGTCCGGATGTTGCGCCAGTACAGGTCCAGTCCAACCGAGCGCTTCGTGGAACTGGCACCGGTCACCTCGAACACGCGGCTGGTGACATCGAGCGCCACCTCCGTGGAGACCACCTTGAGCCCGGCAACCTCGACCTCAAGGCGCGCACGGTCCGCCTCGGTCACCGCTTCACCCAGGCCGATCACCTCGTCATAGCGGCGGTTCAACTTGTCGGCGAGCGCCTCGACGGCCTGGGTCCTGGCCACGAGTTCGCCGTAGGTGCGGTGCACCAGCGGGTCCTCGGCATAGGTCTGCACCCCGGAGAGGAACCAGGAGTTGCGCCTGGCCAGCGTCAACTCCCTGGCTTGTTCCAGCGCGCCCTCGGCGGCAGCCAGATAGATGTTGCCGAAGAGCAGCTGGACGCCCGGGGTCACCACCGTGGAGAACGCCGTGCCCTCGTCGAATCCCACAACGTCCTTTTCGCCCACGTGCACGGAATCGAAGCGCACCGAGCCGCTGGCCGAGGCACGCTGCCCCAGGTGGTCCCAGTCGCCCGGGAACCTGATGCCTTCACGTCCGCGCTCCACGGCGAAGATCACGATGCGGCCGTCGTGCCGGCCACCGCTGGCCTGGGCCGCGGAGATGATGACGTCGGTGGCGGAGGCCCCGGTGGCAAAGCGCTTGAGTCCGGTCAGCCGGTAGCCGGCGCCGTCGGCGATCAGTTCCAGGTCCGGGTCCACGGGGTTCAGCGCGTCGCTCCAGAGCTGGTCCTGTTCGGCGATCCTCCGGAACCATGCCGACTGGTCGCGGCCCGCGCCGTAGAACGCGAGGCAGGACGAATTCAGGTAGTGGTACCCGAGGATCTGCGCCACCGAGGCATCGGCCCGCGCCAGGATCCGAATGACCCGAAAAGCGGTTTCCCAGTGCGCCCCGGCGCCGCCGTAAACGGCAGGGACCACAAGCCCCGCCAATCCGTGTGTACGCAGCAGCTCCAACGCCTCCAGCGGATCTTCACCGCTGTTGTCGCGTTCCAGGGCGCCGGCGGCCAGCTCGGCGGCAACGGTTTGTGCCACCGCACTCCAATGCTCCAGTTCCCGGCTGTCGGCGTGGCGGCCGGACCATAGGGTCGCGGATGACAGGGGTGCAGCGGACAGGGTCTCGGCTGAAAGAACGGTGCTCATGGATTCTCCTGAAACGAATTGTGGTTGGGAGGCGGACGCGGTGCGGCCTCTAGTCAAGGACGACGGCGCGCCGGCAGGCGGCGACGACGGGGCCCGCGAGCAGGGCCGCGGCCAGCAAGACCAGCACACCCACGGAGAACGGTCCGTAGCTGCTCTCCCCCACCAGCGCCGGCAGGTTCAGCAGGATGATGGCAAGGAAAGCCAACAGTCCGACCAGTCCCAGAGCCGGGGCAATCCGCCGCGGCCACAGGGCACCGCCGCGTTCCTTGCGCCCGAAGAAGACCAGCACGGCAATGGAGGTCAACGTCAGCAGCAGGACGATGCCGACCGAGGAAATTCCGCCCAGCCACGTGTAGAACTGGCCGATCGGGTCAAGCCCCAGCACCGCGGCGGCGATGACCAGCACGGCGACGGTTCCCGAGGCAACCAACGATGCCACCGAGGGGGCGCCGTGGACCCGGTGCGCGCTGCCCAGGGGCGCGGGCAGCACGCCACGGGCGCCCAGCTGGAACAGGTAGCGGGAGGCGATGTTGTGGAAGGAGAGGATGCAGGCGAACAGGCTGGTGACAAACAGCAGCTGGACGATGTGCCCGCCGGCGGCGCCCAGGTAGGCCTGGGTGGTGGTCTGCAGGATCGTGCCCGGGTTTTCGGTGGCGTTGGCGACGATGCCACTCTCGCCGTTGGCGCTGATCAGCACCCAGCTGGAGACCGTGTAGAAGACGCCGATCGAGATCAGCGAGATGTACGTGGCCCGCGGAATGGTGCGGTCCGGGTCCTTGGCCTCGTCGCGGAACACGGCGGTGGCCTCGAAGCCCACAAAGCTCAGGATGGCAAAGAGGATGCCCATGCCCGGCGCGCCGGAGACGATTTCGGAGGGGGTCACGATTCCGGTGGCAAAACCCTCGGGCCCGCCGCCGGAGAAGATGACCACGGCGTCGAGCACCAGCACGATCGCGACCTCGGCGATGAGCAGCACGGCCAGCAGCTTTCCGGAGAGCGCGATGTTCCTGTAGCCCAGCGCCGTCACGGCGACGAAGCCGATCGCGGCCCATGCCCACCAAGGCAGTTCCGGCCCGCCGTAGGATTTCACCAGTTCTGCCAGCCCGGGGCCGAAAAGCCCGAAGACACCTGCCTCGAGCGCCAGGTAGGCCAGCAGCGCGACGAAGGCCGCGCCCAGGCCGAACCCGCGGCCCAGCCCCTTGCTGACGTAGGAATAGAACGCCCCGGCGGTCGGCACAAACCGGGTCATCTGGGTGAAACCCACGGAGAAGAGCAACAGCACCACCGTGGCCACCACAAAGGAGAACGGGAATCCCGAGCCGTTGCCGAACGCAATGCCCAGCGGGACGGGGCCGCCGATGACGCCCAGGGGCGAGGCCGCGGCCACGACGATGAAAACGATGGAGGCCACCCCGAGGTTGCCGCGCAACCGGGGACTGGCGGTTGCCGTATCCGGCGTCGCGATTGGCGCGGGTGCAAGAATCTGTTGCTGGGACATGTGCGTTGCTCCGAACGGAAGTTCACTTAGTGGGATTTGGATCCACATTAAGTTCGCGCAGTGGCGGCCTGCGAGCACATGTCAGGGCGTTGCCCACTGCGTCGCTTCATGACGTGAATTTCCCGTCCGCAGGTTCCCTCCGCATTCCACAAGCAACATTTCGTCATTCGGCACGCCGCCGCGGCAACACCGCGACACAAAGTTGCCCACACGCGCAGAGCCACCACACGCGGAAAACCGGCGGCGCTTGGCCGCCGGTTTTCCGCATGCCCGTTCCGGTTCCCCGGCCGGAGCCGCGGGAAAGCGCCTCAGGCCTTGGCGATGGCTTCCTTCAGCGCGGAGAGCAGCAGCACGACGGAGGCCGGGTTGGCGTTCGGACCCATGAGCCCGATCCGCCACACCGTGCTGGCGTACTTGCCCACCCCTCCGCCGATCTCGATGTTGAATCGCTCCAGCAGGTAGCCGCGGACCTTGTCCGAGTCCACGCCCTCCGGAACGTACACGGTGGTCAATTGGGGCAGCCGGTGGCCCTCGGCGGCAAAGAGTGTCAGGCCCATCTCCTCGAGCCCGTCCTGCAACGCCTTGCCGGCGGCTTGGTGGCGGACCGCGACGTTGTCCAGTCCCTCGGCGAGGATCCGGTCGATTCCCGCCTCAAGCGAGGCGACCATCGCAACGGGCGCGGTGTGGTGGTAGGTGCGGCCGCCGCCCGTCCCGCCGGTGGCGTAGCCGCCCAGCAATCCGAGGTCCAGGTACCAGGACTGCGGTTTCTGCACGCGGCGCTCGAACGCCCGGTCCGAAATGGTGAAAGGCGCCAGACCAGGGGCCACGCCGATGCACTTCTGCGTGCCGGCATAGGCCACGTCGACTCCCCACTCGTCGGCAAGCACGGGCATGCCGCCGATGGAGGTCACCGCGTCCATGATCAGCAGTGCGTCTCCCTTGATGGCGCCGAGTGCTGCGATGTCGGAGATGACGCCCGTGCTGGTCTCCGCGTGTACCGCGGCGATCACCGTCGGGTTCGGGTGTGCCTCGGCAACGCGCTGGGCATCCACCGGGGTGCCGTATTCGTGGTCCACGCGGACCACCTCGGCACCGGCGCGCGACGCAACCTCGCACATGCGCTCTCCAAAGAGGCCGTTGACGGCAATGACCGCAACATCGCCCGCCTTCACAGTGTTCACGAACGAGGCCTCCATGCCGGCCGAGCCGGTGCCGCTCAGCGGCAGGGTGCGTTTGTTCTCGGTTCCCCACAGGGTGCGCAGGCCCTCGCAGGTTCGGTCCATGCGGGCGATGAATGCGGGGTCCAGGTGGCCGAGCAACGGCAGCCCGAGTGCGGCGGTGGCCTCGGGGTAGGGGTTGCAGGGGCCGGGGCCGAAGAGGTGGCGGACGGGAACAATCTGGGTCATCGCAAAACCCTCTCTGTCTGTCTGACTGGATGTCGGGACTCGTCACCACCCACCCTACGCCGGGGGCTGGTCGACGCCGAGGAAATTCTTCCGTCCTCCCCGCGCGGGACACCGCCCCGGACACCGGCACGGCCGTCAGTCTGCCCGATCCTCCGGCCGGTACACCGCGATGATGACGCCCGTGGTGGTGGTGATTGCCTCGACGAGCTTCAGCTCGGCGCGCGGCAGCCCGTCGGCGAAAAACTTGCGGCCCGTGCCTAGCACCAGCGGGTGGATCAGCAGCGTGTATTCGTCCACCAGCCCCGCGGCCATGAGCGAGCGCAGCAGGTTGCCGCTGCCCATGCACAACAGGTCCGGTCCCGGTTGCGCGCGCAGAGCGGCGACGGCGTCGACCGCGTCCCCGGGCAGCAGCCGGGAGTTGGCCCACGCCAGCGGTTCGTGAAGCGTGCGGGATGCCACGTGCTTGGTAAGGGTGTTGAGCAGGTCGGTGAACGGGTTGTTCTCCTGCGTCGGCCAGAACGAGGCAAAATCCTCCCAGGTGCGGCGGCCCAGGACGAGTTCGTGGGCGGTCCCCATGCCGCGGCCCAGGTACTCCCCCAGCACCGCGTCGGCATACGCCTGGGCCCAGCCGCCATGGCCGAACCTGTTGCGGGTGTCCTCGTCCGGGCGCCCGGGCCCCTGCATCACCCCGTCCAGGGTCAGGTTGTTCAGCACCGTCAGTTTCCGCAAGACCGGCAGTTTCCGCATGGCCAACAACCTTTCAACGAGGTGGCGCGCAGGCCCGTCGCGGCCGCGCATGGTCGGGGTGGCAGGGGTTTACCGGTTCCCCGGTTCGCCCTTGGCCGGCTCCGGGACCTGTTTCGGGACGCCTCCGTCCTGGACTGGTTCGGTTCCGCCGTCCTTGGCCTGACGCACCCGCTCGTCGGCCGGTACTTCGCCGCGCGGCGGCCGATCGTAGTACTTTTTGTAGCGTTCGTCTTCATGGTGGTGGTTGCCCATGACGCCCTCCAATGTCGATCCCGGACCAGCTTGCTCCCGGATATCTACACCGTTGCACCGGTTGGGGTGTTTGGCAACAAGTTGACCGGTCAACTCCAAAACCCATCCATGCCGGGCTTTCCCGGGGATTTTTCGGGCTTTCGCAGGTTCCCGTTAGACCCGGAGCGGGGCCGGAACCAATGGTTCCGGCCCCGCTCCGGGGAATGCCGCGTGGTGAAAGCTCGTGAAGGCTACTTCTGCGCCAGCAGGCGCTCGACGCGCGGCTTGACCTCGGTGGCCAGCAGCGTGATCGACTCGAGCAGCTGTTCCTGCGGAATGCCGCCGATGTCCATCTGCAGGAAGTGGCGCATGTGCCCCAGGTAGCCGTGAAGGTGGACGATGCGTTCGGCGACCTCGTCCGGCGAGCCCACGTAGTAGGCCCCGGGGGCGTCGGCCTGCGCCAGGTAGGCACGCTTGTCCGGTGCCGGCCAGCCGCGCAAACGGCCCATTTCCACGTTCAGGTTGTGCCAGCCCGGGTAGAAGCGGTCGATGGCTTCCTTTTTGGTCGGTGCCACGAAGCCCAGGGCGCCGACGGAAACCTTCAGCGACTCCGGGGACTGCCCGGCCGCCGCGCCCGCACGCCGGTAGAGGTCGGCCAGCGGGGCGAAGCGGTGCGGCGCACCGCCGATGATGCCGTAGGACACCGGCAGGCCAAGTTGGCCGGCGCGGGCGGAGGAGCTGGCGTTGCCGCCGGTGGCCAGCCAGATCGGCAGCCTGCCGGAGGCCGGGCGGGGCACCACGGCCAAGTTATCCAGTGCCGGGCGCACGGTGCCGGACCAGGTGACGTTCTCCGTCTCGGCGTTGTTGATCGCCATGAGCAGGTCAAGCTTTTGGGCGTACAGGTCGTCGTACTCCTCGAGGCTGTGCCCGAAGAGCGGGAAGGTCTCCACGGAGGAGCCGCGGCCAGCGGTGATTTCCACGCGCCCGCCGCCGGAGATGGCGTCGGCGGTGGCAAACTGCTGGAAGATGCGCACCGGGTCGTCGGTACCGATGATGCTGGCGGCGCTGCCGAGCTTGATCCGCGTGGTGGCCGCGGCGGCCGCGGCGATCATGGCTCCGGGCGAGGACGCGGGCATGGTGGTGGTGTGGTGCTCGCCCACGCCGAAGTAATCCAAGCCGGACTTGTCAGCGTGGACGATCGCCTCGAAGAGGTTCCGGACCGCTTCGGTCGTGGAACGCAGCGTTCCATCGGCATTGCGCTGGGTATCGCCAAAGCTGTAGGCGCCGATTTCCATGTGGTGCTCTCTCTTTCGGTAAGGAAGTGTGGGGGTGCGTGTTAGGCGGTGACGAGGCTGCCGCGCAGCTTCGTTGAAAGTTCGTCGGAGTTCAATCGGCCGTTGAAGATGTCGGTTCCGGGCTCGTAGGCCTTGCCCGCGGCCAGGTCGCCGGCGTCCACGACGTCGAAGCCGAGCGCGTCGATGAACTCGGCGACCCGCTCCTTGGCGTCCGCGTCATCGCCGGCCACGGCCAGCGCACGGCGGTCGGCGGTGCCGGGCGCCGCCGCATCGGGCTCCATCTCGTGGTAGCCGATGTGGTTGAAGGACTTCACGATTCGCGAGGCCGCGAGGTGGGCCGCGACGACCTCGCTGGAGGAGCGCTCGTCGGCCTCGAAGTCGGCGATGTCGCCGTCGGTGACCGACCAGTAGTTCATCGCGTCGATGACCACCTTGCCGGCCAAGGATTCGGCGCTGACGCTCTTGTACTTGTGCAGCGGGACGGCGACGACCACCAAGTCGGAGTCGGCCGCCTCGGGCACGTCGGCCGCTTCGGCTCCCGGGGTCACGATCTCGATGATCAACGCATTGTCGGCGGCGGGCTTGGAGGTGGCGATCTTCACCCGGTACCCGGCGGCAACCGCCAGTCGGGCAATCGCGGTGCCCACGCGGCCCGCACCCAAAATGCCAACGGTCCCCCGTGTTGCCACAAACTCTTGTGCACCGATGTCCATCGTTCCTTCTCTCCAGAAATATATGCTGTACTACAGACTATATTCCAAACAGAACATCTGCGCAACACCATGCTTTCGGCTATGATGGGTGTCATGGCCACTTCAACGCGCACACCGCTATCCCAGGACAAGCCGCTTCCCGGATTCATTCCCGGCGATCTCGCCTGGCACCTGGGCATGATCCTGCGCGGCCACCAGACACTCTTTGCGCAGGCTGTCGAGGAGATGCCCTGCTCCGTGCGCGGCTACCAAATGCTCTCGACGGTGGTCCACCATGACCCGGCAAACCAGCAGGCCCTCGGTGCACACCTTGGCATTGACCGCACGGTGTTGACCTACCTGATCGACGACCTCGTCGCCGCGGAGCTCGTCGAGCGCGTCCCGGCACCCACAGACCGCCGCGCACGGAAGATCGTCGCCACCGACACCGGCCTCAAGCTGCTGGAAAAACTGGAAAAGCGCGTGGCAGACGCCGAACAGACGCTGCTCACCGGACTCGATGCGGGCGAGACCGCGCAGTTGGCGGGCCTGCTGGGCAAGCTCTCGATGTCGGTGCACCGCGCCCAGCCTGGCGCCAATCCGTGCGAGGCCATGGACCACCTGGGCTAGCGAATTTTCCGGGCCGCCCGCACGCCCGCGCCACTTCGCGTCCGTCGCACTGGTCACCGACGTCGCCGCCGGGCACGCGCGCGCCATAGAATCGACGCATGACTGATGGCGATATTACTTTTCACACCCGCAAATGGGTCCGCCCCGAAGACCTCAACGCCAACGGCACGCTCTTTGGCGGATCCCTGCTGCGCTGGATCGATGAGGAAGCGGCGATCTACGCGATCGTCCAGCTAGGCAACGGCTTCGCCGTCACCAAGTACATGTCGGAAATCAACTTCGTCTCCTCCGCCCAACAGGGCGACCTGATCGAAATGGGACTGACGGCAACGGCCTTCGGCCGCACCTCGCTGACCATGCGCGCCGAGGTGCGCAACATGATCACCCGTCAGTCCATCCTCACGATCGAAAAAATCGTCTTCGTGAACATGGGCGACGACGGCAAACCGTCCCCTCACGGGTTCACGGAAATCACCTACGACCGCGATCGCATCCCGGGCGAGCACCTGAAGATCAAGCACCCGGAGGACTAGCCTCCGGCACAAGCAGGCTAGGACGCCTTCCTGGCGCCCCTGTACACTCCGCCGCCCCACTGGATGCCGCTGCGCATGAACCACAATGCGCACGGTTTGATGGTTCCGAGCCGGACGCCGTGGCACTGCGGGATACGCGTCTCGTCGACCTCTCCCTGGTCGTCGAGTTCCCACATGGCGTCGTTGGGGTGGAAAACGTTGGCCATGACCTCGCAGTCGCAGTATCCGCCGAGTTCCGGGAGCTTCCGTTCCAGCGCGGTGGCACGCGGAGCGCGCATGTCGCGATAGGTCTTGGACCATTTCAGTCCGTCGCACCCGTGGGCGAGCATGCGGAAGACATAGCAGGCCAGACATTCATGGCGCCACGGCAGCAGCATCCGCACGTTCTTCAGCGCGTCTTCGAGTTCTTTGTCGGGGTACTGTTCCATCGCTTCCTCCTGGGCTTGGCGTGCCTCAAGGATGGAATGGATTCGCGCGCGGCGGCCCGTTCGGCACGAAACCTGTGGACAGAGTTCCGGCGGTTCCGCGCACGGAAACACCCAGTGCGGACCAGTCCCCCGAACCCGGCACCCGGCCAGGCCTGGCTTGGTCTGGTCTGGTCTGGTCTGGTCAGAGCCTCGCCTGGAAACGCACAATCCGTTCGATGGCCTCGATGACGGGGCCAAGACCCGCGGCGAAGCTCAACCTCACGCGGCGGCCCCCGTCGACCTTGTCGAAGTCGATGCCCGGGACGATCGCCACGCCCTCGGCCTCCAGCAGGGCAGCGCAGTATTCACTGGAATTAGCGAAGGATCCCAGCGCATCGCCAAGGTCCGCGTAGAGGTAGAAGGCGCCATCGGCCGGGGCGCATTCGCCCCAGCCCAGGCGCGGCAGCGCCTCCAGGAGCGCGCCGCGCGCCCTGGAGAATTCGGCAACCCGGGCCTCGGCCTCGCGGTAGGATTCCTCCCCGAATGCCGCGAGCGCCGCGTATTGGGCCGGCGCCGGCGGGCAGAGCGCGACATTTCCTGCAAGCGCATCGACGGTGCCCACCAGGTCATCGGGAACCAGCGCCCAGCCCAGCCGCCACCCTGTCATGCCCCAGTACTTGGAGAAGCTGGAAATCACAACCGTGTCCGTGTCGATCTCCCACGCGCTGACCGAGCGGCGGGCCTGGGAACCCGGTTCCGGATAGTCGATGCCGTGGTAGATCTCGTCGCTGATCAGCCGGACCCCGCGCTCGCGGCACCACGCGGCCAGCTCGGCAAGCTCAGCCCCGGAGACCATGGTGCCCGTCGGGTTGGCCGGGGAGGCAAGCATCAACCCGTCAAGGTGGCCGTGCTCCTTCCAAGCGGCCTCAAGCAGTTCGATGCTCGGCTGGTAACGGGATTCCAGTCCGGCCGCCAGTTCCACGACCTCGACGCCGAGCGTGCGCAGGATGTTTGCATACGCAGGGTAGCCCGGCCGCGCCAGCGCCACCTTGTCCCCGGCGTTGAACGCCGCAAGGAAAAGCAGCATGAAGGCCCCGGAGCTGCCGGTGGTGATTGCGATGTTGGAAGCAGGAACCTCGATGTTGTACCAACGCTTGTAGTGTCCGGCGATTGCCTGGCGCAGTTCAAGGATGCCCAGCGCCGGCGTGTACGTCATCGGCGTGCCGGCCAGATGGATCTCCGCGGCGCGCCTGGACACCGCCAACGGCGCCCCGCCGCCCGGCTCCCCGGCACAGAGGGAAACCACGTCGCGCCCCGCGGCACGCAGGGCCGCGACCCTGTGAAGAATGCTCATGACCTCGAAGGCCGGAACCTTGGCCCGTCCGGCCACCTTGAGACTGCGCTGCACGATTCCTCCAACGGTCGATTCTTTTCGGCTCTCCCCAGCCTGTCACAAGCGACACGCAAAACGGCCGTGGCCCCGTCCGGATGACAAACCGGTCGGGGCCACGAAGGCAAGAATCGCGCAGGAATCAGGCGTCTGCGCGCTGAGCGATGTCCTTCTTGATGGCTTCCATGTCCAGACCTTGGATCTGGCCGATCAGGTCCTCGAGCGCCTCGCCGGGCAGCGCGCCGGGCTGGGAGAAGACGAGGATACCGTCGCGGAAAGCCATCAGCGTCGGGATGGAGGTGATGTTGGCGGCGGCGGCCAGCTGCTGCTCTGCCTCGGTGTCGATCTTCCCGAAGACGATGTCCTCGTGCTTTTCGCTGGCGGCCTCGAACACCGGCGCGAACTGGCGGCAGGGGCCGCACCATGCCGCCCAGAAATCCACCAGCACGGTGCCCGGTGCGGAGATGATCGATTCAAAGTTTGCTGCATTAAGTTCAACTGAAGCCATGGATGCTTCATCCCTTCGGGAGGTGTGGATATGGACTCCGAACGAATCCCCAAATGGCCTAACCATACCCGCAGGGGTATTATTCCGAGTGAATGTTTCTTTTCTTCAACAAGGAGTCACCATATGTGCAAGAAGGTCACCTGCGAAAGCTGCGCAAAGCCAACCTGGGAAGGCTGCGGCGAGCACATCGAAGCTGCACTCGGCGATGTTGCAGTGGCCGATCGCTGCACCTGCAAGTAGTTCCCCGATTTTCGGGGTTGGGCCCGGCAGCTGCCGGGCCCAACCTATTTAAGCGCTGCTCTTGGCCGGCGCCGAACCTTCATCCGGCGGTCGTTGCTCCGCCCAGGCCATCCAGACGCCGCAGGTAGTAGTGCATCGGAAAATGCCGGAGGCGGCGCGGCATGATCCGCACTGCAACCCGGGCGCACCGAAGCGCCCGTTCCATGCGCCGCTGTTGGCATTCGGTCCAGCCGAAGCCATACATGGAACGCACCGATTCGGGGAGCAACCCGATCGTCATGAACCTGGCCATCGGCATCAACGCTCGCACCCAGAGTGGCGCATGCTGTGCCGCGAGAAGTTCCGTTGCCACCTCCCGTACCGGCCGATCGACCTCAAGCTGTGCGCACGTGCGCGCCCAATACTCCGCAAAGTCCGTACGGTTCGCGGGCCAGAATCCTTCCGGCATGCCCAGCTCGGTGCCCAACACCGCGTACTCCCGATAGAGCCTTTCCGCGGTTTCGTTATCCATCGGCGGCAACACCATCTCATGGATTTGCATGGCCGAATCATAAAGCGTCGCAGCGACCCACAATTGCAATCGCGGATCCCGTGCCGAATAGGCCGGATGTGATCCGTCCGCGGCGACCGGGGAGCGGACCGGGGCGTGGGCAACATGCACCATCTCCCGCACCTTGGCCCGTTGTTCCTTGGTGCCGTTGCTCTGGGCGTAGACATAGGTCAGTGTGCCGTGCAGCCGCCCGACCGGATTGGTGGCGAAATTCGAATGCCGCGCCACTCCGTGGCCCACCGGAGCCAGGGCCAACTGAAGCAGGATTGCGCGCCCTGCTCCGAGCAAGTAAACGCTTTCCGGCGCGTACCTGCCCAAGACCGAATCCGGCCCGAAACCTGCCGCTGGAGCTGGTTGGCTCATCTGTTTTCCATTCATTAGCGATGGGCCTCGCTTTTGCGACATCCCCATCCCATTGTGTCCTGCCATCCTGAGCGAGTTCCGATAGCCGCCAGCGGTTCCGGAATTATTTGCCCCGTTGCTATCCAGTCGGACATACCAGCCGATAGGCTCAGGTCAAGTCACTGAAGCACCTCAGAACAACAGTATCGCCACGAGGAGAACCGCATGTCGCAGTCCGATCAGCCGGCGGCCGCCAAGCCAGGCGCACCGGTGCTCATTCCCGCCGGTGAAACCTTCACTCCCAATGAGATCACCTTCTTCAAGGACAAGGGCAACCGCACCCTGGAGCAGGCCATTGCGGAGGCCGACGTGCTGGTCAACTGCCCGCACGCCGGGGATGCGGTGCCCGAGGAACTCGCCGGATTCCTGGCCCCTGACATCACCCAGCGCCTGCAGTTCGACTACTCGGACCGCACCGCCGGGCACATCGTGCGCAACTGGGCGCAACTGGATCCGCGCATCATCTACGTCGAGAACCCCCACCCGCGGCTGCTGCGCGATCCCAACCGGCCGCGGCCGGCGAACCTCGGGGCACAGCTGCGCGAGGCCTTTACCCGGGTGCGCGACGCCGGGGTCTGGAACAAGGTCGACCTGACAGGCGTGGACACGATCCGCCCCGTCACCTTCTCCTTCTTCCCCCTGCTGCGGGTACCGGATTCCGACGCCGAACTCGAGGCGATGGTCAAGGCCTTTGAATCGGTCGCCGAGCGCGGCCTGGGCGTTTACGAATCAACAAGGAATTCCATCCGCAATGCCATGGTTGCTACGGCCTCCGAGCGCGTTAAAAACGGCGGCCGGGCCCAGGTCACCACGCTGTCGTTCCACGACGCCACGAACCACTTCACCACCCGCGACGGTGCCGTGAACGTGTTGCGCGGGCGGGCCGACCAGCTGCCGGACATCGTTGTGCTTTCCAACCGAGGGGATGCACTGGGCAACAGGCGCGGGGAGGATGTCATCACGATGGACCCGGAGGCACTGCGCGCGCTTGCCGATTGCCACCGTACCGGGTTCGACGTGGCATTCGACGCCGATGTCGCCCTGAACACCCCCTATCTGGGCAGACAGGAAATCATCGCCTCCGGGGAACGCTTCAGGAACCTCACCGATTCCACGTTCACCCTGGAATCGGGCTCGGGGACCGTCCAGCTCGGCGCGGTGCAGGCCGAGTTCCTGCGCGACTACCTGCTGGGACCCGCCGCAAGCGCCGAACTCCAGCTGCCGGGCACCGGGTGGCCCGACGAAGACACCGAGTGGACGGCGACGCTGGCACGGCACTGCATGGCCAGCTGGAACGAATTCCGTGCCTGGTTCACCGCGCAGGAACCATAGCAAGCAACGGAAACTCCTGATCCAAGGTCGCAAGAACGGGGATGCTGCCCGTTGCGACCTGGCCCCTTGGCCGTTCCGGTGGCCTGGATTAGTCGAACTGCGGGTCTTCGGTGCGGGTCCGCTTGATCTCAAAGAAATGCGGGAACCCGGCCAGCATCACCGTGGCATCCCATAGCTTTCCTGCTTCCTCACCGCGCGGGATTCGGGTGATGACGGGGCCAAAGAAGGCATTGCCGTTGACGGCCACAATGGGCGTGCCGACGTCCTGGCCCACGCGGTTGATGCCATCGGAATGACTGGCACGCAGGGCCGCGTCGTAGGTGTCGGTGGTGGCGGCGCCGGCCAACTCGGCGGGCAGGCCAACCTCGGCCAGGGCGTTGGTGACGACGAGGGCGAGGTCCTTGTTGCCGTTGACGTGGATGTCGGTGCCCATGGCGTCGTAGAGCGGCTTGATGACCTGTGCGCCGTGGGAAGCGGCGGCGGCCGTGATTACGCGCACGGGGCCCCAACTCTGGGCGAGCATGGTGAGGTAGTCCTCGGGGAGGTTTTCACGGTTTTCGTTGAGGACCGACAGGCTCATGACGTGCCAATCTACGGAAATGTTCCTCACGTTTTCCACCTCGCCAATCCAGCGCGAGGTCGCCCAAGCGAACGGGCAGATGGGGTCAAACCAAAAGTCGGCTTTTTCGGTGGTGGGCACTGTGCTTGTGGACACGGTGCGCTCCTTTCAACATGGGGCACCGCGATATTTACGCGGCTATCAAGCAAAACAGCGAAACAGACCGGCTTGTTCCCGCGTGGCCACTGCGTCGACGTCAACCACGAAAAAGTACTGGGAAGACGCAACGCTTCAAAGACTAGTACTTGCGCACCCGCACCGGGTGCTGCGAGAGGATCGAGACGCGGTTGAACGCGTTCATCGCGATGGCGGCCCACTGCACGGCGGAGAATTGCGCGTCGGAGAGCACCAGCCGGGAGGATGCCAACTCCGCAATGCGGGATTCGGAATCGGGAAGCGTGGTGGTCGCCTCGGCGACGGCAAGTGCCGCCGACTCGACGTCGTTGAAGAGCGTGGTTTCGCGCCAGTTGGGGAGCACCGCGATGCGTTGGGCGCTCTCCCCCGCTTCGAGCGCCTGGCGCACGTGCATGTCCAGGCAGAAGGCGCAGCCATTGATCTGCGAAATGCGTACATTCAGCAGTTCAATGAGGCGATAGTCAAGGCCCGCGGCTTCGCCCGCGGCCTTGACCTTCAGGGAGAAGGCGTTGAGCGCCTTCCAGCTATCGGTGTCGGACTTGTCAAGGAAAAACGGATCAGATAAAGACATGTGAAACCTTCCTCAAAGACAAGCCCGGCCGATAGGGACGAGTGTACTACTCGGCTGCCGCCAGCTGGCCGCAGGCGCCGTCGATTTCCTTGCCGCGGGTGTCGCGCAGCGTGGTTGGCACGCCTGCGGATTCCAGGCGGTCGATGAACTCTGCCGTGACGTCCTTCTCCGAGGCGGTCCAGACGGAGCCCGGGGTCGGGTTCAGCGGGATCGGGTTCACGTGGACCCAGCCGCGGCCGCGGGCGTTGAGCTTGCGGGCCAACAGGTCCGCGCGCCAACCGTGGTCGTTCATGTCCTTGATCAGCGCGTACTCGATGGAGACGCGGCGGCCGGTCTTCACGTAGTAGTTGAACGCAGCATCCAGTGCCTCGTCGACCTTCCAGCGCGAGTTCACAGGGATCATTTCGTCGCGCAGCTCGTCATCCGGCGCGTGCAGCGAAAGCGCGAAGGTGACCGGGATGCCCTCTTCGGACAGCTTGTTGATCGCCGGAACCAGGCCCACTGTGGAGACGGTGATGCCGCGGGCGCTCATGCCCAGGCCCTCGGGGACGTCGGCCACCATGCGGTGCACGGCGTTCATCACACGCTTGTAGTTGGCCAGGGGCTCGCCCATGCCCATGAAGACAATGTTGCCCACGCGCTCTTCTGGGTGCTTCTGTCCGCCCAGTCCGCCCTCGGCAATGACGCGGTTGGCCTGGACGATCTGGTCCAGGATTTCGGCGGTGGACATGTTGCGGGTCAGTCCGGCCTGGCCGGTGGCGCAGAACGGGCAGTTCATGCCGCAACCGCATTGCGAGGAGATGCACAGCGTGATGCGGTTGCTGTAGCGCATGAGCACCGACTCGACCAGCGAGCCATCGAAGAGGCGCCAAAGGAACTTGATGGTCTTGCCATCGTCGGTGGCCAGTCGCTTCACCTCGGTGAGCAGCTTCGGGAACATGACCTCGGCGATCTCGGCGCGGCGGTCCTTGGGAAGGTCGCTCATCAGCTCGGGATCGGTGGTGTAGTGCTGGAAGTAGTGCACGGAGAGCTGCTTGGCGCGGAAGGCCGGCAGACCGATCTCCTTGAGCTTGTCGGCGCGTTCGGCCAGCGTGAGGTCGGCCAGGTGGACCGGCGGCTGCGAGACGCGCTTCTTGGCGGTGAACTGCAGCTGCGGACGACCGTCGTCGCCCATGGCCTGCTTCCAGCCTTCGGCGGTCGGGCGAACCTGCGCGCGACCCTCGGCCTTGGCACGGGATTCGGAGATGCGCATTTGCTGGGCGCCTTGGGCGGTTGCCTGGGCGGCACGGCGCGCGGCCACGTCCTCTGCGCTGGGCACAGTTTCGGCAGGCACGGTCTCTGGGGTGTTTTTGGGGGAAGTCATCCCTATCATTCTCCCATGCATGTCCAGCATATGGGCGGTGAGATTGGGCACCACGCTTTACCCATGTGCTGAACGGGAGGCTGACTACGACAAATCTCCGGGAGCCCGCCGGTCCGCAAGACAATTTGGTTGTCGCATCCGCGCGGCGGTCCGCGATGGCCGACGCCCAAACGTCTGGAAAATGGTCCTGATTTGAAAGAACGTGACCAGGCCAAGGCATCCAACAACAGGTCGGGCTCTACGATACGGCTCATATTTATCCATGTCAGCCGTTGGTCTTCCGAGAGCATCAGAAACATGGCCAATAAAGATGCAGTTCCCGCACAAGAGACAATCAGCAAGGCCGGAGATGGCTTGGAAACAACCGGTATCTTCATTTCGGTGTTGTGCTTGGCGGTAGGCTGCCTAGCTCTCTTCGCTTCCGGTACCGGGACGCCACTCCTTGGCGTCGGTTTTGGCTTGCTGCTGATGATTACCGGCTACACGAAAAAGACCTCGGCAGCCACGATGGCGATGTTCATCATGCAGGCCCAAGCCCTTGAACAAAAGACTGAAAATAAGGTGGGCGAAGAATAGCCGCCCCTGCGTCTGGGCGAGCTTGCCCGAGTCATCGATCGCCAGGAGTTACGATGTGGCCCGTCGGGTGCGCCGGCGGGCCAGTCCTGAAAACTCCCTCGCCTCTCCATACATGCGGCACCGCCATTGGAGTTGGGATGTCATTCACCCAAGAGCCGTATTATGAATTGGTCAACTACATCTGTGTGATTCGAGGAAAGCGGGGAAGCCAATGGAACGCGAAGAGCTTCCCACCATCTTCAACCTAGCCTCGAGCGACCCGCGCAGCGAACTGATCGACAGGTCCGGGCTGAGCGATGAAACGCTGCAGCAGATCGACCACATCATGGCGGAGATGGGTCGGCTACGCGCCGTCGAGCGCAAGATCTCCCGCGCCTCCCAGCGCTACATGAACCTGAACGAGACGGACATGCGAGCCATTCGCTTCCTGATCTCGGCCAAGAACACTTCGATATCGGTGACACCCGGCATGTTGGCCAAACACCTGGTGATCACCACGGCATCTGTAACCAAGATGATTGACCGCCTTGAAAAGGCGGGGCATGTGGTGCGCACTTCGCATCCGACCGACCGCCGGTCGCTCTGCGTCACCGTCACTGCCGAAACACACATGGCAGCACGCGAACAAGTTGGCCGCCACCACGCGGCGCGCTTCGGCGCCGCGGCGCGGCTCAGCGCCAAGGAACGGGAAGTCGTCATTCGCTTCCTCTCCGAGACCGCCCGCGATCTGGAGGACAGCATCGCTTCGGTCGGCGAGCGCGCCGGCGACGACGCGTAACCGTTCCCGGTCGGACTGTTTCCGGGTTCACCGGGTCAACCCCGATTCTTGGTTTCCCCAAGGTTTTCCGCGGCGGTGGTGATTCTGCGGGCCATGGAGGAAAAGATCACCCCGTGGAACGGCAGGATCGATAGCCAATAGAGGCGTCCGGCCAGCCCGCGGGGGAAGAAGACGGCCCGCTGCCTGTAGAGGCTGCCGCCCGGAATGGGTTTCACCGAGAGCTCCAACCAGGCCCGGCCCGGGACGCGCATCTCCGCACGCAGGCGCAACAGCTCGCCGGGCACCAGTTCCTCGACGCGCCACCAATCCAGTGCATCGCCAAGCGCCAGGGACTGGCGGCTGCGCCTGCCCCGGCGCAAGCCCACTCCCCCGGCCAGTTTGTCCATGAACCCGCGCACGGCCCAGGCTCCGGGAAGCGAGTAGTAGCCGGTGTCCCCGCCGATCCCCTGGATCACGGTGAAGAGCTGGCTCGGTGCGGCCGTGGTTGCCCGTTCCCGATCATCCGTGTAGACGGTTTGTCCCGCCCACTGGGGGTCGGAAGGCAGCGGTTCGGCCGGGGACTCCAGCGCGTGGGCCGTGGCCCATGTCGTTTCCACGGTGTCCGCCTCCATCTTGGCCAGCGCGAGCTCCACGGCCCTGCGGTACCCCGTCAACCCTCCTTCGGGACGTTCGATGATCGAGTCGATGTCCCTGTTGCGCATCACGCAGTCATGCTGCAGGGATTCGACCAGCGGTATCGCGAGGGATCGCGGAATAGGGGTGACAAGGTTGACCCATTGCGCCGCCAGCCACGGGGTCAGCACCGGGAGCGGCCAAATGACGGGGCGGCGAATGCGTGCGGCATCCGCATAGAGACGCATCATGTCGCCGTAGCTGTGCGCATCGGGGCCGCCGATGTCGAAGGCGCCGGAAATGTCTGGCTGGAGTTCCGCAGCACGGCCCAGGTAGTGCAAGGCATCGCGCACGGCGATGGGCTGGACTTTGTTGAGCACCCAGTGCGGGGCGGGCATCACCGGCAACACGTCGGTGAGGTGCCGGACCATTTCAAAGCTTGCCGAGCCCGAACCGATGATCAGCCCCGCCTGCAACGTCAGTGTGGGGATGCCGCTGGCTTCGAGGATCTCCCCCACCCTGACCCGTGAGGACAGGTGGCGGCTGAGTTCACCGTCGGGGTGCAACCCCGAAAGGTAAACGAAGCGTTCGAGACCTTCCGCCCTTGCCGCTTGGACGATGGTTTGCGCACAGCGTTCCTCAAGCGGCGCGAAGTCAGAGGTCCCTCCCATGGAGTGCACCAAATAGTAGAGGACGGCTGCGCCGCGGCAGAGTTCCTGCGCGGCGCGCAGATCGGTGAGGTCTCCCTCGATCACCTCCACCTCTGCACGCCAGGGAACATCGCGGAGGGCATCCTTCCGGCGGGTCAGCACCCGCACCTGGTGGCCGTTTTCCAGCAACAACGGGACCAGCCGCCCACCGATGTAACCCGAGGCTCCCGTCACTGCAATGACACTCATGGCTGTGCCTCTTGCATCTGCTTCCGGCGGGAAGTGAGCGCCACCCCGGCAACCACCGTGAACACCAGCAGGGCACCCGCTCCGATAAATGCAGTCACGGCGACAATCGTCGAAGACGTCCCTCCGTCGCTGCGACCGACGCCGATCCAGGCAATGCCCCACACCATGGCCAAGGCAGCCGACATCCGTCCCCTCGAATACAGCACCGTGGCGGCGCCAATGAGTACCGCGATGACGACCAACACCGCAGCCAGCGGTTGCGCCCAACCGGCATCGCTACCCACACCGAGGGAGGCCAGCCACGCCGCCATGTTCGCAACCGTCGCGACGCTCACCCACCCCAGGTAGGGCCCGAAGGTCAGCCACATGATCCAGCGCTCGGTCAGGTCGACGACGGGTTCCTGGACCAACAGCATGAAGATCCGGATCAGCACCAGAAGCAACGCAAGTATCACCAGGACGCTGATCCCCAGCCAGCCGAGCTGCACCACCGCAAGCCACAGGGCGTTGAGGATCGCCGAGGCGGCAGCCAGCGGCCGCAAAATGCGCTGGGTGGGGGAACTTCGGGCCGTTGCACCCAGCTGCCACACCGCATAGACGGCCAGCCCCAGGTAGATGAACGTCCAGATCACAAACGCTCCGGTGCCCGGCGCCACCAGCGTCGAATCGGCACCCAGCCATCCGTCGGCCGCATCCTTGATGGGCGTACCGCCCAAAGCCCCGCTGCCCACGAACGCCCCACCGATCGCCGCGAACACCGCCAGCGCGACCAGCAACGGGATCGCCATTGGGCTTTTCTCTTCGACGTGCATCTCGGTCCTCCTGTTCGAGGGATTTTTTTGCTTTGGTTGCCCGTCCCACTCGACAAGCAACAACTTGTTAACCCATGATGTATCTAGATAGGCTAGCAATCAACCTTTCGAGGTAAAGATGATTCGAGTATCCCCGGACGACGGGTCTGCGCTGCACCCCGCCTCGCGGTTGCTGCATGAGGTGCTGGTTCTCAACGATGCCCTCGAACACGCGATGTGCCGCCATCTGAACATCAATGAAACCGACTTCCAGGCCCTGCAGCACCTGATTCGCTTTCACTCCATGACCCCCAGCGAATTGGCCGCGCGGCTGCATATTTCGACGGCGGCCACCACCGCCGTCATAGACAGGATGAGCGAACGCGGCCACGTGCTCCGGGCACCGCACCCCAGCGATCGCCGCAGTTTCCTTCTATCCCCCAGCCCCACGGCAATCACCCAGACCCTCACCGCACTGCGCCCGCTCTTCAACGATGCCGAACGCGTCGTCCAGACCCTGGCTCCCGGCGAGCAACAGGCAGTGGTGCGCTACCTCGACGCCATGCTCGAGGCCATGCATACGCAGATCGACACCATGGACACCCCCACCACCAAGAATCGGAGCGGACGATCATGAGCCTGCCAACCCACAGCGCCGTGCAGACCCGCGGCGGAACGACGATCGATCCTTCGCCGCCCCTGGAACGGTCGGTTCGCCGTGAACTGGACGCCGTCATCGGCGAATACCGACAGACCGCGGCCGCGTACTCGCCGGCGACCGCGATTCTCTGGGAGCGCATCGGCACGGCCCTTGAGGGCGGAAAACTCACGCGGCCGCGCCTGGCCATGCTGGGCCACGAGGCCTTCGGCGGCCGGGACACCAGGCGCGTCATCACGCTGGGATGCGCGTTCGAGCTGCTCCACGGCTCGCTGCTGATGCATGACGATGTGATCGACAGGGACTTCACGCGCCGCGGACGGCCAACCCTCTCCGCGCACTACCGCGACGAGGCACTCGCCCAAGGAAAATCACCGGCCGATGCCGAGCACGCCGGCCATGCGGCCGCAATCATCGCCGGGGACCTCCTGCTGGCGGCCTCCATCAAGCTGGCACTCAAAGCGGCAGGTTCCCTGCCCGCGGCCGCCGCCATTGAGCACTCCTTCCACCAAGCCATCCACAATGCCGGTGCCGGCGAGCTGGAGGACCTGCTCTTTTCCCTCGCAGGTTCCCCCGCCAAGGTCCCCGAGGTGCTCCGCATGGAGGAACTGAAAACCGCCGCCTACTCCTTCCAGGTGCCGCTCCAGGCAGGTGCGCTCCTGGCCGGGGCCGACGCCGAAGAGGCGGCGGCCCTCGGGGCCATCGGCAGCCAGCTGGGGGTCGCGTACCAACTCATCGACGACGTGCTGGGGACCTTCGGGGACCCGGCGGTCACCGGGAAATCCATCGAATCGGATCTGCGCGAGGGCAAGAGCACCATCCTTACGGCGATGGCCTCCACGACACCCGCGTTCGCGGCGAACCTGCAGCTCTTCCGCGAACACCGGACGGACGTTGCAACGCTGCGCGAAAGCCTGCAGCGCACCGGTGCCGAATCCCTCGCCAGGCAGCTTGCCGAGGAACTCTGCCACGGCGCCACCCAATCGGCCCACCAGCTCCGGCTGCCGGCCCACGTGAGCGCCGCGCTGGAGGATTTCGCCTCACTCATCCTGCACAGGGGGGTCTAGCCACATGGAACACACGGCATTGGAACGCTACACGGAAGCCGCGAGCAGCAGCGCCCGCGTGGTCATTACGCAATATTCGACGTCCTTTTCGCTGGCCTGCAGGATGCTCGACCGAGATTCCCGCAGGCACATCTCCAACATCTACGCGCTGGTGCGCCTGGCCGACGAGGTGGTGGACGGGGTGGCACGCGAGGCGGGCCTGGATCCGCAGGCTGTCGCCGAGGCGCTGGCCCGGCTCGAGTCCGAGACCGAGGCCGCGCTGCTCACCGGCTACAGCACCAACCTGATAGTCCACGCCTTCGCGTGCACCGCCCGAAGCCAAGGCATCGGCACCGAACTGACCCGACCGTTCTTCGCCTCCATGCGCGCCGACCTGTCCATCACCACCCACGATGCCGCCACCCTGGACCAATACATCTACGGATCGGCCGAGGTCGTGGGACTCATGTGCCTGCGGGTGTTCCGGTCGATGCCGCAGGCACCGGCCGGGCACGACGCTGAACTCGAAACCGCGGCCCGGCACCTGGGCGCCGCCTTCCAAAAGGTCAATTTCCTGCGCGACCTCCCCACGGACACCGGCGAGCTGGGTCGCAGCTACTTCCCCGGCTTGGACCCCACCGCTTTTTCCGGCACCCACAAGGATGCGCTGGTCGCCGAAATCCGCGCCGACCTTTCCGCCGCCGCGCTCGGCATCCCGTACCTGGCACCGCGCGCGGCCCGGGCCGTACGTATGGCCCACGGGCTTTTTGGCGCACTGCTGCGGGAGTTGGACCGCACGACGGCGGCGCAGCTGATGTACCAACGAATCTCTGTCCCCGCGCGGCGCAAGGCGCTGATCGCGTTGCGCTCGACGATCGGCACCCGCAGAAAGGAAGCGGCGTGAAACACCAATCCTCCGAATACGTGGTGGTCATCGGCGGCGGATTCTCCGGCCTGGCCACCGCCGGGCTGCTGGCGGCCTCCGGCCACCGGGTCACGCTGCTGGAAATGCAGGACTCACTGGGCGGGCGGGCCGGACGGCTGCACCGAGACGGGTTCAGCTTCGACACGGGCCCGTCCTGGTACCTCATGCCGGAGGTCATCGAGCACTGGTTCAAACTCATGGGCACCTCCACCACGGTGGAACTCGACCTGGTTGACCTGGAGGTCGGGTACCGCACCTGGTTCCAGGGCCACCCCGATCCTCTGGACATGACCACGGGGCCGGGCGCGGTGGCAGCCTTCGAATCCGTGCAGACCGGGGCCGGGGTCGCTCTGGAAAAATACCTGGCCTACGCCGAAACCAGCTACGGGCTGGCGCTGGAACATTTCCTGTACGACGGCTTCTCCTCGGTCCGGTCCCTGCTCAATCCCCGGCTGCCGGCCCTGTTGCCCCGGCTGGCACCGCTGCTGTCCCGCTCGCTGGATTCGTTCGTCGCCCAGCGTTTCAGCGATCCCCGCCTGCGCCAGATCCTGGGCTACCCGGCGGTCTTTCTGGGCAGCAGCCCCAAACACACACCGGCCCTGTACCACTTGATGAGCCACCTGGACCTGACCCAGGGAGTGAAGTATCCGCTCGGCGGATTCGCCAAGCTGGTCGATGCCATGGCCGAGCTGTGCACCAAGGCCGGGGTCAAGATCGTCACCGGTGCCACGGCGGAGGGCATCGACACCGTGCAAACCGGCCGGCATACCCGAGTGGATTCGGTGCGCTGGAGCGACAGCCGCGGCGAAACCCATCGCCTCGATGCGAGCGTGGTGGTCGGCGCCGCCGACCTGCACCACATCGAATCGCGGCTGCTGCCCCGGAAGCTGCGCTCTTCCTCCGATGCCGCGTGGAAGCGCCGCGACCCGGGTCCCAGCGCCGTGCTGATCTGCCTGGGCATCCGCGGCAAGCTGCCGAAGCTGCTCCACCACAACTTACTTTTCACCCAAGACTGGGACGAGAACTTCGGCCGCATCCGCCGCGGGGAACCGCTGGATACGGAGACCAGCATCTACGTGTGCATGCCCAGCGCCACGGATCCGGGAGTCGCCCCGGCCGGGCACGAGAACCTCTTCATGCTCATTCCCGCCCCGACGCTGCCGGAGTGGGGAACCGGCGGTGCCGACGGAAACGGCAGCGAACAGGTGGAGGCCGTCGCCGATGCGGCCCTGGCCCAGCTGGCGGCCTGGGCAGGCATCCCTGACCTGGCCGAACGCATCGTGGTGCGGCAAACCTTCGGACCCGGGGACTTCGTGAACAACGTCAACGCGTGGCGCGGAGGGGCGTTGGGCCTGGCCCACACGCTCGGGCAAAGTGCTTTCTTCCGGCCCGCCAACAGGAGCGCCAAGGTGGAGGGTCTCCACTATGCGGGAAGCTCGGTGCGCCCCGGCGTCGGTGTTCCCATGTGCCTGATCAGTGCGGAAATCACTGCCAAGGCAGTCAACGGGATCAAGGATCTCGGACCATTCTCCATGGACGGCCAGAATCGCGACGCCCGCGAACCCGAAGGGGATGTGCAGGAAGAGCGGGTGGCCAAATGACGTACCTGCTGATGCTGCTCGCGCTGATCGGGTGCATGGTGTTGCTCGACGCCAGGTACCGGCTCTTCGTCTTCGCCCGGCCGATCCCGGCCCTCGCATCCCTGTCGATGGGGACCTGCATCTTCCTGCTATGGGACGTGATCGCGATCGACCAGGGCATCTTCCTGCACCGTGAATCACGGCTCATGACGGGGCTGATGATCGGGGAACAGATGCCGCTGGAGGAAGCCTTCTTCCTGTTCTTCCTCTGTTACCAAAGCATGGTGCTGGCCAACGGTGCACTGGCTTGGCGTGCGCATCGGGCCAGGCTGCGGACGGGAGTCGAGGCACCATGAATTTCGCCCTTCTCTCCGGGTGGTTCCTGCTCGGTTCACTGGCGCTTTTTCTGGTGTCCCTGCGGCTGCGCCGGATCCCGTTTGGATCCGTTGCGCCGGCCCTTGGTTTCGCGATGGCGGTCCTCACGGTGCTGACCGCGGTCTTCGACAACGTCATGATCGCCTCCGGGCTCTTTGGCTACGGGGACCAGACGCTGCTGGGGATCCGCGTGGGTCTGGCCCCGATCGAGGACTTCAGCTATCCGCTCGCGGCCGTGTTGTTCATGCCCGCGCTGTGGTGGCTTGGCGGCGGCAACGCACCGGCAGGGAAGGACCGTCCATGATCCGCGAACTGTTCATGACCAGCCGGCCGGTTTCATGGGTGAACACCGCCTACCCCTTTGCCGCCGCATACCTGCTGGCCGCGGGGCGGATCGACTGGATCTGGGTGGTTGGCACGCTCTTCTTCCTGATCCCCTACAACCTGGCCATGTATGGCGTGAACGACGTGTTCGACTACGAATCCGACCTGCTCAATCCGCGCAAGGGCGGCGCCGAGGGCGCCGTGCTGGAACGCACGCGGCACCGCGGCATACTGGTCGCCTGTGCCGTCGCGACAGTGCCGTTCCTGGTGATATTGGTGCTTGCCGGTTCCTGGCAGGCGAACCTGGTGCTGCTGGTGTCAATGTTTGCGCTGCTCGCCTACAGCGCCCCCGGGCTGCGTTTCAAGGAACGTCCCTTCCTGGATTCGCTGACCTCCAGCATGCACTTCGTGTCCCCGGCCGTCTATGGCTTGGTGCTTGCCGGCGCGCACTTCAACGGCCCGCTGCTGGCCTTGCTTGTCTCATTCTTCCTCTGGGGCATGGCCTCTCACGCCTTTGGCGCCGTGCAAGACATTGTTCCCGACCGTGCCGCCGACCTGGGTTCCATCGGCACGGTGCTCGGGGCCAAGCGGACGGTACGGGGCGCCGCGCTGGCCTATCTGGTGTCCGGGCTGCTGTTGCTGTTCACCACCTGGCCCGGGCCGTTGGCAGGGTTGTTGACCCTGCCGTACCTGGTCAATGTGCTGCCCTATGCCAACATCGAGGACGCGGAGTCGGAACACGCCCATGCAGGCTGGGTCAGGTTCCTCTGGCTGAACTACGTCACCGGATTCTTCGTCACCATGGTGCTGATTTGGTATGCGCTTGAACGCAATGTCTAACCGCCGCGAAGACACCGGGAAGGTGGAAAGTGAATTTGAATGCGACGAACCTGGTGTGGTTCCGCGATGACCTGCGGGTTGCGGACCATCCTGCGTTGGATACTGCAATGGCAGCCGGGACAACCATTGCCGTGTACATCCTCGACGAAAGGTCACCGGGCATCCGCCCGCTTGGCCGCGCGGCCCGTTGGTGGCTGCACCATGCCCTGGATGACCTTCGGGCGAGTCTGGGCAGGCTCGGTGTCCCGTTGGTCCTGCGTCGCGGTGCGGCGGCGAACATCCTGCCGGAGCTCCTCTCGGCCAGCGGCGCGCGATCCATCTATTGGAATCGTCGGTACGGCGGCCCCGAACGCGCGGTGGATACCCATGTCAAGGAACTCGTGAACGCCTCGGGAGGCACTGCACTGAGCTTTTCGGGCACGTTGCTGCAGGAACCATGGGTTCCATTGACCCAGGACCGCAAGCCGTTCAAGGTTTTCACGCCGTTTTTCAATGCGTTGCTTCGGTTGCCGATGCGCCCCGCGTTGGTCGAACCCCCGCGGCAAGAACCGACCGGGCTCCTTTCAGTGCACAGTGACGAGTTGGCCGACTGGGATTTGCTGCCTTCCGCCCCGGACTGGTCGCCCGGACTGGCCTCGGCGTGGGCACCCGGAGAAGGGCCCGCCCGCGAGCGGCTGGAGGTGGTGCTTGCGGAGATTGCCGCCAACTATGGCGACACCCGCGACCGGCCGGACATGGACGGCACGTCGCGGCTCTCGCCGGCCCTGCGCTGGGGCCACCTGAGCCCGGTCCAGGTGTGGGAATCCCTCAGCGCGCTCATCCATGAACATCCACCGGCCGCCGAAGGTGCGCGTGCCATGATGCGCCAGCTGGCCTGGCGCGACTTCTGCTGGAACCTGCTCTACCACCACCCGGACATGGCCACCGAAAACCTGCGCACGGAATTCGATGCCTTCGAGTGGGCGTGGCCATCCGGCGGGGTCCCCCGAGGCTCCCATGAGGCACAGGTCAACGAAGCTTTCGAGGCATGGTGCCGCGGCGAAACGGGATTCGGGCTGGTGGATGCGGGCATGAAACAACTCTGGGAAACCGGGTGGATGCACAACCGGGTGCGCATGGTCGCCGCCAGCCTGCTGGTGAAAAACCTCGGCATCCACTGGCGGGTCGGCGAGCAATGGTTCTGGGACACGCTCGTGGATGCCGATGCCGCCTCCAATCCCGCCAACTGGCAGTGGGTCGCCGGCTGCGGCGCCGACGCGTCGCCCTATTTCAGGATTTTCAACCCCGAGCTGCAGGCCAAGAAATTCGACCCACGGGGATCCTACGTTGCCCGTTTTGCGCCGGTGGCGGTCTCCGCACCGATCGTGGAGCTGAAGGAATCGCGGGCGCGGGCGCTGGATGCCTATGCCCGGATGAAGGATCACTAATGCAGAGCGTCGGAGGCATGCACGTCGACGCGCATGCCTCCGACGGTCTACCCATACACCCGAACGGCCGCTTCCGCAGGCGAGTGCGGGACTTGGTCCGCCGGATCGGTGCGGAACACCGGAGGGAGCATCCGTGCACCGTTGTACATCGGGAAGGCGAGGCTGTTGCACTTGCTTTCCAGCTCCTCCCATGGCCGGTTGATGCCGTGGGTTCCGTACTTGCGGACAATGGCAACCCTGTCGATGTCGAGAACCCCGAAAAGGGTTTCCTCACCGGCCCCGGCTCGCTGCATGATCGTGCCTTCGGGGTCGACGAGCACGCTGTCGCCGACGCCCGCCGGATCGGACGCGTTGAGGTTGACGACAAAGACCTGGTTGGTAAACGCGTTGGCTCTGGCCATGACAAGTTCCATTTCCCTGTCGCGGGTGGTGGTGAGGGTCGGCTGGATGATCACGTCCGCACCGAGCCAGGCGAGCTGCCGGGCCACTTCGGGAAAACTGCCGTCGTAGCAAATCGCCAGACCAATACGTGCGACACCCGGGATATCGAAGGTCGTGAACTCACTGCCGGGCTCGAGGGTCTCATACGGGCGCCAGGGGAAGATCTTTCGGTATCGGGCAACGATTTCGCCGTCGGGGTTGATCGCGATGGCGGTGTTGTAGAGGTGCTTCCCCGAGCGTTCAACCAGCGAACCGGGGATGAGCCAGATCTTGAGCTCCCGCGCCAAATCGGAAAGCCGATCCGCGAGCGGCCCCGGCACCGTGGTCGCCGCGCGTTCATCGAAATCGGGGTCGGGTTCAAGCATCGCTTTCGGGGCGGCAAGAAGCAGTTCGGGAACAACCACCAGATCAAGGTGGGGACGCATCGCGGTAACGGTGCGCACCTGCGCCTCGAACCGTTCGAAGGTGGCATCAATGTCCCCGGGCACCGGGCTGGTCTGGATGGCGGCGATGTTAAGGATGGGCATGGTCAGTGGCTCATTTCTTCGGTGGGGTCCATTACATGGAAGTCGGTGCTGTTTGCATTGCCCACGGGGATCGTGGAGCGATTGAAAAATTCGGGACAGAGCGGACGTACCGCAAGGGTGACAATCAGGCCAAGGACCAGTGCCCCGATGCCGATCCAGAAGACGGCTCCGATGCCGAGCCAGGAAACGTCGGCGTACTCGGGGCGGGCCATGTCGATGGCGCTGACAACGAACGCGATGGCCATCATCAATGCCCCGAGTCCGGGCAGGACGCCGGCCAGGATCAGGGTTTTCGGGTCTCGCATCCGGGGTGCGAAGTAGATGATGGCCGCGACCGCCGTGGCTGCGTAGTAGACGGCCACCTGCAAACCGATTGACAGGATGGCGAGACCGACGAAGTCCTGGGAGATCAGGGAAAGCACGATGATGGTGAGGATGCTCAGCCCCGCCCACCAGAGGGTCGCGGTCCTCGGCGTGCGGCTCTTGGGGTCCACGGTACCGATGGATTTCGGAAGTGCCCGGTAGGTTGCCATGCTCAGCCAGGAACGCGGAGAGGCGACGGCCACCGTAAAGAGTGCGGACAGGGCAGACATGCCGATCGCAAGCGTGATGATGCGGCCAAAGAATTCGCCCGTCGCCAGTGGACCGATCACCGAGAGGACATCGCCAATCGCCTCGTCCGAGGTGAGCAGGTCGACGCCGCCGAATCCGAGTGCGGCGACGGAGGCCGAGACGTAGAGGACCAACAGGATCACCGTCGAGACGATGGCCGCGCGGCCCGGCGTGCGGGAACGATGGGTGGTTTCCTCGTTGACGGCGATCAACGCGTCCCATCCCCAGTAGATGAACAGCGCAAGAATGACCCCGGCGACAAGGCCCGAGGGGTCCGTGGCAAATGGGTTGAACCAGTCCAGGCTGACCGGCTCGGCGCTTGCGGGTGCGGTGCCGCGTCCGATCGCCAGGAAGGCGCCGACGCAGAATCCGCCGATGGCTACTATCTGAAGGCCGATGAGGGCGTACTGGACCCAGGCGGCAAGCTCGATCCCGCGGATCGCGACCACGGCGCTTACCGCAATAAGTGCGATCGCAAGGGGAATCGTGGCCGCGGGGTTCGCCGCGAGCATTTCGAGCCCTACGGAGTCCAGAAGGTACACCGTGGCCACCTGTGCCAGGGCTGCGGTCGCGATGAACGTGGCAATCTGGGGAACCCAGCCTCCGAAGAACCATCCCGCGACCGGGCCCAGCACGCGGGAAATCCAGACGAACACACCGCCGCAATCGGGCATCACGCGGTTGAGGTCACGGAAGGCGAACGCGGTGAACAGGATCGGAAGAAATCCGACCAAGAATGCAGCCGGGGCGTGAACACCCACGGAATCAGCGACGAATCCGAGCGTCACCGCGAGGCTGTAGGCGGGCGCGACTGCGGCAAGACCGACCGCCACGATCCGTACCATCCCGATGGCATTGCTGCGGAGGCCTTTGTCGGTCGGGGACGTCGCCGACACGATCGGCTGGGCGGGTTCTTGCATGGCGGATCTCTCCTTCGGGTTTTTATCTGAATGTGATTCAGATTACTGAACGTCATTCAAACAACACCGGCGGCGCCTGTCAAGGTCTGCGTACTTTTTGAGGCAGAATGGCAGGATGGGACGCCCCAATCGACAGACCGAACGCCGCGCCGAGATCCTCGCCGCGGCCAAGAGCGTTGCGGTGCGTGACGGTGCCGCAGGCACGACCCTGCGGGCGATCGCTGCGCAGGCGGGGATGGAACCGCCTGCCGTGCTCTACTACTTCGGCGGACTTGCCGAGATCTTCCGCGAACTCGTCTTTGCGTCGTCAGACGCCTTTATCGAGCGCATCGAAGCAGCGGTCGACCGGGCCGAAACCCCCGAGGCACGCTTGCGGGCGGCCATCGTGGCCGGCACGACGGGCGGCCTGGATAGCAACGACTCCCGCATCCTGTACGAATTCTGGCCCACCGGGCTGCGTGATGCCGGCATGAATGACGCAGACCGCGTACTCGACCAGCGCGAAGTGGCGATCTACGGGCACATCATCCGAGACGGGACCGCTTCAGGCGCATTTCGGCCAGTGCTCGACGCCGATGCACTTGCGTGGACCCTGGTGGCCCTGGAGGACGGGCTCGTGATGGAGATCCTGACCGGTGCCAAGGCGCCCCAGGAAGTCATCAGCCTGATCTGCAGCGTCGCAGAACACCTTGTCGGAGCCAAGCTCGAGCATGGGGAGCATGGCCACATCCGTTCGGCACGGACCCACCAAGAAAATACTGCAGCGGCCGGGGAAGCCCCGCGGCCCTAGCTTCCCAGGGATGGGCCACCAAAAATCTTTCGGTGGCGCCGGTTGACGCCAAGTGCAACTTTTCCGCCACCGGACGAGGACTCCGCTGCTTGATTTCCCGGGGCGTTTGGCGTCGGCAAGACCGTGTGGAACTGCAGCTTCAGCACTGCGGGCACCGCAAAACCGGCGACATGACCAATCTGGATGTTCGGCAACCCGCCGGCAGCCATCAGGACCGTGTGTGCACGCAAGACCACGGTCGCGCCGGAGAAAGTCCCGCAGGTCAACATCCTCAGAGGTTCGTGGCCCCCGACGCGCAGCTCACATGCCTCTGCAGATAAAAACTTTGATCAAATACGTCAAACAATCAATCCCAAGAAAATCACCGGCAAAGCCACGCCGGGCGGCACCGGCGTAGGGCAGTCACGCGGAGAGCCGCTGCCAAACTGGTGATTTGCACAGCCAAGGGGGGTAGCGTGAGAAACATGGATGCCAAGCAACTGCAGACGGACGTGTTGGTCATCGGCGCAGGTCCCACGGGGCTTATGGCCGCGGCGTGGCTGCACAAGTTCGGGATCGACGCACAGATCATCGACGCGAAGTCGGGGCCAACCCGGGAGTCTCGTGCCTTGGCGCTCCAGGCGAGAAGCATGGAAATCTATCGCCAGCTCGGGCTCGTCGACGAAGTCCTGCGCCGGGCCGTCCCCACCGGGGAACTGCGTCCCGGCATCGGGGCCCGCAGCTTCAAGAGCATCAAGCTCAACCGGTTGGGGTACTCCCAAACACGATATGCGGGCCTGACCATGCTGGAGCAGAGCGCCAACGAGGAAATCCTGGCCGACTCGCTCAAGGACGCCGGGCACGAGGTGCTGTGGAACCACGGGTTCGACTCGCTGCAGGAGACCGGCGAGCGCGTCGAGGTTCGGTGCACAGGCCCCGAGGGACCGCTGGCGATATCCGCGCGCTACGTAATTGCCGCCGACGGCGCTTCCTCCGAGGTTCGCGAGGCGATGGGCATCCGCTTTGAGGGCGCAACGGCGGACCAGGTGTTCTATGTGCTTGATGCCAACGGCGTGACGGGCATGGGATCGGGCATCAATCTGCGCTTCGCCGAGGAAAACTTCATGCTCGGCTTCCCCATGGGCACCGATGCGCAGGGCGGGGAGCGCCGCCGGCTGTTGGGCATCGTGAGCGAACCGGAAACGGCGGCGACCGATGTCATCGAGGTGGATGAAAAGCAGGCCCGCACCGAGCTGCGTCGGGAGTTCGGCGTCCTCTACACCGACGCCCAGTGGTTCTCCAAGTACCGGGTGCACCACCGCGTCGCCGAAACCTTTGCACGCGGTCGGGTCTTCCTGGCCGGCGATGCCGCGCATATCCACTCCCCCGTCGGCGCGCAGGGCATGAACACCGGCCTTCAGGATGTCCACAACCTGGTGTGCAAAATCAACGACGTGCTCTCCGGCGGGATGCCCGAGCACTACCTGCAACGCTATGAGGCCGAACGTCGGCCCGTGGCCCTTCGCTTGGTCAAGACCACCGACCGGGTCTTCAGTGCCGTGACCTCCAGCTCGTGGTTCGCCCGCACCCTGCGGATCCGGATGCTCCCGTTGATCTGGCCGGTGGCCATCAGGGTGATCGGCCGCATTCCGACCGGACGCCGCTTCTTTGGCTACCTGTCCCAGATCCGCATCCACTATTGGATCACCGAACATGCCCGGGACCGTGCGGCCCTGGCACGCGGTTTTGCCAAGACCAGGCGGCGCGGGAAAGTCATGGGTCGGCGCCTGCCGTGGGTTCCCTTCCGGACCGGCGATTACCCGGACAACTTCGAGGTGCTCAACGACGCCAGCTGGCAGATCCACGGTTACGGGTCCAGCGCCTCGGCGCGGGCGAACGCGCTTGCCACGGAGCTCGGCGTTGACTGCCACATCTTCCCGGCGGCGCCCAAGCATTTGTTGCCCGAGGGGTCGGTCGTCCTGGTGCGGCCGGACATGTTCGTGGCCCATTTTGAGCAAGTTCCCGAGTGAGCCGAGCGGTGCAACGGCATCGCTGATTCGCCTGTAGCTGGCAACCCCGGCATCCACGACTGGGTCCTATGGTGTGAGGATGATCGGTACGGAAATTAACGCCAAGCGGTCAGGTGGCTGTTTTGTGCGTGCCCCAAGAGGAACGGTGAGTGGGACGACGGTCAGGAGCAACACAGGGGAAGGTATCCGCGTGTGGCCCCAGTGGCACCGCCCATCGCGGCTTTGGCCAAGTCTCCCCCGACCTGCGTTGACTGGGGTGAGGAGAAAACAGGCCGTTGCCGGTGTGCGGTGCGGGATCAGCTCAGCCGGATGGGGGCGTGAACTGGCTGGCGGTGAACTCCGCTCCCTGGGGATCGCGGATCAGTGCCGTGCGCGTCCAATAGGTGTCGCTCTGGCTTAGGACGCGGGCGCCGAGCCGCTCGGCGTCAGCCGCCGTCTGGTCCCGGTCTGCCACGGTGAACGAGACATGCCAGTGCGGCGGTTCGTTGGGGTCTGCGTCCGCAATCCAGGCGATCGCATCCTCGAAGCCGGATGGGGTGGCCACCCCGGCTTGCCGCGCCCTGATGCCGGGATCGGTTGTCGCCTCAAGATGGTCGCCATAGCCGGGCCTGCGGATGAGCAGCCCGAAGCCGAGGTCATCGACCTGCCAGCCGAACGCGTCGTCATAGAACGCCATCGCCTCGCTGGGGTCGGAGGTGTGGAGGTCGCTGAAGTTCCAGGCCCCGGGCACGTTGGCCACCTGTGAGCCCAGACGCCGCCTCGCCTGCCAGATGCGGAACTCGGCGCCCGCCGGATCGGCCAGCACCGAGCCGCGGCCGCCCTCTCCCGCATCTGCGGGAGCCGATTGCATCGTGGCGCCGGCAGAGACCAGTCGCTGTGCGGAGGCATCGGCGTCGTCAACGGCAATGTAGGTGTTCCAGGCCGCGGCACCTTTCAGGGTGCCGGCCATCCCGCCGACGTCCTGGCCGTCGAGCTTGGCTATCAGGTAGCGGCCCGGCGCTTCCGGCGGCATGGCGTTCTCGAACGTCCAGCCGAAGAGTCCACCGTAGAACTCAGCGGCCGCCTCGACGTCGGGCTGTTCGGTGTCGATCCAACACGGTACGCCCTGTGGGTAGGTCCGTTGGTTCACGTCTCGCTCCCGTCCATGGACAAAGCCTAGCGAGCAAGGGCGCTGCCGGGTACCCCGCCCGTCACCATTCGCGACCGGAGGGGCCGTGAGCGGAACCTTCTGCTGGAAAAAGGTTTCAGGCTTTTCACGCGGCGCCATCCCGGAGGGCGACTTTCGGGTGAAAGTATCGTTTCTCGCCCGTGACAAGGAGATATGGCTGCTAGCCTCATGAAAATACATGCCACCATTCTGGAATACGGAGGAAACGATTTATGTCGCAGGACACCAATTACGACACCTTTGCCGAGGCCTACTCGACCGAAAACGAAACCAGCCTGATTAACGCATTCTACGAACGACCGGCGATGCTGAAACTCGCCGGAGACGTCCGAAATCGCCGGATTCTTGACGCCGGTTGCGGCTCCGGACCGCTGGCGGAAGCGCTTGTCGGTCGCGGCGCCACCGTGACGGGATTCGACTCCAGCCAAGAGATGATCAACCTGGCCCGGAAAAGACTGGGCGAGGAGGCCGAACTGCTCGTGGCCGACCTCGGCCGGCCCCTCCCGTTCCCCGATGACACGTTCGACGATGTCGTTGCCTCATTGGTCTTCCACTACCTGGAAGACTGGGTGGAACCACTGACGGAGATCCGGCGCGTCCTGCGGCCGGGAGGCAGAATCATCATGTCCGTGAACCATCCGATCATCTACCCCTGGACAAACCCCGGCACGGACTACTTCAAGCCCGCGAAGTACTCGGACGAACACACCTTCAATGGCCAACCGGGCACCCTGACGTATTGGCACCGGCCATTGCACGCCATGACGGATGCGTTTGCCCAGGCGGGATTCCAGATCGAGGCAGTCAGCGAACCACCGTACTCGACCGATGCGCCCGCGGAAATCATCCCGCCACAATTCAAGGACCGGACATCGTTCCTGAGCTTTATTTTCTTCGTGCTGCGCGCACAATGACCGCCTTTACCAACAACTAACTCGACCACAAACGATCATTTCTGGTTCACGAAGATTGGTTTCCATGGCTTTGTCATTTTTCTCTAATAGTTATTGGCAGGAGCACTGATGTTCAAAGCACGGCAAGGGCCAGACCTTAGGGTGTAATAATGACGGCACGCACAGACAAAGCCCGAGGTATCTCCGATGTGCTCGCCGGGCTCGATGATGCCGGCGTGCGGACCCTCATCGATGCTGCCGAGCCGGTTGGCGTAGGCATCGGGGGAACAACCAAGACAGCCCGTATCGGTGAAACGACTGTCTTCGTGAAACAGCTCCCACTGACCAGCATTGAAGAGGCGGATCCAACCGCCACGTCTAGTCGAGTCCGGCTCCCCTTTGTCTGCCACTACGGGATAGGAAGCCCTACCCACGGAGCCGGGCGAGAATTGGCAGCACATCGGGCGACCTCCGAGTGGGTGCAGGCAGGAGCGGCGGATTTCTTCCCGCTTTTGCTCGGGTGGCGGGTCGTTGATCTGAAGTGCAATACGGACCTGAGTGAATTTGAGGGCGATGTTCCCCAACGCCAGTGGGGGACGCATTGGCCTCAGGTCAAGAGGAAACTCACCGCGATGCAGGACGCATCCAAGAGCGTGGTGCTTTTTCTTGAGTACGTGCCCGAGACGCTGGGTGCTTGGGTGCGCAGGAGCTTATCCGCCGGCACCGGGCCGGTTGTCTTCGCCGATGTGGTCGAGCAGATCATCGAAGCCACAGCATGGATGAAGAGACAAGGGTTCCAGCACTTCGATGTGCATCCGGGAAACATCCTCGTACGTGAGGGCAGGCTGCTCTTCACGGACTTCGGCCTGGCACTTTACCGCGAGTTCGACCTCACCCCGGAGGAAAAAGCCTCCATGGTCACGCATGAAGGCTACGACCGTGACAGCGCCCTGATGCACCTGTTCCACTGGGTGCTGTTCGAACTCGGCTACACCTCCGGACCGCAGCGCCTGGCACTGTTGCGTGCCGCCGCCGCCGACCCTGCTACGCCAGCACTGGATCCGGTGCGCGTGGCACTCGGCGGGGGTGCCGACCTGATTGCCCAACATGCGAGTGTCGCTGTCTACATGACCGAGATGTTCGGTGTCCTCATGCAGGATGCGTCCGCCACGCGGTACAACGGCACCCACGACGGGAACACTCAGCGATAGCTGCCCAACAGGTGGTGATGAGGTTTTGTCGGCTGCGTCGAGGGCATGGTCAGACCGTGCCCGACGGACCGAAAGGTGACCATAGAAGATCATTTCTCGTTCAGTTTTTTGGCTTCCCTGATTCGGCCGACATGTGGTTTTCAACGCTAAATGGGTCTGGGGCACCCTGGTTGTAACCAAACTCGACCGATGGGCCCAACTGCGTGGCGCGGTACCTCATAGTGCCCTGACGATCTTTCGAGCGCGCAGAAATATTTGATTCGCACTATTGACGCATGTTCAGAAACTGCGCATGATGAGTTTATGAGCAACGAGAAGCGCGCACCGATCGACGAAGCCCGCCAGATGCTTTCGGACATTCCGTCCGATCCTCTGGCTGCAGTCGAACGACTGGGAGAGGTCCGCGAACTCATCGATACGGCCCTGAACGAGGCGATGGCCGAGGCCACCCTCGAGGGCGCATCGATCCGTTCGGTGGCCGTCCGCGCCGGGCTTTCGCCCAATGCGGTCCCCCCGCGGCTGGCCCGCACCTCGCAGCTGTCCAGCTACACGGACGCCGGCGGCAAGGTGTCAAGCTCCTCCATCGAGCGAGCCCGCTACGACTCGGAAACCGGGCGCCCCGCGCCCAAGGAACCCATGACCTTCAAGCCCAGGCGCTCCAGCTAACCAACGCGCCACATCCCGAAAGGTAGTCGCCATGACCAACAAAGACACCGCACTGCTCATCTTCCTGCTTGACCGTTCCGGCTCCATGCACGACATCAAGGCAGACATCGAGGGCGGCCTGAACGCCTACGTCGCCCAGCAACTGGCCGAAGCGGGCACGGCGATGGCATCCCTCTACCAATTCGACGACCGGTTCGAAGCCACGTACCGAAACGTGCCCTTGGCCGAGGTTCCCCGCTTCGAGCTCGAACCACGCGGAACCACTGCATTGTTTGACGGGATCGGCAAGACCATCACGGATGTCCGCCTGCAGATCGCCAAAATGCCCCCAGAGATGCGCCCGGGCATCGTGCACCTGAACATCGCCACCGACGGGTTGGAGAACGCGTCCACCAAATACACTCGCCAGGCCATCCGCGACATGGTCCAAACCCAGGAGGAGGTCGACAAGTGGATCATCTCCTACATGGGCTGCGACCAGAACGCCGTCGAGGTCGGCGCCAGCCTGGGCATCGCCCCCGAGCGTTCGCTGACCTATACACGGGAAACCGCGGTGGAGGCCATGGATACCTACAGCCAGTTGACCACGTCGGTCCGCGGCGCCAGCCTGCGAGGGGCCGACTGGGACGAGGTCCTCGCCGAGGGCATCTTCACCGAGCGCCAGCGCAAGAACACGGGCAAATGACATGCGCGCCGACTTCAACTAGGTGACCGCCGGCGGGACCTGTTGGCGGAACCCGTCGGCGGGATCGGTTGGCGGCATGCCAGCGCCGGCCGGCTAACCTTTGGCGGCAAGGGCCTTTGCCACGGTTTTTGCGTCGACGGCGAGCGCGGCTGAGGTGGTCCTCACGAGGACCGCCAGCCAGCCGATGGTGGTGCCCACGAGGGCCAGCTCAAAGGCCGTCAGGTCGTAGTAGCGAAGCGGGCGCCACAGCAGTCCGGCCCCGACGATGCCCAGCAGGCAAGCCAGCGTGAGCACGTGGAATGCCAACGGGAATCCCGGCAGCCACAATGCGGCACCCAGGAGCAGCACCACGATGAAACCGACGGCCAGCCGCGCCAGCATGGTGTGCACCGGTTCGGCCACGTCGATGGGGACCAGCCCGATGCCCATGGTGCAGATCCCCAGACCCAGCAGGCAGACCCGCACCACCGCCGGGCGCGGGCGCATGAATCGTGCCGGCGGGCGGCCCATGACCCTGGCATAGTCGTCGTGCAGCTTCGCCATGAGGCTCAGGTCCCGCACGATGAACGCGGTCAGCGTGCTCAGCACCAGCCCGGACACCACCAGGGTTACGTTGAAGCTCCAGAAAGAGGTGAGCCCCGACTGCCAGGTCCCGAGGGTTGAAAACATGCCGGTCCACCACAGGGGGTTGTCGGCCGCCAGCATGCTGATGAAAACGCCGGTGGCCAGGAACACCGCCAGCAGCGTGGAAAGGCTTTGGGCCGTCAACCGCGCGGCGGAGGTCAGCGCGATGTATGCGGCGATGCCCGAGCAGACCCCCACCATGATGCTTCCCGCATAGCGGTCGACCGTGAGGCCCAGGAAGGAATTCTGGAAGATCCGGAAGGTCACCAGCGCGGCCATGACGGAGATCGCCGCATGGATGATCACCAGCGCAACGGCATTGGTGATCTGCCTGTACAGCGGGAAGCCCTTCAACCACGGTTGCGTGAGGACAAGGATCCTGAGGTAACCCGTCAGGCTTGCGGACGTCGCCGCGAAGCCGGCCACGATGGCCGCGTAAATGGCCACCGAACCCGGACCCGCCAAGTTCGGGCGGTACCGGGCAAAGCCAATGAAGCCGACCAGTGTCCCCGCCACGGTCCAGGCCAGCCCCATCCACAGTGCCCAGCTTTCTATGCGCAGCCGGGTCTCCGCGGGCTCCGGAGGACGCCGAATTTCCGGTTGGATCTCCATGCCTTCGATTCTGCCACCGTTCCCGCGGAATCCGGGAGGACCCCGGAAGGGCAAACGGGCCCCTGGCTACTTCCCGGCCCGGGTCTCCGACACCTCCAGCGCCGCGGCGTCGATCTTGGCCCGGAACGCGGGACTGGCCTTCGCCTCCGCCACCAGCGCCTTGTGGATCGAGGGGACGGCGGCGGCGTTGACGCACAGCATCATGGTCCCGCCCGCATTGAAGAAGTTCTTCGCCCTCGTCGCGTAGCTCCAGGGCGAGAGCTGCTTGGCCGTGCACATGTCATCCGAGATGACGATGCCCGTGAATCCCAGGTCCTTGCGCAGCATGCTCTTCATGATGGTCGATGAAAACGGCCCGACGTGCCCCGCGTCGATCTTGGTGTAGTAGGCGTTGGAGACCATGACCCACCGCGTGCCGCCGGCAATGGCCTTGGCAAAAGGCTTGATGTAGGCGCTGGTCCGGGTGGTGGTCGTGTCCTTGACGTTCGAGGAAGTGTCGGTGTTCCTGGTGACCCTGCCCAGCCCCGGAAAGTGCTTGGCCACCGGGGCGACACCCCCGGCGCGCATCCCTTGCGCGAATGCCGCAACATCGTTGGCCACGTGTCCCGAGGTGTAGCCGAATTCGCGGTGCCAGTAGCCGATCGGAGAGTTGTAGGGGGCGAATGCCGCGCCGGGGACGGTGTCTGCGACCGGGGCCAGGTTGACGTTGATGCCCGCCGCTTTCAGTTGCTTGGCCCAGGTCGTCGCGTTCGAACGAAGGGCAGTGGTCGACCACGTGCCCTGGCGCAACGCGGTGGGCATGGCGGAGAAGCCGGCCCCCTTGAGCACCTGGACGTTTCCGCCCTCCTGGTCGGTGGCGACGAAGCGCTTCTGTCCGCCGGTGCTCGAGCTGCCCACGGTCGCGTTGATTTTAGCCACGATCGCCTTGGTCGACTTGACCCCCGAAGAGCTGCGGCCCTTGAGGAACACGTTGCCGACCTTGTATTTGGTCAGGGTCGCAAGATCCGACTTGCTGGCGCCGGTGGCAGGAACGCCCATCATCAGGACCTGCCCCACGCGTTGGTCCAGCGTCAGCTTGGCCAGCGCCTGCTTGGGGGTGGGCGTCGCCGCGGCGACGGCGGTCGGCAGCACCGATGCGGGTGTGGCGTCCAAGATCGCACTGTTTGCAAGGCCCCCGTCGACCTGTGCCTGCGACATCGGAGCCATGCCCACGACCAGTGCGAGGGCGAGCGTCCCCGTCAGCACCAATCGCCCGGTGACGTGGAGACCTGATGATTTTGTGTTGCCCATGAGGGACACCCCCGATTCGTTGCGAGTTGACGCAATTCTAGTCTCGGCCGCAAACAATCGACCCACGCCGCTCGGTAGCTGTCCACGATTCCGGCGGGGGTCCCGGGCGGGGAATAATGGGGCCATGGATACCCCGCGCGGCCCGCTGCTGCCCACCGGCCCGGGATGGGCCCGTGTTGAACGCATCGATCCAAGCCCACGGCTGCGTGAACTCGTGGGCAACTATTGGGTTGCCCGCTGGGAGATTCCCGCGGGTGCGGAACATGAACAACGCATACTCACCCATCCCGCCTGCAACCTGGTCATCGAGGACGGCGCCGGTACGCTCTACGGTCCCGTGACCCGGCTCTCGACCAAGCGGCTTGCCGGAAGCGGCAGTGCCCTGGGCGTTTTGTTGCGCCCGGCCGCGGGCGCGCTGCTCAGCACCCGGCCGATGCCCGAGATCGTCGATTCCTCGATGCCGGAAGGCGACATCGGACTGGACCGCGCAGCGACGATCGATGCGGCCCTGCACGCCGGAGGCACGCCCGGACAGCGGCAAGCCGCGGCGATCGGGCTCTTTGAGGAGTGGCTGCTTGCACGGATTCCCGACGGCGCAGATGAGGACGGGCTGCTGCTCAACCGGATATGCCGGGACATTGAAACCACCCCCGGGCTGCAGCGCGTGCAACAGCTCACCGAGAGATGGCGGATCGGTGAACGCCGCCTGCAACGCCTGGTGCGTTCGCGCCTGGGACTGACCCCGAAGTGGCTGCTGCAGCGCCACCGCCTGCAGGAGGCGGCGGCGCTGATCGGCCGCGGGATGGGCCCGGACCTGTCGCATGTGGCCTACGCCCTGGGCTATGCGGACCAGGCGCATTTCACCCGTGACTTCGCCGCGGTGACGGGCATGAGCCCCGGGGAATACCTGAAGCAGGTTAATGGCCAAGGCTCCGGCCGCTAGCCGGAGCCTTGGTCCACGGTGTCCCGCCGGCCGCCCCTATTTCCCGGCGTCTGCGTTGAACGACGCAAGCCACTGCGTGACCCTGCGTTCGGATTCCTCCCGCGAGAGGTCCTCGATGCGGGTCATCACGCTCCAGCGCCGCCCGAACGGATCAACGAATGTGGCAAAGCGGTCCCCCGAAACAAAGTCGGCGGGCTGTTCCACGGCCGTGGCCCCGTGCTTGATGGCCAAGGCAAAAACGGCATCCACGTCCTGGCGGTAGAGGGCAATCGAGTTGTTGGTGTGCTGCGCGTCCGCAGCCACCAGGCCGTACCCCGGTTGCGGATCCGAGAGCTGCAGCATGCCGTTTCCGAAGTCGAGCTCGGCATGCGAAACCGTGGGGCTTCCGTCCTCGCGCGGGGCGCCCGGCATCACCGAGAGCGGCGTCGCCCCGAAGACCTCTTGGTAGAACTCGATGGCCGCATGCGCCGGTTCAACGACGATGAACGGCGTCAGCGTGGTGTATCCGTGCGGGACTCCGGCCGTGGTGTGGTTCCCTGTCGCCGGGGACTGTGTGGGTTGCGTGGACATGTTCGAATTCCTTTACCAGTTGCGGTGGGCTGTCAACGAGTCCAGTGAAACCCGGACGGGCGGGGCCGGTCTTGAAAAAATCCGACAGCCCGTCGAACCCGAAGCCCGGCGGCCTCGATGCTCCTACCCCTTGACCGCGCCGCCCATGAGCCCGGAGATGAATTGCTTCTGGAAGAGCAGGAAGACAATGAGCAGCGGCAGGGTTGCCAGCAGCGAGCCAAGCATCAGCCCCGAGTAGTCGACCCGGGACAGCCCCACCATGGTGTTCAGTGCCACCGGCAGCGTGTACTTCTCCTCGCTGTTGAGCATCAGCAACGGCCAGATGAAGGAGTTCCACTGGCTGATGAAGGTGTAGATCACCAAGGCGGCCAGCTGCGGCCGTGCCACCGGAAGCACGATCCGGTAGAACGTCTTGATCTCGCTGGCACCGTCGATCCGCGCGGACTCGATGAGGCTGTCCGGGAAATCAAGGAAGGCCTGGCGCATCAGGAAGATGCCGAAGGCGTTGGCCAGGAACGGCAGGATGAGCGCCTGGAAGCTGTTGATCCAGCCGACGCTGGCCATCATCTGGAACAACGGCACCAGCAGCACCTGGCCGGGAATCATCATGGTCAGCAGCACCCCGCCGAGCATGATGCCTCGCCCGCGGAACCGGTACTTGGCCAGCCCGTACCCGCACATGGCACTGACAATGCAGGAGAATGCGGTGTAGATGGTGGCCACCAGCACGCTGTTGAGCATGACCCGGGCAAAGCCTGTCTCCTCCTGCAGCCGGGCCAGGTTGTTCCACAGCTCTCCCCCGGGCAGGAAAGGCATCGGCGTGGCAAAGATCGCCGCCGTGGTGTGCGTCGAGGCGATGACCATCCACAGGAACGGGACCAGGCTGGCCACGGCGCCGAGCACCAGCAGGAGATAGAGCGGGGAGCGGCGAAGGGTCTGCATCATGGCTTGTCCCTCATGATTCGGAATTGGATGACAGAGATGACGGCAATGATGGCCACGACCAGCCAGGCGATGGCCGAGGCGTAGCCGAAGTCGAATTGCTGGAAGCCGACCTTGTAGAGGTACAGCACCGGGGTCAGCGTGGCGTTGTTGGGGCCTCCGCCGGTCAGGATGAAGTTCTCGTCGAAGAGCTGCAGCGCCCCGATGGTCGAGGTGATGCTGCTGAACAGGATCACCGGGCGTAGCTGCGGAACGACGATCCTGGAGAAGATGGCCCAGCGGCCCGCCCCGTCGATCCGGGCCGCCTCGTACTGCTCCGCAGGGATCGCCTGCAGGCCGGCCAGGATGATGATCATGTTGTACCCGGTCCAGCGCCAGGTGATGGAGGCGATCAGCGCCACCCGCGCCCAGCCCTCGGAGTTGAGCCAGTCGATCGGGTCCATCCCGATCATTCCCAGCATCTGGTTGGCCGCTCCCCCGTCGGTGGCCAGCATGACCCGGAAGACCAGCGAGTAGGCCACCAGCGTGGTCACCGCGGGCAGGAAGTAGATGGCCCTGAAGCCGGTCCGGAAGCGAACCCAGCTCTGGTTCAGGATGTAGGCCAGTCCGATCGCGATGCACACCATCAGCGGCACCTGGATCACCAGGATCAAGAAGACGTTGAACAGGCTCTGCGCCACCAGCGGATCCTCGAACAGGCGCTGGTACTGGGCCAGCCCCACCCAGCTGGTTTCCCCGCCGGAAATCGACTGGAAGCTTTGGATGAACGACGAAACCAGCGGGTAGATGAAGAACAGGGCGAACAGGGCGAGCGCCGGCAGGATGAAGAAATACCCGGGACGATGGCGGCGTGCTGCCCGCCGCGTTGCCCGGGCTGCCGCCGCGCGAGCCGTCGCGCGGCCCTCCTTCGGCTCGGAGGGCCGCGTCAGCGTTGTAGTCATCGTGTTACTGCGCGATCTTACGGCCGGTGGCGGTGGCGATCTGCTCGGCGGCGGACTTCAGCTCGGCCGCCGGGTCGGCGCCGTTCAGCACGGCGGAAACCACCGCGTTTGCCACGATGTCCCCGGCCTTGGCGCTGTCGCTGTTGGTGGTGCCCGCAGGGATCTTGGCCGTCTGCTCGGCGAAGAGCTGGTAGACCTTCTCGCCGCCGAAGTAGTCCTGCGGCTCGGCGAAGAGCGGGTCTGCGAAGGCCGGCAGGTAGGACGGGAACAGGCCCTCGTCCTTCATCATCGAAACCTGGTTGCCCTTGTTGGCCAGCACGTACTTGACGAACGAGCCGGCCAGCTCGGGGTTCTTTGCCTGGGTGGGAACGGCCAGGGTCGAACCGCCGTTGTTGGAGGTGGTTCCGCCCCCGGTGCCGAACGCCGGCAGCGGCTGCACGCCGTACTTGCCGGAAAGCTCGGGGGCTTCGCCGGTCAGCGTGCCGATCCACCAGACGGCTTCGGGGTTGACAGCGGACTTGCCGTCCTTGGCCGCGGTGACCTGCCCGTCCCAACCCTTGACGTTGTGCAGCAGGCCCTTTTCGTTCATGGTCTTCATCAGGGTCAGCGCCTGCACCGCCTCCGGCGAGTTCAGGTCGATGTCGCCCGCGGCGTTGAAGGTGCCCTTGCCCTGCTGCTGGAGCAGCATGGAGAAGATTCCGCCGCCCGACAGGTCGGTGGAGATCAGCGTGTGGCCGGTCTTCTTCTTGATGGTTTCGCCGGCCACCACGAGTTCGTCCCAGCTCTTGATCGAGGCCGGGTCTATGCCAACCTCGGCGAAGTAGTCGGTGCGCACGAACAATCCGACGGTTCCCGAATCCCACGGAAGGGACAACAAGCGTCCGCCCTTATCCGATGATGCCGCGATTTTCGACGGGTCGAAGTCCTTGGTTGCGTTGTCGATGAGCGGCGCCAGGTCGGTGAACCCCTTGGGGAACTGGGTGACGTAGGCCGGCATCCGGTCGGTTTCGACGGTGATGACATCCGGCAACCCGCTGTTGGCCTGCAGGGAAACCGACATCTTGTCGTATGCATTGTCGTACCCAATGTCCACGACCTTGATGGTGGTGCCCGGGTGTTCGGCCGAGTAGGAGGTGGCCAACCGCTTCAGCGCGGTCGCGGCGACATCCCAGCTCCAGACGGTGATTTCGCCTGACACTTCTGCATTCGGCTTGAGTGTCGCGCCACTCTGCGCGGGGACTCCGCCGCCGGCGCAGCCGGTCAACAGTGCGAGTGCAAGGGCCGGCACGGCCAGCTTTGCGAGTTTGATCATTGTGGAGCTCCTTGTCATCAGGAAGACCTCGTTTGTTGACGACACTGTACACAGTATTCAGAACATTTGGGATAGATTTCATACTTTTCCCACCAGAACCAAACAAAAAGGCCACAGGGCACTGCCGAACAAAAAGCGGCGTGGGTCACAATTGACTCTCACTTCGAATCCGCATAATGTGCACTGTATACAGAATTTCACCAAGTTATCCCGAGCTGCGAACTTCAGTGAACGCACCCGGGTCATGACAAAAGCAGGAGGCGACCTTCCATGCAAAATTCCACAGTTCACCCTTACATTCCCAATACGGTGCCTTCGGTCATCGAGGAAATGCTCGCGGTCACCGGAGCATCCAGCATCGAGGAATTCTACGAAGACATTCCCCAAAGCCTGCGCGTCAAGGGCCTGTTGAACCTGCCGGAGCCGTTCCTTGCCGAGGCCGAGCTGGAAGAGCACGTCACGGGCCTGCTGAACAAGAACCGCAGCACCCGTGAGGTCATCAGCTTCCTGGGCGCCGGGGTTTACAACCACTATGTTCCATCCGTCGTGGAAGAGGTCATCAACCGCAGCGAGTTCCTCACCGCCTACGCTGGCGAGCCCTACGAGGACCACGGCCGCTTCCAGGCGTTGTTTGAATACACCTCCATGATGGGCGAAATGCTCAACATGGACGTGGTCAACGTGCCGACCTACGACGGCATGCAGGCCACGGCCACGGCCCTGGCCATGGCCGGACGCATCACCGGACGCTCGAAGATCATCGTCGTCTCCGACGTGAACCCGGACCTGCTCTCCAAGGTCACCGACTACGTGCGAAGCCACACCGAGCTGGTCTTCGTACCGACCGTCAACGGCCTGGTCGACACCGCCGCACTTGCGGCACAGGTCGATGACGCCACCTCGGCCGTCTGGATCCAGACCCCAAGCTTCCACGGCGCGCTGGAAACCTCCGGCCAGGCCATCGCCGACCTGGCGCACGAGTTCGGTGCGCTGCTGGTCGTGGGCACCGACCCGATCGCCTACGGCAGCCTCACTCCCCCGGCCGACTGGGGAGCGGACATCGTCTGCGGCGACATCCAGTCCCTGGGCATCCACCAGTGGTTCGGCGGCGGACGCGGCGGCTTCATCGCCGTGCACGACGACCCCAAGTTCGTGATGGAGATGCCATCGCGCCTCTTCGGTCTGGCCAGCACCTCCGTCGAGGGCGAGTACGGATTCGGTGACGTCGCCTGGGACCGCACCTCCTTCGCCCTGCGCGAAGAAGGCAAGGAATGGGTGGGCACCGCAGCAGCGCTCTGGGGCATTGCCGCAGGCGTCTACCTGGCCTCGATGGGCCCGACCGGCATGGCCGATCTGGGCAACACCGTCCTGGCACGCACCGCCTACGCCCAGCAGCAGCTCGCCGCCATCGACGGCGTTGAACTGGGCGACTCGGCCGCACACTTCCGCGAATTCGCTCTCGACCTTTCGGCCTCCGGCAAGACCGCCGCAGAGGTTGTCACGGCCCTGCGTGCACGCGACATCGAGCCGGGCGTGGCCATCGGCGAACACGGCCTGCTGGTCTGCGTCACCGAACGCATCACCACGGCACACATCGACACCTTGGTATCAGCCCTCACCGATTTCCTGAAGGAGAAGTAACAATGGCCCTTCCAGTCAGCCCCAAGCCAGCCCACCGCCGGTTCCACCAGGCCCGTTGGGATGAGCCGATCATCTTCGAACTCAGCACCCCGGGCGAGCGCGGCATCCTGGTGTCGCAGGCCGAACCGGCCGCCGTCGAGGCCTTGGACGGCATCGAGAAGCAGCTGTCTTCGCTGCGCCGTTCCAGCGCCCCCGCACTTCCCGAGCTGGCCCAGATGCGCGTGGTGCGCCACTACCTACGCATCAGCCAGGAGAACCTGGGTGCCGACTTCAACGTCGACATCGGCCAGGGAACCTGCACCATGAAGTACAGTCCCAAGGTCAACGAGACGATCATCCGCACCCCGAAGCTCTCCGAACTGCACCCAATGCAGGATGAGGCCTCCCTGCAGGGCGTGCTGGAAATCTTCTGGCGCACCGAGCAGGCAATCGCGGAGATCTCCGGCATGCACTCGGTGAGCCTGCAGACCCAGGGCGGCTCCGCCGCGATCTGGGCCAACATCTCCATGATCCGCGCCTTCCACGAGTCCAACGGCGAGGGCCAGGTGCGCGACGAGGTCATCACCACGATCTTCTCCCACCCGTCCAACGCAGCCTGCGCCAAGGCCGCCGGCTACAAGGTCATCACCCTGATGCCGGACGCCAACGGCTACCCGGACATCGAGGCCCTGCGCGCAGCGGTTTCACCGCGCACCGCCGCACTGATGATCACCAACCCGGAGGACACAGGGATCTACAACGACAAGATCCGCGAATTCGTGGAAATCGTCCACGAGGTCGGCGGCCTTGCAGCCTACGACCAGGCCAACGCCAACGGCATCCTGGGCATCACCCGCGCCTCGGATGCAGGGTTCGATCTGTGCCACTTCAACCTGCACAAGACCTTCTCCACCCCGCACGCCAGCGGCGGACCGGGCGCCGGTGCCAGCGCCGTCTCGGAGCGACTTGCCCCGTTCCTGCCCAACCCGCGCATCGAAAAGACCGATGCCGGCTTCACCGTGAACTACGGCGGCGAAAAGTCCATCGGCAAGGTCGCACCGTTCTTCGGTGTCGCCCCGAACGTGGTCCGCGCCTACGCCTGGATCGTGGCACTGGGCGCCTCCGGCCTGCGCCAGGTCGCGGAAATCGCCGTGCTGAACAACAACTACCTGCTGGCCCTGGTCCGCCAGATCCCGGGAGCCAGCGCACCGTACGCCGAGGGCAAGCACCGCATCGAGCAGGTCCGCTACTCGTGGCAGGGATTGTTCGAGGACACCGGCATCAGCTCCGAGGAAATCGGCATCCGCATGAGCGACTACGGCATGCACTACTGGACCAGCCACCACCCGTACCTGGTCCCGCAGCCGTTCACGCTGGAGCCGACCGAGTCGTACTCCAAGTCGGAAATCGACGAATACGTGGCCGCGCTGGCTCAGGTCGCCACCGAGGCCCGGGAAAACCCCGAGCTGGTGCGCACCGCCCCGCACAACCAGACCGTGCACGCTATCGACCACGATGACCTGGACGATCCGGCACGCTGGGCCATTACCTGGCGCTCCTACCAGAAGAAGTACTTCAGCGGCGCCGAGGCGCAGTTGGCTGAAGAGCCCGTCTCGGTGGGCTAACCAGACAGATTGTTGACGGATTACCCATGTGGGCTGTCGCCGGATTACCGGTGGCAGCCCACATGCGTATGGCCACGTCCTCGTCCACTTTCGGCCCCGGTCTCGAGCGCATGGGTCCGGGTGCACGTGAGGTTCGTTCAGGGCTTGCGAACCGCCGCCTCTGCCCACCTGGTGATTGAAGCGTTGACGACATGCAGCAGGTTTGGGGCGGCAAGTTTCATGGTGGGCATTCTCCCCTTCATCGTTGGCACCAGATTCGGCATACCGGAAAAATCCACCAATGCGCCCCCGGCGTGACCTTTGACACGGCCACGCGCCATGGGCCATTGCTAGGGAGACTGACTAGTAATTTGATGAGATGTCATACCCCAGTTGTACCTCTCTCGATTGAACGCCCCAGCGAAATCGGGTGATATTTTTGGCGGGCAGCTGCGGCGAAAGGCCCTCGACTTTTCACTATTCGTGTGGACAGTCTCGTGAAACAGTCAACTCGTTTCCATACGGAGGCTCAGGATGGATCACACCAGATACCTGCCCTGTGGCCAGACTCAGCGGAGTCGAGGTTTGCGGGGTCTTACAGGGCCGCCGCTCATGCGTAAGCATTCGTTATTCCCGGATTTCAAGTTGAAGTGGCTATCGGTTGCAGCCGTTCGTTAAATCAATTCCGGGATCTCTTCCGAGCCAAATTACAGATTCCATAAGGTGCCACAGTTGGCAGCCAGAAAGAAGTTGATGTGGACTTCGATTTCACGTTCCGAGAACTTGTCAAGATTGCCCTCTTTGTATTAATTGCGGTGGTGGTTGGATTCATCATCTACTTCGCCGTAGCAATCGCCCCGGAGGCAATCAAGGAGTTCGCCGACAAGATGGTGGCATCCGGCATCAGCATGACTGCCTAGACGCGAAGCAAGGATTGCGGCATTCGAAGCACTTGGCGCTGCAACCCTGCTACTGCCGACGCACCCTGCTGGCCAACATAGGACCTACTTCGCCCGTCGGCCCCAACGCCAAGTTCCGCAACATTTTGTAGCGTCGTATGTCGCAACTTCGTGTCGTTGTCCGGGTTGCGGTTCGAACAATCTGAAAAGACCATCTCACTGAAGGAACACGTACCGTGTCTTACCCTGCTCACCCGACCGCGAACTCCGATGCCTCAAATCCACTAATCCGACTTTTTCTGCCACTTTATGGAGCCAGTTTTGGTGAAGCCGTCAAACGGTACTTCAAGAAATATGCGATCTTCAGCGGCCGTGCCAGCCGTAGCGAATACTGGTGGGTCGCCTTGTTTAACACCTTGGTCGCGCTCGTCGCGGTGGCCGTCATGGGCATCGGTGGCGCGTTCAACCTGGAGCCGAATTCCACCGAGATGCCCCCGGGCGTTGTTCCCGGGGTGTTGCTGTTGATCGTCTATGGCCTTGCCACGTTCATCCCCAATTTGGCGTTGACAGTGCGCCGTCTCCATGACGGCTACTTCAGTGGGTGGCTGTACCTACTCGCCTTTGTGCCGTTTGTCGGGTCGCTGGTCCTCCTGATCCTTGTGCTTATGCCGTCCAGCCCCGCAGGCGTGCGCTACGACAAGATGTGGGAATGGACCGTGGTCTAACCAGCGTCGTAGCCTCGAAACCGTTTCAAGGAAACGTCCACGCTGCCGGATCACGGCAGCGTGGACGTTTCTCGTTGTGCGGCCCCATGCCTGACCGATACACGGCCGAGGTGTCGGGTAGAACTGCAGCACCCGCGTCGTGCCCCTCAGTTTTCCGATCGATACGGAAAAGCGCACGCTTCTCGTAGGCAATGGATGATGCAACATTCAGCGTTGGAAGCGACCCGTCAAGGTCTCCAGTCACATTTCAACGCGCTAAGCCCCGACCAACAATGAGCCAATACATGATGGCTATCGAACCGGGCTTCACCTGGTGCACCTGGCCCTGCTAGCGACAAGGTAAGAAAAGACCCGCCGGTCGAAGTGTTTAGCTTCACCCGGCGGGACTCGGTGGTTGTGCGGGAACAATTTAGGCGATTCCGCCGCCGTCGACAACCAGTGCGGAACCGGTGACGTAGCTGCTGGCATCACTGGCGAGCCAGATGACGGCCTCGGCGATTTCCTCGGGGGTTCCCATGCGCTTGAGCGGGCGGTCGTTGGACTCCTCAAGGAAGGCGGCCTCGGCCTGGGACAGCTGGCGGGCCTCCTCGCGCAGCATCGGGGTGTTGGTGTCGCCCGGGTTCACCGAGTTCACGCGGATGTTGTCCGGGCCGTGGTCGATGGCCAGGGCGCGAGTCATGTTCACGACTGCCGCCTTGGAGGTGCAGTAGGACAGTGCGTCGCCGCCGCCTTTGAGGCCCCAGCCGGAGCCGGTGTTGACGATTGCGCCGCCGCCGTCGGCGATCATCAGCGGGATGACGTACTTGGAGAGCAAGAACGGGCCGCGCACGTTCACGCCCATGACCTGGTCCCATTCCTCAAGGGTGGTGTCGATGACGTTGGCACGGCGGATGATGCCTGCATTGTTGAACAGGACGTTGACGGTGCCGAATTCGGCCGCGGCCGTGGCCACTCCGCGCTTCACGTCTTCATCCAGTGCAACGTTGACGGCCAAGCCCAGGGTCTTGACGCCGAATGCCGCGGCTTCGGTGGCAACGGCCTGTGCCGCTTCTTCGTTGATGTCGAAGATCGCGACGTTGGCGCCTTCGGCAGCCATGGCCAGTGCCGTGGCCCGGCCGATGCCGGATCCGCCGCCGGTGACGATTGCAGACTTGTCCTTCAAACGCATGAACTGCTCCTTATGGTGTTTAGGCTCGAACCTGGGCATCAGCGGTGTTGCTGATGGGATAAATTACTTCGGCTTTCGCCCCGGTAAATACTTTGGTGTAGCCACAGATCGTGGCGTCCAGTTCGGGATGTCCCGAATCGACCCAGAGCGGTCGCCCGCCCAGGGAAATCATTTTGGAGGGCGTGGCAACGATCTTCAGTTCGCTGCGTTGCAGCACGCGGTAGTCGATCTGTTGGTTGCCGCGCCCGATGACGAAACCTTGTTGCCCCAGCGGGGTGACCACGATGGTGGCGCCCTCGGCGGGAACCATCGCGTTCAGCGTATCCGCGTCGACGTCCTCGGCGATGAGTTGGCCGTTGCAAACAACGTCCACTCCCAGTCGGGTCAATTCCAAATCCAGTGCGCTGCCGATCGCCATGGTGGTGCTACCCGGGCCAAGCACATAGTGGCGATCCGGGACCATGGTGGCGGCGAATGCCATGCCCAACGAGCGGGCGGCATTGATGTCGGAGGCGGGGCTGCCGGACTTGCGAGGCTGAAGCCGGCGAGAGTCCGAGGGGACCCGCAGCGTCCCGTAGAGGCTGGGAGTCGCAAGGCCTTGGCGCAGTTCGTCTTCGTCAATGTCCACGACTTCGCGTTCGTCGCTGCAACGGTTGGGGTTGGCGAGCCAACCCGCAGCCAACGCGCCGGTTTCCGAAGGTGTCAAGCCGAAGACGCCCGAGTAGATCTTGACGCCTGCGGGGATGCCCAGCACCGGGATGCTGGATCCGATGGCGTCGAGGATGTCGCGGGCCGTGCCGTCTCCCCCGGCAAACAGCAGGAGGTCGACACCGGCGGCGGCCATGTTCCGCGCAATTGATTTGGTGTCTTCGGAACTCGAAGCCCCGGGGTGGATGGCACCCGAGGCGATAATCTTGTGGGGAATGCCGACATCGAGCGCATCGGCACCCATTTCGTCAGCACCTGCGAGGATTCGCACGGCAACCGGGGATGATTCCAGCCCGTCCAACAGCCGGCGAACAGCTTGCCCGGCCCTTTCCGGAGCCAGGGGTTCGATCCCGGCACGCTTGGCCAAATCGCGAATATTCGAGGCGTCACTGCCCTTGTGGGCCATGCGGCCGCCGAGGCCGGCCACGGGATTCACAATCAAGCCAATCGTCACGTCCATTTGTGAACTTCCTCTCATATTTCTGTATACAGTATACTGAACCCAGTCTCTAGTACAATAGAGGTGATCAAATCCGGTGCTTCATCTATCGAGAACCAGGGGGCGACAGTGGCAATTCAACGCCAATCACTGCGCGAACAGATCGAAACAGAAATCATGAACCGCGTCGGCGCAGGCGAATTCGATATGGGCGAGAGCATCAACGAGGTGACACTCTCGGCGGAACTCGGCGTCAGCCGGACTCCATTGCGCGAGGCGCTTATTTCGCTATCCCAGCAGGGTGTCATTACCCGCATTTCCGGCAAGGGCTTCCGCTGGGCCCCCATAAGCGAGCGGGATTTCGCCGAGGCCGTGCAGATCATTGCGGCCCTCGAGTGCCTCGCACTGGAACTCAGCCCCGCTGACGAACTGAACGCGATTGCGCCACGGGTCATGGATGCCGCGAAGGCGTTTACGGCCACCGAAGCCCTGGCCGAAGAGGTCAACAGCCACGACGACGACTTCCACGAGCTCCTGCTCTCCAAGTGCCCCAATCGGCGGCTCCTCGAGACCATAGCCTCGCACAAGGTTGCCCTGCGGCGCTACGAAAAGTTCTTCGTCGGGGCCAAGGACCGCGTAGAACGAGCCGCGACCGAGCACTCGGCAATCGCCAAGGCGCTTATCGAGAAGGACCTCACCGCCGCCAAGGCAGCATTGACTGCCAACTGGCTCAACAGCACCTCGCGCATCGGCAAGGCCATGGCGAACAAGGACGACAGCCGCGCCCGCGTCTAAACCCGGCGCGCTCCACATACACACCCGGCCTCCCTGCACGCGCAGGGAGGCCGATTGCTTTCCCGGCAAGGTCATTTTGGGACTCCGCGCGCCCGTCGGGAGACCCCCTGCCATTCGCGATTCGGCTGCCGGTGTCACAATTTCCCGAATACCGGCCACGTCGCAAAGAATCCTTGTTCGGAAACCGTGCGCCCCATACAGTGCAACGTATTCGAAGTAGGTTCTTCGACATCGGCATATATGTACTGCATGACAAGGGGCGCTGCATGGATTTCACGGTGTATGAGAATGCCGTATTCCACACATTGGATTCAACGAATCCCACGGCATCGTCACTCGTGACGGCGGAAGGTCGCATTCACTTCCTCGGTTCCGTTTCCGAGGCCCGCGAATTCGCCTCGAAGGCCAAACGCATCGACCTCGCCGGGGCACACGCCATGCCTGGACTGGCCGACAGCCACGTCCACACCGCCCAGTTGGCCCTACGCCGGGCCGAAGTGGATTTGGCCCCGGCCACATCCGCCTCCGAAGCCGTCGCGCTCGTGGCCGCCCGGGCCGCGATGCTCGATCCAAGGGACAGCACCAGCTGGATTTTCGGCGGACGCTGGAACCACCGGACCTGGAACAACACTGAACTTCCCGACCTGAGGGAACTTGATGCGGTCACCGGCGGGCGCCCCACGGCACTGCATCATTCGGACCTGCATACCTACTGGCTGAATTCCGCAGCCCTGGAATACCTGGGCATCGATTCGGCAACACCGGATCCCAGCGGCGGCACCATCATGCGCGACGCTTCGGGAGCGGCGACCGGCATCCTGTTGGAAGCCGCGGGCTTCTGGGCCGGCCGCATGCTGGAGAACGTGACCCGGGCAGATCTGGCAACCTACCTCCCGGCAACCCTCCGCGCACTCACCGCCCAGGGCATCACCACCCTCCACGACATCGACGGCATGGATGCCTGGGACGCATTTTCCGACCTGCACCAACGTGGCGAACTGCCCCTTCGCGTCAACAAGGTCATGCCCGTCAGTGCCCTCGAATCGCTGATTGAGCAAGGCATACGCACGGGCCAAGGCGATGCATGGCTGCGCCGCGGAGGAGTGAAGATCTTCTCCGACGGGTCCCTTTCCTCCGGCACCTGCCTCATGCATGCACCCTACGGCCACACTCATTCCGAAGGCCTTGCGGTGACAGGGGCGGTAGAACTCAACAGCCTTGTCTCATTGGCCAACCGCAACGGGCTGTCGGCCGCCGTTCATGCAATCGGCGACCGCGCCGTGTCCAACGCCTTGGACGCCTTCGAACATGCGGCGGCGCAATCCGGGGACAAACCCGCCGCGGCCAACCGGATCGAGCATGTCCAGCACATCGCGCGCCGGGATTTGGGGCGTCTGGCCGCCAGCGGCGCGTTGGCCTGCATGCAGCCGGCCTCCTGCACCTCGGACATCGAGCTGGTGGACGACTTGCTCGCTGACCATGACGTACTTTCCTACGCCTGGGCCAGCATCGTGGATGCCGGAGGCACCGTGTCGTTCAGCTCGGACGCTCCGGTGGAAGACACCAACCCTTTCCACAGCCTGTTCGCTGGAATTACCCGTCAACGCCCCAACGGATTCCCCGCCGGGGGCTGGCAGCCCGAGGAAATCCTCACCAGGGAACAGGCCCTGCACGCGGCGGCCACCTCACACACCATTGCCACCGACGAATCTCACCTCAAGGGAACCCTGGAACCCGGAAAACTCGCGGACTTCATTGTCCTTGACCGCGACCCAACCACTTGTGTGCCGCTCGAACTCCGCTCAACCCAAGTAAACATGACCGTGATCGATGGCGACATCCGCTGGTCCGACTAGTTCAAAAGCAGAAAATCTTGAAGGTTTTCAAGCGAGGAATGACCTTCGCTGCGACGCTCGCAATCGGTCCTCTCACCGGATGCGAAGGCCGGTTTTTGGCGTAAACGCCATCGGACCCTCGAAGCGCCTGCACCGAGGCGTTCGAGAACACAACTCCCGCAGGCTTGCCCGGCCGGGCAAGTAGACGGCCCGCGGCGACCTAAAAGGCCGTCCCAGCGCTGCACGCGGCACGGGCCGCGTGAGTGCCCCGCCGCGTGGCCAATGCGGGTGCGCGGGGTCCTCCACGCGTCTTTCTTGGCCAAATTTAACCCAAAACACTTTGTTCGATTGCGAACAAATGCAACCAAAAAGGTATGCCATGTGCAATATCACTAGAGGTGGGCATGGAAATTGCAAGTCTTTAGGCGGCCATGCGCCAACCGGCGAGTCCGGACCTTCTTTCAAGTTCAAACATAAGCAAACAAAGTGACACTTGACACATCGTGTCTCATGTATACAGAATACAAGCACTGCTGTGGCGTCGATCACTCCATCCTCTCGGGGTAGATCGCATCATTTCGAGCCATTGCGGCGAAGAATCGACCGTTCTCACCGAAAGAGGTATTGGCATGTGGAATTCCAAGGATCTGAAAAGAAGAAGCGTTCTGTCCCTAGGCGTCGCCGCGGTCTCCGCTTTGGTCCTGACCGCATGCGGCGGCGGTTCCGGAACCACATCCGGCCCGGCAGCGGGCGGCAACAGCTCCATCGTTTTCAGCACCTGGGGCACCCCCGAGGAATTGACCCGCTTCACCGAATTCAACACCGAATTCATGAAGCGCCACCCGGAGATCAAGGTCAAGCTCCAGCCCGTGGCCAGCTACGGCGAGTACCACTCCAAGCTCCTTGCCCAGCTCACCAGCAAGACCGCACCCGACGTCTTCTACGTTGGCGATGACAAGCTCGGGCAGTTTGTCAGTTCCAAGCGCCTCATGCCACTGGATGACCTGATGGCATCCGACGCCAGCAAAACCAAGAAGGACGATTTCTTCCCCGGCACCTTTGGCGCCGCTCAGCAGGAGGGCATCACCTACGCTGCACCGAACGACGTCAACAGCGACGCGTTCTGGTACGACAAGAAGGTCCTGGAAGAGGCCGGCATCACCGAGGACCCTGCAACCCTCGCCGCCGAAGGCAAGTGGACCACCGACAAGTTCCTTGAAATGAATGACCAGATCGCCGCCAAGGGGCTGATCGGCTCCATGTTCTGGAACTACTGGGCCACCCACTACGGCTGGATCTCCGCACAGGGAGGCGCCGCGTATGACGCCTCGGGCAAGTTCGTGGGCAACTCCGACCCCAAGACCCTGGCCGCTGTCGAAACCCTTGGCAAGTACTTCCAGGACAAGAAGTTCGTCGACGCAGATTCCCTGCCCTCCGGCGCCGGCGCCGACAGCAAGTTCGTGACCCACAAGGCCGGATTCTTCGCCCAGGGCCGCTACACGATCGGCACCCTCAAGGGCGCCAAGGTCCAGGAAGGCTACGACGTTGTCGACTGGCCGACCCCGGACGGCAAGCCGGCACCGACCGGCGTTGCCGCCTCCTACCTGGCGATCAACACCGACACCAAGAACAAGGATGCCGCGTTCACGTACTGGACCGAGTTCCTCTCCGCCGAGGGCCAGGAATTCCGCCTGACCGGCGGCGGCAACGCGGTGCCGTCCATCAAGGGCGCCGACGAGGTCGTGCTCGAGGACAACTACCCGACCCACGCCCAGACCTTCCTGGACATGCGCGACGTCGGCTTCGCAAACTACGCCGCCGAAGGCGCGGTCCCGGCACTGTCCACCGACATCTCCGACCTGTTCCTTGAGCTCTACCAGGGCAAGAACAACGCCCAGGGAACCCTCGACAAGGTGGCGGCCCTCATCGCGTCGAAGACCGGCAAATGAGCACCACACTCGCGGAGCAACCCGCGCGAGTGAATACGCGGCGGTCCTCCGCCCAAGCCACTCCCCCGGGCATGCGCAAGGAAGCCGGTTGGCGCAAGCGCGACCGCGCTTGGGGTTATGTCTTCATCGGCCCGCAGGTCATTGGCATGGTCTTGTTCGTGCTCATTCCGTTTGGCGCAAGCCTGGTCCTGGCCTTTGCGGAATGGGACGGCCTGACGGACCTGACGTGGGTGGGGTTCAAGAACTTCACCGACCAGCTCGCGGACCCGCTGCTGCACAAGTCGATCATCAACACCCTGCTGCTGGCACTGATCACGGTGCCGATCGGGCTGGGGCTGGCGGTCGTCATCGCGGTGGCCCTGGAAAAGCTCAAGACCCGGACCCTGTACCTGATCCTGTTCTTCGCACCCGTGGTGACAAGCACCGTGGCCGTGGCCATGATCTGGCAGCAGATGTTCCGCGCCGACGGGATCTTCAGCGCCACCATAGGCAAGATCTTCGGGATCACCCCGCCGGACTGGCTGGGCGACCCGAAGCTCGCACTGATCGCCGTGTCGATCGTGTCGATCTGGTCCTCGCTGGGCCTGAACGTCATCATCTTCCTGGCCGGCCTGCAGAACATCTCCCCCTCGGTCATCGAGGCCGCACGCATCGACGGCGCCGCGTGGTGGTCGCTGTTCACCAAGATCCGGCTGCCGCTGCTCTCCCCGATCGTCTTCTTCTCCACGATCGTGGCGTTCATTTCCTCGATGCAGACCTTTGACACGGTGTTCATCCTGACCCAGAACGCGGGCCCGGACAACGCCACCCGGACCATCGTCTACCACATCTACGATTTGGGCTTCGGCCGTTTCCAGTTCGGTCCCTCCAGCGCCGCCGCGGTCATCCTGCTGGTCATGACGCTGGTCATCACGGCCATCCAGTTCGGCGCCCAGAAGAAGTTCGTCCACTACGAGGATGATGCAGCATGAGCACCCTGAACCTTGAAGAAACGAAGGTCCCCGCGGGGACCACCCCGAAGGCGCCGATGCGCGAACGCCTGGCGGCCATCGGCGTCTCCTCCACGCTGCACATCGTGTTGCTGGTTGCGGGCATTGCCATGGTCTTCCCGTTCCTCTGGATGATCGCCACCTCGCTCAAGGGCCTGCCGCAGCTGCTGCAGGACCCGCTGAGCTTCTGGCCCGACCCGTGGACCTGGTCCAACTTCGCCGACGCCTGGAACGCCGTCCCGTTTGCGCAGGCCTACCTCAACAGCATCTACATCGCCGTGCTGTCCATCCTGGGCACGCTGGTCACCGCGTCGATGGCCGGGTACGCGTTCGCGCGGATCAAGTTCCGCGGTTCCAAGTCCATCTTCGTGGTCTTCCTGGCCACGCAGATGATCCCCTCGCAGGTCACCTTGGTGCCCTTCTACCTGCTCATGAGCAAGATGGGGTGGATCGACTCCCACCTGGCGTTGATCGTCCCGGCCATGATGGTCAACCCGTTCGCGGTGTTCCTGATGCGCCAGTTTGTCCTGGCGCTGCCCAAGGAGCTCGAGGAGGCTGCGGTCATCGACGGCGCGAGCCGCTGGCGCATCTTCTGGAGCGTCATCCTGCCCAACCTGAAGCCGGGCCTGGGCGTGCTGGTGATCATCACCGCGCTGAGCGTGTGGAACAGCTTCCTGTTCCCGCTGGTCCTGTTGAACTCCCCCGAGCTCTACACGGTGCCGTTGCTCCTTGCGTCCTTCACCAGCCAGTTCGGGTCGGTCAACTACGGACTGGTCATGGCGGCATCCTCCATCGCCACCATCCCGATCCTGATCGCCTTTGTCATCGGCCAGCGCCGCATCCTGAACAGCATGGCCGCCTCAGGCCTGGGAGGAAAATAACAAATGCTTTTCCCGACCGAAACCGCGAGTGCCCGCGAGAACCTCGAGGCCGCCGGCGGACACCTGGACCTCATCCAGGCGCCGTTCACGCTGCCGCGCTCGCGGCTGATCGTCTTTGCGCAGGGTGATGGCCTGCGCGTGTGCACCTCCGAATACGAGAAGCGGCTCAGCGAGTGCCTGGTCTTCGAGAACCTCCGGGTGCACGGGCCCGAGGGTTGCATCCTGCCCGTCACCCGGGTCCTGCCGCACGTGATCGAGTTCGGCGGCGGCGCCATCACGCTGAGCTTCGCCGGGCCCTCGGGCCTGAGCATCGGACCGGGCCCCGGGCAGGGCGGGCCCGCAACGGTCCGCTGGCAGACCCCCGACGGCCTGACACACTCGATGTCGGTCGGCGAAGCCCCCGCCGGCTCCATGCTCTTTGCCATCGATTCCGCTCGCACGGCCGTGGCCGTGCATTCGGTCCGGCACACGGCCCATGTTGCGGCGACCGAGTTGATCTGGCTGGAGTGGTTCGCCAAGTGCCCCGCGGTCCGCGAGGACCTGCGGGACATGGCCGCCTTCTGCTGGTGGGTGCTGGGCGCCAACATCGTGGAAATGCCGGCGCTGGGTTCGGCCCGCGCGGTGGTCCCCTCCAAGATCGGTTACGTGGGCCTGTGGCAGTGGGATGCGTACTTCATTGCCGTGGGTTTGCGCCACGGCGACCCGGAGCTGGCCCGCGAACAGCTGTCCCTGGCCTTCGGCTTCCCCGGAACCGACGGCCAGCTGCCGGACGTGGTGCACGAGCTCGGCATCCTGGCCACCAGCGACGACCTTCCGGCCTCCGACCGCGAGACCCTGCGCCGTGCGGGATCCTCAATCGCCGACCCCTCGGCCCCGGTTCCGCTGACCAAGCCGCCGCTGGCCGCCTGGGCGCTGCGCAAGGTCCTGGAAGCGGATCCCGCCGAGGACTGGGACGGGGCGGACTGGGTTGAAAAGCACCTGGCCACGCTGCGCAACTCGCAGGACTGGTGGTTCGCGGCCTCCGACCTGGACGGCGACGGCATGCCCGAATACGGCCACCCGTACTCCTCGGGGCTCGACGACAGCCCGATCTTCGACGGGCCGCTTCCCACCACCGCGCCGGACCTCGGCGCCTACCTGGTGCTGCAGGATCTGGAGCTGGCAGGATTCGCCGAGCGCCAGGGCCACGCCGGCGCGCAGGAACTGGCGCAGAAGCACCGGGCCAGGGCCGCCCGCACCCAAGAGCTGCTCCTGGGCATGTGGGACGAGCGGACAGGTTTCTTCCACGCCCGCGCCGCGGGGAACCCCGTGCCCAGCCATGCGGTGGTCGGCCTGATGCCGCTGCTGACCGGTTCGCTGCCGGAAGCCATCAAGCAGCGGCTGCTCGGCGGCCTGGCGGACCCGGCAAGGTTCGGCACCCCGTGGTCGATTCCCACGGTTGCCGCCGACGACGCCGACTTCTCCACCGAGCGCATGTGGCGCGGACCGGTCTGGATCAACACCAACTCGCTGGTCATAGAAGGTTTGCGCAACTCGGGCGAGCCCGAACGTGCGCGCGATCTGGCCGAGCAGACGGTGAATCTTGTCATCCACGGCGGCGGCCCGCACGAATACTTCAACCCCGTCACCGGACAGAAGGCCAAGACGGCGACCACCGCGTTCGGCTGGTCCGCCGCGCTGTTCATCGACCTGGCCGTGCAGCTGACGAACGACGAAAGCTGGTAGCCCCGAGCGGGCTCACAGGCAACTCCGCCGGCCCCCGCACGGGGCCGGCACACCCACGGAGCGGGACGCTCCCACCGGCAAACACCCGGCGGCAGGTGCCGCCACAGAAAGGAACGGACATGCCCGAACCCCGGTCCATCCGGCTAGACGCCCTTGCCTACGGCGGGGACTACAACCCCGACCAGTGGTCCGAGGAGACCTGGCTGGAAGATGCCCGGCTCATGGTCGAGGCCGGGGTGAACATCGTCAGCCTTCCGGTCTTCTCCTGGCCGCAGCTCGAGCCGACCCCCGGCGTGTACAACTGGGGCTGGCTTGACCGTGTCATCGAGGTGCTCTGGGACGCCGGCATCAAGATCGACCTTGCCACCGCCACCGCAACCCCGCCGTCCTGGCTGATCCGCCGGCACCCGGAAATGCTCCCGCGCAACGTGGACGGCCAGCAGCTGGAATTCGGCTCCCGCCAGGCCTATTGCCCCAGCTCGCCCATCTGGCGCGAAAACGTCGCCCGGATGACCCGCGCGATGGCCGAACGCTACGGCAACCACCCGGCGCTGGCGCTGTGGCACATTTCCAACGAATACGGCGACCACGTCTCGCGTTGCTGGTGCCCGGCCTCCGCCGCGCATTTCCGGGCCTGGCTGCGGAACCGCTACACCACCCTCGAGGGCCTGAACGAGGCCTGGGGCGTGGGCGTGTGGGGCCAGCGCTACACCGAATGGGACCACATCGAGCCGCCGCGCACCGCCACCGGCCCCATCAACCCGACCCAGCTGCTGGACTTCGAGCGTTTCTCCTCCGACGCGCTGCTGGAACTCTTCCAGGTGGAAATCGACGTGTTGCGCGAGGTCACCCCGGACATCGCCGTCACCACCAACTTCATGTCGCTGCTGCGCGACCTGAACTACTGGGACTTCGCCGCGGTGGAGGACCTCGTCACCGACGACGCCTACCCGGACCCGGCCGACCCGCTGGCCCACGTCTCGGCGGCGCTGAACTACGGCCTGATGCGCTCGCTGAAGGGCGGTGCGCCGTGGCTGCTGCTCGAGCAGTCGGCCAGCGCGGTGAGCTGGCGCGAGGTCAACGTGCCCAAGGCCCCCGGGCAGATGCGCATCGACTCGATGCAGGCCATCGCCCACGGCTCCGACGGCGCCATGTTCTTCCAGTGGCGCCAGGCCAAGTTCGGCCAGGAAAAGTTCCACTCGGCGATGCTCGGGCACCGCGGCGAGGAATCGCGCAGCTTCAAGGAAACCAAGGCCCTGGGCGCCGAGCTCAAGAAACTGGAACCCGTCCGCGGAACGCGCGTGCGCGCCTCGGTGGGCCTGGTCGTGGACTGGGATTCCTGGTGGGGTTCCTCCGCCACCGAGTCCCTGCCGTCCCAGCGCCTGAACTACGCGGCACAGGCCCGCGCCTGGAATGCTGCGTTCTTCCGCCTCGGGCACCCTGTGGACACTGTGCGCGCCACCGACTCCTTCGAGGGCTACGACGTCGTCGTGGTCCCCAACCTCTACATCGCCAGCAACGAGCAGGCCGCGGCCCTCACCGCGTTCGTGGAGCGCGGCGGCCAACTGGTCGTAGGCCCGTTCAGCGGCGTCGTCGATGAGACGGAGAAGGTCCACGCCGGCGGCGCACCGGGCCCGCTGCGCGAGCTGCTGGGCATCGAGGTCGACGAGCACTGGCCGATTCCCGACGGCATCCACGAAAAGCTTGAGGTCGCCGGAGAATCGTTTGCCGTATCCATCTGGAGCGAATGGCTCGAGCTCATCACCGGCACCGAGGTGCTGGGGTCGCACACCAGTGGCGAGCTGGCGGGACGCGCGGCGGTGACCCGTCGTGCCGGCTCCGGCACCGGTGCCGCCTGGTACCTGGGTGTGGTACCTGAGGCCGCGGGCCTGGACGCACTCTTCCGCCGGGTGCTTGAGGCTGCGGGGCTTCCCGCACGCGAGGTACCGGACACCGCGCTGGAGGTGGTGACCCGCAGCGACGCGGACACCGACTACACGTTCGTGCTCAACCACGGCACCGAGCCGCTGGCGGTGACTACCCCGCAGGATTCGGTTGACCTGTTGGGCGTTCCCGTGGCGGACGGCGTTGTGACGTTGCCTCGCTACGGCGTTGCGGTCCTGGCTTCGGCACGGACCGGGGCCGTGCCGTTCATCGGACGCGCCTGACCAAAAACAAACACATGATGCCGGGAGGGCGCTGGACGGAAACGTCCAGTGCATTCCCGGCATTTGCTTGACAGCGTCGCATGGGCCGGTTGCCTGGCCGCGATGTGAACTACCGGACCTGACGAACCTAGCCTCGATTTTTCACCGGGTGCCGGCAGGCCGCTGATTCCGTGATTTTCCCGGGATCGGCGGCCCGGCTGTTTTTCGGGCATGCAGGGATGGCCATGTCGCCGGCATGGGCGCCGGGTTCCATCTCCCGGAAGGGGTCTCTTTCGTCTCGAAGGGGCTGTTGTTGGCGGGCCGTTATGCCGTCAGGTGCCCGTTTCGCCATCGGTGCCGCAACCGGGTGTTTCCCTCGAGTAGCGTGGTGAAGAGGTTGGCTTCGGGTGCCGCCTCGGGGACCAGCAGCCGTCGCCGCCGTGCGCTGCTGGTGAGTTTTCCGGCGATCGAAAACAGCCGGTAGCGCCATCGCTTCAGGTCCCAGACCCCGGCCGCATGACCTGCAGGCAGGATCGCCACTTGCATCCAGGACACGAGGTTCAGCGCAAGCACGGCCAGGTTGGCCCAGAGCTGGTTGGCCGCGAACGCCTTGAATGGCAGCTTTCCCAGGCCTGCGTTCTTGAGGGTCTTGATGCGGTTTTCGCACCTTGCCCGGGCTCGGTGCCGGGCATCGAGGAATGCGACGTTGTAGCGCGGGGCATTGGTGAGGAACGCGGTCACGCGGTGCCCGTCGACGTCGAAGAGCGAGGCCTTCGCCCCGGGATGCAAGGGTTCGGCCCGCAAATAGAGACGGGTGCCTTCGGGGTAGTCCTTGAGCTCGATGACCTTGGTCGCGTCGATGACCCAGGCGTCGTGGCGCTGGTTTCCGTGCTGGTCCAGCGCTTGTTCCCAGTGCTCCTTGTTGTTGATCCAGCCGATGAAACGTTCGTTGGGCACCGGCAGGGCGAAGGAGGTGGAGAACTGGAGTCCCAGCACATACAGGTGGTGCAGGAATTCGCGGGAGGCGCCGGCGCTGTCGGTGCGCACCAGGATCCTCTCCGCGGCCAGGTTCCCCTGACCGTCGCGCATCGTGTCGGGCAGCTGCCCCAAGGCCTCGGAGAGCACGGTGATGTGATCTTTCGCGGAATTCGCACCCTTGTTTCCCGGCCGCAGCATCGCGGCCAGGATCTCCCCGGTGCCGTTGTCCTTGCCGTAATCCACCGAGGCAATCATGGGCGCGAACCCGTACCCGCCCTTGTAGGTTCCGGCGCTGTTTTCCTTTTCGGAGTGCGCGGTTACCAGGGTCGCATCGATGTCGATCACCAGCGGGTCCAGACGGGTGGCCAACGCTGCGGGGTTCCGTTTTCCGGCCGCCGCCCAGATCCGGGAACGCAGCCGATGGCTGAGGGTGGAAAAGCCGTGGGCGAAGGCCTCGGGCTGGTCGGCGGCACGTGCAACGAACCGGGACACCGTCGCGTCCGAGGGGACCGGGCCGAAGAGTCCGGGGCTGTTGCGCAGCACGTCCAGGTCCGAGACGTGTTCCCCGCCGCCGGCGAGCATCACCGCGAGCGAGCCGAGGATCCGGCCCGGCCGGTGAGTGGCTCGTTCGGGGACGAATTGGGAGAAGCGGTCCTCGCACAGGGCACCGAAACCGGTCGCCTCCACGAACGAGGTCAGCACGTTCAACCCGGCATGGGAAATGAGCGACTGGCCGGTCAAGGCCGCCGGAACGGAAGGGAAAACGCGGGTAGTATTGATCATCGAAAAGGTGAGTCCTGATTTGGGTGGATAAAAGGTGTGGTTACCTCTATTTTCCCAGTTCAGCTCACCTTTTCGTCGTTAAAGACGCTTAATGACATCCGCAACTCATGAAAACGCCGGGCTAGCTTGCGTGGCCCGCCGCATCGTACACGGTGCGCCCGCCAATGATCGTGGCCCCGATGGAGACGTCACGGATCTTGGTCGGGGCGAGCTCGAACAGGTCATCGGAGAGCACCACGAAGTCGGCCAGCTGGCCCACGCGCAGCGTGCCCTTGTCCTTTTCCTGGCCCACTGCGTACGCCGAACCGTGGGTGTAGGCACGCACTGCCTCGTCCACGCTCAGCCGCTCGTCCGGGCCCAGGACCCGGCCCGTTGCCGTGGTGCGGTTGACCATGTCATGGATGGAGACCAGCGGATTGCCGTCGGAGACGGGCGAATCTGTCGCGCCGGGCAAAACCATGCCTGCGGCAATGAGCGACTTCATCCTGTAGATCAACGGCGCCAGAGCGGGGTCGACCGCGTCCATCATCCCGTCGCCGAAATCCGAGATGAACACCCCCTGCGGAACCGGAATCAGCCCCAGACCTGCCGCGCGGGCGATCTGGGCATCGGTGCTCAACGCAAAATGCTCGATGCGGTGACGCACGCCGGGTCGCGGAAGAAGCCGCTGGGCTGCTGCAAAACCGTCCATGGCATGGTCGATTGCGGCATCCCCGATGGCGTGGGCGGCAACGGACCACCCGGCCCGGTGGGCACCGACGATCATGGACTGCAACTCTTCCGGGTCGTGCTGCATCATGCCATGGTTGTCCGGTTCGCCGTGGTAGCAGTGGTGCATTGCCGCGGAACGCCCGATGAACGAGCCGTCGGAGACGATCTTCACCGGCCCGACGCGCAGCCTGTCGTCTCCCAGCCCGGTGCGGATGCCCAGATCCAGTCCGAACCACCCGTGGTCCTTGAAACCTTCCAGCTCATGCAGCGTGCTGCAGTAGGGCATCAGTGTCACACGGGTGCGCAGCACGTCCTCTTCCACCGCGCTCTGGTAGGAATGGAAGTCGGCCGGGGTGTTTCCCAGCATCTTGTAGTCCCCGATGCCCGGTTCGGTCACCGAGGTCAGCCCGTAGGCGACGGCCTGCCTGTTGGCCAGATCGAGATTTCGCCGCACCTCGTCCAGCTTCATGGGGCGCACCAGGTCGTAAATCAGCTGCATGGCCCGCTCCTGCAGCAGTCCGGTGGCGGATCCCGATTCGTCGCGCTGCACGTGGCCGCCGTCGAAATCCGGCACGCCACGGCCTCCGGGGTGCCCGGCCAGTTCGAAAGCCCTCGTGGAGGCCACGCCCATGTGCCCGGAGACGTGCTCGAGGTAAACGGGGCGCCCGCCCGCGGCCCGGTGCAACTCGGCACCGTCTGGATGGGACTCCAGGAAGTTCTGGTCGTAGCCCGACCCGCGAACCCAGGCGTCGGCAGGCAGCGTGGCGGCGTGCTCGGCCACCGCAGCGTAAACATCGGAAAGATTCCGTACCCGGGTGGGCCTCAGGTCCAAGGCGGCAAGCCGCGCCCCGGTCAACGAGAGATGATAGTGCGCGTCATGGAATCCGGGGAGCACCGGTGCACCCCCGAGGTTTATCACGCGATCGGCGTCCACGCCCTCAAGTTCCTCGTCGAACCCGACAATGCGCCCATGCAACACGCCAATGCGTGTGGCGGTGGGCCTGGTCGAATCCAGCGTTCGAATGCGGGCGTTGGTGTAGATGGCGTCAATGCGCACGGAGTCACTCCTAGGGTTCTAAAGACTTCAAGTACTTCGTTGACGGGACACGTCCCAGGGGTGTGACCCGGCAACGGGTTATGCGGGAAGGCTCAATCGTTTAGTGGTCGGCGGCCACTGGTTGGGCGACGGCCTTCAAGGAACTGCGGGCAGCGGCCCGGGAAAGACCGGCCACGCCCACGATGGTGGCAATCAACATTGCGCCATAGAACGCGGCAACACCCCAGGGACTGCCATTGGAGCTGTTCAGGATCCATTGCGCCACCAACGGCGTAGCACCGCCGATGAGCGAGGAACACAGTTGGTATGCGAGCGAGACGCCCGTGTAGCGGATGTTCGCGGGGAAGGCGGCGGCTAACGCATTGGCCAGCAGCGCGTAGTACGCGGTCCCACCGATGGTGGTGATGTACAGGGTGATGGCGATGTTTACGGGGTTCGCGGAAACAATCGCTAGGAAGAATGGAACCACCATGATCACCGCGAGCAGCAGGCCTAGGATCATCACCTTGGTCGCGCCGATCTTCTCGGCAATCAGCGCTGCAATGGGCTGCCAAATGAATTGCAGCACCGCCATGCCCAGCAGCACGTTCAGCATTGTCTGGCGTTCGATGCCCAGGGAGCCAGTGGTCCAGGAGAGCATGAATGTGTTGGTGAAGTATGCCAGCGAGATGCCCATGATGGAGGCGACGATGCCCAGGAAAACGATGTTCGGGGCAACCCGGAAGACCTCGGCGATCGGTGCCTTGACCACGGTGTTCGCTGCCTTGGCGGCCTCGAAGTCCGCTGATTCCTCGACCTTGATGCGGATGATTAGACCCACGATCACCAAGACCGCGGAGAGGAGGAACGGGATCCGCCAGCCCCAGGACAAGAAGTCCTCGTCAGGCAGCAGGCCGACCAGCATGAACATGGACGTAGCCAGGATGGACCCCGCCGGGGATCCCTGCTGCACCCAGGCACCGGCTAGCCCCTTTTTCTTCTCGCTGGCGTTTTCGGTGGCCATCAAAACTGCGCCGCCCCATTCACCACCCACAGCAATGCCCTGCAGCGCGCGAAGAACAATGAGCAGGGCGGGGGCCAGTGCGCCGATCTGGGCGTAACCGGGCAGCAGGCCGATCATCGTGGTGGCGGCACCCATCATCAACAGCGTGATGACCAGTACGTTCTTGCGACCGAGCTTGTCACCGAAGTGCCCGAAGATCATTCCGCCGATGGGACGGGCCAAGAAGCCCACCCAGAATGTGGCGAACGAGGCCATCAGAGCGGCACCCGGCGCAGCGCCCGGGTAAAAGACGTGTCCGAAAACGAGGGCTGCTGCGGTCCCGAAAATGTAGAAGTCGTACCACTCGATGGCGGTTCCGACGAAGGCACCGGCCATGGATCGGCGCTGACGCCCGGCGGCGTCGGTGATGGTTTGGGACATAGGAGGGACTTCCTTTGGATGCGAGTCATCGATGACTAAACGTGATCGACGCGACATGTTGCTTACCACCTACTATCGTGACCGCAGACATAATCGTCCAATGCCAAAATTGCAGCACCATATAACCTGTTGTAATGATGAATCAGTTGGATCTGATGTACTTTCTTGCAGTGGCCCGCTCGAATTCAGTGAGCGGAGCGGCAGCCGAACTGTTCGTTTCCCAGCCGGCAGTCTCACGCAGAATCGCCTCCCTCGAACGAAGCCTCGGCCTTCGACTGTTCCGGCGCACGCCCTCCGGCATGGTGCCCACGGCCGCCGGCGAGCGCCTCCAAGCTCTAGCGCAAGACCTACACAACCGCCTCGAGCGGGCCAGTGACGTCATGGGCGCCCTTGGCGAAGGACAGCACCTCTTCACCGTGGCCTGTCCCGAAACCACTGGCAACTACTTTGTTGCACCCTTTATCGCCACCGGCGCACCAATCTCCGATATCCTGCCCTCAAGGCCCGCTGATGTATATGGGCTTCTTGACACCGGAGCGGACATGGCCGTGAACACCATGACACCCCCTGCACAGCTGCGTTCCCAGCACCTTCTATCCACTCCGATCCTCGTTCACTTCCCCGGCAACGCACCATTCCCGGTCACCAAGGGACAAGCCGAGCTCAAGGATGTTGCCCGTTTCGCCATGCAGATGCCCGGCTACGGAAGCGCAGTGGAGCGCAACGTCCGCGCTGCCGCAGGACGATCCTCAATCGACCTGTCGCTTGCCACGCCGGCAAGCAACGGCATCCTCGCCCAAGCCCAGGCAGCCGCGGGCCGCGGGGCTTCGATTGCCATCGAACCCGCAGCATTTGGGCTAAACGAGGCCCTGTTGATTCACGAGGGAGATCCACTGGCCGTTGACATTCATGCCGCCTGGGAATCGGATCACTATGCAGCGCCCGAGCTAGAGGCGCTGGCCAAGGAATTGGCAACATGGATGAAATACACTGCGCCACAGGCGCATTCGAACACTCATCACCACAAGCTCTCCATAGGAACATAGGCGTTCAGGGGCGACCGCGAAGATGCACGCCTGACCACAATCAAGAACTCCATGCCGGGAGGGAGCTGGACGGAAACGTCCAGTGCACTCCCGGCATTTTTCTGCCCGCTGCGTTCGGTTCACATGCCCAACAGCCGAGCCGCTGGATCGTTTTGATGCGGGAACACCGAGCGTTCAAATAACGCAATTTATCGACAACGTAAATATCTTAGGCTAGCCTTACTTTATCGCTTTGCTGGCGTTAGGCCGGCGGACGGAGCCTTCGCAGTGGCATCCAGCCGCCGGCCTCCTCTCTAGATAAGGAAGTTCACGGTGGAAGCCATATTGTTCCCGGCGCACATCAACCAGGAACACGAGTATGGCGTGGCCAGTCACTATCTGGTCGGCACCGAATTTTTCCCGAGCGCGCACAACCAGCGCGATCCGTACGCGCTTCCCAGCTACGAAATCATTGGGCATTGGGTCTACCCAACGGCCTACAACCCCTATGCCAGTTACGAATTCCCGGTATTCATGTTCTCCGAGGAACATTTGGTTTCCACGGGATACGGTGACACTCCCGTGGGCCTGCCACTCTACGAGGTTCACTGCACCTGCCCCGGGCACAGTTCACCGGTCTACATGTAGCTGACCCGATAACCGGAAGGTCGAACAGGGTCGCAACTTCCCACTCGCAGGCACAGCATTCATCGACGCCCCGCCCGCGGCCGATGATCGGTTCCATGCCGCCAACCGCGATTCACTGACGAGCCCGCTTCGCATATCAGGCGCGCAACAGCCGCATGGACAGGCGTCCGCCGGGCAGTCTCCCACCGTCCATGGCGAAGAACAAGGCCGCACTTGCCGAGCATTGCGCACGCGGGTGGATTCACTCCGTCAGCCGCCACCACCTGCCACAAGTAATTCCCCGCCAACGGGCCATTTTCAGGCGTCTGGACCGCGTGCCGATACTAATTCGAAAGCATTGACCAATGCCTTCATCACTATCCGACATGCGCAAATCAAGAAGTCACCAAATACCGCATATATCCCTTTCCCAAGTAGGCTGAACAGTTAATCCCTTCGACGGAAAGAAAGCCCCATGCTCGCATTCGCAGTGATCGGAGGCATTGGCCTCCTGCTCCTGATCATGTCCATGACCCTGGGAGAGATTTTCGATCTTTTCGACGGAATCATCTCCGCCACTGCCGTCGGTGCGGCTGCCACGCTCTTCGGCGCCGCGGGTGCGATTGTGTTGCTCAACGACGGTCCACTGTTGCTGGCCTACATCGCGGGCGCCCTTCTGGGAGCCATCGGCATCGTCGGCGTAGCGCTGCTTGCCCGGAAGATGGCCAGCATTTCCGACGCACAGCCCCACGAAGTCATCGGACTTCTGGGCGTCGCCACCACAGATATCAACAACATCATTGGGAAGGTTCAACTGAACCACCCCGATGAAATCAACCAGCGCCTCGCCTTTTCAAGCAGCCCTATCGAGCAGGGCACACCAATTGCCGTTGTGGCTGTTGTTGGAGACCGCATCAGGGTCGCATCCACCTCTGAACTGAACGGAGTCTAACCCATGGATATTGCCGTAAATGGAACGGTCATCGCCGTCGCAGCAATCCTCGCCGTCCTCGTAGCCCTCATCTGGTACGCCACCACCCGATTGGTCACGGTGGCCCCAAACCAGGCCGTCATTCGCGCCGGCAAGGGAGCGAAGGGGCAGGTTCAAATATTCACCAAGGGCATCGTGCTTTTTCTGCCGGTCATTCACCAGAAATATGTGATGTCCCTCGAGCAGCGCCAGGTGGAGCTTGCCGTGGAAGGCGTAGACAAGAACTTCATCACCACCTCGGTGACAGCCAGCCTGAACTTCAAGTTCGACGATTCGGTCGAGGGCATGAGCAAGGCCGTCCAACGGTTCCTCACTCACTCGAAGGAAGACCTGAACGCCTCGGTGACCAAGTCGGCCGAGGGCGTGCTTCGTGGCATTGTTTCGGCCATGTCGGTCGAGGACGCGAACAACAACCGCAAGGAATTTCAGGACCAATCTCTGGAATCAGCGGTCACCCAGTTCGCCGAGCAGGGCATCCAGATCGACGCGTTCAACATCTCCTCGGTAAGCACCCCTTCCCGCACCGTGATCGGCCCGGACAATATGCCGACCGTCATCGACTACCTGGAGGAGGTCGGCAAACCGGGCCTGGAGCGAGCCAAACGCGAAGCCCGCGTCGCCACGTCCAAGGCCTTCCAGGAATCGGAAGCGGCCCGCATTGAACAGGAAGGGGCCACCGCGGCTCTGGCGCGTGACCTCGCGATCAAGAAATCCGAGTTCAAGGCCGAGGAGGACCGTGCAGCGGCCATCGCCAGCTCGGCCCATGAGCTTGCCAAGGCCGAGCAGGACGTCCTGGTTGCAGAGCTCGAGCGCAAGGCGCTGGCCGAAAAGGCCCTGGTGGAGCAGGAACGCCTTGACATCGAGGTCCACAAGCCTGCCGACGCCCAAGCCTACAAGCTTCGCACCGAGGCCCAGGCCAAGCGGGACGCCGACGTCTTCAACGCAACGGCCCGTTCCGAGTCCAAGGCCATCGAGGCCGACGGTGCCAAGCGCGCCTCCATTGCCGACGCAGAGGCCCGCGCCGCCGCCCAGACGGTGGAGGCCGAAGCTTCGAAGAACGCCGAGGTGTTCCGTGCCGAAGGCAAGGCCACAGCGGTGGAGCTCAACGCGAAGGCCGAGGCAACGGCCATTGAATACAATGCAAAGGCCGAGGCCGACGCGGTGCGCCTGCGCGGCGAGGCCGAGGGTGCATCCATTGCAGCCATCGGTGCGGCAACCGCTGCAGCCGAGGACGCGAAGGCCACGGCACTGACCGGACATACCCAGTCCAGCCTGGCGTTCCTGGCGATCAACGCCCTGCCGGAGATCGTCAAGGCCAGCTCGGATGCGGTATCCGGCATCGACAACTACACGGTCATCAGCAGCGACGGTGCCTCGGATGCCGTCAAACAGGCGAACCGGATCGTCACCGAGGGCCTGGCCATGATCAAGGCGGGCTCCGGAGTGGATCTCGGCGACATGCTTTCGGGACTGCTCGGCGGCACCGGGAACCCGGCAACATCGAAGGACGACAAGTCCCTGGCAGCGATCGACGCCAGGCCCGAGAACCCGGTCTTCGAACAGAACTAGCCTGGCCAACGAGGCGCCCCGCGGTTTTTTTGCGGGGCGTCTTGCTGTACCTGCCGGCAATCCCGGGCGTGCCCAGCGCCTGCTCGACGCCATGCGCGGGGTCGGCTGACCTGCGGCTTCAAGCCACGCCATCACACCCGGCATGGCCAGGCGCCTTCATGGTGCCCCTTCGGCTTCCAGACCCTGAGTAGGATTGTCGCATGCTGACCCAAGAAGGAAAGCGGGAGAAAATTCTCACCGCGTACCTGAACCTGCTCGTACACCAGGGGATCCGTGCCGCCACCCTCGATGCGGTCGGCTCGGCCTGCCAGCTTTCCAAGGCCGGTGTGCTGCACCACTTTTCCTCGATGGGCGCACTGCGGCAGGCAATCTTTGTTGAGCTTCAAGCCCAGGCAGCGGCAGACGCCAACAAGATGCTGGAGGACCTGCCCAACGCCGCCAACTACTACTTGGTTTCATCCCTGAGTCGCGACAGCCTGCTTGAACGTCTGATCGAGGCCGTGAACAGGTTGGCGCAAACAGGGGACGAGGCCGCCCTCGAGCTGCTGCGCACGTGCCGCACGGGCTGGTACGAGGCGTTGTTGCTGGCCTTGGGCGACGCTGCGCTGGCCAAGCTGGTACTCTTCGCCGGCGACGGAATCAACCACAATGCCCTATTGAGCCTCGATGAAACCAATGAAACATTCCTTGGTTCCTCGACAGCCAACGACCTGTTGGGTTTGGTGGAAAGGCTCCGCGAAACGGCCGGCCCCAGGGCCTGATCCTGTAACAAAACACGCCTCCAGCGACAGTGCTCCGCGTCACTTTACTCACCTACCAACCAGATGGTAGGTTTTAGGTCACAGCCGCACTATGCGGTGGATCACACAACCGCGGAGGGGCCCGAATGCAAACCACCACGCATGGACCTGCAGGCCAACCCACACCCGCGGCCACGCCGGGCAAGGGCCTTGCAACAGGCAAGCTCGGCATCGCCGGTTCCACGATCATCGGGCTGGCCTCCACCGCACCGCTCTTCTCGATTGCAGCGACCTTGGGCTACGTGGTGCTGGCGGTCGGCGCCCAGGCGCCCATCGCCTTCATCATCGCCTTCGTGCCGATGATGTTCACCGCCTTCGCCTACCGCGAGCTGAACAGCGCGCTGCCCGACTGCGGCACGGTCTTCACCTGGGCCGCGAAGGCCTTCGGCCCGCGCACCGGATGGTTCTCCGGGTGGGCGCTGGCCGTCGCCGGCATCTTTGTCATGGCAAACCTCGCCGAGATCACCGCCGTCTACATCCTCCACCTGGTCGGCGACGGGTCGCTCGTCGAAAACCGGGCCGTGGTCGTCGGGCTGGGCGCCGCAACCATCGCGATCATGACCTACGTGTCGATGCGCGGCGTGGAACTCGGCGAGAAGGTGCAGACGGTTCTGCTGGTCATCCAGTACGCCGCCATGGCCGCCTTTGTCATCGGCTGCCTGGTCGGGTACTTCACCGGCAACGCCCCGGATGCCACCCCGATATCCCTCGACTGGTTCAACCCGATACTTGCCGACCAATCCGGCATGGTCCAGGCCGTCATGCTCGCCCTGTTCATCTACTGGGGTTGGGACACCTGCCTGGCGCTGACCGAGGAAACCAAGGACCCGAAGAAGACCCCCGGCCGCGCCGCACTCCTGTCCACCGTCCTGCTGCTTGTCACCTACGTCGGCATCACCCTCGCCGTGATGATGTACGCCGGAATCGGGGAAGAAGGGACCGGACTGGCTAATCCGGAGAACGCTGACGACGTCTTCTACGGACTCGCGTCCCAGGCCATGGGCCCGCTGGGATGGTTCCTCATCATCGCCGTGGCCATCTCCGCGCTTTCCTCCTCGCAGACCACCATCCTGCCCACCGCGCGCGGCACCTTTGCCATGGGCATCTACAAGGCCCTGCCGGCCCGCTTCGCGGTGGTCGGCGAAAAGTCGCAGACCCCCACGTTCTCCACGCTGCTGATGGGAATCATCTCCATCGCCTACTTCGTGGGCATGAGCTTGGTCAGCAACAACCTGCTGCAGGATTCGATCCTCTCGATCGGCCTGGCCATCGCGCTCTTCTACGGCATCGCATCCTTCGCCTGCATCTGGTACTTCCGCACGTCCCTGTTCACCTCCGCACGCAACGTCTTCTACCGTTTCCTCTTCCCGCTGCTCGGCGGGGTGTTCATGGCCTGGGCGTTCATCCAGTCGGCCATCGACATGGCGGATCCCGAGTACGGCTACGCAACCATCGGAGGGATCGGTTCCACCTTCGTGATTGGCATCGGCTCGCTGGCACTCGGCCTTGTCGCAATGTTCGTCTGGTCCCTGTTCCCCGAATCGAAGCCGTACTTCCGCAGGGAAACCATCAACAAAGACTCCAAGATCCTGGCACCCGAGTAATCCCCGGGGCTCGGATAAACCCGGCCCCGCAACCACTCCCCCATTCCGGCACAGCCGCCGGAAGACAACACCGCATAAAGACATCAGGAAAGGCCACAACGTGCACATCCTCATCATCGGAGCAGGCGGAGTCGGCGCGGCAGCCGCCCGCATCGCCAAGCGTCGCGACTTCTTCACCACCTGCCTGATCGCCGACTACGATCCGACCCGTCCCGAGAAGCTCATCGCGGAACTGGCGGATCCCCGTTTCAAGGCAGCACAGGTCGACGCCTCCGACGCCGCCGCGGTCGAGGCGCTGGTGCGCGAGCACGGCATCACCCACACGCTGAACGCCGTGGACCCGCGCTTCGTGATGCCGATCTTCACCGGCGTCACCCACGCGGGCGCCACCTACCTGGACATGGCCATGTCCCTGTCCACCCCGCACCCGGAAACCCCGCACGAGCTCACCGGCGTGAAGCTGGGCGACGAGCAGTTCAAGGCGCACGAAGACCTGGAATCACGCGGCATTCTTGCCCTGTGCGGCATCGGCGTCGAGCCGGGCCTCTCCGATGTCTTTGCCCGCTACGCGGCAGACGAGCTGTTCAGCGAGATCGACGAACTCGGCGTGCGCGATGGCGCCAACCTGACCGTCGAGGGCTACGACTTCGCCCCTTCTTTCTCCATCTGGACCACCATCGAGGAATGCCTGAACCCGCCGGTGATGTACGAGGCCGACCGCGGCTGGTTCACCACCGCCCCGTTCTCCGAGCCGGAGGTCTTCGATTTCCCGGAAGGGATCGGCGAGGTCAAATGCGTGAACGTCGAGCACGAGGAAGTGCTGCTGATGCCGCGCTGGATCGATGCCAAGAAGGTCAACTTCAAGTACGGGCTGGGCGAGGAGTTCATCTCCGTGCTCAAGACCCTGCACATGCTCGGCCTTGATTCCACCAAGCCGGTCAACGTCAAGGGCCAGATGGTTTCCCCGCGCGACGTCGTCGCCGCGGCGCTTCCGGACCCGGCACAGCTGGGCCACCTGATGAAGGGCAAGACCTGCGCCGGCCTGCTGGTCACCGGCAAGGGCAAGGACGGGGCTCCCAAGCGCGTCTACCTGTACCACGTGGCCGACAACGAGGAGACGATGGCCCGCGACAACTCGCAGGCAGTGGTCTGGCAGACCGCGTTGAACCCGGTCATCGCCTTGGAACTGCTGGCGACCGGCGTGTGGAGCAGCGCGGGCGTGCTGGGCCCGGAGGCCTTCGACGCCAAGCCGTTCCTCGACCTGCTCGGCTCCGAGGCCCCGGCCGGCTACGGTTCCCCGTGGCACATCCAGGATCGGACCCACGAACTGGGCGAATAAGTCATAACATGCAACGGAGGTCCCGGCTATTTTGGCCGGGGCCTCCCTGCGTATTGCGGGTACTTGTACGGCGGCCAGCTTCCCACCGCGCCGAGCGTCCGGCCAGACATGTTCGTCAACGCCGGTCATGGAAACACCTCCGAACCAGACCTGATCGGCGGTGCCATATATGTCGCACCACCCCGTCGCGGCACGGGCAGCCCGTCGAGTACCATGGCAAAAGATCACTTCGATGGAGGAGTGCACACCATGTCACACCCTGCCTACCCGCCCGGGAACCCCGGCTCTTCCACTCCCCAAGACCCCCTGGACCTGCCCCGCTATGGCGCCGGCTTCGGTGAAGCCGTCAAGCGGTACTTCAAGAAGTATGCGACGTTCAGCGGTCGTGCCAGCCGCAGCGAGTACTGGTGGATAGCGGTACTAAACGCCCTGGTCGGGATCGTCGCAGTAGCCGCCATGATCATGGGTGGCGCATTCAACTTCGAGCCCAACTCCGCCGGGATGCCCCCGGGCGCCATTCCCGGGGTGTTGCTATTGACACTCTACGGTCTTGCCACCATCATCCCCGGCTTGGCGCTGATGGTGCGCCGCCTCCACGACGGCAACTTCAGCGGCTGGCTGGTCCTGCTCCCCTTGGCGCCGCTCTTCGGGTCGCTGGCCATCCTGATCCTTGCGCTGATGCCGTCCAATCCGGCAGGCGCACGCTTCGACAAGGGTCAGGCCCGGCCAACGGGTCAGCCAACGCCGTAGCCGCGAACCCTTTCGGAGGCAGCGCCCCTGCAACCGGAACCCGGTTGCATGGGCGCTGCTCGTTGAGCGGCACCCCTGCCCGACCGCTGCACGGCCGGGGGCGTCGGGCAAAACGGCAGGCCCTCGCTCCTGGCTTCGACCTTCCGCATCCAGGCTGCAACGCACCGGTGGCACCAAGGACATTAAGTAGGTAGACTGGTCTACCTACCGAGAATTGGAATGTGATGGGTGAAATTGTGGGCCGGCAGCGTCCGGCAAGGAATCGACTGCTGAAGGCCGCGGCGGACTTGTTCTACGCGCACGGGATTGCGGCAACCGGCATCGATGCGATCACCGAGCAGGCGGGCGTGGCTCGGAAGAGCCTGTACAACAACTTCGCGTCCAAGGACGAGCTGGTGCTCACCTATCTCACCGAACGGCACCAGGAATGGCTGGGGCTGCACAGGCTGCGCACCGCCGAGGCGCGGACTGCCCGCGAGAGGGTGCTGGCGGTGTTCGATGCCTACATCGACCACGCCGAAGCCGCCTACTCCCACGGGTTCCGCGGGTGCGGGCTGCTCAACGCGGCGGCCGAGCTGCCTGTGGGCGCGCCCGGGCGGGCGGCGGTGCGGGCACACAAGGAAGAGGTCGAGTCGATCCTGGCCGCCGGGCTGACCGAGGCCCTCGACGCCGATTTGGCTGCAGACCTCGCCGAGGAACTGTCATTCCTGCTCGAAGGCGCCGTGGCCCGAGCAGGACTGGAAGGAACATCCGACCGCCTGGTTCGCGCCCGGACCATCGCCGCCGCACTGGTGGATGCAGAGTTGGTGGACGCGGCATGAACCGCGGAAGGATGCTCGCCATCGGGGCGATCACCATCACCTCGATCCTGTGGGGCACCACGGGAACCGCGGCCACTTTCGCGCCCGATGCAGGCCCGCTGGCGATCGGGGCCGCGGCACTGGGGATCGGCGGCATCCTGCAGGCCCTCATCGCGATTCCCGCACTGCGGGCACAGCGCGGTCGACTGCGTGCCAACCTGCCTCTGGTCGCCGTGGGCGCCGTGGCGGTGGCGATCTACCCGCTGGCGTTTTACAGCTCGATGCACCTGGCCGGGGTGGCGCTCGGCACCGTTGTGTCCCTGGCCTCGGCCCCGTTGGCTTCCGGGGTGCTGGAATGGTTCGTGCAACGAACCCCGCTCGGCCGGTGGTGGATGGTTGCCGCCGGGCTCGGCATCATCGGCAGCCTGCTGCTGTGCCTGTCCAAGATGGCCGACGGACCCGGTGGCGCCGGAAACACCCTCGCCGGCATGGCACTGGGACTTGTTGCCGGTGCCACTTATGCCTGCTATTCATGGTGCGCCCGACGCCTCATGGATCGAGGCGTCGGGCGCTCCGCCTCGATGGGTGCGGTGTTCGGGGTCGGTGGAATCCTGCTGCTGCCGGTGCTCGTGCTGACCGGCGCACCCTTGCTCGCCAGCACCCAGGCGTTCGCCGTGGCGGCCTACATGGCGCTGGTCCCGATGTTCCTGGGCTATGTGCTTTTCGGATACGGTCTGGCGCGTCTGGGAGCCAGCACCGCAACCACCATCACCCTGAGCGAGCCGGCCGTCGCCGCGATCCTGGCCGTGGCCATCGTCGGGGAAACCCTCAGTCCTGCGGGTTGGAGCGGGCTGGCCATCATCGGCGCGGCACTTGTCATCCTGGCCCTTGCGCCAGCCAACGCCGCAGCTTCAACCGATGACACGGCACCAACCAGCCCCACCCCAGCCCGCGACCTTCAACCGACTCCGGGGGCCAAGCCCTAACGCAGTGCGTCCAGCGCCAGCGTTGCGGCCTTGGTTCCCGAATCACGCGAACTGTGGATGGTGCTGGTGGTCATGCCCGCCCAGAACAGCACCCCGCCGACCGGATCACTCAGGCCGCTGCGCCGCGAGAACGGCCCGGGGTAGGCGCCCAACGCAAACCTGTCCTTGGACCAGTCGTAGGTCGTGGCTCCCACATGCTTCAGCCCCGGGTCCCCCGCAAACTTCCGGACGGTCTCAAGCCCGGCCTGGTGCCGTTCGGCCACCGTAAGGTCAAGCAGCTCCTGCGCCTTCCCTCCGGTCATCCAGGTGACGATGAGCTGCCCCTTGTATCCCGGGGTGCCGAGCGAGGCGTCCCACAGGGTCGGCGGGTTCTCGGAGAACAACGCGGCGACGTCCCAGCGGCGCGGGAGCGTCGGGTCCGCGGGCACGACGGGTTCGGCGAATTCAAGGATTCCCTTGAACACCGGCAGGTAGCTGATCTCATCGATGGCCGTGCGGCGCGCGTCGGGCAGTGGCGGGTCAAACTTGATGGCGCCGGATTTCAGCACGCCACCGGGCACCGCCATGACCACCACGCGGGACTTGAACGAACCGTTGTTGGTGTGCACGTCGACGCGGTTCTTGCGGTACTCGATGGTGTGGACAACGCTGGAGTGGCGGATTTCCACGCCGCGCACCAGCGGCCTGAGGACCTGGTCGTATCCGCCGATGACCCGGTAGTCGCCGTACTCCTCCGGCGGCATTTCACCCGAGTACTGCTGCATCTCCAAGACAAACTCGAGCTCGCCGGCGACCCGGGTGGCGGGCAGGACGTCGAACTGTTCGGAATCCCCCTCGATGACCCAGAAATAGATCGGGTAGTTCGAGCGCGGAATCCCGATCCTTGCCAGCCAGGTTTCGGCAGACTCCCCGACCATCGGTCGAGGTATCTCGCCGGGGAATGACGGCGCGCCCTGCGGGAAGTGGAAGGTGTCAAAGTCCTTGGCGCTGTTCCAAACACTGTCGCCCGTGTTGATCTTGGCGAACTTGTCCTCCCAGCGATGCGTCTTCAGGTTCTGCTGGCGGATCAAGTCCCAGGTGGAAACGTTGTGGCCGTGCACCAGCTCGCCGCCGCGCTCGTGTGGAATGCTCAGCGAGGTGCGGTCGGTCCACATGCGGCCGCCGATCCGGTCCCTGGCTTCGATGACAAGGACCTGCTTGCCTGCGTCCGAGAGCTTGCGGGCAGCTCCGAGCCCCGCGGCACCGGCGCCGATGACGATGGCGTCCCACATGCGGTTCAGCGATCCCAGGCCGTTTCCCCGGCTCTCGCCGGGGCTTGCCCCGGCCGTCAACAACAGGCCCGCGGCGGCAGCCGCGCCGGCTCCGAGCACTGTACGTCTGGAGACGCTTCCTTCGTGGCGGTTCGCCTGCCGGTGATCTTCGGGCTGCATTGAGCTTCCTTTCGTTGTCCGCTACGCGGCGGGGTTTCAAAGTGCCACGCTGATCGACCAACACCCGCGGGCCAGTGTGCACTGGGTCACACACTAACAATCGTCAACATAGTTGTCCATGATGTTGACAATGGTGTTGATTAAAGCTCGGGCGCGGCTTCATCCACACGCAAAAAACCCGCGTTGGTCGCTGCGCCATGCAGCAACCAACGCGGGCTTCGCCCGCAACTAGGCCCGGCGCAGGGCGGCCAACGCCAAGCCAGCGGCCACCGTTCCCGAATCGCGCGATTCGTGGATCGTGCTGGTGGTCATGCCGGCCCAGAACAGCACCCCGCCGACCGGATCACTCAGGCCCTCGCGCCGCGAGAACGGGCCGGGATAGGCGCCCAATGCAAACCTGTCCTTGGACCAGTCGTACGTTGTGGCCCCCACGTGCTGCAAACCCGGGTCGCCGGCCAGCTTGCGGACGGTTTCAAGCCCCGCCTGGTGCCGTTCGGCCACCGGCAGGTCAAGCAACTCCTGGGCCTTCCCGCCGGTCATCCAGGTGACGATGAGCTGTCCCCCGAATCCGGGCGTGCCGCGCGAGGCATCCCACAGGGTCGGCGGGTTCTCCGAGAACAGCGCGGTGACGTCCCAGCGGCGCGGGAGTGCGGCATCCGCCGGCACCACGGGCTCGGGGAACTCGAGGATCCCCTTGAACACCGAGAGGTAGCTGATCTCGTCGATGGCCGTGCGGCGCGCAGACGGCAGCGGCGGGTTGAAGGTGATCGCGCCGGATTTCAGCACGCCACCGGGCACCGCCATGACCACCACGCGGGACCTGAACGAACCGTTGTTGGTGTGGATGTTCACGCAATTGGCACTGTATTCGACGGTGTTCACCACGGTGGACTTGCGGATCGTGACATCGCGCATCAGCGGTTTGAGGATCTGGTCATAGCCGCCGATGACCCTGTAGTCGCCGTACTCCTCCGGCGGCATGGTGCCCGCGTACTGCTGCATGTCCAGCACGAACCCAAGTTCCTCCACGACCATGTCCGCGGGCATGACGTCGAACTGTTCGTAATCACCCTCCAGCACCCAGAAGTAGATCGGGTAGTTCGAACGCGGAATCCCGATCCGCGCCAACCACACCTCGGCGGTCTCCCCGGCCAGCGGCTGCGGAACACCCGCAGGGAACGACGGGGCGCCCTGCGGGAAGTGGAAGGTGTCATAGTTCTTGGCGCTGTTCCACACGCTGTCACCGGCATTGATCTTGGCGAACTTGTCTTCCCAGCGATGGGTTGTCAGGTTTTGCTGCCGAATCAGGTCCCAGGTGGAAACGTCATGACCATGCACCATTTCCCCGCCGCGCTCATGCGGGATGCTCAGCGAGGTTCGGTCGGTCCACAGTCGGCCGCCGATCCGGTCCCTGGCCTCGAGCACCAGGACCCGCTTGCCGGCGGCGGCGATCTTTCTGGCCGCCCCGAGGCCCGCGGCCCCGGCGCCGACGACGATTGCGTCCCAGGTGTAGGTCGGCGCCGCAACTGCCGACCACGGGCTGGCCCCGGCCGTGAGCAACAGGCCGGCGGCGGCCGCACCGGCTCCAAGGATGGCCCGTCGGGAAACATTTCCCGTGGGCTTATCCTGAGGCCGAAGGTTTTCTGACTGCATAGAGCTTCCTTTCGTAGTCCGCGAGACCGCGGGGCTTCAAAGTGCCATGCCGTCCCCATGCCCCCACCGGCGATTGTGCACTGCGTCACACACTAACAATCGTCAACAGCGTTGTCTACGCAGTTGACAAGGGTGTTGTCGACGAAATTGACCGCCCGAGGCCGCGCCTTCCGCTCGCGCACCGGCACCTGCAAACCCCCACTTCAAGGCCGGGGCCGGCGCAATCCCCCGGGCGGCGCCGCAGACTTGTCTGGCCAACTTCGCCCGAGCGCCGCCAGCTCGCCCGACATCCCGGCCGGTCGGCCATGCCCATGTCGCCGCACAACACTTCTGCCTCGCCATGCAGGTCAGTGGTTCAATGCACCTTCGAAACCCAACACCAGAAATGCAGGTTCAGTTCACCGGCAGTTCACGGATTGAGTGGTTGGTGGTTGAACTTGGTGCATATCGTCGACACTCGGCACAGACTCCTGTGCACACAAGATGATGACTTCCGAAGGAACCAGTACCGTGTCTACTCGCACCAAGATCTCGGCCCTCACCCTTGCTCTCCTCGCCAGCGTTTCCCTGGCGGCATGCTCGGCCGCTCCGGCCGGAAACGCACAAACCCCGGAGGCCGCAGCCGGCTTCGCCAAGGACGCCAGCACCCTGGTGTTCGGCGTGGTCCCGGACTCGGTTGACACCGAAACCAACTACCAGCCGCTGATGGACTACCTGGCCAAGGAAACCGGCAAGACCGTCGAATACCACGAGTCCACCGACTACGCCGCGCTCATCGAGGCCTCCATCGCCGGCAAGATCGATGTCGCATCCTTCTCCGGCTTCACGTACGTGACCGCCACCAACAACGGCGCCAAGCTCACCCCGGTCTCCTCGATCGTCACCTCGGAAGGCCAGGAGCCGGGTTACTTCTCCCAGGCCATCGTGCCGGCCGACAGCGACATCAAGACCATCGCCGACATGAAGGGCAAGAAGGTCTGCTTCGTGGATCCGTCCTCGACCTCCGGCTACCTCTTCCCCTCCTACAACCTGGGCAAGGCCGGAATCAATGTCGACTCCGACATCGAGAAGGTCTTTGCCGGCAAGCACGATGTTTCCGTGACAAAGGTCGGCGAGGGCAAGGAGTGCGAGGCAGGCTTCGCCGAGGACAGCGAGGTCGCAAAGAGCGACAAGGTCAAGGTCATCGACCAGACCATGGTTCCGGGCGCACCGATCGTTGTCTCCAACAACCTGCCCGAGGAACTGCGCACCGAGGTTGCCGGGCTGATGAAGGAACTGACCATCGACGAGATCGCCGCCGCCGGCATCGCGGGTGCCGATTCCGAGGGCTTCAAGGCCGTCTTCTTCGAGACCAAGCCGGTGGACGACGCCTACTACAACACCATCCGCGACATCTGCAAGAGCACCAACGCCTCGCAGTGCCAGTAAGTACCAGGTAGATCGAAGGGGATGGAACAGGTGAACAAGATGTCTGGACATGCAATCACGGCCACAAACGTGGTCAAGGTATTCGGCGACAAGGCCGCACTCAAGGGCGTAGACCTCGCTATCGCACCGGGCGAAATGGTGGTGCTGCTGGGTCTCTCCGGGTCCGGGAAGTCGACCTTCCTGCGGCACGTGGACGGGCTGGAAACACCGACCAGCGGCACGTTGAACGTCCTGGGCCAGGACCTCACCACGCTCTCGGGCAAGGGCATGCGCCAGTTGCGCTCCAAGGTGGGCTTTGTCTTCCAGCAATTTGAACTTGTTCCATCCCTGACGGCACTTGAAAACGTGCTGACCGGTGCGCTGGCCACGCTCAGGGGTCCGCGCCTGGGCCTGGCAACCTACCCGCGCCGCCTGCGCGTGAAGGCGCTGGAAACCCTCGATCGGGTCGGGCTGCTCGAGCGCGCCTACGAGCGCGCCGACACGCTGTCCGGCGGGCAGCAGCAGCGCGTCGCCATTGCCCGCGCGCTCATGCAGGAACCCGAGATCCTGCTGGCCGACGAACCCGTCGCCTCGCTGGATCCGGAATCAAGCAGGGTTGTCATGTCGCTGATCCGCGAAATCGCCCGCGAACGCAACCTCACGGTCCTGTGCTCGCTGCACCAGGTGGATCTGGCCCTCTCCTGGGCCGACCGGATCATCGGGCTGCGCGATGGCGCCGTGGTCCTGGATACCCCGACGGCCGGCCTGGGCCGGGCACAGGTCATGGAGATCTACGGAAAGGTCTCGGCCGAACCGGAGGCCCCGGCGGCACCCGCCCAGGCCGAGGCGGAACCCAAGCACGCAGCATCCCTGGCCGTCAGCGGGGCAGCCTCCTCATGAGCGTCGACACCCGGATTCCCACCCCGGTTCCCACGCCGGTGACCACACCGGTGGCGGGCAAGCCCGGGGCCCTGCCCCGGCCCACGCCCGAGCGCACCGCGGTGGTGCTGACCCTGCTGGCCATCGTGGGCATCTCCATCTACTCGCTGGCGAAGGCCGAGATCTCAATCGCCAACATGGTCGGGAGCATCGCCAATGCCGAGCGCTTCCTGGCCCGCGTCGGCACGGTCAAGTTCCCGCCCCTGGCGGAACTGCTGGAACTCACGGTTCTCACCCTGGGCCTGGTGTTGACCGGCACGCTGCTGGCCGCGGTCCTGTCCGTGCCGGTGGCCTACATCGCCGCGGCCAACACCACCCCCGGCCCGGCCTTCCAGGCCGCGGGCCGGTTCATCACGGTCTTCACCCGCGCCATCCCCGACGTCGTCTTCGCCATGGTGTTCATCCTGGTGTTTTCCATCGGCGCCCTGCCGGGCATCCTGGCCATCGGCCTGCACTCGATCGGCATGATTTCCAAGCTCTTCGCCGATGCGATCGAACAGATCGACGAGGGACCACGGCTGGCCATCAGGGCGGCCGGCGGTTCCAAGACCCAGGAATTCATCGGCGGCGTACTGCCGCAGGTGCTGCCGTCGTGGATCGCCACGGTGCTGCACCGCAACGACATCAACCTCCGCGGTTCGGTCATCCTAGGCTACGTGGGCGTGGTGGGCCTCGGCCTGGAAATGTCCCATGCGTTCAAGTCGCTGAACTACTCGCTGGGCGTCGGCATCGCGATCGTGATGTTCATCCTCTGCGTGGCCATGGAACTGGTTTCCGGCGCCATTCGCAAGGTCCTGCTGGGACACGCCGCGAACACCACGCGCTCCACCGCCAAGCGCGCAATGGCCCGCCGGGCCGCGCGCGCCGCCGCACCCCTGACGGTCCACTCGCGCAGGCCGTGGACGCCGGCCCGCGTGCGCAACCTGCTCTGGGGCTGGGGCGCCGTCGCCGTGGCAGTGGCCGGCGTGTGGGTCTGCGACATCAAGTGGAGCGACCTGATCGAGGTCTGGCCCAAGCTTCCGGCCATCATGGCACAGTTCTGGCCGCCCAATTTCGGCTCCTATGACTTCGCGACCATGGCCTCGGCCATGGGCAAGACGCTGGCCATCGCGCTGGCAGCGGTGATCCTGTCACTGGTCTTCTCCCTGGTGCTGGGCTCCTTAGCCGCACGCAACGTGGCACCGAACGATTCGGTGCGCGCGGGCTCGCGCCTGGCACTGGTGGCCATCCGCGGCGTCCCCGAGATCATCCTGGCGATCCTGCTCATCATAGTCACCGGGCTGGGCAGCCAGGCGGGCATCATCGCCCTGGCCTTCGCCGGCGTGGGGCTGCTGGGCAAACTGATCGCCGACTCGCTCGAGGAGGTGCAGACCGGTCCGCAGCGGGCACTCACCGCCACCGGCGCCACCCGGTTCCAAACCTACGTGTCCGCCACGCTGCCGCAGGGCGCCCGCGCCATCATCGGCCACAGCTTCTACCTGCTGGATTCCAACATCCGTGCCGCGACGATCCTCGGCATCGTCGGAGGCGGCGGCATCGGCTACTACCTGCTCAATGCGGGCCAGGGGTCGAACTACCCGCTTGTCACCTCGATCGTGCTGATGATCCTGGTTGCCGGGCTCGCCGTCGAGGGCATCGCCATGTGGGTGCGCAAGGTCTTGCGCTAGGGCTTTCCCCCGCGACACGGCCACAGGACCCCCGCGCACAATGCGCGGGGGTCCTGTTTGATGATCAGGTCTTACTGCTTCGCCGGCACTCCCGCCGCGGCAGCGGCACGTGCACCCTGAACGGCGCCAATCAACTGGGCCAGGCCTTCATGGGTCATCGGGGAGCCCGGGAAGTTGACCAGGCGCCCGATCGGCAGGGAGCCGAGCATCGTTGCCATCATCGACGAGGCCTCGTCGTCGCCCGAGCCGCCGGTGATCCCGGAGAGCGCGTCGCCGGCATGCTGGGCCATGATGGCGCCGCCGATGGGATCGGCCAGCAATTCGCCGAGGGTGGTTTCCGCGTTGATCGCAACCTGGACCACGTCGCCGGCCAGCTCGATGTCCGCGTTCAGGCGCACGTCGCGGCTCGAGGCGGCGGCCGAGACCTCGTAGGTTCCCGGCTCGACGGTCCAGCCGTCGACCCGGGTGTCCCAGTAGGCGAGTTCGGAACGGTCGACCAGCAACTCCACCTCGGTGCTTTCACCCGCAGCCAGTTCGACGCAGGCGAAGGCGGCGAGCGAGCGCGGCGGGCGTGCCACGCCGGAGCCCGGCAGGCCCACGTAGAGCTGCACGATTTCCCGTCCCGCGACGCTTCCGGTGTTGCGCAGGGTCACCGTGGCACGCAGTCCGTCGTCGTACCTCTGGACGTCAAGGTCCGTGTACTCGAAGTCGGTGTAGCTCAGCCCGTGTCCGAACGGGTAGCGCACCGCGGCCTTGCGGGCGTCGTGCCAGCGGTAGCCCACGAAGATGCCCTCACCGTAGCGCACGTGTCCGTGCTCGCCGGGGAAGTCCAGGGCCGCGGGGGTGTCCTCGAGGCGCAGCGGGATGGTCTCGGCCAGGCGGCCCGAGGGGTTCACCGCACCGGTGACGACGTCGGCCAGTGCGCCTCCGCCGGCCTGGCCGCCAAGCCAAGCGGCAAGCACTGCCGGCACCTCGTCGGCGAACGGCATTTCAACCACTCCGCCACCCACCAGGGCCACGGCGACCTTCGGGTTGGCCGCGCGCACTTCGTCGAGCAGCGCCAGCTGGACGGCCGGCAGTTGCAGGTCCGCCCGGTCAAAGCCCTCGGATTCGACGGCGCTTGGCAAGCCAAGCAGGAAGATGACGGTGTCGGCCCGGCCGGCTGCCGCCGCCGCCTCGGCGAAGAGTTCAGCTTCCGGGGCCGCGTCCACCGCCAGCGAGTAGCCGGGGGCGAACTCGACGGCCCCGACGCCCGGGGCGGCCTTTAGTTCGTCGAGGAAGTTTTCCACGCGGGTCGGGTTCACCTGCGAGGAGCCCGCACCCTGGTAGCGCGGGGTGCGCGCGAATTCGCCGATCACCGCGATGTCCGTTCCTGCCGGCACGGGCAGCAGACCGCCCTCGTTCTTCAGCAGCACGATTCCCTTGCCGGCGGCCTCGCGGGCCAGGGCGTGGTTCGCCTCGAGGTCCGCGGGTCCCTCGGCGGGCCGGGCCCGCTTGGCGAATTCAGCCAGGCGCACGACGCTTTCATCGAGCACCGATTCCTCGAGTTCGCCCGAGGCAATGGCGTCGGAGATCCGCTGGATGCTGTTGCCCGGGTTGCCCGGCATTTCCAGGTCCAGGCCCGCTTTGAGGGAACGCACCCGGTCGGTGACGGCTCCCCAGTCGGAGACGACGATGCCGTCGAAGCCCCAGTCCTCGCGCAGCACATCGGTGAGCAGCCAGCGGTTTTCCGCCGCGGAGACGCCGTTGATGCGGTTGTAGGAGCACATGACGGTCCACGGGCTGGCGTTGCGGACCACGCGTTCGAAGGCGCGCAGGTAGATCTCGCGCAGCGGCCGAGGGTCGACGTCCGCGGAGACCCGCATGCGGTCGGCTTCCTGGTTGTTCGCGGCAAAGTGCTTGACGGAGGCTCCCACGTCCCGGGACTGCAGCCCGTCGACCAGTGCCGAGCCCAGCACGCCGGAGACCAGCGGGTCCTCGGAGAGGTACTCGAAGTTGCGGCCGCACAGGGGCGAACGCTTGATGTTGACGCCCGGGCCAAGCACCACGCCCACGCCCTGGGCGCGTGCCTCGGCACCGATGGCCGCTCCCACGCGTTCGAGCAGGGAGACGTCGAAGCTTGATCCCAGGGTCACGGCCGGCGGGAAGCAGGTTGCGGGCACGGAATCCGCGAGCCCCAGGTGGTCGGTGGCGCCGGTCTGCAGGCGCAGGCCGTGGGGTCCGTCGGTGAGGATCACCGACGGCAGCCCCGCGGAGGCATGGCCGGAAGTGCTCCAAAAATCGCGACCCGTTGTCAATGATGCTTTTTCCTGGATTGTCAGCTCGGTCGGGATCATTGCGTTCATTTGCTGTCCTCGTGTCTGTTCCGGCGGTCACAACACCGCATTTTGAAATACCGTACAACACTCGGGATTTTGCCACAAGCATCGGCTAGTCTTGCGCTGGGACGTCACGGACGCCGCCGCCAACAACCTTTGTTCCAACAGATCAGGAGCCACGATGTCAGCAGAACAAAGCACCGAACAGGACCAGCTGATCATCGGCACCCCGCTGGGTCGCATGCGCGGCATCCGGCGGCCCGTCGAGGGCCGCAACGACATCACGTCATTCATGGGCATCCCCTTCGCCCAGGCCCCGGTGGGCGATCTCCGCTTCGCCGCCCCGGTTCCCGTCGGCCCGTGGGACGGAATCCGCGACGCGCTCGCCTTCGGTCCCACGCCGCAGCGCGGGGACCCCGGCGTGACGCTGATCCCCGAGCCCAGCGTGCCCGGCGAATCCACGCTCAACCTCAACGTCACCACCCCCGCGGCGGGAGACAGCGACGCAAGGCTTCCGGTGCTCGTCTGGATCCACGGCGGCGGCTTCTTCGCCGGCTCCCCCGCAAGCCCCTGGTACAACAGCACCGGGTTCGCCCGCGACGGGGTCGTCTCGGTCGTGGTGTCCTACCGGCTGGGCTTCGACGGGTTCGGGCACATCCCCGGTGCGCCGGAGAACCGCGGGGTGCGCGACTGGCTCTGCGCCCTTGAATGGGTGCGCGAGAACATCTCGGCATTCGGCGGCGACCCGGACCAAGTCACCATCGCCGGACAGTCGGCAGGCGGCGGCGCGGTGCTCACGCTGCTGGGCATGCCCGCGGCCCGCGGACTCTTCCGCGGTGCCATCTCGCTTTCCGGCGCACTGGCCGATGTCAGCCTGCCGCGGGCCAAGGAGCTGACCGACACCATCGCCAAGGAAGCCGGGGTGAGCGCGGACCTCGAGGGCTTCCGCTCGGTGCCCGAGGAAAAGCTCATCGAGCTGCAACTGAAGAACACCAGCCTCACGGCAAAGGGCGCCCTGCAGAAGATGCTCGACGAGGGGCTCTCGCTCGGCCCCGTTGTCGACGGGGACCTACTCCCCCGCCCGACTACCGAGGCGCTGGCCGCGGGCCACGGCAGCGACGTCCCGCTGTGGCTTTCGGCCACCGACGACGAATTCGCCATGGCCTTTAGCAAGGCGGCAAAGTTCCTTCGTTTCCTGCCGGCTGGCCGCATGATCACCAAGATGGGCGGGACCAAGGAGGCCCGCCGCGCCTGGATGACCCACAACGCGGACGTCAAGGCGCTGGGCACCGCCGCCGTCATGGGGCGCTTCCTGACCGACCGGATGTTCCGCGTTGCCTTGGCCGAACTCGCCGATACGCGCAGCAGCACCCCCACCTGGGTCTCGCGCTTCAGCTGGCGCACCCCGGTGTTCTCGGCGGCGGTCCACTGCCTGGACGTGCCGTTCTTCTTCGACTGTCTGGGCTCGGAAAAGGTCGAGCCGCTGGCGGGCCCCATTCCCCCGCAGGAACTGGCCGACACGCTGCATGCCGCGGCACTGAGTTTCATCAGGGATTCAAACCCGGGCTGGGAGCCATACGGTGCGGAGGAAAAGTTCACCCGGATCTTCGACAGCTACACCCGCACCGTCAAGGACGGCTACGCCAGCGTCCGGGCACTGCGCCCCGGGGCCTCGGTCTAGTCCGCCCCCGCGAATCGAAAGCGACCCTTGCCATCCAACGGACGGCAAGGGTCGCTTTGCTGTGGAAGTCAGTCTTGCGACAGGTGGCGTCGCAGGATCCCCGCAACCAACGCCGCCCGGTCGGGAACGTCGGCCAGCACAATATGCTCGTGGCGCGCGTGCGGCCCCCCGCCGCTGGCGCCCAGCCCGTCCAGCACCGGCAAGCCCAGTGCGGCGATGAAGTTGGCATCGCTGCCGCCACCCACGCTGATGCCCTCGAGCGGTTCGCGCAGTTCGGACGAAACCTCGTGCGCCATCTCCCACAGCGGGCGGCTCACCGAGGTGAACTGCATGGGCGGGCGGTTCCAGCCGCCGGTGACCTCCACCTCGATGCGCGGGTCGCTGGCCTCCAGCGAGGCGAAGAGTTCGGCCACGCGGTCGGCCTCGGCCGTGGTGGAGGCGCGCACGTCGGCCACGCAGTGCGCGGCCCCGGCAACCACGTTGCGGGTGGTGCCGCCACCGATGACGCCGACGTTGATGGTGGTGCCGGCCTTGTGGTCCTGTGCGGCGACGAGTTCGGGGATCAGCTCGGCCAGCGCGTGGATGGCGCTGGCCCCGCCCAGCGGGTCGTTCCCTGCGTGGGATTCGATGCCCGAGATGTTCACGGTGAACGCGCCGACACCCTTGCGTTCGGTCTTCACGTCCCATCCGACGCCCGGCTCCAGCACCAGGGTGGAGAGCGCCGAGGCCGCGGCCTTCTCGATGACCGGGCGGGAGACCGGGCTGCCGATTTCCTCGTCCCCGTTGAAGATGAAGCGCACCGGCGGGTGGGCGGCGCCCGATTCGCGCAGGGCGCGCAGCGCCCACACCGCGGTGACGAGCCCGGCCTTCATGTCGTAGGCGCCGGGCCCGGTGGCGGTCCCGTCGTCGCGGATGGTGAAGGGCCATTCGGCCAGGGTTCCGGCCGGCCACACGGTGTCGTAGTGGCCCACCAGCAGCACGCCGGCGCTGCCCGGATCCCCGTAGGTCACATCGATGGCGTCCCCGTGGCCCTCAAGCTTGTGGCGCACCAACCTGTCCGGTTCCCCGAGCCGCTCGCGCATCCAGGCAGTGATGGCCCCGGCCGCGGTGTCCAGCAGCTCCAGGTCCCGGCTGGGGGTTTCGTAACCCACCAGCATGGCCACGTCGGCGACCATATCCTCGGCGTGGGCCTTGGCCCAGTCATGGATGTCGGTCGTTGTCACGTCGATGCCTAGCACGTACGCCTCTTTCGTTCTTGCTTTGATGTCGTCACGGGCCGGTCTTAGCGAACCGGGGCGCCGGGGCCCAGCGGGATGCCCAGGGCGTACCAGCCTAGGAACATCAGGGTCCAGACCGCCAGGTTGATCACCGTCAGCGGCAGCACCAGCGACATCAGCGTGCCGATGCCGGCCGATGGCCGCACGCGGCGGATGAATTCCAGGGCGATCACGAAGTAGGGGCTCATCGGGGTCAGCGAGTTGGTCGGCGCGTCGGCGATGCGGAAGAGCGCCTGGCTGGTCTCGGGGTAGATGTTCAGCAGCATGAGCATCGGCACCAGCACCGGGCCGATCAGCGACCACATGGCGATGCCGCTGGTGAGCAGCAGGTTCATGATGCTGATGAGCAGGATGGCGCCGACGAAGATCAACATGACGGGCGCGTCGACGGAATTCAGCGCGTTCGCGCCGCCGATGGCCACCAGCTGGCCGACGTTGGTCCACTTGAAGTAGCCAAGGAACTGGGAAACGGCAAAGAAGAGCACGATCACGGGGACCAGGTCGCGCACGCCCTGGCCCATCAGGTCCGGGACGTCGCGGGCCGAGCGGATGGTGCCCACGGTCTTTCCGTAGACGATGCCGACCACCGCGAAGAAGAGCATCAGGAACACGGCGACGTTGTCCATGAGCGGGGAGTCCACGATGGAACCGCCCTCGCCGCGCAGCGGGGAAGCCTGGGGCACCACGGAGAGCACCAGCAGGGCCATGAAGATGGCCGCGGCAATGCCTGCCCGGCGCACGCCCCGGCGCTCGATGGGGTTGAGTTTCATGTCGGGGATGCCGGTCGGGTCGGTCAGGTCCGGGATGACCTTGTTCATGGCTTCGACGCGGCGGGCCACGATCAGCTCGGTCACGATGGTGATCGAAATGGCGAGCACGAAGGAGGACACGACGCCGAAGAAGTAGTTTGCTACGGGGGAAACCACATAGTTAGGATCAATGGTCTGCGCCGCTGCCGTGGTCAGGCCGGCGTAGACGGCGTCGGACCCCTCGATGATCGGGCTGACGCTGCCCGCGCCGCCGACGGCCACGTATGCGACGATGGCACCGATGACAGGGCTGCGGCCCACCGACCTGAAAGCGATCATGCCCAGCGGAATCATGACGATGAATGCCGCATCAGAGGCGATGTGGGCGAACATGGAGGTCAGCGCCACGGTGAACGTCACCATCTTTGCTGGCACGCGTGCCAGCATTGAGCGCATGACGGCGGTGAGCAGGCCGCCCTTGTCCGCAATGGCGACGCCGAGCATGACCACCAGGATCAGGCCCAGCGGCGGGAAGGTGATGAAGTTCTTGATAAGGTCGCCGAGTATCAGCTCAAGGCCCTCGGCCGAAAGCAGGTTGCGCGCCTTGATCGTTTCCCCGGTGGCCGGCGAGACCGCCGAGACGTCCAAGGCAGCCAGCAGGGCGCTGACGAGCATGAGCACGACGCTCAGTCCCATGAAGAGCCAGAAGGGGTGCGGCAGCCTGTTGCCCAACTGTTCCACGGCATCCATGAACTTCAACATGGCACCAATTCCGCGACGGGGCTTTTTAGTCTCCGTCTCCACTTCCATCACCACAAGCCAATCCAATCAATAATTTCAACCAGCCACACCACATTTAGTGGTGATTGTTGTCACGACAGGCAACTATAGTGGTGAAATATCCCAAGGAGGAAATTTGGTCCAGGAACTCGACCCCGCCGACCTAGACATCGTCGCCGCCCTGCAAATCGCTCCGCGGGCACCAATCAACCTGATTGCCGAGGTCATCGGGCTTAAGCCGACCACCGCGAGCCGCCGGCTGGCGAACCTGCAGGAGCGCGGGGTGCTGCGTGTGATCGCTTCCGCGCGGTGGACGGTACTGACCAGCGGGAACCCGTACGTGGTGTGGATCAAGTGCGCCCCGGGGCATACCGATGCGGTGGCCAATGAGCTGCGCCGGGTGCCCGAGGTGCAGTCGATCATGATGACCACCGGGGCCACGGACCTCTATTGCACCGTCTACCCGCTGCCGGGCACCGACATCAACCACCTGCTGATGACCCGGCTGCCCGCCATCGACGGCGTGGCTTCCATCCGCTCGGACCTGGTGCTGCGCGCAGCACGCGAAGGGTTCGGCTGGCGGCTGCACCGCCTCGGCGAGGAACAGACCGCCACACTCACGGCCTTGGCCGACTACGACCCGGACGCGCCGGCCGCGGCCAACCCCGCCCTGGGTCCCAATGAACACGGCGCCTTGGCCATGCTGCTCGACGACGGCAGGGTTTCCTCGGCGCAGGTGGCCCGCAAGCTGAGCATCAGCAACTCCAGCGCCTACCGGCTGGTCCAGAACCTGCTGGAATCGGGAACCGCCAGGCCCCGCGCGGAGATCGAACCGGCGTTGCTGGGCTACCCGATCACCGCGTTGATCAGCCTGGAAGTCCAGCCCCAGCACATTCCCGAGGCTCTGGCCCGGCTTAGTGCCCACGAGTCGGCCCGATACACGGTCATGACGGCAGGTCCGACTTCCGTGTTCTACCACGGGGTGTTCCGCAGCGAAGAGGCGCTGGCGGATTTCGTCACCGACGACATCGGTGCCCTGCCCGGGATCGTGGGGATGAACATGTCGATGGTGCTGCGCGTGCTGCGTCGCCAGTGGATCGACCGCGAAGACGGCTTCGTTCTTGGCGAGCGCCAGCCCTCGGCGCTGCCGCGAACGCATGACGACAAGGCGCCCTGACTCGCGCCCGCAACAGAAACGGCATCATCCGCAAGCATGCGGGTGGTGCCGTTTCCGCATTTGCGCCGGCCGATCCGGCGACGCCCTCACCAAGGAGGTAGAGAGCATTTCGCACCACCTTCCCCGGCGGTCCCCCAAGCTTCCGAACACCGCATCCCTCCAAGTGTCAACAAAGATGTCATCACCGTTGACTTAATCGGAACGTGAGCCTAGTCTCATCATGCGAGGACATTTCACGCGCCCTCGATTCCAGGCCATGTCTCCGTGGCCCGCACGCCCTCGTACACCTTTCGATTGGAGCCATTCATGGAGCTGCACCACCTCACGGCCACCAAGGCACGCGAACTTTTCAACGCAAAGGAACTCTCGCCCGTCGAATTGCTGGACGCGGTCGTGGCCCGCACCGCGGCGGTGGAACCGAGCATCAACGCACTGACCGAGGAAATGCTCGAGGTGGCCTACGACGCCGCCCGCGCCTCACAGGAACGTTTCGCCAAGCCGGGCACGCAGCTTCGCGCGCTTGAGGGAATCCCGCTGCTACTCAAGGAAGAGCAGCCGATTGCCGGATACACCTCGGAGGAAGGCTCCCTGCTTGAGAAGGGGAACATCGCCGACGTCACCCACCCCATCGTCGAGCGGATCTTTGCCGCGGGCGCCGTGGTGCACGGCCGCACGACGACCCCCGAATTCTGCTGCGCCGGCTACACCCACTCCAGGCTCTGGGGCGTCACCCGCAATCCGTGGAACCTCGAGATGACCCCGGGCGGCTCCTCCGGCGGTTCCGGCGCCGCCCTGGCCGCGGGCGAAACCATCCTTGCAACCGGCTCCGACATCGGCGGGTCCATCCGCATCCCCGCTTCCTTCAACGGACTTGTTGGCTTCAAGCCTCCCTTTGGCCGAGTACCCGGCATGGCGCCGTTCAATCAGGACACCTATTGCGCGGACGGCCCCATGGGCCGCAGCGTTGCCGACGTTGCCATGCTGCAGAACGTCATCGCCGGCCCGCACTACGCCGATCAGGCCTCACTGCGCCCGGCCTACGTGCTGGACACGCCGAAGGCTGCGGCCGCGGCCGGCATGCGCGTTGCCCTGTGCGTGAACCTTGGCGACTACGCCATCGACCCGGCGGTGGAAGCCAACACCCGCGCCGCGGCCGAGGCCCTGCGCAACGCCGGTGTCATCGTGGACGAGGTCACCCTGCCTTGGACCCGCAAGCAGCTCGTCGAAACGGCACTGGCACACTTCGGCGGCATCATGGGAGCATTCATCTCGGAAATCTCGGGCGAGCACCAAGAACTGTTGATGCCATACACCCGCGACTTCGCCAAGCGCGCCGCGTCGGGCGGATCCTTCGCCGGCGGCCTCATCTCGGAGACCGAGCTGTATGAGCCGCTGGGCAAATTGCTCGAAAGCTACGACGCCCTACTCTGCCCCACCAACGCGGCCCAGGGCCTGGTGGCGGACTTCCCGGATCCCGAGGCCCTCATCGAAATCGACGGGCAGCAAGTTCCCTGGCTCGAATCGGCCCTGACCCTCCCGTTCAACGTCATCGGCCGTGTCCCGGTGCTCGCCGTGCCGTCAGGAATCGCCCCGAACGGCGTACCGACGGGTGTGCAGATCGTCGGGCGCACCTACGACGACGCGACGGTCTTCACCCTTGGCGCGGCCCTCGAGGAGTCGCTGAACCTATGGACCGCCGATTCCTGGTGGCCCGAGGTCAAGGCGTCGGCAACCGCCTAGATCGGGCACCGACACTTCAGGCTGGATTGGCGGCGCCTGGCTTCCGGCCGTGTGGGGACGGAAGCCGGGCGTTGCCAATCCCTTTTTGTGCCCGCCTTTTGTGCCCGGTGGGCTTCGCTCGCCGGCTACCGGAGGCTGCGCGCGCCGTTGCGTTCGAGGGTGACGACAAGTCCGTCGAGCAGCGCATTGATGCCCAGGTCGAACGCCGCCTGGGCGCTCCAGATCTCCGCATCTTGCGGATCCAGGTTCGCATGCAATTCGTTGAGTTCCATTGGGAGCGAGTCGCGATTGAGCAGCGTATCGGGCGCCACGATGTCGAGTGCCGATCCGAGCACGTAGGCCTCCACGGCGCGCATGACCGCCACCGCTTCGCCGCGCCTCCAGCCGCCGCGGACCAGGCTGGCCACCACCTTCTCGTAGGTGGCCAGGGTCGCCGGGTCGGAGATCGCCGTCGTGGCCATCACCGCGATGATCTTGGGGTGCTGGGCAAAGGCCTTGAGGTAGTCGCGTGCCCAGGCCAGCAGCGCATCGCGCCAACCCAGTGACTCAAAGTAGCTCGCCTCGATGTGCTCGGACAGGATCCCTCGCATCGCCTCGATGAGGTCCTGCTTGCCCGCAATGTGGTTGTACAGGGAGGCGGGTTTCCGGTCGACTTCCTCCGCCAGCCGCTTCATGGTGAGCGCCTCGATGCCCTCGCGCCCCACCAACTCGAGCGCGGCGATCGCGATCTTCCGGCGATTCATACTCATCCTTGATTTCCCCACCTTCGAAACACTTGCAGCCAGCCCGCAAAAGTGACCATTGACACACTCTAGCCTCGGCTGTAGATTCCATTCTACTTATACGAACGACGTTCGTTCGTGCCACTCGGCGCCCCCGCTCCCATCTCCTGGTCGGTGCCGAGCCGTGCCGTTTACGTTGCTTGGCCTTGGAAAGGGTTTGCATGAACACGCAGCAGCAGAGATCCACCTTGTTTCACGGAGGAACCGTGTGGCCCGGAAAGGGGTTGGGCGACACGCACGCCCTGCTCGTCCGCGACGGCCTGATCGCCGCACTGGGCACCGACGCGGTGCAGCAGGCCAAGGACATCGACCACGAGGCCATCGACCTCGACGGCGGATTCCTCATGCCAGGGTTCGGCGAGGGCCACTCCCACCCGATCCACGGCGGCCTTGAAAATTACGGCCCCAAGCTCGTCGGACTCGCCTCGGTGGAAGCAATCGTCGCCGAAGTAAGGCGCTACGCCGAGGAAAACCCCGACGAGGAATGGATCCAGGGCGTCGCCTACAACGGCTCGCTCGCCGAAGGCGGCCTTTTCGACGCTCGCTGGCTCGATGAAGGCGTTTCCGACCGCCCCGTGGTCCTGCGGGGATGGGACGGCCACACCCTTTGGTGCAACTCGGAGGCACTGCGCCGAGCCTCGATCACCAAGGACACACCCGAACCGGAGATGGGCGAAATTCCGCGGCGTGCCGACGGCGAGCCGCTGGGCGTACTGCGTGAATGGGGTGCCCTGGACCTGATGGCCGCGGTCTGCCCGCCACCGGCCTTCGAAGTGCGCCTGAATGCACTGGCCACCGCCCTGGACATGTTCTCCTCCTTCGGGATCACCTGGGCCCAGGAATCCTGGGCCGAGCTGGACAACTACAAGGTCTACATCGAGGCGGCACGGCGCGGACTGCTCAAGGTTCGCATGAACATCGCCCTAATCGCCGACCCGCGGCACTTCCCGGGTTCACTTCAGGAGATGCTTGCGGCGCGCGAGGAAGTGCGGGCCCTGAACCATCCCAACCTCACGTTCAACACCATCAAGTTCTTCGCCGACGGGGTCATCGAGAACGAGACGGCGTCACTGCTGGACCCCTATTGCACGGTTGAACACCACGGCATGAGGATCTGGGAGCCGGCGGAGCTGTCCAAGGCCGTCGCGGCCGTTCGAGCCGAAGGTTTCCAGCCCTACATCCATGCCATTGGCGACGACGCGGTGCGGATTTCCCTTGATGCCATGGAGCATTCGGCGCACTTCACCGATGCAGCCGCCGCACGCCCCGTGGTCACCCACGTGCAGCTGGCCAGCGACAAGGACCTGGCACGTTTTGCCGAGTTGGGCGTCGTGGCAAACATGCAGCCGCTTTGGGCCCAGCTCGACGCGCTCATGACGGTGCTGACCATCCCGAGGTTGGGCCGGGAACGCGCCGACACTCAGTACAAGACCCGCACGCTGGCCGAATCCGGTGCCCGGCTCGCCTTCGGCTCGGATTGGCCCGCGTCCTCCGCCGACCCGCGCGAGGGCATCGCCATTGCCGCATCGCGGACCACCACGGACGGGGACCCCGACGGCGGCTGGGTGCCCGAGCAGATCATCGGGATCGAGGACGCGTTGGACATCTACACGCGCGGCACCGCCTTCCAGGGTTTCGCCGATGCGCACCCGGCCCCGTGGGGCACCCTGGCCCCGGGACACAGCGCCGACCTGGTGTGGCTCGGGCAGGACCCTCGGACCGCTGCACCGGCCGAACTGCCTGGCAATCCGGTCATCGCCACGTATCTTGCCGGCCAAGCCACCTACGCAAACGACAACGTAAACGAGTACGTCAACGACTCCGACCATGAAGGACAACCGAGCCATGTCGCACAGTAACCCCAACGCGGCACAGCTCCAGGCCGCAAGCGCCAATGCCGCCGCACCGCAGCTCAAGCGCGTTCTGGGCATTCCCGGCCTGGTGCTCTTCGGGCTTGTCTACATGGTTCCGTTGACGGTCTTCACCACCTACGGGATCGTCACCCAGGTCTCGGGCGGACGCCTGCCCATGGCGTACCTGATCACGCTGTGCGTCATGATGTTCACCGCACGCTCCTACGGGCTCATGTCCAGGGCGTTTCCCTACGCGGGCTCCGCCTACACCTATACGCAGCGAAGCTTCGGCCCGGCCACCGGCCTGATGGCAGGCTGGTCCCTACTGCTGGACTACCTCTTCCTGCCCATGCTGAACTACCTGGTCACCGGCATCTACCTCAACGCGGCCTTCCCGGCGATCCCCAACTGGGTGTTCATCGTCGCGGTGATTGCGCTCGTCACCACCCTGAACATCATCGGCATCGTCTCGGTCACCCGGGCCAACCTGGTGATCATCGCCGTCCAAGCCGTGTTCATCGTCGTGTTTATAGCGATGGCCGTGGCCTCGGCCACCGGGCAGGCCGACCTGAGCATCACCAGGCCGTTCACCGGCGACGGCAGCGCCGACGGGATCGCCCCGCTGATGTCCGGCGCTGCGATCCTGTGCCTCTCCTTCCTGGGCTTCGACTCGATCTCCACCCTGGCGGAGGAAACCAAGAACCCGCGCCGCTCGCTGCCGATCGCCATCACGCTGGTCACCCTCGGTGCGGGAATCCTGTTTGTCGTCCTTGCCTACGTGGCCCAGCTGGCCTACCCGAGCAACATTTTCACCGACCCGGATTCCGCGGCGATGGATGTCATGATGGCCGTTGGCGGGCAGACGTTCACCGCAATCTTCCTGGCCGCATTCACGGCCGGCGGCATCGGGTCCTCGATCGCCGCGCAGGCCTCCGTGGCCCGGATCCTCTACGCGATGGGCCGCGACGGCGTCCTGCCCAAGTCCTTCTTCGGGCGGCTCAGCCGCAGGTTCAACACCCCGGTCCTCTCCATCCTGGCCGTATCGGTGATCGCCATGGGCTCGCTGTTCGTGACGCTGCAGCTGATCTCCGAGACCGTGAGCTTCGGGGCGCTTGTCGCGTTCTCCGCAGTGAACCTTGCGGTCATCAAACACTACTTCTTCGACGAGGCCCGGCGCGGGGCCGTGGACACGTTCAGGTTCCTGGTGCTGCCGCTGATCGGCCTGGCACTGACGGTCTGGCTGTGGACCAGCCTGTCGGCCACGGCCCTGACCATCGGGCTGGTGTGGCTTGGCATCGGCTTCATCTGGCTGCTGGTCATCACCCGTTTCTTCCGCCGCCCGACGCCGCATCTGGACATGACGGAAAAGTAGCAACCCAGCCCGTCTGGTCTAGTGGATGGACAGGGCGCATCGCTGGTGAAATACGGAAGCCGCTCCCCTTGAGGGTGCGGCTTCCGTGCATGGGCGGGGTTCTACGCCCAGATGTATTCCTCGGCGATCGCTCCGTCACGCCATTTCGCGACCGTCACCATGCGGCTCCCGTCCTCGAACTCGCCGATGGCACAGGTCCACTCGCCGGATCCGAAGGAGATCGGGTGGGAGGTGATCCGGGGCGGCGTGCCCCCGACCGAATCGACGAAGGCCTTCATCGCGTCAATGTGCTCCGCGATCCCACGGGTGGGTTCCTGGCCTTTCCAGTCCACGAGCACATCGTCGGTGTGGTGGTGGGCAAAGACTCCGTTCCAGTCGGCGTTGTTCCAACCGTCGAAGTCGAGATCGTCCATTCCCTTGAGGTTGCGGTCAACCTGTTCGTCACCCATGGTTTCCTCAGTTCTCCGGGCGCGCCGGGCTCGGTCTCCGGTCGCGCTGCCGTGCCTCCCCGGGGCTGGACGCGACCAGCGTAGGCGGGCGGTCGACGGCATACAACGGCCGCGGAAAACCACAAGCGAAAGGCAACGGCCGCGGGGGTTTCCCGCGGCCGTTGCCATGTTTGACCTGCCTGTTGGTTTGCAGTGTGCTTGTCGGTTACGCCTGCGTCAGGTACAGCTTGCGCAGCGGCTCGTCCAGGATCCAGGTGGTGCGCATGCCCTCGCTCAGACGGCAGACGGTTCCCGGTTCGAGCTTCAGCACGGCAGCGTCGAAGCCGTTGGCCGCGTGGACCTGCACGGTGGCAGATCCGCTGAGCACCACAAAGAGTTCCTCCGCCTCGACGTCGGTCATGATTCCGGCGCTCATTTCCCAGAGGCCGAATTCCACCCCGAAGATCTCCCCGAGCCGCTCGGCGGCGGTGGTGGGATCCCCGGCAACCGACTGGTCCGCCGGAACGGCCTCGTGTTCCAGCGACACTGCCGGTGCCAGGACCGTGCGGTTGGCGGCCGAGACATGGTCCACGTGTTCGAGGGTGATCACGAGTCGAACCCCATTCCCACGGCGTCCATGGTCTTGAGGAACAGTCCACGCTCGCCCTCGCGGCGGTCGGCGCGGGCCAGGGCGGCGGTCATCATCTTGACGCCGATCCAAGCCAACGGTTCCGGAGGGAACGGCAACGGCTTTTTCTTGACCATTTCGAGCTCGGTGATCTCGTTCTTCTTGCCCTCGAGCAGGTCAAGCATGACGCGTGCGCCAAAGCGCGAGGCCCCGACGCCCAGTCCTGTGAAGCCGGCGCAATAGGCGACCTTGCCCTTGTAAGCCAGATCAAAGAAGGAGAAGAAGCGGCTGCAGGAGTCGATCGCCCCGCCCCAAGCGTGTGAGAACTTCAGTTCCTGCAGTTCCGGGAAGGTGGCGAAGAAGTGCGCCGCAAGCTTCTTGTACGTGGTCTCGCTGTCGTAGAACTCCGGGTTGACCTTGCCGCCGAAACGGTAGATCGCGTCGAAGCCGCCGTAGAGGATGCGGAAGTCGCCGTTTTCGTCGACGATCGGGCGCGAGTAGTGGAAGCGGTTGTTCAGGTCCACCAGCCCGTGCAGGTTTTCCCAGCCGATCGCCTCGCGCTGTGCGGCGGTCAACGGCTCGGTGACAAGCACATAGTCGTAAACCGGGACGGTCATCAGCGCGTTGCGCTTGAGAAGGGACGGGAACACGTTGGTCGCCAGCGCGACCTTGGAGGCCAGAACCTGGCCGGTGGCGGTGTTGGCAACGATCTTGCCGTCGCGTTCCTCGATGCCCGTGACCTTCGACTGCTCGAAGATGCGTACGCCGAGCTGTTCGCAGGCGGCAAGCAGGCCCCAGGCCAGCTTCGCCGGGTTCACCAACACCGTGTCGGTCTTGCTCCAGGCACCGGAAATGAACGCATCCGACTTGACCAGCTTTGAGGTTTCTTCGCGGTCGAGGTAGATCGTGTCCTCGCCGTCCGCTTCCTCGCGCAGCCAGGCGTCCTGGTGCGGCTCGGTGGCCACGGCCAGCGCGCCCTCGCGGTACAGGTCGCAGTCGATGCCGTAGCGTTCGATGGCCTGAATCAGCTCGGCCAGGTTTTCGTTGCCCAGCTCGGTCAACCGCGCGTTTTCCTTGGGCAGGTGCTGCTCGCCGTTGGATTCACCGTGCACCAGGGAAGCTTCGCAGAAACCGCCGTTGCGGCCCGAAGCCTCGGACCCGACCCAGTTGGCCTCGAGCAGGACCACCGAGGTCTCTGGGTTGCGTTCCTTGGCCTGCAGGGCAGTCCACAACCCGGTGTAGCCGCCGCCGACCACGAGCAGGTCGCAGTCGATCTGTGCGCGCAGCGGTTCACGGACGCCGGGACGCAACGGGGAATCGAGCCAGTAAACGGCCCGCTTGGTGTCGCGCAGCGACGCCGCACACAGCGCCAGGTCGATGTTCTTTTCGGCATTCTCAAAGAATGTCGGATTTGATGTCGTCATTGTCTTTTTCTCTAGAGGCTGTTGTTCTGCGCCGGTGCCAGTTCCCCGTCGAGGGGGCCCTGGTCATCGAGGCCGCTGTCGCTGCCGCCGGTTTCCCATCGCGGGCGCGGTACAGAGGCCAGCAGCGTCTGGGTGTAGGGGTGTTGCGGGTTGCTCAGCACTGCCTTGGTCGGGCCGCTCTCCACGATGGCGCCGTTTTGGACCACCAGCAGCTCGTCGCAGATTTCCCCGACGATGGCCAGGTCGTGGCTGATGAACAGCACCGAGACCCCGCTCTCCTTGCGCAGCTTGTTGATCAGTTCAAGCACCTGGGCCTGGACCGATACATCGAGTGCGCTGGTTGCCTCGTCGAGCACCAGCAGGCGCGGGTTCAGCGCCATGGCCTTGGCGATCGCAACGCGCTGGCGCTGGCCGCCGGACAGCTTGCGCGGGTAGAGGTTTGCGTGCTTTTCCTCCAGGCCCACGGATTCAAGCAATTCCTTGATGCGCGCCTTCATGGCCTTGGCGTCGAGCTTGTAGTGCAGCTTCAGGACGGTTCCCAACGCCTTGGCCGGGGTGAGCCGCGAATCCAGGGACTGGTAGGGGTCCTGGAACACCATCTGGACGCGCGAAGCGGTCTTCAGCCGGCGTTCCTTGGCGCTGCCGCCCTGCACGTTGCCGCCGGCCATGGTCATCTCACCGGTGTCGGCGTGTTCCAGGCCCGCGACGATGCGACCGAGGGTCGATTTGCCCGAACCCGACTCGCCGACGATCGCCAGGCCGCCGCCGGTCGGGATGGCCAGCGAGACGGACTTCAGAGCCTCGACCGGCGGCTGCCCGCGGAGGTGGTAGGTCTTGGAGACGTTGTCCACGCTCAGCACCGGGGCCGCTGCGGACTCGACCTGGTGCGCTCCGGTCTTCGGGGCGCTCTGCATGCTTGGCGTTGCCGCAACAAGCTGCTTGGTGTAGTCGGAGGCGGGGCGTTCGAAGACCTGCCGGGTATCGCCGTGCTCCTGCACCACGCCGTGGCGCAGCACGTAGGTGCGGTCCGCGATCGACGCGGCCAGGGCCAGGTCGTGGGTGATGAAAAGCATGCCCATGGAGCGCTCGCGCACGGCGTTGGACAGCAGCTGGATCACCGCGGCCTGGGTGGTCACATCCAGCGCCGTTGTCGATTCGTCGCAGATGAGCAGTTCGGGGTTGTTCATCAGGGCGCCGGCGATCATGACGCGCTGCAGCATGCCGCCCGAGAGCTCGTGCGGGTACTGCTTCATGCGAGCCTCGGGGTTGGTGAGCCCCATGGATCCGAGCAGTTCCACGGCACGGGCCTCCAGCGCCGCCTTGTTGGCGCCCGGCTCTTGCATCATGGGTTCGACCAAGTGGGCACCGAGGGTGCGCACCGGGTTGATGGACGAGCGCGGGTCTTGGAAGACCATGGCCGCACGCGTGCGGCGCATGGCGCGCAGCTCGGCCGGGGATGCCTTGAGAACCTGGACGCCCTCGAGGTCGATCTCGCCGGTCACGTCGGCCGAGGAGGGCAGCAGGCCCAACACGGCGCGGGCGGTCAACGACTTTCCGGATCCCGATTCCCCGACCAATGCCACGGTCTCGCCGCGCGCAATGTGGAGGGACACCTTGTCCAGCAGCAGGGTCGAACCCGTGGGCTGGTTGATTTCGATGCTCAGGTCACTGATGTTTAAGAGGTTCATGCGAAGGGATCTCCCAGCTTGTCCGAAAGCCAGCCACCGACGGTGTTGACGGCGACAACAACAAGCACAACTGCCACCGACGGGATGAGTGCCGGCAGGAAGTTGCCGCTGACCAGCGCGGCCTGGCCTTCGTTGATCATGGTGCCCCAGTCGGCCTGCGGCGCCTGGATGCCCAGGCCCAGGAAGGACAGGGCGGCGAGCTCGACGAGCACGTACCCGAAGTTCTGCGTGGTCTGCGAACCGACCACGCCCAGCACGTTGGGCATCACGGCGCGGGTGGCGATCCATGGTGCGGAGAAACCCTGCACCTTGTATGCGGCCACGTATTGGCGGTTCTTCTCGGTCGCCACCAGCTGGCGGGTCAGCCGCCCGATGTACGGGGTGTAGGCGATGGACATGGCCAGCACCGGGGCCACCAGGCCCTTGCCGAAGAGGGCCACTGCGAGGATTGCCAGCAGCAGTGCCGGGAAGGCCAGCACGATGTCGAAGACGCGGCTGATGATCGCATCGATCTTGCCCCCGGCCCAGCCCGCCCACAGCCCGAGCAGCAGGCCCAGGATGGTGGAAAGGATGACCACGAACGCCGGACCGGCAAGCGCGGTGCGCGAACCGTAGAGCATGCGGGAGAAGATGTCGCGGCCCAGGGCGTCGGTGCCGAGCCAGTGCTCGGCGGTCGGTCCCGAGTTGACCTGCAACAGGTCCACGGCCGCGGGCGGGTAGGGTGCCAGCAGCGGTGCGAAAACGGCACCGAAAAGGACTAGCGCCAGGAATGTCGTGGCGAGGATCAGCCCCCAGCGACGGTTCTTCAGAGTCAGGCGTTTGATGGGCAAACGCGGAGCAGCTTGGACGGTCATCGTGCTCCCTCCCCCGCCTTGAGGCGTGGATCGATAACGGGACCCAGGAGGTCAACCAGGGTGTTGATGGCTACGAACGCGGTGACGACAATCAGGACGATGGCCTGCACCACGGGGAAGTCCAGGCGGTCCACGGAGGAAACCAGCAGGGATCCCAGGCCGGCCAGGCCGAAGGCCTGCTCCACGATCGCCGAGGAGACCAGCAGGCCGGCAACCAGCAGGCCGCTGACGGTGAGGATGGGGCCGGTGGCGTTGCGCAACACGTGCCGGGTGACAACCGCCACCGGGGTGACGCCGCGCGAACGGGCAACCTCGACGTGTTCGCGGGCGAACTGCTCGACCATGGACGAGCGGGTCACGCGGCCCACCACGGCGATGAATGAGAGCGCCAGCGCCAGCGACGGAAGGACCAAGTGGTAGACCATGTCCCCGAAGCCGGTTCCCGAACCGAAGGAGGGGAACATGCCAAGCTGCACCGCGAAGATCGCGATCAGGACGATGGCGCCAACGAAGGACGGAATGGCCGCCAGGCCGGACATCGACGCCACGATGGCACGGTCCGCCCAGGTGCCGCGCAGCAGCGATGCGGCGATGCCGGCGGCCAGGCCGAGGATCGCGATCATCACGCCGGACATGACAACCAGGCCCAGGGTCACCGGCAGGCGCCCCAGGATCACGTCGGTGACGTCCTGCCGGTACTGCAGCGAGCGGCCGAAGTCGCCGTGCAGGATGATGCCGGTAAGCCAGTTCCAGTACTGCTCCAGCGGCGGCTTGTCCAGGCCGTAGATGGCGGTGACCTCGGCGATTGCCTCGGGGTTGGGGCTACGCCCGCGCAGCAGGAAGCTGATCGGGTCCCCCGGCACCAGCCAGCGGGAGAAGAACACGATCACCGAGGAAACGAACACGGTGAAGAGGAATGCGCCGATCTTGCCGGCCGCCAGTTTCAGTGCCGCGCCCGCCTGGCGCGGGGGCTTGGTTGCCCCCGGCGCCGGCGGGGTCGCTGTGGCGAGGTTACTTTGCGCCAATTTGGGCCGCCCATGGGTAGTACAGGTAGTTCACCGACGGTGAGGCACCCGTGATCTTGTTGTTCATCCAGATATTGGTCGGGCTCTCATAGAGCGGCAACCAGGGAATTTCCTTGTTGGTGATTTTCTGTGATTCCACGGCCAAAGCAAGGCTCTTGGCGGGATCCTTCGTGTGCACGCTGGCGTTCGTTGCCTTGTCGAACGCCGGGTTCGACCAGCCTCCGTAGTTGGAGAAGTCTCCGGTGCGCAGGATCGAGAACATTTCGAGCGGGTTTCCCGCGGAGAGGTACCAGTTGGTGTAGAAGAGGTCGGTGCCCTCGCGGGCCGCCGGATCCGAGAAGAGCGCGGAGTACGCGTTCGGGGTCACCGTGTTGATCTTGGCCTTCAGGCCGATCGATTCGGCTGCAGCGGCAGTTGCCTGAGCAGTCACCGCGAAGTTGTTGCCCATGGGCGCGGTGGTGATGGTGATTTCCTGGCCGGCAACGCCCTGTTCCTGGATGATCTTGGCCGCGGCCTCGATATCGTACGGGTAGTCGACAAGATCCTTGAAGGCCGCTTCCTTGGTTGCGGCATCGGCCGATCCCCACACCGATTCGGTGGTCAGCGAATTGGTCCGGGTGGCGTAGCCGGCCTCGGCCGCCTGCACCAAGCCGTTGCGGTCAATGGCCATCAACAACGCCTTGCGGACCTCCGCGTTTCCCAGCGGGCCCTCGGGGTTGGAGACGACCAAGCTGTTCACGGCCGAGTTCAGTCCGAAGAAGACATCGCCGGCGCCCGAGGCCTTCAATTCGCCGATGGCGTTGGAGGGAAGCATCCAGCCGCCGTCGATCTCGCCTGACTTCAGGGCGTTGACTCGTGCCACGGGGTCGGTCTGGATGACGAATTCGACTTCACTGGCCTTGGCCGTCAGCTTCTTGTCCCAGTAGCCGTCGAAGCGCGTGAGATTGATTTTCTCGCCGTTCTGCCAGCTCTTGAGTTCAAACGGGCCGGTGCAGTTCACGCCGCCGGTGGAGTTTCCGTAGTCGGCCCCGGCCTTCTTGAGGGTAGCTTCCGATTCGATGACGCCCGGGGCACCCGAGAGTGAATCGTTGAACAAGGCGTCCGGGACCTTGGTGGTCACGGTGACCTCGTTGGCACCGGTCTTCTTGATGTCCTTGACGTTGTTGTACGCCGAGTACCAGAACGAACCGACGGCCGGATCCAGATGGCGGTTCATGGAGAACACCACGTCATCCGCGGTCAGCGTGGTTCCGTCGTGGAACTTGACGCCCTCACGAATGGTGTAAACCCAGGTGGTCGGGTCCGGGTTCTCGAACTTGGTGGCCAGGCCCGGGCCAACGCTCATGTCTGCATTCAGGCGCAGCAACGACTCGCAGACGTTGGCCAAGACCTGATTGTCCGAGAAGTCAAAGGCGTAGGCGTAGTCCAGCGAGCTCGGTTCGGCGTACAAGGACCAGGTCAGCTTGTCGAGCTCTCCGGAGGGTGCCGGGGTGTTGACGGTGAGGTCGAAGCTGGGCTTCGCGGCGCTGGCGCTGTTCTCGCCCGGGGAGGCCGAGCATGCGGCAAGGGCCAGCACGGCTCCGGCAGCGAACGCGAGTTTCAGGGTTTTCTTCATCATGTTCTTCGGGGCCTTACTTGGAATTCACGGAGATGTCGGCTGCCACGTACACGCATTTGCCGTCGATCCAGGTGGAGGTGACGCGGCTGCGGAAGATGTCCTCCGGGGCAACGTCGAACGGATTCGGGTGCACGATCGCGAAGTCGGCGAAGTAGCCGGGGGCAATGGTGCCCGTGACGTCGTCGCGGTGGTTCACAAACGCGGTGCCGGAGGTGTAGGCGGCGAAGATCGTGGCAAGGTCCAGACGCTGCTTTTCGCCGCCCAGCGGCTCGTCGTCAGCCTCCGGGGAGATGCGGTTCACGGCAATGTGCGAACCGGCAATCGGGTCGGCGCTGGAGACTGGCCAGTCGCTGCCCGCCGCCAGCTTGGCGCCACCGTTGAAGAGGTCACCGAACGGGTACTGGCGTTCCTGGGCGGATTCCGGCATGAACGGCAGGGTGAGCGTGTCGAGCTGGTCCTCGTGGCAGGCCCAGAGCGGCTGCAGGTTTGCCACGGCGTCGAGGTCGGCGAAGCGCGCGGCGTCGGCTTCCGAGACAACCTGCAGGTGGGCCAGGTGGTGGCGCAGCTTGCTCGGTCCGTTGGCGGCGCGGGCTGCCTCGAGTGCGTCCAGCGCATCGCGCACCGCGCGGTCGCCCAGCGCGTGGAAGTGCACCTGGAAGCCTGCGGCGTCCAGGGCCGTCACGTAGACGGCAAGGTCCTCGGCGGAGATGAAGGAAAGCCCCTTGTTGTGGGTGGCGTGGCCGCACTTGTCGCGGTACGGCTCGATCATGGCGGCGGTGAAGTTCTCGGCGATGCCGTCAACCATGATCTTCACGGTGCCCAGGTTGAAGCGATCCGGAAGGCCCAGCGCTTCGGCTTCGGCACGTGTTGCGATCATTGCATCTACCTGCTCCAGGCCCTGGTCGCGCTTCCACCACTGGGCGCCGCGCACGCGGACCTTCAGTCGACCCTCGGCGATGAGTCGGTAGTAGGCGTCCTTGGGATCGGGGATGCCTACACCTGCGCCGACCATGGCATCCTGCCAGCCGGTGATGCCCTGGGCAATCAGTTCGTCCTGGGCGCGGGAAAGCCCTGCAACCAGCAGGTCGGCGGTGGCGGCCGGGGCGTGCTCTTCGACCAGACCCATGGCACCTTCATGCAGGGTGCCCGCGGGTGATCCGTCGGCCAGACGCTCTACGCGTCCGTCGGAGGGATCCGGGGTGTTGGCATCAACGCCGGCGGCACGGAAGGCAGCGCTGTTCGCCCACATGGAGTGGTGGTCACGACTGGACAGGGAGACGGGGCGGTCCGGAACCACGGCGTCGATGAGCGAGGCCAGCGGTGAGCCACCCTCGTAGTGGTCCATGGACCAACCGGCGCCCTGGATCCAGGCGACGTCGGGGTTGGCTGCGGCATAGGCGGCGATGAGGGCCACCGCTTCCTGGGCATTGTCGGCTTCGGACAAGTTGCACTGGAGCAATTCGGTGCCGCCACCGGTCGGGTGGATGTGAGAGTCCTGGAATCCGGGCGCCAACAGCGCACCGTCGAGGTCGATGACTTCAGTGTCGGAGCCGAGGTGTGCTTCAAGCTCGCCCTCCGGCACGACTGCCATGATGCGGCCGTTGCGAACAAGCACTGCCTGTCCCGTGATTGGTTCACCGGAACCGGTAAAAACACTGCCCCCGTGGAATGCGATTTCCGCGAATTCCTGCATTTGTGACCCTCGTCTCCATAGTCTGTTTGGTAGAACACTATGGGAGGTCAACGCGCCTGTCAATGCTGTTGACAGATCTGTTGTCATCATTGATTGTAGGGTTGGTGGAGTAACCACCTAAGCCCGCCCTCAGCGGGGAGAACGGAGGCCCGAGTGGCAGGCGGATCGCCAAGGACGAGGGGCGCAAAAGTCCCCCTCGATCGCGAAGTTTTTGTTGAGGCAGCACTGCGCGTCGCTTCGCGCCGGCACACATTGTCACTGACCTACCGCGACCTCGGGCAAGAACTCAATGTTGATCCGACGGCGATTTATCGGCATTTCCACAGCAAGGAAAGCCTCATGCAGGAGCTGTTGGACAGGGTGCTCCGAATGGCCCACTCCAGGATGACAACCTCGCCAACCGCGTGGGAAGCCTGCCTGACCGAACTCGCGACCGCGACCCTCGATACATTCCTGCAATACCCCTCCATAGCAGTGACGGCAACGTCGCTGACCACCAGCGGACCGGGCGAACTGGAAAGCATGGAACTCATGCTCGCTTGCTTCTCCGAGGCCGGCCTGCAAGGCAGGTCCCTGGCCGAACAGTACGCAATCTTCGCCTCCTACGTCCTCGCCGGGGCCGCCGGATTGGCCCGGGACACTACCGACCCCGCGAACAACGGGACCTACGAATGGTTTGCCGGCCCCTTGCAGGCAGACCCCTCGCACCACCCATTGGCACTCTCTAGCCGCGACGACATCCTGGCCCTTGAGGAACGGGAAATATTCTTCGCCGGCATCAATCAGATCATCGCCGCGGCGAAGGAAAAGGCGCAGAACCAAGGCCCTTTTTCGCAACCAAATCCCGTCGCGCCCCTCGAACACGAAAACACCATGGGCTTCACGGGGCGGCCTCCGGGCACGCTGCCGAATTAGCCCGGTCACCAAGCACCGCGCGTAGAGCCGCACTCTCAAAAAGCCCTGCCGACAAAGGTTGCATTTCTTGCGACACGGGCAAAAATGTTCCAGGCCCGAGAAGAATCTCGGGCCTGGAACATTTTTTTGATTTCGGCTCTGGCTAGCCTAGACCGCTTGGCGCAATGTTATTTTGAGCCAATTTTTGCCGCCCACGGGTAGTACATGAAGTTGATCGACGGCGAGGCGCCGGTGATCTTGTTGTTCATCCACAGCAGGTTCGGGCTCTCGTAGAGCGGCAGCCACGGGATCTCCGCATTGGTGATCTCCTGTGCCACGAGGGACTTGGTGAAGCGCTCGTCCTGATCCATGGTTTGCACGGCATCGGTGACGGACTTGTCGAAATCCGGGTTTGACCACTTGCCGTAGTTGGAGAAGTCGTCGGTGCGCAGGATGGAGAACATCTCCTGCGGGTCGGCCACGGAAAGGTACCAGCTGGTGAAGTAGAGGTCGGTGCCCTTGCGCGCTTCAGGGTCGGAGAAGAGTGCGGTGTAGGCGTTGGGGGTCACCGTGTTGATCTTCGCCTTGAGGCCGATCGACTCCGCCGCGGCCGCTGTGGCCTGCGAAATCACGGCGAAGTCATTGCTGATCGGCGCGGTGGTGATGGTGATTTCCTGGCCTTCAACGCCCTGCTCCTTGATGATCTTGGCCGCTGCCTCGACGTCGTAGGGGTAATCCTCGAGGTCCTTGAACGCCGCCTCCTTGGTGGCAGGATCCGCATGACTCCACACCGATTCGGTGGTCAACGAATTGGTTCGCTTGGCATATCCGGACGCCGCGGCCTGAACCAGGCCGTTGCGGTCGATTGCCATCAGCAGCGCCTTGCGGACCTCCGGCTTGCCCAACGGGCCTTCAGGGTTTGAGGCAATCAGCGACTGCACCGCGGTGTTCATCCCGAAGTGAACCTGGCCGGCGCCCGAGGCGTCCAATTCCTTCACTGCATTGGTTGGAACTAGCCATCCGCCGTCCACTTCGCCCGACTTCATCGCGTTGACGCGCGCCACCGGATCGGTCATGACCACGAAGTCGAGTTCCTTGGCCTTGGCCTTCAGGTCCTTGTCCCAGTAGTTGTCGAATCGCGTCAGGGACAGCTTTTCGCCGCTCTGCCACTTTTTGAGCTCGAACGGTCCGGTGCAGTTGACCCCACCCTTGGAGTTTCCGTAATCGGCGCCGAGCTTCGCCATGGTTGCGGCATTGCCGATAACGCCCGCGGCACCGGACATCGACTCGTTGAAGAGCGCATCGGGCTGCTTCGAGGTAACGGTGACCTCGTTCGGGCCGGTCTTCTTGATGCTTTCAACATTCTGGTAGACCGAGAACCAGAAGGACCCGACCTTCGGATCCAGGTGGCGGTTCATGGATGCCACCACGTCGTCCGCGGTGAGCGTGGTGCCGTCGTGGAACTTCACACCCTCGCGGATGGTGTAAACCCAGGTGTTGGGCGTCCGATTCTCATACTTCGTGGCCAAGCCCGGGGAGATCGACATGTCGTCGTTCAGCCGCACCAGGGATTCACACACATTGGAGAGGATCTGGTTGTCGGCGTAGTCGAAGGCGTAGACGTAGTCCAGCGAGAACGGCTCGGCGTAGGTGGACCATATCAGCTTGTCCAGCTCGCCGGTCGGGGCAGGTGTATTGGCGGTAACTTCATAGCTCGGCGCCACGGCTCCTGCACCACCGCCAGCACCACCCCCGGGGGAGGCCGAGCAGGCAGCAAGCGTCAGAACGGCACTTGCCGCCAGCGCCAGCTTCAGGGACTTGTTTCTCATTTTTCAGGCTCCTTGCTCAGGTGGAACAGATCGTCGTCTTCAAAGCGAACACAATTGGCCATAGATCCCGGATGCGCGGGACCCGGCCGGGGTTGGTAATCCTCGGCGTGAAACTCAAATAGGGGTTTGGTGCAATGGCCAGGCGGCTGGAAGTGGCTCCGCCGGACGGTCGGCCCCGCAGGACCGCATGGAATTCCCGCGCCCAAGAAGCCGCACTACAGAATCCCCAACCATGTGACCCCCGTCTCTTCAGAGTGATAGTTATGACCCTAAGTGCCGTCAATGCCGCTGTCAATGGTGTTGACATAGACGTTGTCAGCATCGAATGTAGGATGATCGGAGAAACCATCAGATCCCGCCCCGGCGGATAGAACGGAGGCCCGCGTGTCAGGCAAATCATCGACCGGCAGGCCAGCCAAGGCGCCGCTGGATCGCGAAGTCTTTGTCGAAGCGGCGTTTCGCCTGGCGTCACGCCCGCACACACTGAGCCTGACCTACCGCGATCTCGGCAAGGAAGTGGGGGTCGACCCCACCGCGATATATCGGCATTTCCAAAGCAAGGAAAGCCTCATGCAGGAGCTGCTCGACAGGCTCTTCAAGATGGCCCATGACCGGAGGACCGTCCCGACTTCGCAGTGGGAAGACTGCCTGGCGGAATTTGCTGCGTTGACCCTCGACACTTTCTTGGAGTACCCGGCCATCGCCGTCACCGCAACATCGCTGACCACCAGCGGGCAGGGGGAACTCGACAGCATCGAACTCATGCTCTCCTGCTTCTCCGAGGCGGGCCTGCGCGGAGGCGCCCTGGCCGAGCAGTATGCGATTTTAGGCGCCTACGTGCTGGCCGGCGCGGCCGGACTGGCCCGCGACCTGGCGGAATCCTCCGACCCTGAATCACACGAATGGTTCACGGGACCGCTACTCGTCGACCCGTCGCACCACCCACTCGTCGCCTCCATCCGGGACGAGATCCTCGCACTCGACCACCGGGAAATTTTCCTCGCCGGCGTGCGGCAAATCATCCGCACGGCGGCGGACAAGGGCAGAAACTAAGGGCAGTCCGGCGACACGACTTGGGCCTCCCGGCCCGGGCCGTGGAACAATCCGAAGATCCGCCCAACGAAGGACCGAACCGGTGACCACTACCCAAGCACGCCTCCAGAAAACCCGGGGCGGCAATGCCGCATGGATCGTGGTGGTCATTGCGGGCATCAGTGCGGCCCTGCACATCTGGAAGCTGCCCGCCGCACTGCCGCTGATCCAGGAAAGCTTGGGTTTCTCGCTGCTGACGGCCGGGGTACTGCTGGGCATTGTCCAGCTTGCCGGAATCGTCGGCGGGCTGGCCGTCTCCCTGCTGGCCGAGGTCATCGGGCCGCGCCGAACCCTTCTCCTGGGACTGCTCTTGCTCAGCGCCGGATCTGCATTCGGCGCACTGTCCACCGGGGCAGGCATGCTGCTGGCCTCCCGCGCCGTCGAGGGTGTCGGCTTCATCGTGGCGACGGTGGTGGGACCCGGGCTGATCAGGTCCCATACGCCGGCGCGGCGCGTCAACCTTGCGGTGGGATGCTGGAGCGCATACCAGGGAACAGCCACCTTGGTTGGCCTGCTGGCCAGCGCTTTCTTGCTGCAGGTCGCCAGCTGGCAGTCGCTGTGGTGGATGATGGCCGCGGTCAGCCTGCTGCCCATCCCGCTGGTCCTGCGCTTTGTCCCGGCCGACCCCGCAGCGGGCACCGGCGGCGCACGCACGGCAATGGCCCGCATCGGCATCACGGCGCGGTCGGGACGGGTCTGGATCGCCGGCATCGTCTTTGGCTGCTACACGATCCAGTGGATGGCGGTGGTCGGATTCCTGCCCACCGTCTACGCGCAGAGCGGGATTTCCGGGGTCGGGCCCGGCGTGCTCACCGGAGTGGTCGGCGGGATGAATGCCGTGGGCGCCCTGGCCACCGGGTACCTGCTGCAGCGCGGGGCGCCAGCGCGCCTGCTGCTGAACCTGGCCTTCATGTCGATGGGTGTCACCAGCGTGCTGACCTTCGCGGTCGACTGGTCGCAGGTGCCCCACGGCATGGCCTGGCAGGTGGCCTGCGTTGCGTTGTTCTCGCTGACCGGCGCGATGGTGCCGACCACACTGACCCGCATGGCGGTGGATCTGGCCCCGGAGGGCGGATCGGCGCCCGCGGCCATGGGGTTGATGCAGCAGATCTTCAATATCGGCAACTTCACCGGCCCGATGATCGTGGCCTGGTTGGCCACAACCACCGGCGGCTGGTCCTCCACCTGGTGGATGACCTGTGGCTTTGCCGCCCTCGGCATCCTGCTCTCGCTCGCGCTGAGCGAGCGGCGGCTTGGGCTGCGCTTCTCACACCGCTAGAAGACTGCCCCCTAAATACGACATTGGAAACACCGAGTCCCCGGACGGAAGGTCCTGCCCGGGGACTCGGCGCCTGTGGCCGTGCGTGCGCCCGTCAGCCCTTGCGGCACTCCAGCAGCAGCGGGGTCAGTTCCGAGGGCGCGAGCGCTTCCGGCCAGTGTTCCAACGAGCCGCCGAAGCGGGTTGCCGCAACAAACGAGGCCCGTTCCACGGCGCTGTCGGAGCCATGACCGCCGGCATCAACGTGCCCGTGGTCGGTGGTGAGCACCAGGTACCAGTCCTCGCCGAGTTCCTCGACGCGGCGGGCGATGGCCTGCTTGATGCGCGAAAGGTGGCCCTCCACCCGGGTCATGGCCGCGGCGTATTGCGCGCTGTGCGGCCCGTAGACATGCCCCTCGTCATCCGCGTCGCAGAAGTAGATGAAGGAAACATCCGGCCCCTTGGCGGACAGGACGTCGACGGCATGGTCGGCGATCTGCGCGTCCACCGTTTGGTAGCCGTAGGTTTCCCCGTCGCGGGAGATCACCCGGTGGTGGCCGGAGCGCTGCTGTTCGCGCCGCTCCCAGAGGACCGGTCCGGCGTCGGCCGGGTCCACCAGCGGCGGCCATCCGGCCGCCGCCATGGTGGTGGTCGACTGGTCGGCGAAGTAGGCCCGGCTCAGAAAATCCGGGCGGTGCAGCAGTTGGTGGCCAATGAACTTGTTGTCCTTGACCCCGTGCTCGGCGTGGGTGCTGCCGGTGAGCAGGGTGGACCAGCCCGGCCCCGACAGGGTGGGCACCTCCATCACCAGCTCGTTGAACACGCCCTGCTCGATCACCGCGTCGAGCGTCGGCATTTTTCCGGTGCCGCGCGCCAGGTCGATGCGCAGGCCGTCGATTCCCACCAACGCAATTTTCGGGCTTGCGGTCTTCGGGCTCATGCCGCACGCTCCGCATCAACCAGCACCGAGGAGCGTCGGGTGTGGACCTCGACGCGTTGGGCCAGCGTGAACCCGGCGGCCTCGTGCGAGGGCATGTCCACCCTCAGGCTGGACCCGGCATGTTCGACGACCACGCTGGTCGTGGGGCCGCGCAGCACCATGGAGCTGACGATCCCTTCCCCGCGGCTCTGCGCCAGCAGGCTCAGGTCCTCCGGACGGACCAAGGCCTCCAGGCCCGTGGCGGCGAGCAGCTCCGGGGCCGTGTTGGACATCGGCATCCGGTGGCCCAGCACCGTGACCTCGTTGCCCGCGCGCAGCGCGGGGATCCGGTTCACGGCCCCGACGAACTCGGAGACAAAGGGCGTGCGTGGGCGCTGGTAGATCTCCTGCGGGGAACCGAGCTGTTCGATGCGCCCGTTGAGCATCACGCCCACCCGGTCCGCGACCGTCAGGGCCTCCTCCTGGTCGTGGGTGACCAGCAGGGTGGTGGTCCCGGACTGCGTCTGGATCCGCCGGATTTCCTCGCGCAGGTGCACCCGCACCTGCGCATCCAGGGCCGAAAGCGGCTCGTCGAGCAACAGCACCCGCGGCTCGATCGCCAGCGCGCGGGCCAGTGCCACGCGCTGCTGCTGGCCGCCGGAGAGCTGGGCTGGGAACTTGGCCGCGTGTTCGCCCAGCCCCACGGTTTCCAGCAGCTCCTTGGCCCGGGCGGTGCGCTTGCCCGGTGACGTCCCGGCGACCTTCAGCCCATAGGCAACGTTTTCCACCGCAGACATGTGCGGGAAGAGGCTGTAGGCCTGGAAGACGATCCCGATGCCGCGCTCGCGCACCGGGGTGCGGGTCATGTCCTTGCCGGAGATCCGCACGGTGCCGGCGTCCGGGGTTTCAAGCCCGGCCAGCACGCGCAGGATCGTGGTCTTGCCGCAGCCCGAGGGGCCCAGCAGTGCCAGCAGCTCGCCGCCGGCGAGGTCCAGGTCCAAGTTGTCCAGCACCATGCGGCCACCGAAGGCCTTGTTGATGCCGGCCAGTGAGACTTCTGCAGAATCCCGGGTCATCGGGATCCCCCTTTCGTGGTGGATTTCTTGGTGCCGCGCCGCGCCGTCACTGAAGACAGGGACGCCAGCAACAGCCAGGTGGCCAGGATGGTGAGGAAGGACAGGGCGGCCGCGGCGCGCGGCTGGTTCATGCCCACCTGCACCATGAAGACCGGGAAGGTCGAGTGCAGCAGCAGGCTGGCCAGCGCGTACTCCCCCAGCACCATGGCGCAGGAGAGTAGCGCGGAACCCAGCAGGGCCGCGCGCATGTTCGGCAGCACCACGTGGAGAAGCGTCTGCCGGGGCTTGGCACCCAGGCTGGCGCTTGCGGCGAACAGGGTTTGGACATCCAGGGCGCGGATTCCCGCGTCCAGGCTCCGGTAGACCAGCGGCAGCGTGAGCACCATGTAGAAGGGAACCAGCGAATACGTGCTGACCAGGAAGCTGGGTGCCACGTTGCGGAAGAACAGGTTCGCCCCGCCCACCAGCGCGATGGCCGGCACCACGTAGGGAACCACTGACAGCCACTCGGTCAGCCGCAGCATCTTCGGGGCTTTCAAATGCAGGAAGAGCAGCGTCGGCACCAGCAGCACCAAGGATCCCAGCGTGCTGAGCACCGCCAGCTCCAGGGTGGTGAACAATTGCGCGGCGAAGTCGGTGCCCGCCAGTGCGTCGGTGAGCGGTTCGAGCGTGAAGCCCTTCCCCGGCAGGGTGAAGCCGAATGCGGCCGAGGCCACCAGCGGTATGAAGAACATGACCAGCGCCGCGGCAAAGATGATGATCCGCGCGGTGTCCTGCAACTTCGGTGCGCCGGCCGGCTTCGTGCGCGGCGCTGCTTTTGGTCGTGCTTCCCGGAGTGTTTCGGGTGCAGTTTCTAGCGCAGCCATTTGTTGGTCCTTCTTTCCAGCAGGGTCCGCAGGCCCATGGCCGCCACCACGATCACGATCATGCCGGTGACAAGCGCCGCGGCGAAGCTTTCGTCCGCCATGACGTCCCCGGAGATGAAGAAGCCGATCAGGATCGGCACCAGGTTCACCCGGCCCCCGGCCAGCGCGTAGGCGGTGGCATAGGCGCTGAACGAGTTGGCGAAGAGCAGCAACAGTGCGCCGACGATCGGCGGCCACATGATGGGCAGGGCCACGTCCGCCAGGTAGCGGAAGCGGCTGGCACCCAGTGAGTAGGCGGCCTCGGGCCACTGCTTTTTCAGGGAGCCGAAGGCCGGCAGCATCAGGATGGCCATCAGCGGGACCTGGAAGTACAGGTACACCAGGGCCAGCCCGAAGAACGATGCCAGCTGGATGTTCTCGCTCAGGTTCCAGCCGGTCAGCGACAGGATGATGCGGGTCGCCAAGCCCTGCACGCCGAGGGTCGCGATGAACGCGAAGGCCAACGCCACCCCGCCCATCTGCGAGGCCACCGCGGAGAAGGACAGCACCAGGTTCCGCAGCCAGGCCGGCTTGGTGCCGGTGGCCAGGGCCCACGCCAGGATGAATCCCAGCACCCCTCCGACCGCCGCGGTCAGCAGGGACAGGTTGATGGTCTGGATGAACGCATCGCGGTACTGCGGTTCAAAAAGCTTCGCCATGGGCTCCAGGGAAAACTGCCCGTCCACCCGGAAGCTGGTGAAGATGTTGGTGGCGATCGGGGCGATCAGGAACACCGAGAGGAACACCAGCAGCGGCAGCGCGCCCAGCCATCCGGCCAGCTTGCCCGGTGCCTTGCGGGTTGTATTATGCGTTGTCTTACGCGATGTCTTGCTTGGCGGCGGTGTCTGCACCGCCTCGGGCCGGTCGGCCGCCTTGTCGAGCTCGATCGTCACTGCGCGGCGACCTTCTGGCCCCACTGCTCGACGATCAGCTTGCCGGCCGTTTCACCCTGCTCGATGCTCGGGAACTTGATCTTCTCGATCACGTCCGCCTCCGGCAGCTTGGACAGCGCCTCCTCGGAGAGCTTGCCGGCCTTCTTCAGCTCGATGTAGCGTGCGGGGATGCCGCCGCCGCGGGCAAAGAGTTCGGAGCCCTCGTCGCTGGTGAGCCAGTCGACCCAGAGGCGGGCGCTGTTGGGGTGCGGCGAGTCGGCGACCACGGGCTGGGCGTAGTAGTTGCCGAAGACACCGTCCTCGAAGGTCTTGGTTTCCAGGGCGATGTTCGACTTCTTCAATTCCTCGTCCATGCCCAGGAAGTTGTAGTTCCAGTCAAGGACCACGGCGGCCTGGCCGGTGCTCAGGGCGGAGACCGGGGAGGTGATGCTCACCAGGTTGCCGGACTTTGCCAGCTTCTCGAAGAAGTCGATGCCCGGCTGGATGTTGTCCAGGCTGCCACCGTGGGCCAGGGACGCGGCGAAGACCGCAGCGATGGAGGAGGCACCCTTGCGCGGATCGCCCGGCAGGGCGACCTTGCCCTTGTACTTGGGGTCCAGCAGGTCGTCCCAGGTCTTCGGGGCCTCGACCACCGAGGTGTTGGTGCCCACCTGGACCACGCCGTAGTAGGCGCCCACCCACATGCCGTTGGGGTCCTTCAGGTCCGCCGGGATGGCGTCGAAGTTGCTGGGCTTGTACGGCGCGATCAGCTTCTCGTCGCTTGCCTTCTTGGTGAAGGAGTAGCCGATGTCGATCACGTCAGGCTGTGTCTTCTGGCCGCGCAGGTTCTTGACCGCGGTGATCTCGTCCGCGCTCGAGGCGTCCGGGGTGGCCACAGGGGTGTCCACGCCGTACTTTTCCTTGAAGGCGGCGAACTGGCCGCCGTAGTTGGCCCAGTCTGCCGGCACCGCGATCAGCTGGACCGTGCCCTCGGTCTTGGCCAGGGCCGCGATCTCGCTGGTCGTGGTGCCGATGTTTGCCGCAGCGGTTGGTGCCTGGCTGCAGGCGGCGAGCGAACCGCCCACCGTGGCAAGCAGCGCGAGCGAGGCGACTCCGCGGAGCAGGGTGCGTCGGGTGGTTTTCGTCGAACGTATTGCTGCCGGAACGATTGAAGTATTCAAGGCGGGATGCTCTCCGTGTGAGTGAGTCGGCCCGGGGAAGGACCTGCTTGCGGACTCAAACCTAACGACGCCACCTTGACGGGCAGCGACGCCAAGGTGTCCCACAGATGAACAATGGTCTAGACCGATAAGCCTGCGTCGTGCTCAGTCGCTTGACGCTCCCACGCGCCCCGAAACCACGATCTTCAGCCGGTCGGTGCGGACCAGGTCCTCGGAATACTCGACCGGGCGCCCGTCGCGGGCCAGCCCGGTGCGCTTGATTCCAAGCACCGCCGTCGCGGGTCCGATTTCAAGGTGACCCGCGTTCTCCTCGCCTGCCACCGCCGGGTTCAGCTCCTCAACGGAGGAGAACGGCGCCAGTCCGTAATCCTCGCCCATCACCGCGTAGATCGAGCCTGTCAGGTCACGCTCCGGCAGTCCCGGAAACAACTCCGCGGGCAAGAACGTCTCTTCCAGCACCACCGGTGTCGAGGCGGCAAAGCGGAGCCTGTGGATCCGGTGCACCGGGGACCCGACGGACATCCTCAGGGCCTCGGCCACGGCCCTGTCTGCCGGAATAGTCTCCGCCGAAAGCACTCTTGACGAGGCGCTATGCACGCTTTTGAGCAGCTGTGCACTAAGTCCCATGAGGTTGGAGATATCCACGGGAACCCGCGGCTCCGCCACGAAGGAACCTCCGCGGCTGCCCACCGCGCGCACGATCCGCCCCTCCTGGAGCAGGGTATCCAGGGCCTGGCGCAGGGTCATGCGGCTGACTCCCATGCTCTGGGCGAATTGCCGCTCGGCCGGCAGCTTGCTGCCCGCCGGAAGCAGGCCTCCGGCGATGATGCCGGAGAGCCAATCGCTGATCGACTGGTGGGCCGGCAGCCCCGGATCAAGGACAAGCCCCTGTGCTTGTTCAAGCAATTCCTCGGTATTGATTTTCGTCTCGCTTTCATTTGCCGGGCCGCGTTCACGTTCCGTTAATCCGCAGCCAAGCTGGGGTCCACCCAAAGAGGCGGTCGGGGACATGTCGGCTCGCTAGCTTGGTCTCTCGATCGCCCATAGGTCTAGACCGATTAACGATTTCACTAAACCCTACAAGATTGGAAACGCACCATGCGCGCCACCTCCGCCAATGCCGTTTTGACCCTCACGAACCTTGACGGCGTGCTCTTTGATTTCAACGGCACACTCTCCGACGACGAGGGCGTCCTGCGGGACCTGTTCATCGATTTGGCAGCCACCCATTGTTCCGTGAACCTCACCGCCCGGCAATACCAGGAGACCTTGGCTGGTCGCAGCGATCGAGAGATCATGGCCGACATCCTGGCGCTCGCGCCGGCCGATGCCGGGCCGGTGGACAAGTACCTGCCCCTGATCGACTCCGAATACGCCGTGCGCATCGAACGGGAAAGCCTGATCCGCCCGGCCACCCGGGAACTGGTCCACGCACTGCATGCCGCGGGCCTGAAGCTCGGCGTTGTCACGGGGGCAAGCCGGTTGCAGGTGCTCCCGGCGCTGGAGCGCGCGGGACTGCTGGATCTGTTTGGCATTGTGGTCACGGACGAGGACGTGGTGCAGGGAAAGCCGCACCCGGAGGGCTTCCAACGTGCGGCAGCCGCCCTCGGCCTGGAGGATCCCGCGCGGGTCGCCGCATTCGAGGACTCGATCCCGGGACTCGGCGCCGTTGCCGCGGCCGGCATGATCGCCATCTGCGTCGAAGGCACGCACCCAACCGAAGTGCTGGAACAGCACGCACGCATCATCGTTCCGGAGCTCGGCACCGCATGCTTGGACCTGGACCTCGGCTGAGCTATAGCCAAGTTTCCCCAAGTATGATGGCCCGTTGACTTGCCACGGCGTCGACTACGGGCCGGGGTCCTTGACCGTCGTGGTCGGCGCTGGCAGTCTCGTTTCCACACGGTGCGGAACGGGACTGTCTGGCGATCGGAGGGACTTCATGAAGCAGAACATGGAAACCACAGGTGAGGTAGCGGCCGCTTCCGACCCAGCGGTTGTCCCAGTCATCATACCGGCCAATGAGGCCAGCTGGGCCGATATCCAAAAGGTCTTCGGGACGCGGGGAACCCCCACGACCTGCCAATGCCAGTGGTTCCAGAATCCCGGACTCAGCTTCGACGAGCTAAGCGTCGAGGAACTAGCCGATCGTCTGAAAACTCAAACCGCCTGCGGAAACGCGAGTGCCGCGAAAACCAGCGGACTCATTGCTTACCTGGGTGATGAGGCGGTGGGTTGGTGCGCCGTCGAACCCCGCACCACTTATCCACGCTTGCTGGGGTCCAAGGTCCCATGGAGCGGTCGCAACGAAGACCGTGAGGATCCAAACGTCTGGTCACTGGTCTGCTTTGTCACGCGTACCGGGTATCGTCGCCGGGGCGTTTCACGCGCCTTGGCGGCGGCAGCCGTTGAATTCGCCAGGCAACGCGGCGCCCGCGCACTGGAGGGATACCCCATGGTCCTGCCTCCGGGAAAGAAAGCGGTCTGGGGCGAAATGTATGTCGGAAGCCGCAGCATTTTCGTCGATGCAGGGTTCACCGAAGTCAGCCACCCCACCCCGCGGCGGGCGGTCATGCGGATCGACTTCCCCACTCAAAAACAACCGGCAACTGCCCTGTGATGCCACACGCTCGCTTCACATGTGATCCAGTGCCATTGCGCAGGGAGCCCGGCAAGTTGGCCCGCGGGCTCAAAGCGATCTCCTAAGAGTTCGAGCGAGCATCGAGCCCGCCCAACAAACCTTTTGAATGCACCTCCTGACGCGACATGCCTATGGCCGCCCGGCAGTGAACCAATCGTTCCGGAGCCGATCCGGTTCACATTATTACGAATGATTCTTATTTGCAATATGCTGACGGGCATGAAACCCACCCACACCGAATACGTCTCGATCGAAACTCAGACCGCTGAACGTCGAGCGCGTCGCACCATTGTGGTGACTACCGCTTTTGCCTCGATACTGGCGCTCGCATCCTGCGCCACCGCACCAGCGCCCGCCACCAACCCTGGACCGACAACGACTTCAAACCAGGACCCGAAGAACGATGCAGACACCGCAAAGGACGGATCCCCGCAGACAACGGAATCCCGAACGGCTCAGCCGCGCCTGGCTGTAACATACGACGGCGGCGTCCTTGTGCTGGGTGCCACCGATGGAAAGGTCGTCTCCGATTTCCGGATTGACGGATTCAACCGTGTGAACCCTGCTGGCGACGGACGGCATGTCCTCGTATCCACAGCCGGAGGGTTCCAAGTCTTGGACACGGGGTCTTGGTCCGAAGTCCACGGCGATCATTTCCACCACTTTGTTTCCAATCCGACACTCAAAGAACAGAAGTTCCCGGCGCAACAACCCGGGCATGCCGTCCACCATGGTGGACAAACGGTTCTCTTCGATGACGCAACAGGAAACGTCAGCATCTTCGATCCAAGGGCCTTGTCGAAAGAAACGCTGCCCAAGACCAAGGATCACAAAACCCCGCAAGCGCACCATGGCGTCGCCGTGTCGCTGGAGAACGGGCGGCTGCTCGTCACGGAAGGTAACAGCGAGTCCCGCTCAGGCATCGCCCTTCTGGGTGAGGCAAAAACGGACGGCAGCAGAAGCACGATTGCGACAAGCACTGACTGCCCAGGTGTTCACGGCGAAGCCGCAGCCCGGGACGAGGCAATAGTCGTTGGGTGTGAAGACGGTTTGCTCGTGGTGAAGAACGGGAAAATCACCAAGGTTTCATCACCGGACGCCTACGGACGGATCGGCAACCAATCCGGAAACGAAAACTCATCCGTGGTTCTTGGCGACTACAAGATGGACAAAGACGCGGAATTGGAACGCCCCACGACCTTCTCGCTCACGGACACCGCCACCAACGAGCTTCGGCTGGTTGACACGGACTTTTCGTATTCTTTCCGCTCGCTGGGACGCAACAAATCGGGTGGCGCCCTCGTGCTCGGCACGGATGGAAAGCTACACATCTATGATCCGTCCACAGGGAAAGAAAAATCCGTCATCAAGGTTGTTGACGAGTGGGAAGAGCCACTGGACTGGCAAGAGCCCCGGCCGACTCTGCTAGTGCAGGGAGAAACTGCCTTTGTCACCAATCCGGCCACCAAGGAGCTGCACACCGTCGACCTCAAGAAAGGCAAGGTGATTCAAAGTATCGTCTTGCCAGAAATCCCGAATGAATTAGCGATCGCATCCAGTTAGCCGACGGCCCGTTGGGATCGATATGGCATCTATCCCACGGTTTCAACGGTTCCCCGCGTCCGCCAGGACATTTATGTCGACACAGCGAAACGGGTCAACAAAACTTTTGACCCTCAAACCAGAACGAACCCGGGCACCTGCATTCCAACCCGTTGGCGAGCGGACCTTCGCGAATTGAATCGGCGATTCGTCCTGTCCAGGCAACGTGGCACCCGAGCGTTGGAGGGCCGTCCCATGCTCCTGTCTCCGGGAAAGAAGGCTGTCAGGGTCGAATTGCATGTCGGCAGCCGCAACGTCTTCGTCGACGCCGGGTTCACCGAAGTCGACCATTTCACCCTGCGGCGGGTGGTCGCGCGCATTGTTTTCACAATGCCGCGCCCTGTCCTAACATGCAACGCCATGCCCTGGCACATGGAATCCATAGGCTTGCCCTCCAGAGTCATAACTACCTCATGCAAGGTGCGAGTGATGAGAGCACCGGCCGGATCCAAGATGCATTCCCCCGCATCGTGGACCCGGCCGGTGCTCAAACCTTTAACGGGAGAATCAGGTTACGACGCATCAATCGCGGCGGCAACTTACCGGGGCAATACACACGATGGCCCGGACGCGGATGCAGCTCGAGATCACGACAAAAGAACAGGTGGAGCGACGAACCGCGACCACAGGAGACTTCGGCACATCCTCGCGCAACCACGAGGTTGAATGCATGGGACGTCGCGATTTAGAACCGCACCCTAGGCGCTGCGCTCCTGCGACTCCCTCGCCGTGAAAAGCCCTCCAAGAACCGAGCACGCCGCACCGCGCGCCAGCGCAACATGATCCGTGACGGTGGTTTCCAGTTGGGGCGCCGGAGTGTTCGAATGTTCGTATTGCCGAAGGAATGATTCCTTGGTTTGTTCGGCGAACGTCCCGAGTCGGGCCTCGGGAGCGAACCCGACGACCACTTTTTCCGGGCCGAGGACCTTGGCCACGTTCGCCATGCCAACCCCCAGATGCCAGGCCGCCTTGGAGATGACTTCGTGATCCAGTTCGTGATCAATGGCCCGCGCGGTTCCGCCACTCCGTTCAATCGCGTGGCGCATCCCCCAAAGACTTCCGCGTGTTTCCAGACAATCCTCCGCGCCGCAGTGGCACAGTCTCACTGGCTCGGCTCCTGTAATCGCCCGAGAATGGGCAAAACCACCGGCCGAACCGTTGAAGCCTGGCTGGATACGCCCCTCAACCACCACAGCTGCACCCAAACTCATGCCAACGCTGAAAACCAGCAATTCGCTCACCGTAAACGAACCGTCGAAGAGCAGTCCGCGGGCATAGGCATTGGCATAGCTATCGATTACCACGGCTTCACCAAGCACATCCTCCAGCAGCGCCTGGAAAGATACGTCGGCCCAGCCCAGCGCGCCGCTATGCCTGACCACGCCGCTTGCCTGATCTACAATGCCGGACAGGGTGACCCCCACGCCGATGAGCTGCGACAGCTTCCCACCTGCCGCTTGACGGACCGCGTTACCCACGGCTTCCGCCGCATCGGCAGGGTCGGTGGAAGCCAGCGACTCCCGGTGAGTCGACACCACACCGCCGCGCAGATCAACAACGACGGCGAGCGCCTCCGTTGGCGAAAGTCGCACACCTGCGGCAAATACTCCGTCAAGGCCAAGTTCGAGCAGTCGCGCGGGCCTGCCGCCGGTATCCCGGACTGTCTCAGTCTCAACCACCAGGCCGCCACGGATGAGCTTTCCCGTAATACCGGTGACGCTCGCGGCACTCAACCCTGTTTGGGTTGCCACCGTCGCCCGAGACACAGGTGCCTGGGTACGGAGAATATCGAGGATCAGCGCCTCGTTGATCTCTCGAATCAGGGCCTTACTTCCTGCGCGTGGCTTCATCTGACCTACCCCCTTCGGTTACTACGTCTGGAAACTCTTCGACCCCAGCGTCGATTCCGGCGCCATCTCTTCAACCCATCATACTTAGTTTAGTCATTGACAAAAGGATTGACGCTCACTAATCTCAAACCATGAATATCGACGACGCTGTGACTGGGCACACGCTCAGCGACATCCCCAAGCTTAGGATTCTACTAAGCATCCCCGCAGCCGAGTTCAACGCTTTCATCCCGGCTGCGACACGCACGGCACTGGATGAACTTGGACATGTCACCTCGATTGCGCCGTCCGACCTCCAATCCCCCGGCGCCTTTGCCCGGGCCGCATTCGATGCAGACGTGTTTATTACCGCGTGGGGCTTTCCGAAGCTGGACGCCGACCGCCTGTCCCTCGCACCAAATCTTCGCTGTGTCATTCATGCAGCTTCTTCCCTGCATGCATTGGTGAGCGACGATTTTTGGGCCACGGGCATCCCGGTCTCCCAGGCAGGTGCCGCGATGGCGCCGGCCGTCGCCGAACTGTCCTTGGCCTTCACGCTGAACCTCCTGCGCCGCATCAACAGACTCGATCACGGCCTTCGCAACGGCGAAACCTGGGATGGCACGCGAAACATTCGCCGGGCCCGGGAGATTTGCGGGGCGCGCATTGGCGTAGTGGGGGCTTCGCGCACGGGACGACGCTACATCCAGGCCTGCCAAGCCTTGGGCGCGGACGTGCGGATCTACGACCCGTACGTGCAGGAATCCGATCCGCTGGCCGCCCTCTCCACTGACCTCGAGTCACTCTTCGCAACCAGCGACGTTATCGCGGTCCATGCCCCGTCCACCCCGGAGACCACGGGGCTGATCGGCGCCAGCCACCTGGCGCTGCTACCCGACGGCGCCGGCTTCATCAACACCGCCCGCTCCACCATCGTGGACATGGACGCCCTCTACACCGAGGTTTCCTCCGGTCGCCTTGACGCCGCGCTCGACGTCTTTGACCTCGAACCCCTGCCCGCGGATGACCGCTGGAGATCACTGCCCAACGCACTGCTGACACCGCATCTCGGCGGCGCCACCGCGAACTCACGTCGGCGCGCTGGCCTGATTGTCGTCGATGAACTACGCAGATTCCTGGGTGGCCTCCCTATGGAACACGCTTTGACCCGAACCGACCTCGAGAAAATGGGATGACCCTCATGCGCAACATCCTCCTGATCCACTGTCACGACCTGGGACGTTTCGTCGGCGCCTATGGCGTTGAAACGGTGTCCACCCCGCATCTTGATACCATGGCCGAAGAATCCGTGCTCTTCGAGCAGGCTTTCTCGACGGCGCCGCACTGCAGCCCGGCCCGGGCCTCCCTCTTCACGGGGAACTACCCGCAGTCCAACGGCGTGCTCGGCCTGACCCACGAGCCGTTCGACTGGGACCTGAACGACCCCAAGACGCACCTGGCACACCGCCTCAAGACGGCCGGCTACCAAACCGAACTGGTCGGCGTGCACCACGAGTCACGGGTGCTGGCCGATGAGGTCGTCGCCGAGCGGCTTGGTTTCGACCGTGCCCGCACCGGCGGCGCCCGCGACGTCGTCGTGGAGCGTGCCACCGAGGCGTTGCGGCGCATGGCAACCGAAAACGCACCGTTCTACTTGCAAGTGGGCTTCACCGAACCGCACCGTGTGCCCTCCGAACGCGATCGGCCGGGGGTCATGGGATTCCTCGCCGACGGGGTCGACCCCGATGCCGCACGCGGGCTCACGGTCCCGGGCCACCTGGTTGACGATCCGGGAGCCCGCGAGGAAATCGCCGAACTCCAGGGCGCCGTCAGGCACATGGACGAGGGCGTCGGCAGCATCCTGGCCGCGCTCGAGGCACTGGGACTGCGGGATGAAACCCTGGTGGTCTTCACCACCGACCACGGGCTCGCCCTCCCCCGCGCCAAATGCACCCTGTACGACGCGGGATTGGGTGTCGCGATGATGATCCGCAACCCGGCGCACCCGGCGTGGAGGTCCCGCCGGATCGCCGGGATCGTCAGCCACGTGGACGTCGTCCCCACGCTGCTTGACCTGACCGGGCTGCCGGTGCCGGACCGGTTGCCGGGCACCAGCCTGCGGCCGGCCGTCGAGTCGGGCGAGGAGGCGCGCACCCACTGCTTCAGCCAGTTGTCGTACCACACCTACTACGACCCCAAGCGTTCGGTGCGCACCCCCACCCACAAGCTCATCGTCAATTTCTCCAACGCTCCACGGGCCATGGATCCCACCCAATCGTGGGTTCACCGCAGTTTGCCCGCGGACCTCAACGGACCGACCATCGGCACCAGTCCGGTCAGGGAACTCTACGACCTCCGAACCGACCCGGAGGAACTGGAGAACCTGGCCGAGGATCCGGCCCAGGAAGACACGCTTGCATCGCTATCGGCGGCGCTCCTTGACTGGATGCGGGAATGCGAGGATCCCCTGCTCAACACCGGAACCGCAACCAAACGCCACCGCGATGCCCTGCAATACCTGTTGGGTGCACGGCACGCGCCCACACCCGTCCAACCCGAGCTCGCCATCAGTTAGAACCACCACGCACCACACCCGAAGCGGCCGCCAGGTCCGCACATCCACTCCAGCAGAAGGTTAAGAACATGATCACCCAGAAGTTCCGTGGCCCTCGCGCCACGCGTTCAGCGGTAGCAACCGCAGCTATCTTTACCGCCGCAGCACTGACGCTTTCGGCCTGTGGCTCCTCCTCGGCCTCCCCGGAAGCCAATAGCGGCCAGAAGAAAAGCGAAGTCACGCTCTGGATGTACCCTGTCATCAAGGATGAGACGGCCAGCAAGAAGTACTGGCAGGACACCGAGGCCGCATTCGAGAAGGCAAACCCGAACATCGACCTGGCCATCGAACTCCAGACGTTCGAGAAGCGTGACCCCCAGATCTCCGCGGCTCTCGCCGCGGGTTCGGGACCCGATGTGGTCCTCATTACCCCCGACCAGGCTGCCACCTACAAGAACGTGCGCGGTCTGCTGCCGGTGGACAAAGCGGTGGAAAAGGACAAGGACTCCTTCTACCCGACGACGCTCGAGGCAGCGACCTTCGACGGCGAGCTGTACGGCGTCCCGATCTTCCAGAACGTCAACACTGCCGCGTACAACACCAAGATCTTTGCCGATGCCGACCTCCCGTTGCCCAAGACCTGGGATGACCTGCGCAGCGCGGCACCGGTGCTCGCCAAGAAGGGCATCGCCGTCATGGACTACGCAGGCAGCCCCGAGCAAACACTCAACCTGTCCTTCTACCCCCTGCTGTGGCAGGCGGGCGGAACCGTTTTCACCGACGATGCCAAGGACGTCGCATTCGACTCCGAGGCCGGGGAAGCCGCCCTGCAGTTGTTGATCGACCTGAAGAAGCTCGGCGGACTACCCGTTGATGCCGCCACCGACGGCCCCAAGGTGGAAGGCGCCCCGATCGCCGCCGGAAAGGTCGCCATGCGTGCCACCACCTCCCTGGCCGAACTCAAGCAGATGCGGGCGGCCCTCGGTGAGGAAAACGTGACACTGAGAGCTCCCTTGCAGGGCACCGTCCAGGCGACCTATGGCAACCCCGGACTGCTGGCACTGACGTCCATCAACAAGAAGGACAATCGGGACGCTGCCTACACGCTCATGTCCTACCTGAGCTCCGCGGAATCGCAGAAGGCCTTGAACGCGGCGGCGGGAAACCTGCCGACGCGCACCGACGCCGGGACCCCGAGCTCGGATCCGGACCTGGTGGCCATGAACGAGGCCTTGAAAACCGCAAACCCGGGAGAATCCTCCCCGGTGGCACGACAGGTGATGGGCACCCTGGCCCCGAACATCCAGGCAGCCCTCCGGGGCGACGTTTCGGCCCGCGAAGCATTGGACCGTGCCGCCGAGGAAGCCCGCGGAATCCTCCAGCGCTCGGCCAAATGATCCGGGGGATGCAGTCCGGGCATCCCCAGCCCGGACCGTATCCCTATTCCCCCTCAACCCGATTGGTCACCCATGTCAGTCAACACCAGCCTCAGGTCAGCGCCGACGCGTAGGGAATCGCCGACCACACCACCCCAGCCCACGCCCACGCCCACGCCCAAACGCAACCTGGCCCGCAGGCGCGAGGCCATTGCCGGCATCTTGTTTGTCCTTCCGACACTGGTGATTTTCGGGCTCTTCAAGTTCCTCCCCATCTTCGGTGCCGGAGCCATGAGCCTGACCGAATACAGCCTCAACGGAGACGTTGAATTCCTTGGTGCCGACAACTACGCGCGCCTGGCCAGGGATCCCAACTTCTGGCAGAGCCTGCGCGTCACGCTCCTGTACGTGGTGATCTTTGTTCCCTTCATCATTGCGGTTTCGTTGGCCGGCGCCGTGCTGCTCGACAAGCTGGTCCGCTTCACCGGTACATTCCGGGCGCTGCTGTTCATCCCCTACCTGAGCTCGTTTGTCATGGCAGGCATCATCTGGACGTGGATCTTCTCCACCGACGGACCGCTGAACGCGGCCCTGGGTGCACTGGGGCTGGGCCCGGTCCCCTTCACCTCGGGTTCGCAGTGGCTCGTGCTTGCCTCCCTGGCGCTCGTCTCTGTCTGGAAGGGCTTCGGCTACTCGATGCTGATCTTCCTGGCCGGGCTCAAGGCACAGCCAGCGGAGGTGCACGAGGCGGCAAGGATCGATGGAGCCGGGGCCTGGAAGTCGTTCTTGTACGTCACCCTGCCGCTACTCAAGCCCGTTGTCTTCTTTGTCTTGGTCATCGAAACCATCATCGGTTTCCAGGTGTTCGACACCATCTACGTCATGACCGGCGGCGGCCCGGCCCGCGCCAGCCACAGCCTGATCTACTTCCTCTTCGACGAGGGCTTCAAGTTCTTCGACTTCGGTTACGCATCGGCCGTCGGCGTGGTGCTGTTTGTCATCGTGCTCATTCTTTCGCTCGTCCAGCAGCGCTTCTTTGAAGGTAAGGATTCCAAATGACCGCCGTAGCCCCGGCTCCCGTCGTCCGCCGAAACGGCATGGAGAAACGACGTCAGCGCACGCTCACCATCGTCCTTGCCGTCATTTCCCTCTTCACCGTTGCCCCGCTGATTGCCGTGGTCGTGCTGGCGCTGTCCCCGGAGAACGCACCCACGCTCCCCTACGCGATACCCAAGGAACTCACGTTCGAGAACATCATCCGCGTGCTCAACGTGGGCGAGTTCCCGCTCTGGCTGTGGAACTCGTTCATCTACTCGGCAGTTTCGGTGGTGATCGTGCTGCTCACCGCCTCCATGGCGGCCTATGCGTTTGCCCGCAAGCGCTTCCCGGGCCGCAACGCCCTGCTCTGGGCAATCATCGCAACCCTCATGGTCCCGGTCCAGGCCACTCTGATCCCCACCTTCATCATGATTTCGAGGATGGGCGGCGTGGACACGCTTTGGGGCTTGATCCTGCCGACTCTGGCCAACGCTCAGGCCATCTTCCTGATCCACCAGTTCATCCGGGACATGCCCGAGGAACTCTTCGACGCGGCCCGCATCGACGGTGCCGGGGAATGGCGCACCTTCTGGCAGATCGTCCTGCCGCTGATCCGCCCGGTCCTGGCCACGCTGGCGATCTTCGTCTTCCTCTGGCACTGGAACGACCTGCTGTGGCCGCTGGTCGTGGGCCAATCCGACGCCGCCAAAACGCTGACCGTTGGCTTGGCGACGCTGAACACGGAAACCGCATCCACCTCCAGCGTCATGGCGGCAACGCTGATCAGCTTCATCCCGTGCCTGGTGATCTTTGCCCTGCTGCAGAAGCACATCGTTGCCAGCATCACCCACAGCGGCGTGAAGGGATGAGCGCGGGTAGTGCACCGATCCGGTTCGGCCTGATCGGCGTCGATTCGCCGCACGCGCCCTCGTTCACTTCCCTGTTCGGGGACGGCATCGATGGCGCGGTGCCCGGCGGCACCGTGACACACGCGTGGAAAGGGGAAGCTGCGGCGGACTTTCCGCTCAGCTTCGAGCGCATCGACGGTTTTGAGCAGCAGGTCATCGACCTGGGGGTGAGCATGTGCGCTTCCCCCGAAGAGGTGGCCCAGGTGTGTGATGCCCTGCTGATCGTCGCCTCGGATACCCGCACGCACCGCGCGTACTTCGATCGTGTTGTGGGCTTCGGCAAGCCGATCTACGTGGACACGCGCTTTGCCACGACGTTGGATGACGCGCGGTCGATGCTCGCCGCGGCGCAGGCCTCCGGCGCCCTGGTCCTTGCCGGTTCGCCCAAACGGTTCACCCCCGAGTTCGCATCCGCGGTGGCGGCGGGCCCGGCCGAGCGAATTTCACTCACCGGTCCGTTGCCGACCCAGCCGGGACACCCCGGCCTGGCCTGGTACGGCGTCCACCTGGTGGATTTGGCCGTTACAGCACTGGGCGCCGACACCGATCTGGCCGGGGCCGTCATCGAGTCGAGTCGAGATGAGGCCGGCGGGCGCACTCGCGTCACCATCCGTTGTGTCGATGGCAGGGTGATAGACCTGGGCGGCGAAGATCAGTGGAGCGCCTTCACCGCAGGAGTCTTGGAACGGGCCGACAGCAACGCGGAGTTTTCGATCGAAGCCGGGCCACCGATGCTCGTGGGCCTGCTTGAGGGCCTCGTCGCATCCTGCCTGGGCGGAACACCCAACGTCCCGCCGGCCGACATTCTCGGCATCGTCGCCATCGTCCAGGCCGCAAACCAGAGCCTGGACACCGGGCGCCCCGTGTCCCTGGGGAGCCTGACATGACGCAATCGGCCACAGCAACCCTGACGCGCACCATCAGGATCGGCGTGGACATCGGTGGCACGAAAACCGAAACCGTCGCCATCGATGCGGACAACAACGTCCTGCATACCCTGCGCCGTCCCACCGGTTTTGGTGCAGACGAGGTTCTTCGCAGCCTCCACACGGTGGTCAGCGAACTGCGCGGGACACCGGCCCTGGATGGGCTGCCCGTCACGAGCCTGGGAATCGGCATTCCCGGAACTGTCGATACGGCCACGGGCCTGGTGTCGAGTGCGGTCAACGTCGGCTTGGGCAGCCTGGAACTCGGGGCACTGGCCCAGGGCGAACACGGGCTTCCAGTCACCGTGGAAAACGACGTCAACGCCGCGGCCCTCGGCGCCCACCATGTCTTGGGCACCACGGAACAATCACGGTCCAGCGCGTACCTCAACCTCGGGACGGGCCTGGCCGCCGGATATGTCTCCTGCGGCCAGCTGGTCCGTGGAGCCTCGGGTGCTGCCGGGGAAATCGGGCACCTCACGCTCGGATTGCTTGATGAACCCTGCCCGTGCGGGCAACGCGGATGCCTGGAACTCGTCGCCTCGGGATCGGGTATCGCCCGACAGTGGAGAGGCGGGGGCCGCTGGCCGGCAGTCTCGCTCTTCAACGATGCCGCGGCGGGAAACCCCGAGGCACGCTCCATCCAACAGCGGTTCTTCCACGGGACGGCAACGGCGATTCGCATTCTTGGACTGACATTCGATCCTGCTTCCATTTATGTGGGCGGCGGCCTGAATGCGTTGGGGCAACCACTGCTGACCGGAATCCGCGAGGAACTCAAGAAGGCCGATGCCCGATCCCCGTTCCTTGCCGGGCTGTCATTGGGTCAACGCGTCAGCCTGGTTCCTCCGGGACTGCCCATTGGATCAATAGGTGCCGCCATTGCCGGATCCACCCACGTACACACCCCGCAACCACAGCAGCAAAGGTAAATCAGTGGCTGAAATCATCATAGTTCGCGACAACATTGAGGCAGGAAACATCGCGGCCTCAATCCTTCTGAAACAAATCACCGCGGTCCCCGACACGGTACTCGGTCTGGCCACAGGCTCGACACCGTTGTCCACCTACGCGGCGTTGTCGCGCTCGTTGCGCCATGCCGACCTGGATCTCTCCTGCGTCAGGGGCTTCGCGCTCGACGAATACCTGGGCGTCCCGCCGCAACACCCGGAAAGCTATCGCTCGGTGATTTCTCGCGAAGTCGTGGAACCAATGGGGCTCGACCCCAACCGTGTCTTCACGCCGCGGGGCACCGGGAGCAACATCGAGGAGGCCGGCAACGAATATGAGGAAATGATCACGGCAGCCGGCGGCATTGATGTCCAAATCCTCGGTATCGGCTCCAACGGCCACATTGCCTTCAACGAACCGGGATCCTCACTTGCATCCCGCACCCGGATCAAGGCCCTGACAGCTCAAACCCGCAGCGACAACGCCAGATTCTTCGACTCCCTCGATGAGGTCCCCACACACTGCATCACCCAGGGGCTTGGCACCATTCAAGAAGCCCGGCATCTGTTGTTGCTTGCCTTTGGTGCCAATAAGTCCCGGGCACTTGCCGCGGCCGTTGAAGGACCGGTTTCCGCAACCATCCCCGGGTCGATCATCCAACTTCATCCCCACGTCACGGTCATCGTGGACGAAGAAGCGGCCGCGGAGCTTACAGGATCCGAGTACTACCGGCAGGCCAGCCAAGCTGCCGCCGGCATCGCCCTCTCGGGCGTACTCGCCTGACAGGGAAAGTGTCACGGCAGTCTCGACGGCCGCGTGTCCCGTTTCCATCTGTGCACTTGCCACTGAACACGCGGATATCCTGAGAACCACATCCAAGGAGGGACAGTCAATTTGCTGCCGCTAAGTACTTCACCCCAACACCCCGAACCCAGCTGTTGCACGCCCTCACGCGCCGCTGAAACAGCAACTTCGGGCACAACGAGCGACTGTCAGGGCTCGCGAGGGGAGTCTCCCCTGGGTGTGCGCGATGAGGCATTGGTGCCGGGCGGAACGTTCCTCATGGGCGATGCCTTCGGCGAGGGCTACCCGGCCGATGGCGAAACCCCAGTGCACAAGGTCCGGCTCGAGGCGTTTCGAATCGACGCGACGGCAGTAACCAATTCGATGTTCGCAGAATTCGTGGCGAGCACGGGTTACCGGACCGAAGCCCAGCAGTACGGTTCTTCGGCGGTGTTTCATTTGCTTTCCGCTGCAGCGCGACCCGATATTCTCGGGACGGCGGCCGGGGCTCCGTGGTGGTTGAACATTCGCGGTGCGGACTGGGCGCACCCGACCGGGCCCGATTCCCACTGGCAAGACATTCCGGACCACCCCGTCATTCACGTCTCTCATCATGACGCACTGGCATACTGCGTCTGGGCCGGACGCCGTCTGCCGACCGAGGCCGAGTGGGAGTACGCCGCCCGCGGCGGTCTGGTGTCGCAGCGCTTTGCCTGGGGAAACGAACTAACACCCGGCGGCGAACACCGCTGCAACATCTGGCAAGGAACCTTTCCGACCAGTAACACCCTCGATGACGGGCATCTCGGGACCGCCCCGGTGAAGTCTTTCCCGCCCAACGGATACGGACTCTTCGATATGGCGGGCAACGTCTGGGAATGGTGCGCAGACTGGTTCCTGCCCAAGTACTACCGGAACTCCCCCGTCGATGCCCCCCAAGGCCCGACCATCGGATCCGGACGGGTCATGCGCGGAGGTTCATACCTCTGCCATGCCTCCTACTGCGAACGCTATCGAGTCGCCGCCCGAACATCCAACACCCCTGATTCATCCTCTGGCAACTGCGGTTTCCGGACCGTTGCGCGAACCGAATCCACTGTTGTCGACAACTGAAACAGTCGCACCGAAGAGCACGAGGATCCGAACCTCCGGGCGTTGGCCTGTTTTCTCATGCGCATTTATTTCCCTTAAGAAGAGCGCCGACAGCCGGCAAAAAACGTAACCGCTGGCTCAATCCCCGACGCCAGTGAACCCTGAGGCTTACACTCTAGGGATGCACCGCGCCGGTGTGCGCCCACTGAGAGGAAAACATCGATGTCCGGAGGCAACCGAGAACCCGGACGCAGCGTCACCTCCAAGGTCCTGGCCATCATTGAGGTCTTTGAAGCCTCCCGTCGGTCACTGAGCCTGACCGAAATTTCCGAGTTGTCCGGAGTCCCGATGAGCACCGCACACCGTCTGGTCACGGAACTGTTGGAGTGGGGCATGCTAAGTCGTGGCCCCAACGGCAAAATCCAATTGGGGCTGCGCATATGGGCAATCGCGCAGAACGCAGGACGCCCATTGCGTGATGCAGCCAAGCCTTACATCCAAGATCTCTTCTCACTCACGAGGGAAACCAGCCAGCTGGCCGTGCGCGACGGCGACATGGCGCTCTACGTCGAACGCGTCTACAGCAGCCAAAGAATTCCGCGCACCACGCGCGTGGGCGGTCGACTTCCACTGCACGCCACCGCGGTGGGCAAGGTGATGCTCGCCTACTCCGCGGACTGGGTGGCGGATGCCTATCTCCAACGCCCGCTGGCCGCGCTCACCGGTCACACCCACGTCAATTCCGCACGCCTGCGGGATGAACTGGCCCAGGTCCGGGAGCAGGGATACGCAACGACCCAGGAGGAGGTTCGTATCGGCTCTTGCTCCATTGCGGTACCGGTATTCCACACGGGACGTTTCTCCTGCTCCATCGCGCTGGTGGTGCCCTCGACTCATGCCTCGGGCATGGCCCGCCGGCTTCCGGCCTTGCACGGGATTTCCAAGCGCATCGAAGCAGCCACCGCGCATATTCCGCTGGGAACACTGCTGGGCACCGCCATCAATCCTGAGCCGGCACCGACGCCCTTCGAATAGAACGTCGTCGGACGGGATGCGGCTTTCCGCTGAGTGGAAGTGATTCGTTTCCATCCGGCACGTCCAGGACAAGACTTGAGGCCATGATTATTGCCCGTCCACAGCATCGGGCCCACCCTATTTTTGGCCCATCCATGCAAGGAACCTCCGCGCGCCATGACTACAGTTTCCGATTTCGACCCCGGCGCGACCTTCGCCGCCGATTACCCGCAGTTACCTATTCCAGCGCAGGGGCGGGTCGACACCAGCCCGATAGTGCTTACCGCGGCCCTGGATGAATCCCTGAACCCGGTCTGGGCAGCAGTTGTTCCGGAAACACGGGCCCGCCGAAACGACTTCCACCTGCCCATCTCCCTGGCATACGCCCGCCGCCTTTGTGATGCCCATCCGCAGGCGAATCGCGAGCTGGTGCTGGTTGCCACGCTGCTCCACGACACCGGATGGGCGCATGTGGATGAAAGCAAGATCATTTCCGATGGTTTCCGCGGGGATTGGCGCAAGGCCGAAATCCGCTTCGAACATGAGCGCCTGGGCTGTGCCGTGGCCCGTCGGGTTCTGCCGTCGCTGGGTTACAGCACCGAGTTCATCAATGGGGCCTGCAGGATCATCGACGGACACGACACCCGCCCTCTGGCCCACTCCATCGAAGACGCATTGATGCGCGACGCTGACAGGCTGTGGCGTTTCGACACCACCGGGATCGCGGTGGTCTCCGGCTGGTTAGACATGACTCCCGCTGCCTACACGGACCGTCTGGAATCGGAAATCATTCCCGAGCTGATCACTTCCGCAGCCGTCGACATGGCCATGGCCGACTTGGGTCGCTCACGTACCCTTCTGCAAACGGGGATTCTGAGATGAGTGCCGTCTCAGTGGTGGGGCCGCGTTGGCATTGGCCACCGGCCCGGGTGTAGGCCGCGAAAATTACACGTTCACATGCAACGTGATGCCCTGACACATGGAATCCATAGGCTTGCCCCCTAGAGTCATAACTACCTCATGAAGGTGCGAGTGATGAGAGCACCGGCCGGATCCAAGATGCATTCCCCCGCATCGTGGACCCGGCCGGTGCTCAAACCTTTAAGGCCACTCCCCAGAGAATTTCCGTGCCGAGCCGGCAACCTCGAATCGAGAATGCGCCACCGAGTGCAGCGGGTGCACAATCGAGGCATGGACAGCATGTCCGCTCAGCAGCGTTCCCAACTCATGTCGAAGATCAGGGGCAAAAACACCAAGCCCGAGCTTTTCGTGCGCAGATTGCTGCACGCCGCTGGATACCGTTTTCGGCTGCAAGGGAGTATTCCGCGCTCAACGCTGGAAAATATTCTCAAGGAGCACCCGGATGCGCACTTGCCCGGCGGCAAGCTCCCGGGCCGACCCGACATCGTCTTTTCCGCACGCCACCAGGTGGTCTTTGTCAATGGTTGCTTCTGGCACCTCCACGACTGCCCCGATGGCCAGCACGCACCGCAGACAAATGCGGAGTTCTGGGAAGCCAAGCGCACCGCAACGCGCGGACGGGACCAACGCACCATCGTTGCCCTGAGGGAGCTCGGCTGGGAGTCGATGGTCTTGTGGGAATGCGAACTCGGTGACCCGAAAGTCGTTCTTGACCGCCTCACCGGGTTCCTCGGACCAACGGACGGCTCCACCGTGGCAGTGTGAAATCCGGCTAGAGGTCTCTAGCCAAGGGGTGAAGCTTCCACATAGCCTTGGGACGACCAAGTTGAAAAGGGGAGGACTACCCGACATGCGCCAATTGGTTTACTACGTTGCCCTGACCCTCGATGGATTCATCGCCGGTCCGCAGGATGAAGTCGATTTCTTCGAGGGTTCCGATGAATACACGCAGCACATGATTGGGAACTACTCCGATACATTGCCTCAGCACGGACGCGAGCAACTCGGCATCGGACAGGCACCGCTGACCCGGTTCGACACTGTAGTGATGGGACGGCGCACCTACGATCCGGCGCTCCAGATGGGCATTGCGAGTCCCTACCCACACCTGCGCCAAATCGTTTTTTCGCGCAGTCTCTACTCAACGGATCCCGAGGTGTTGATCACCGATGCGGATCCACGTCGGGTCATCCGAGCGCTGAAGAACGAGGATTCACCGCTCGATATCTACCTGGCCGGCGGTGGCCAGCTGGCCGCCTCCTTGCTGCCGGAAATCGATGAAATCATCATCAAGCGATACCCCGTGTTCATTGGTTCAGGCATTCGCCCGTTCGGCACGGACTTCGCCCCCAAACAGTTCACGATGACCAAGAGCATCGTCTTCGACCCCGGCAACTCGATCACGAGTTTCAGGCCGACGACGGTGTAGGTCAGGTCTCGATTTTTGCAGTGCCGCGGGATCCAGCCGCTTCCCACAGGGCGATAAATTTCAAGTAACCAGTCCCATCCGGGGGCCACAAAACGTCTTAATGCGAGATGCATACGATTTGAAGTCGCCCCCAAATGGCACCCAAAACACGTTGATGACCTCATACAAAGCAGGGTGACACGGGGTTTCGGAATGCTCGAAATCCTACGCGTGCCATGCCTATATTGAAGCCGGTGGACGCCATAACGCGCGACCACGCAGCATGCACGCCTAGTCAACGAAGCAGGGCCACAGCGCTACTCGGTCCCGTTCGTGACGGAAACGAGGAACCCATGTCAGCACCGGCACCCGCAATCACCGCAGCAGAAGAAACCGACGCAGCAGGCTTCGCTGCCGAGTGGCAAGCCTGGCACCAGCAGCGGTTGCAGGTGCTCGCCTCACCCCACGGATTCCTCGCGGTGACCGACCTGCACTGGCTGACGCATGAGCCCACACGCTTCGACGGGATCCCCGGCCAGTGGTGGGTCTCGGATGATTGGCTCTACGTGGAACTCGCCACCGACGAGAGCCTGCTACTGAACGGCAAGGCGGTTTCCGGGGTCCAGAAGCTGGGCAGCATCGCCGAACGCGACGGGTTCGACCTTGGCCACGGGGAAACCATCATCGAAGCAGCCAAGCGCGGCGGCAAATACATCCTGCGCCCGCGCCACCCGCAAAACCCGTTGTTGCAGGACTTCAACGGCGTCCCGGCCTACACTCCGGACCTGCGCTGGCGCATCACCGGCAGCTACCGCCGCTTCGAGACACCCCGGCCCACCCTTGTCGGTGCGGCAGTGGAGGGCATCGAGCACATCTATGAGGCACCCGGCAAGGTGGTGTTCGAACTCGACGGGGAAACCCACTCCCTCACGGCCTTCAACGGCCATGCCGAGGGAACCTTGAACTTCCTGTTCACCGACGCAACGTCGGGAAAGACCACCTATGCGGCCAACCGTTCGCTTGCCGTGGCCACGCCTACCGAGGACGGAATCGTCGTTTTGGACTTCAACAGGGCGGTGAACCTTCCGTGCGCCTTCACCGATCTGGCCACCTGCCCGTTGCCGCCGGCAGAGAACCGGCTGACCGTGGCCATCGAGGCCGGCGAGCAAACGCCGTTCGAACGCTCAGCCAACTGATCCCCAGCCCGCAAAGGCAGCTCCCCTGGAGGTCGCGGCCCGCATAGGCCGCGGGCTAGGTCGCGGAGCGGAAACGTGTGGCGAACCCGTTGATGATCAGCGCGAGGAACACCAGCATGCAGAGCACGGCTCCGATCTCAAACGTGAGGTTGATTCCGGTGGCTGTGGCGTGGTGGTCGGCCGAGGTGTGCGCGGCGATGACCGCACCCGAGATGGCTGTGCCAAAGGAGCTGCCGATGGTGCGCAGGACCTGGTTGAAACTCACCGAGCTGCCCAGTTCTTCGGTCGCCACGCTGCGTGCAATCAGCGCCGGCATGGCGGCATAGGCGGCGCCCAGACCCAGCCCGAAGAGCAGCATTCCCAGCAGGATCTCCCAGAGTTCACTGTGGGCCAGCCACAGCACCGATCCGGCGACGGCCATGAGCGCGGCCCCGATGGGCAGCAGCGTTGCCAGGGAGAACCTGTGGCCCAGGCGATGCACCAGGCGGTTGGCCGCAAAGCTGCCCACCGACAGCGGGAACATCACGAAGCCGGCCCAAATCACGGGCAGGGCCAAGCCGTATCCGGTGGATTCGGGGGCCTGGGCCACGAGGCTTGCCAGCGACAGTCCTATGTAGAGTGCGGCGCCAAGCCCGATCGCCGTGAGGTTGGCCAGCAGCACCTCCCCGTTCTTGAAGACATGCAGGTTGATCAGCGGGTGGTCGCTGCGCAGTTCCGTCCGGATCCACAGGGACAGCAGCACCACTGCGAACAACAGGATGCCGAGGGTCCGGGGCGAGGTCCAGCCCCAGTGGGGACCTTCACTGATGCCCAGGAGCAGGCTGCCAAGCCCGAAGGCCAGCAGCGTTGCACCCAGGTAGTCGAAGGGAATCGCGGCCGCATGTTCATCGGGGCCGTTGGGAATGACGCGGATGACAACGATGATGGCGCTAAGCACGAACAGCGCGGCGAACCAGAAGGCCCACCTGAATCCGGCGAGCCCGGCGATGATTCCCGTCAGCGGATAGCCAATGCCGATTCCGGTGGCCACGGTGACCGAGAGGCTGGAGATTGCTCCCCGAACCTTGGCGGGTTCCACGTAGCGGCGCGCCAGGGAGATGGTCACGGCGACGATTCCGTAGGTCAGGCCCTGGAGGGTGCGCCCGATCAGGAACACCGTGAAGTTCGGCGCAAGCGCAGCGATGACAGATCCGGCAAGGATGATCGCCAGGGAAACCAGCAAGAGCTTCTTTTTGTGCGGGCCATCGCTGAGCCTGCCCATCACCGGGGTGGCTATGGCACCGGCCAGGAGATTCAGCGTCAGCATCCACTGAGCGGTGCTGACTGACACCCCCATTTCCTGAGAGATCGAGGGCACCAGCAACATGCCCAGTGAGCTGACGATTGCCGTGGATAGTGCCGCATAGACCAACGCGGGCACCATGGGTGAACGGGTTTCAAGCACGCGGCGCCTCCACGCCGATCTTTTTCAGGACCGGGATGGCCGCCAGAAGGATCCTGCGTTCGTCGCTGGTCAGCTGCTCGGTGATGGCCTGGCCAATCCAGCCCTCTCCGGCCCGAATCTCTTCCTCCAGTTTTGCCCGTCCGGCTTCGGCGAGCACAATCCAGGTCTTGCGGCGGTCATCGGAATCGGGGACGCGTTCGATGAATCCCAGTTCCTCGAGTTCGGGCGTTGCCAACGATATGGCCTGGGGGCTGACCCGTATTGCTGCAGCCAGTTCCTTGCTGGTCGCCCGGCCGTGCTGCGAGAGGTGATGCAGGATTCCCACCTTGCCCGGGGAGAGTGACCGTTCGGCCCGCATTCTCCTCAGCAGGGGATGCAGCGCCTCGAGGAATTCCCTGACGAATACGGGGTCTGGTGTACTTTCGGAAGTCATCGTTAAATCATACAACTAACTTGATCAAGTTACTTGATCATTATTTCCCAGTGTTGCCAAGACCCGATGAGCCCGAACCCCACAAGGTCCGTCGCCCGGCTGGCCGGAACGGCAACGCCCGGGCAGGCCGGGCTCCCGCTACCCCGCCGGGCGGATCTTCCCGGCCACGGATTCCAGGCGTCCCTCACGCACCGCCAGCTCCAGGCCCTGCTGCAGGCACCGGGAAACCCCTTCGGTCATGCGCCCGTACCCCAGGGCGCCGAGGGCTGCCCGCTTGAGTTCGTCGACGCCGGATTCCTTGGCGGCGAAGGCAAGCGAACACATCAGGTTGGCGATCTCACGAGGACTGATCTCGTGGACTTTCACGTCGTGCTTCGCGAACTCCGTGCGGTGATCGATCCAGCGGTCTTGCTGTTGCGTCGCCGGCCAGATGAACCCGTCGATATCCGTGGTCCAGGTCTTTTGGTTGAGGGCTGCAAGCATTGCTTTCTCCCGGGCGGCCGAGACTCGTCCGAATTCATAGGTGTTGATGGCCAGCTTGGCCAGGCTTCGCTCGTGGATCGGCCATTCCGCCTCCACGATTTCGGCCAAGAGGGCTGCCGCCTTCTTCTTACCGGCGGCGCTCTTTAGTTGATCCAGCTCGCCGGTCTTGCCAACCAGGCGGAAGTCCCACTGCTTGTATGGGGCAGACTTTCCCGGATAAATGCGGGGTTGTTTTTTGGCTGTCGAGTCTTGGGCGTCCTCTGCCGCAGGAACCGAGGAATCTTCTCTCCCGCGCTTCGAGGCGCCATTGCCCGGCGCGGCTTCCCTGGCAGCTTGTTCCTCCCGCACCCGTTCGAGTTCGGAATCAATCGAGTCCAGGACGGCTTCAGGATCCTCCAGCCAGGACGGCAGCCATATCCGCATCACCGATTCCCAGCCGAGCAGGTTGCGCAGGACATCCTGCGGCAGGCCGTCGCGGTCACCAACGGTCTTGCGCGCCGCCCACGGCCCGTTGTCCAGCAGGATGGCCATCAACGGTTCCCCGGGGCGGTCGGCGTCGGCCACCGTCAGGTCGATCCTGAAGTCCGACAGTCCGACGTTAGTCGCCACGACATGGCCGCGCTCTTTCAAACGTGCGGCAACCTGCTCGCGGTGCCTGTCACGCGCGATGGCCGACAGCGACCCGTTGCCCAGCATGTAGGTTCCCTCGTCCGCCAAGTCCAGGTAGGCCCGCAGGTGCTTGATGCCGAGTGCCGAGGAGTCCTCGGCACGCAGGTCGGCGGGGGCGAAGCTCGAGAAGACCACGACCTGGCGGCGCGCACGGGTGATCGCAACGTTCAGGCGCCGCTCCCCGCCGACGTTGTTCAACGGGCCGAAGTTCAGTGGCAGCTTCCCGTGTTCGTTGGCGCTGAAGGCGGTGGAGAACAGGATCACGTCGCGCTCGTCGCCCTGCACGTTTTCGAGGTTCTTCACGAAAAGCCCATCGGCGTCCGTCTCAAGGGCGGCCCCCAGGCGTTCGTCCCCGTGGTCGCGCAGCAAGCCCTCGATCAGGTCGCGTTGCGGGGCGTTGAAGGTGACAACGCCGATGGACGGAATGGCCGAAGGCGAGGCATCGAAGCGGCACTTGATCTCCGCGACAATGCGCCCGGCCTCCACCGGGTTGGTGCGCAGCAGTGCGCCGGCACCCGTGCGGTGGAAGGTGCCGTCGACCCGCACCAGGGAAATCCCGTAGCCGTCCGCTCCTGCCTGCGCTGCACCGTTGGACGCGGCCCCGTTGGTCACTGCACCGTTGCGCGGGGACGGGAAGGACGAGAGCTTGCCGTCGTAGTAGTGCCGGTTGCTGAAGGCGATTAGCGACTCGTCCTGGCTGCGGTAGTGCCAGGACAGCCAGCGCCGCTGGACCCGGGCCATGACACATTCGGTCAGGATCGATTCCTCGTCGGCAACAAGCATCTCCGACTCCGGGTCTTCGTCGGGATCCAGCGAGACTTCGGCGAAGGAACCGGGCGGCATCTGCTTGCTGTCGCCCACCACCACCGCCGACTTGGCGCGGCCCAGGGCGCCGATCGCGTCGGCCACCCGTATCTGCGAGGCCTCGTCAAAGACCACGATGTCGAATTCCCCGGCCCGCGGCGGGAAGAAACGTGCCGCGGAGTCCGGGCTGACCAGCACGCACGGCAGGATGGTGGTGATCAGGTCCCCGTAGGAATCCATGAGCCGGCGCACGCTCATGCCGCCCCTGCGGCGTTCAAGCTGCCGGGCCAGCTCCCCCATGCGTTTCTCGGCGGCCTTCAGGCGATCGGTACGCTGCCGGGTGATGATTTCGGGCAATGATTTTGCCAGGTGCCGGCGCAGGGATCTGGCCGAGTCGGTGAACCGTTCGATGGCGCGCGCCTGGGTATCGCCGTTGAACTCGTCCAGGCCGTGGGCCGCGAGCCGTTCGGCAAGGGCCGCCTCCGCCATGCCGCGCATGAAACCACGCAGCGCGGCCTCTGCCGGGAATTCGCCGGTGGCAAGTTTCGACCAAGCTTCATCCAGCCCGTTTGCGCTCAGGATTTCCAGGGTGTCGACAAACCCGACCCAGCGTTCCAGCCCGCGTTGGGCCGTCCGCCCGGTGCCGCGCTCGTCCGAGGTTCGTTGGAACCCGTCCAGGAATCCCGGTGCACCGGGCCATGCGGTGTGGGTGCCGGCATCCGGCGGGAGGAGCGCCACCAGCGAATCCCAGGCCCTCGCAATTTCACGGAGTTCCCCGGCGAGCGCCGTGGCAAGTGGCGAGTCATTCCCTAGGACCTTGCGCAGCTGACTGGTGTAGTCCCCATCTCGGCCTACCTTCCCGCTCGAGGGCAACAGCACGGCCAGGCACAGCAGCCTATCGCGCTGCTCGGCAACGCGCCGGATATCCCCGTCCGCGAACGGGTTCCAGTCCTCCAACAGGCTGATCCCCGCAAGGGAAGCCAGCCCCTTGGCCAGCCGTGAACGTTGCGCCCGCGCCTCGATCAGGTCCGCCACGATGGTCACGAGGTTCTTTGCATCAGTGTCGGCACCCCTCCAGTTTTCGCCGAAGTGTTCGGAGATGACCCGCAGCCGCCGTTTCTTGCGGCCGAATCCCAGGAACCCAAATTCGTCGGCAACCGTGGCAGCTTGGTGGGCCGGGGCAAGATCAGCCAAGAGCACCGACGGGTCAACGATGGCGGGCAGCCAGTTCATGCGCTGCACCAGCGCCGTGGCTTCACCCAGCAATCCGTCGCTCGTCGACTTCCATTCCGGGGTCGCGGCGGCATCAAGCACCGGGACGGGAACCCGTTCCTCCAGAAGTTCGGCGAGATGGCGCAGGTCTTCCGGTTCCGTCGCCAGCCGCAGCAGGGAAGCCACCCCGGCATCCACATGGACATGTGCCGCCCCTGCCAGTGCATGCGTCAGCCTGTCGGCCGCTTCCAGCACGGCTTCTTGCCGGTCCTCGGCGATGGGCCCGCCGAGGAACCCCCACGGGTGGTCTTTTCGCGGGCGCGCGGGCTCCGCCGCTTCGGGCAGCCTGCTGAGCGCCTCGCGCACCACGTCGACCTCCGCCTCGCCGGCCCGTGCGGCGAATGCCTCGGTGACAGGCAGTGCCTCAATGGCGGGATGCATGGACAGGGCGATGTTCCGGGCACCGTAGGCGGAATAGCCCGACGGGCCCTCGTCATGGAGGTCGCGCGCATAGCCGGCCAACCTGCGGGTGGAAGCGGTCAGGTCGCTTGCGGTTAGGGACATCCCGGCCTCGTCGGCGAAGACCAAGTGGTCAAGCGAGGCCTTGATCTGCGCACGCACGGCGTTCGGGGACGAGCCCTTGTCATGGAGGTCCAGGGCGAATTCGCCCAGGCCCACCTCGTTGAGGCGCTTGCTCACAACCTCCAGCGCGGCACGTTTTTCCGCCACGAAAAGCACCCGCTGCCCCGAGGCCATGGCGTGTGCCAACAAGTTGGTGATGGTCTGGGACTTGCCCGTGCCCGGAGGGCCCTCGAGCACAAACGTGCGCCCGGCCTGTGCTGCAGCGACGGCCTCAAGCTGGGACGCGTCGGCGGGAACCGGGCAGTCGGCTGCCAACCGATCCAGGTCAACGCTGGGCTCCGCGGAACCGGCACCCGCGGGGTCAACGAATTCGTTGGTCGGGGATTCGACCAGGTGCCTGACCAGCGGTGCGGCCATGAAGGTTTCCCAGTTTTCGTCCAGGTCCTTCCACATCCGGAACTTCGCGAATTGCAGGATCGCCAGGTCCGCGCTTCCCTCCACGTGGAAGGGAAGGTCCGCCTCGGCCAACGCGTTCCGCAATGCGCCAATCGCCGCTGCAAGGTCGATGCCCGATTCGTCGCGGACCGGGTCCTCGAATCCCGGGATGCGCAGTCCGAATTGTTCGTGCAGCTTTTCGCTCAGGCAATAGTTCGGGGTGGAGGTTCCCGTCTCATCCATCTCGATGCGGAAGTGCTTTCCGCGCCCTGCTGGTTTCAGGTGGACGGGGATCAGGAACAACGGGGAGCGCAGGGCCCGCCCGTCCATTGACCAGTTCAGCGAGCCCAGGGCCAGGTAGAGGTTGTTGGCGCCGTTCTCGTCAATGATCCGCTTTGCCGCGCCGGCCATGCGGCGCATCTTTGAGAGGTAGGGAGCCGAATCCAGACGGGTGTAGGCCCTCCCCCGGGAAAGCAGCAACTCGGTCCGGCGTTCGACGGGCAGCAGCGGCCCGGTTTTGTACCGCTCTTTGTCCAATGCGCCGATCTCGTCGGCGGGCAGCAGTTCGATGGCTCTGCCGTTGTTGACCAGGTCTTCGAGGCCGTCCACGACGTTGTCCGGGACCGCCAGCGGAAGGCGGGAGCGGTCAGTGAAATTCAGCAGTCGGTTGCGCAGGGAAAGATCCAGCAGCCCGTTCTTCCAGGCGGCAATGCGCGGCGGTGCCGCCTTGCCCGTGGCGGCCGGAGCCTGTTGGCGGCGTTCGGATTTCTCCTTGAAAAAGCGTTCCAGGGTGTCCGACTGCGCCGCACGGTACTCAACCACGGATGGCTTGCCTGTCTCCGAGAGGCCCCGGGCCGGCAAGGGGGTGATTCCGCTGCGGCGTGCCTGCCGGATGTCGATGGCGAACGTCAGCTGCCCGGCGGCAACGGAATCCAGGGCAAACTCGCGCTTGGTCGCGGCCGAGGACTCGGCGATGGACATTCGTCGGTCGTTGGTGATGGCTGTGGTCTCCACGATGCGCAGGTGCTCGGCACCCACAAGGTTCACCAGCGCTCGGGCCCCCTCGGCATCGAGGCTGCTGCTGGGCAGTCCCCCGTCCGGGATGCGCCAGTACGCAAGGAATGCGTGTCCCCTCGCCAACCAGATCACCGAGTTGATGCCCACACGCTCGAGCAGCGCCGCCATGAGCAGAGTGGTGTCCAATGCGGTGCCGAGTTTTTCGCCCAGCACCTCCTCCGCTCCGCGGATGTACTGTCCGCCGGTCGCCGCCAGATCCCAATTCGCCGGCGGGTTACCGCGGCGGATGCCGAGCGTGCACAACACCTCAAAGATCGATTCGACGGACTGGTCCACCCGCTCGGAGCCACCCAGGCGTGAGGCGGCGTTCTCGCTGCCGGTACGCATGCGGAACAGGTCGTCGGCCTCGGAGAGGAGTTCGGCCAGCCGGGGATGCTGCGGTTGCACGAACGCGGCCAGCAGCTCGGCGTTGGCTTGGCTTCCCGCGCCCGGCCAATAGCTTGCCGGCAGCAGGTCGACTTCGACGGACTTCTCGGCCAGAAGCTTCCCGTTCTCTGCAACCCTGACAATGAGCTTTCCCGGACGACGGGAATCGATCAGGGCGAAGGCAGCAGGATCCAGCACCACGTCCAGGTCGTGGAGAGTCGTCACTCCGGAAGGCAGATCCATGCAGCGCTCTGCCACCGCGGAGACGGCCAGGTTGCCGCTCATCACGACGGCCGTCACCAGGACCTGGCGCCGCTCCCCACCTCGGTTATCGAGCACCACCCGTTCGAGGATGCGGGCATGCGTGTGCGCAGTGGCGTAATTGACTGTTCTACTATGTGCAATGTCTACCAGAACGGGTCTGTCGTTCAGGGTGCGGCCGGAAGCCGGTGACTGGTCGCCCGCGGCGAAAGCTTGAACCAGCTCCGCCATCTGGCCCGCCGAATAGTCCAGGTCCAGTTCGGCCAGGAAATCTTCGCAGGTTGCCAATGCGCGCCGCACGTCCGCTTCGGTGAATGCCGTGCCGTTCACCCAGATCTGGTGGATTTCCTGCAGCCGTCGGGTCCGTTGTTCCTGCTCCGCCGAAAGGCCGGGTTCACTGGAAAACGACAAGTGATCACGTAATTGTGCGGATAGGTCAACGATGCCCACGGACGGCGCCGGGCTTCCCAGCGCCTGGTCGAGCTGTCCCATCAGTCCCGCCCAGCCGGCGGCCGCGGTCCTTGCCGCCTGCTTCTCGGCCGCGAAAGTGTCCAGTGCCGTCGAGACGATTTCCAGTGCCGTTCCCACATAGTCACGGTGAATCATCAAGAAAGCCATCCTCAGTTCAAACGCTTGCACCGCCTGCCGCGGGACTCCGGATTTGTCCCTCCAAACCTATCCCACGCGGGAAAAGCCGCGGGCCACGGTGGTCTCGGGCCAGCCTCATCGGGCCGGCCGACAATACAACAACGACTCCCCGTCGCCGGCTGTCCAAACACGCCTTGACCAGACGATGTCGGGTTTCCAAAGTCAGTTTTCTCCATGGCACGAAGGCTGACGCGTTGATCCACTTCGAGTATCGTTGGCCGCACGCGGCAAGGCATCCGCGGAGAACTGAATAGTCTTCTGATCACACGCGGCTGGAGAATCCCGGACAGCACTCGGGCACCGACGGGCGTAAGCACCCGCAATCCACCAGATACCGAAAACGGCCGTGTGAGGAAACTCCGGAGAGCGACCCCGGGATGGGTGGCTCACCGCATTGAACCCTTCGATGAACGGTAGACCCCCCCACATGAGCATTCCCGCCGCATTGCCCGCCGCCGTTGCTGACAGCAATTCCACGGATATCCTCGCCATCGCCAACTCGCCGTTCCTCTGGGCCTGCGCCGTCGGCGTCTTCTTGGTCATCGTTCTCCAGAGCATCATCTACCTGAAGGCAGCCGATACCGCAGCGCCCCACGTCGGGATGACAAAGGACGAGCTCAAGACCAGCTTCCGCGCCGGCGCCATCTCCGCACTGGGGCCCTCGCTGGCAGTGGTCATGGTCGCCGTCGCGCTGCTCACGGTCTTCGGAACCCCCGCCGTGCTGGTGCGCATCGGCCTGATCGGGTCGGTGTCCTATGAAACGGCGGCCGCGGCCATCGCCGCCAAGACCGCCGGCGCCGAACTCGGCGGCCCCACCTACACCCAGGCGGTCTTCGGCCTGGCCTTGGCCGCCATGAGCCTGGGCGGGGCCATGTGGATGATCGCCACCCTCATCCTGACCCCACTGCTCAAGCGCGGCGACTCGGCGCTGCGCAAGGTCAACCCCGCCATCATGCTGGTTGTTCCGGGCGCGGCGATGATCGCCGCATTCATGGTCCTTGGCCTCGGGGAACTGTCCAAGTCGTGGCTCCACGTGGTCGCGTTCGTGTCCTCGGCCGCGATCATGACGGTCCTGATGCTTATCGCCAAACGGGTCAACAAACCGTGGATCAAGGAATGGGCGCTGGGCATCGCCATCATCCTGTCCCTGGCCATCACATACGCCGCCACCCGCCTCCCCTGACGCCAAGAAAGGCAAAGAGCACACCATGAGCAACATGACGCAGGTGCACCAGGCGCTTGGCGCCTTCGACAAGACCACCTCCCGCTGGGGCCGGATCACCATGATCATGGGCCTGTTCTTCTCCCTGGCCGCCCCCGCATACCTGGTCTTCTTCGCTGGCCTGGACATCACGATCTCCGGCATCCTCACCGCCTTCGGGGCGCTCGCCGCGGTGTTCGGCGTAATCTGGATCGTCGAGCCGCTAACCTATTTCCCGATCCTCGGGGCCCCCTCCATGTACCAGGCGTTCATGATCGGCAACATTTCCAACAAGCTGCTGCCCGCCGCGATGATCGCCCAGTCGACCATCGGTGTGAAGGCCGGCACCCGCAAGGGCGAGCTGGCCACGATCGCCGCCATCTGCGGCGCGGCAACCGTCCACTTGCTCTCCCTGTTCATCTTCGTGGGCCTGCTGGGCACTTGGTTGGTCAGCGTCATCCCGGTCGACGTTGTCCACACCGTCCAGCTCTACATCCTGCCCACCGTCATGGGCGCGGTGGTCGTGCAGGCGATCGTGAGCCAGAAGGCCCCGCGCTCGGCGGTGATCGCCCTGGTGGTCTCGCTGATCGTGGTGTTCGTGCTGGTCCCGCTGATCCCCGGATTCGCCCTCTACGCCACGGCCGTGGCGGTGATTTCCACCGCGGCGCTCGCCTGGCTGCTGCGCGACCGCTCCAAGCTGGGCGCCCCGGAGGACGTCACGGCGGAGACCGAGCTGCCGGAAGGCCCCGTGTACTAGGACACGGATTTGGCCATGGCCTGGCCTGCGATATTCACTGAAAACAAGATGTTGGCCGGCAGCAGCTCTTGGCCACGCCGCTGCCGCCCCGAGGCAAGGAAACAACACCCCCATGGCAAACACCATCCCGCAGTCCCTGGCGCTGACCGAGGACTCCACAGCCGAACTGGTCGAAACCTACAAGTACCTGCACGCCAACCCCGAGCTGTCCATGCAGGAGCACCGGACCGCCGACTACCTGGCCAAGCGGTTGGAGGACCTTGGATTGGAGGTGTTCCGCTGCGGCGGCACCGGCGTGGTGGGCGTGCTACGCAACGGCGAGGGCCCGGTCATCGGCCTGCGCGCCGACACAGACGGCCTGCCCGTGCTCGAGGACACCGGCCTCGACTACGCCAGCACCGCGACCGGAAACCTGGATGACGGCACCGAGGTCCCGCTCATGCACGCCTGCGGCCATGACACCCACATGGCCACCGCGCTGAAGACCGCCGAGCTCTATGCCAGGGCCAGGGACGCCTGGGCCGGGACAATCGCGTTTGTGCTGCAGCCCGGGGAGGAAACCGCAGCCGGCGCCCGCGCCATGGTCGATGACGGCCTGTGGGACAGGGCGCCGAAGCCGGAGATCATGTTCGGCCAGCACGTGATGAACGGGCCGGCCGGGACCGTCTCGCTGATGGGCGGAGCGGCCATGACCACCGCCGACTCGTTCAGGGTCACAGTCTTCGGGCAGGGCTCGCACGGGTCCATGCCCGAGCGCTCCATCGACCCCATCGTGCTGGGCGCGGCCATGGTGCTGCGCCTGCAGACCATCGTCTCGCGCCAGGTGGCCCCGCAGTCCGCCGCGGTGGTGACCATCGGCTCATTCCATGCCGGGCTGAAGGAAAACGTCATCCCGGACAGCGCCGTGTTCACCCTCAACGTGCGCACCTTCGAGGCAGAGGTCCGGGACATCGTGCTTTCCTCGATCCGGCGCATCATCGCCGGCGAGGCCCAGGCCTCCGGCGCCCCGGAACCGCTCATCGAGGACATCTCCCACTTCCCGCCGCTGTACAACGACCCGGCGGAGACCGCCAAGCTTGCCGACGAGTTCCGTGCGGAGTTCGGGCAGGAGCGTGTCCTGCCGGGCACCCCGGCCATGGGCAGCGAGGACTTCGGCGCGCTGGCCGCCGCGATCGACGTCCCGTCCGTGTTCTGGTTCTTCGGCGGCAACGACGCCGAAACCCTGGCCGCGGGCCACCCGCCGGCAAACCACTCGCCGTTCTTCGCCCCGGTCATCGACCCGACGCTGGCCACCGGCGTGCGGGCCGCGGTCCGCGCCCTGTTCTCCAAGGTCGGCAAGAAGTAGCAGGTCCACACCCATCACACGAACGACCCGGCCCGGGTATCAACGCCCGGTCCGAGTCAGCGCGTCACCACTTCGACGTGCAGTGGCGTGCACATGTCGACGAGCCAATCCCTGTCCGTGGGATTGGAAAAGATCCTGGCATACCCCGGATCAAGCGAGAGGTCCCCGGATCTTACGCGGTCCCCGAAGAGCACGATGGCCTGGTCGGTATTGCACCGGTGGCTCATCCAAATCAGGCCGTCGAAGCCGGCACGGTGTGCGGCCCTGGCCCACTGGACGGTGATGCCGTGGTGCCTGGAATCGGTGGATGTCAGTTGGCCGTGTTCCAGCCGCAACCGGCGCAGACCGGTACCCATGAAATTTGCCAAAGTCAGCGGCCGCCTTGTCGTAAAAGCACCTATCGCCGCCCTTATGTAGCTGGCATGTTGGACGTTTCCCCCGGATGCGGGCACGTCATGCAGGATGGACTCGCAAACCGCCGAAACCTCGGTTTGGGCGGCATACAGCACGGGAACGTTCACGCTCTTGTCGTCTTCAAAAAATGCAAACCTCGTGGGTTTGGCGCTTGCGCTGCCGGGATTGAAGTCCACGGCAGAGCGCCCCGACGCGATGGAATACACCCTGTACCACCGCGTCGAGGACGGCACCTCATAAGCGATCGGGTCGATCTCGCCAATCGGTGGGACCGGCACCGGTGCAGGTTCGGGCACCGTTACCACTCCATTTCGAAGGCCGCCCCGAATGCCATGGCAACCTCGTCGGTAGCATTGAGTCGGTCCACCGGCCGTTGTCCATCCAGTGTGGCGCTGGGGCTGAGCAGCCAGAGCGCCACTTCATTCTGGGTCAGTTCCTGGTCACGGGCCTTGCGCAGCACCAACAGAATCGTTTCGTGGACCTTGCCTTCACGCGTGAACTGGAACTTGGGAAAGAGGATCTTGTTTCCACGCTCGATACCCAGCGCCCGGTTCTCGCGTCGCCAGGACCGGGCCCGCCCGGCTCCCGGTTTCGATCCAATCTCCGCATCGGCTTCCCCACTGGAGAGCATGACGAATTCTTGCTCCGCGCTGCGGAAAACGTTCTCCGTTGCCTGCACGGATCTGGCGCTTTGGGGGCTGGCGGTTGTCGCAAGTGCACTGACGGCCGCACCAAGACTGGCGGATGCCTCGGCAGCCTCGATTGCGTCGGCCACGATCCGCGCGATCCGTTCGGTTGCGCCAACAGAGGCAACCTTGCTGGGTTCATATGCGATGGTGCCGCCGCCACGCAACTTCCAGGTTCGTCCGGTTTCTTGCGCCATTAGACCCGCCTCTTCCCACGAAACCTACAGCTCAAGTTTAGTTGTGGATTCCGTGGAAGCCTAGGGGCGTCGCGACATCAACGGCATGGAGCCCGACGCCGAAAACCGCGGGCCCTTCCACCGTGAGGTGGGCGCGTCCCCGTGCGCCTACGCCTCCTCAGACCCGGCGCGCGTAGTCTTCCTTCAGCACTTCCAAGTGCGACCACGACGCCGTGCGCTTGATCCCGGGCAGCGCTCGCAGCTCCTCGAGCGAATCAAGGAGTGCGGCCGGCGACCGGCCCACCAGCGTCGCCACGGCATCGAACCTGCCCACGGTCTCGGCGGCAAACTCAACGTCCTTTGAGTTCCGCAACTGTTCTAGCACCTCGCCGTGGCCGCCGTTGAGATTCAGCCCGACCCCCATGGAGAGTTGCCGCCCGTGTGCGCCGCGCGCCTCCACCGCGCTGATCTTGATGATGCGCAAATCCAGCAGCCTTTGCACGCGCACCCGCACCGCGGTGGCCGAGAGGCCCACCTCTGCGGCCATCTGCCGGTAGCTGGCCCGGCCGTCGGCCTGCAGCAGCGCGATCAGCCGGGTGTCCATGGCATCGATCGACGCGTCCCCGGTGTACTTGGAGATGAAGAAGCCCTTGAGCACCGAGGTGTAAACCAGGGTGTCGATCTTGGCCACGCCCGGCAGCCGGCGCACGTTCGCCAGGGTCCGGTGCAGCTCCTCGTGGCTCGTCACCCGGACCTCGGCAATCAGGTCGTGGTCGCCGCCCACCGCCGAGACCAACACCGTGTCCGAGTCCCGGACAAGGTGTTGGGCTATGACGCGGACCGGTCCCTCGGCCACGACCGACACATGGGCGATCACCCGCTGGCCCAGGAACGACGGGTCCACCGCCGCGAGCACCCGTACGGTACCCGAATCCAGCAGCTGCTGCACTCGGGTGGCAATCGTCGCCCGGGGCGCACCCAGCTCCCGGGAAATGTCCAGGAAGCTGGCGCGCCCATCGACCTGCAGGGCCCGGATGATCGCCGTGTCAAAGTTTTGCGGGTCTTTCATGGCACCTTCATATCTCAGGTTTGTTTCGACTCTGGAACAAAAACTGCGTCTGACCGCGTGAATCTTTTTCGCCTTGCGAGCAAACATCGAAAGATCCAAACAATAGTGAAGATTACCGCACAAATGACGCATTTATTGTGTTTGCCGTCACGCTTTTCCGTGGCTACAGTTGTGCGAATCACAGACAAGTTCTGGCTAGAGCTGGAAAAGGTGGAATCTCCCATGGAACAAAACAGGGCCGCAGTGAAAGAATTCAGTCACGCCCGTGCAAGGCGAGCCGGCATGGCTGCCTTTGTCGGCACCGCCATCGAGTGGTACGACTTCTACATCTACGCAACGGCGGCGGCGCTCGTCTTCGGCCCGTTGTTCTTCCCCGAGGCAGACCGGGCGGTCGGCGTTGCCGCCGCCTTCGCAACCTACGCCGTGGGCTTCGTGGTCCGCCCGCTCGGTGGCATCATCTTCGGGCACATCGGCGACAAGTTCGGTCGCCGCCCGTCCCTAGTCATCACGTTGCTGGTCATGGGAATTTCCACCGCCCTGGTGGGCTTGCTGCCCACCTATGCCAGCATCGGCGTCTGGGCACCGGCGCTCCTCATCGTCCTGCGCGCACTGCAGGGCCTGGCCGTCGGCGGCGAATGGGGCGGCGCGGTCCTGATGGCCGTGGAACACGCACCGGAAAAGCACAAGTCCTTCTATGGCGGCTTTGCCCAGCTGGGCAACCCCGCCGGCGCCCTGCTGGCGACACTGATGTTCAGTGCCCTGAGCTCCCAGGGTGATGACTTCTTGCTCAACGGCGGTTGGCGCATCCCGTTCCTGGTCTCCTTCGTGCTGATCCTGGTGGGCTTCTGGGTCCGCAACCGGGTCGAGGAATCCCCGGTCTTCGAGGCAAAGGTCGAGGGCACCGTTCAGTCCCTGCCGCTCAAGACCGCCATCGTCGGCAACTGGAAGGCGCTGCTGATCGGCGTCGGCCTGCTGCCGCTTTCCACCGGCGGCTACCAGCTGACCACCACCTTCGCCACCGCCTACGGCACCGATCCGTCGGTGGGCCTGGACGAAACCCTGATCCTGAACGCACTGGCAATGGCCGCGTTCGTGGAACTCGTGGCAACCCTGGGCGTTGCCTGGCTGGGCGACAAGTGGGGCCGCAAGCGCGTCATGTTCATCGGCCTGCTCGGCTCCATGATCCTGGTCATCCCGCAGTTCCTGGTCATGTCGACCGGACCCGAGTGGCTGCTCTTCGTGGCCTTCTGCGCCATGCGCCTGCTGATGACCGCAACCTACGCCCCGATGGCCGCGATCATGTCCCAGCTCTTCCCGCCGCAGGCCCGCTACACCAGCATCTCGCTGTCCAACGGCGTTGCCGCAGCCTTCTGGGGCGGCATCTCCCCGCTGGCGGCCACGCTGCTCTACGCGGCAACCGGCAACGTCTGGCCGGTCCTCTTCCTCTTCCTGGCCATGGGCGCCCTGAGCATCTTCTGCCTGTCCATCGCCCCGCAGCACCGTGACGAAGAACCAAAGCACGCAGCCACACCGAACACCATGAACGACCCGATTGGGGCCTCAAAATGAGAAAACTGCAGACCTTCGACGCCCCGGCACGCACCTTCGTGCCGCAGTTGGTCATCGCCTCCGGCATCCACACCATGGACCCGGAGAACCCTTCCGCAACCGCCATGCTGTTGCACGACGGCTACCTGCTGGCCGTCGGTTCCGAGGCCGAGTGCCGTGCCGCAGCCACCTCCTTGGGCCTGCCCGAACCGCGCGTGCAGGACTTCGGCGACGCCACCCTGGTTCCCGGCTTCATCGACGCCCACGCCCACCCGCTGATGTACGGGCAGCTGAAGACCTGGGTCGACTGCGGGCCGGACAAGGCCAAGAGCATCCCGGAGATCGTGGCGCTGCTGAAGGAACGCGCGGCGGCAACCCCCAACGGCCTGCCGGTGCGCGGCTACGGCTACGAGCAGACCAACCTCATCGAGCAGCGCCACCCCACCGCCAAGGAACTCGACGAGGTCGCCTCCGACCGCGAGGTCTATCTGATGAACGCCTCCGGCCACGGCGGCGTCGTCAACAACTACACCTTCGAGCTGCACGGCGTGGACAAGGACACCCCCAACCCGGCGGGCGGCGAGTTCTTCCGCGACGCCGACGGCGAGCTCACCGGCGAACTCTCGGACGCTGCCTGCAACATCCTCACCGGCCTGGAGGGCGTGAAGATCGGGCACCACGGCCCCAACTTCCACCTTGCCGACGCCCCCGAGGAGCATCTGCGCCAGCTGCAGATCGCCCAGGAGGGCTTCCTGGCCGGCGGCGTCACCACCGTGGGCGACGCCCAGGTCTCCCGCCGCGAGTTCGACATGTACCTGCGCATGGCCGAGGCCAACCAGCTCAAGATCCGCGTCAACATGTACCTGCTCTCCCACCTGCTGGACGAGGCAGCGGACATGGGCATGCACGGGGCCTTCGGCAACGCGCAGCTGAGCTTCGCGGGCTTCAAGTTCTACGCCGACGGCACGCTGGGCGGCTGGACCGCCTACTTCCCCGACGGCTACGTGGGCGACCCCTGCCGCACCGGCCAGCTCTACCACGAGCCCGCCGCGTACACCGAGCTGATCGCCAAGGCCCACCGTCTGGGCCTGCAGACCGCCACCCACGCGCAGTCCCCCACCGCGCTGGAGATGGTCATTTCCGCCATCGAGGCGGCCCAGGCCGAGCGCCCGGACACGGATGCCCGCCACCGGATCGAGCACTGCGGCCTCCCAACCGCGGAACAGATCACCCGCATGGCCGCGGCCGGCATCCACCCGGTCAACCAGCCGCAGCACTACTACAACTGGGGCGAGGGCGTCACCGAGGCGATCGGCACCCCCGGCGAGCGCTTCAACCCGCTGGGCGAATTCATCGCCGCCGGCGTGAAGGTGACCATCAGCTCCGACGCCCCGGTCGCCGAGCCGCTGCCGTTGGAGGCCATCCAGGCCGCCGCGACCCGCGTGACCCGCCAGGGTCACAAGCTGGGCAGCGACGACCTGCTCATCACCCCGGCGCAGGCCCTGGCCGCCCACACCATCAATGCAGCCCACGCGCTGGGCCGCGAGGACGACCTGGGCTCGTTGGTTGCCGGCAAGCGCGCGGACTTCGCCGTGCTGGCCGTAGACCCGCTGTCCGTGGAGGCCGGCGAGATCGCCGGGATCCGCGTCCTGGAAACCTGGGTGGACGGCGTCTGCCACTTCACCGCCGACCGAAATGACGACCGCGACACCGATCGCACCGCCAACGCACCCAAGGAGCCGGCACATGTCTAACCCGAATCCCGCCGCCACCATCGAGCTGCCCGAGGGCGTCGTGGCCAACAACGCCGGCCTGGACGTCATGACGGTGCTGCGCAACTACGGCATCGACACCATCTTCGGCATCCCCGGAACCCACAACCTGGAGTTCTACAGGCACCTGGCCCCGCTGGGCATCCGCCCGGTCACCTCCCGCCACGAGCAGGGTGCCGGCTACGGCGCCGACGGCTGGGCCCAGCAGACCGGCCTACCGGGCGTGGTCATCACCACTTCCGGCCCCGGCCTGCTCAACGCGCTCTCCGCCGCGGGCACCGCCTACTGCGAATCCCGCCCGCTGATCATCCTCTCCCCCGGTGTGCCGGTGGGCGAGGAGTTCGCGGACGTCGGGTCCCTGCATGAGACCAAGGACGCCACCGGCGCCGTGGGCGCGATCGTCGAATGGTCCCGACGCGTGCATTCGGGCGCCGAGGCCGTGCAGGCCATCCACGACGCCTTCGAGCTGTTCCGCTATTCCCGTCCGCGCCCGATCCACATCGAGATTCCGCTGAACATCCTCGAGGGGCCCTCGGACGCGCCTTTGGAGCTGCTGGAAGCCGTCGCCCCGCGCACCCCGCAGGCGGCCAACCTGGATGAGATCGCCCAGGCCGCGGCAGCACTGCGCGCCGCCACCAACCCGGTCATCCTGGCCGGCGGCGGTTCGCTGCGCGCCGGCAAGGACGTACTCGCCCTGGCCGAGGCCCTGCAGGCACCGGTCGTCACCACGCTGAACGGCAAGGGCGCGATCCCCGAATCGCACCCGCTCTCGCTCGGCTCGGACATCCGGCTGGATGTCGCCCAGAAGTTCTGCGAGCGGGCCGACGTGCTGCTGGTGATCGGTTCCAAGGTCGGCGAGGCCGAGCTCTGGTTCAACGAGCTCAAGCCCGCCGGCACCGTGGTGCGCGTGGACATCCTGGAGACCCAGCTGGATAAGAACCTGAAGGCCGGCATCGGCCTGGTGGGCGACAGCGCCGCGGTGATCCCGCAGCTGATTGCCGCCTTGGGCGACCACCGGGCACCCGCCGCCCCGGAGCTGGTCGCATTGCGCGGCCAGATGCGCGACGACGCCCGGGCCCTCTCCCCCGCCTTCGCCGCGCTGGCGGAGCAGGTCGCCTCGGCGGTCCCGGCCAACACCATCATCGGCGGCGACTCCTCGCAGGCCACCTACATGGGCACGGCAAGCTTCGTCCCGCAGGACACGCCGCACTCGCTGCTGTACACCCCCGCCTACGCGACGCTCGGCTACGGCCTGCCGGCCTCCATCGGCGCCCGCATCGGCGCACCGGAACGCCCGGTGGTCTGCGTGATCGGCGACGGCGCCCTGATGTTTGCCATCCAGGAACTCGCCACGGCCGTGGAACAGCGCCTCGACCTCGTGGTGGTCTGCGCGGACAACGGCGGCTACGGCGAGATCAAGCAGAACGAGCTGGACCGCGCCATCACCCCGGTGGGCGTGGACCTGGTGCAGCCCGACTGGGCGGCGCTCGCCACGGCCTTCGGCGGAAACGGCACCAAGCTCGCCGACGCCGAGGAACTGGCCCCGGCCATCCGGGCCGCGCTTGCCGCCGGCGGCGTGCAGCTCATCCACGTGCCCATGGCACTGTTCAACTAAGCGCCGACCCGAATGGGGGCTGCGGGGAAGCCTTTGCGCTTCCCCGCAGCCCTCATTCGTCTATCCCCGTCTTTCGCTTCCCCCTAGATTCAGGAGTTTCCCTTGTCAGCCACACCGCTTTCCACGCCTCAGGTCCTGATCACCGACGCCGCCGACCTTGACCACACCATCGCCCTGGACCTGCTCTCCGCCGCAGGCCTTGAGGCCGAGTACTTGAACTCCCGCGACCGCGGGGAAATCCTTGCCGCGGCACGGGGCTGCTCGGGCATCATCCTGGGTTACGCCTCGCTGGATGCCGGAATGATCGCCGAGCTTCCGGAGCTCAAAGTCATCGCCACCATGTCCGCTGGCTTCGACATGGTCGACGTCCGGGCCGCTGCCGACGCCGGAATCACCGTGTGTACGGTTCCCTCGGCGGCAACCCAGGACGTGGCAACCCACGCGTTCGCCGGAATGCTCGCGCTGGTCCGGCAGATCCCGCGCTCCCAGGCCCTCACGCGGGCCGGGGACTGGACAGGCACCGGGCTCCCGGTGCCGCCGCGCCCCGGCAACCTGACCCTGGGCCTGGTCGGGTTCGGCCGGATCGCCCAGTACCTTGCCGAGCTCGCCGCACCGGCGTTCAAGGAAATCATTGCGTACGATCCGTTCACCCCGGCGGAGTTCTGGCCCGGCAATGTGCGCCAGGCCGGGCTGGACGAGGTGCTGGCCGCGGCCGACGTGCTGAGCCTGCACACCCCGTTGACGGCGGAAACCGAAAACCTGATCGACGCCCGGGCGCTGGAGTCCATGCCGGACGGCTCCTACCTGGTGAACGCTTCCCGAGGCGGGCTGGTCGACGAGGCCGCACTGCTTGAAGCCCTGGATTCCGGGAAGCTGGCCGGGGCCATGCTGGACGTGCTGGCGGAGGAACCCGCACCGGCGGACCACCCGCTCGTCAACCACCCCTCGGCGATCGTCACCCCGCACACCGCCTACCGGAGCGACGCGTCGTTGCGCGAGTACATTGCTCTGCCCGCCCGCAACGTCATTGCCGTCCTGCGGGGCACCGAACCGGAAACGTCGCTCCGGGTTCCCGCCGCAGCGAACTAGGACGGCGACCCGCGTCGCTACCGGCCTTGCGCGATCAATGCCCACGCGCAAGGCTGGTAGTGACACTGCACCGACCCGCGGCGAGGAATCACCATGCTGAAACTTGAAGACCTCGACCTGGAGCGGATCGGCTGGGCCATGCAGGACGATCACTCCTTGGGTGCCGAGTTCTACCTGAACCTGGACACCGGCGAAATCGTGATTCCCGGCTTCGAGGAAGACCTTGCCATGGAGGACATCGAGGCGGGCAATTACGCCTATATCGACCGCATCGAACCCTACGAGTCATACCAACACATGGAGGACTTCGCGGTCTCGCTGCCGGACGGCCGGGCCCGCACCGAACTCGAGCAGACACTGATCCGCAGCCACCCCTTCCGGCATTTCAAGGACGTACTCGGCTCCTTCCCCGACGAACGCGAGGCCTGGTTCGAGTTCAAGGACCGGGCCATGCGCGTGGTCATCATCCGGTGGCTGGTCGGCATCAAGGCCATCGAGGACCCCGACCATGGTTTCGGCAACGAGGACAGGACTGACTAGGGACCCCGTCGGAACGTGAAGGCGTCAACGCCGGAAGGCTATGCGCCCGCCGGATACCGCACGCAATAGCGGTCCAGGTCGCCAGTGGTCGCCACGTAGTGCGCCGCGTGGGCGTGGAGCACGGTGCTGTCCAGCAACGGCAGCGGGGACAACGTGAACTGCTCGGCCAGCAGCGTCATGTCGGTGCACCCAAGGATCACCGAATCCGCTCCCTGGCTTTTGAACCACGACACAGCATCCAGGATGGTTTTCGCGTCCTGCTCGATGCAGATGCCGCGGATCAGCCGCTGGAAGATGGCCTCATCGACGGCCTCGGCAATCCCGGCCGGCGGGGTGATGACCGAGCATCCAAATTCCGCCGCGCCGTCCTGGTAGATGCCCGACTTTGCGGTTTGCGAGGTGCTGAGCAGGCCCTGCCGGGACAGTCCTTGCTCCCGTGCAGCGCTAAAGACCGCCTTGGTGATGTCCAGCACCGGCACAGACACCGCGTCGGCCATGTCATCAAGCATGGCGCTGACGGTGTTCGCGGTGACCACCAGGAAGTCGGCCCCGGCCCGCTGGACGGCCGCCAGCGCCTGCCGGATCGACACCTCGGCCTCATCCCGGCGGCCGGTCTTCAGGTCCGCGATCAGTTGGCCGAAATCGATGGCTTGCAGGACCATCCTGATGCTGCTGACTTGCGGCTCCACGGTGTTCAGCGGATTCGCGCGGTTGATCTCCTGCAGATACACGCAATCCGTGTGCACCGACATCCCAATGAGGCCCGGCACCAATTGTTGACGGCGTTTCGCATTGACCGGATATTCAGACAAGGGGGAATCCTTTCTGCGTGGCCGGTGAAGGTGTTCCAACCGGCTGACGGGTTCAGCCTAACGCCACCAGCCGCAGGAGCTGGCTGTACTACCGGCCAGGTTCTTGTACGCACGCGCGGCACCGGCTTTCAGGTGCGGGTCCACCCCGCAGCCCGCTACCCGACCGGAACCAACCCGGCCTCGGCGGCGCTGGACACCGGGAAGTGGCATTCGGCCATGTGCATCTCGTCGCGCGGTCCGACCGTGGGAATGCCTAGGGAAATCGTTCCCTCGGCCACACTGGTGGTTTCTTCCGGCCGCAGCGAGGCGCAGATGTCCTCGGCCTTCCAGCACCGGGTCCGGAAACGGCACCCGCTGGGCGGATCCAACGGCGAGGGAAGCTCGCCCTGCAACACGATCCGCCGGGCCGGGCGCATGGCCGGGTCGAGTTTCGGCGAGGCCGACATCAGCGCCGCGGTGTACGGGTGCAGCGGCCGGTCAAAGACATCCTCCGTGGAACCCGTTTCGATGATCCGCCCCAGGTACATCACCGCCACCCGGTCGGTCACGTGGCGGACCACGGACAGGTCGTGGGAGATGAAGATGTAGCTGACTCCCAGCTGCTGCTGCAGTTCGTTGAGCAGGTTCAGCACCTGGGCCTGCACCGAGAGGTCCAGGGCGGAGACCGGCTCATCGAGGATGATCAGGTCAGGGTCCAGCGCCAGGGCGCGGGCAATGCCGATGCGTTGGCGCTGGCCGCCGGAGAACTCCTGCGGGGTCTTGTAGGCATCGGTGGCACGCAGCCCCACCAAATCCAGCAGCTCGTTCAACCTCTTCGTTCGGGCAGCGGATCCGCGGTACAAATCCCGGTGCGTGGCGAATGGTTCGGAGATGATCTGGCCGGCGGTCATCCGCGCGTTGAGGGAGGCAAAGGGATCCTGGAACACCATCTGCACGCGCCGACGCCAGGCCAGAAGCGCCTTGCCCCTGAACGCAAACGGATCCTGCCCGTCGAAGCGGACGGTGCCGGAATCCGGCTGTTCCAGCATCATCAGCGTGCGGGCCAGCGTGGACTTTCCGCAGCCCGATTCCCCCACGAGGCCCAGGGTTTCGCCCTTGCGGACCGAGAGGTTGATCCCGTCGAGCGCCTTCAGCTTCCTGGATCCGGACGATCCCGCCGAGACGGTGAACGACTTGCTCAGGTTCTCCACCTCAAGGACGTTCGGCTTCCGGGTATCGATGTCGTTGACGCTCATGCGTTTTCCCCTTGCGGTGTTGGAGCGGATTGCGGCGAGGCAACTGGTTCGGCGGCGCGCTTCGGCGCCGCGCCCGCGGACAACGTTTCCGAAAAGTGGCAGGCGGAGAACTGGTTCTCTCCGCTGGGGCGCAGTTCGGGGCGCTTCTCGCGGCATACCTGCGCCGCGATCGGGCAACGGTCCTGGTACACGCACCCGGCGGGGATCAGCTGCAGTTCGGGCGGGCTTCCGGGAATCGAGGACAGGTCGTCCCCGCGCTGCGCGTGCGTGGGAACGGACTCGAGCAGGCCCTTGGTGTAGGGGTGGGTGGGCGCGGAAAACACCGTCGCGACCGGGCCGCGCTCGACCACGTTGCCCGCATACATGATGCAGACGTCGTCGGCCTCCTCGGCCACCACCGCCAGGTCGTGGGTGATCAGGACGACCGCCATGTCCTCCTCCTCGCGCAGGCGCCGCAGCAATTGCATGATCTGCGCCTGCACCGTCACATCGAGGGCCGTGGTGGGCTCGTCGGCGATCAGCAACCGCGGGCTCAAGGCAACCGCCATGGCAATCAGGATGCGTTGGCGCATGCCGCCGGAGAATTGGTGCGGGTAGGCGAAGACGCGCAGCTCGGGCTCGGGGATGCCGACGCGGCGCATCAGTTCGACGGCCTCGACCAAGGCCTGCTTCTTGTTCATCCCGCGGTGGATCCGGAAGGCCTCGCCCAGTTGCGTTCCCACCGTGTAGACGGGGTTCAGCGCGGTGAGCGCATCCTGGAAGACAATGCCCAGGCCCGGTCCCGCGACTTCACGGCGTTGCCGCGGGCTCATCGCGTTCAGGTCCGCGCCTTCCAATTCAACGCTTCCCCCGGCCACGGACGCCACCGGGTCCAGCAGACCCGCGATGGCCTTGGCGGTCACGGACTTGCCGCAGCCCGATTCGCCCAGCAGCGCCAGGGTTTGTCCCTTGTACGCCGTGAAGCTGACGTTGCCCACGACCCGGACGGTGCCCTTGGGGGTGCGGATGTCGACGTCGAGTCCCTCCACCTCCAGGACCTTTTCGGCGGTGGTTTGCTTGTGGGTGCGGGATTCAAGAACTTCCATCATCACTTTGCCTCCTTGGCTGCGGGCTTTGGGGATGCGGGCTTCAGGGCCTTGCGTGCCGGCTTGTCGAGCGTCAGGCGCCAGCGCTGGGCCGGATCCGTGGCGATGCGCAGCCACGCGGCGAGCATGTTTGCGGCAATGGCCGTGATCACGATCGCCAGGCCCGGCAGGATCGAGAGCCACCAGGCGGTCTGCAGGTACTGGCGCCCCTGGGCCACCATCAGCCCCCAGCTCACGTCCGGCGGCTGGATTCCGATGCCCAGGAAGGAGAGCGAGGACTCGGCCAGCATCACGTAGCAGAATTCCAGCGTCGCCAGGGTCAGCAGCGTCGGGGTGACCACCGGGATCACGTGCATGGCGATGATGGAGTTGGGCCTGGTGCCGAAGGTGCGCGCAGCATCGACGAAGGTGCGCGATTGCAGCTCGGCGGATTCGGCACGGGCGGTGCGCATGTAGATCGGGATGCGGGTGACGGCCAGGATCAGCACGATGTTGGCGACCGACGGGCTGAAGACGTAGAGCACCACCACGGCCAGCAGCAGCGACGGGAAGGACATGATGATGTCCGCGATGCGCATCGAGAGGCTCTCGCGCCGGCCCCGGTGGTAGCCGGCCCAGACGCCCCAGAGCGACCCGACGACCAGTGCCACCATGACGGCGGGAACCGCCACCATGAGGGTGGTGCGCGTGGCCACGACCAGCCGGGCGAGCACGGAGCGGCCCAGCGAGTCCGACCCCAGGATGTAGGCCCACCCGTTGGCCGGGTTGAAGGGCGCCTTGTTCATGAACATCAGGTTCTGCTTGGTGGCCAGCTCGCCCATGAGCGCGGGGCCGAAGAACGCAACCAGGACCACGAAGGCCAGGATGACGGCGCCCGCGGTGGCGAACTTGTCGCGCAGCAGCATCCGGAACATGCTCGGTCCGCCGAGGTTCGGTTTCCTGGCCGGGCCGGTGCGTTGGTCCCGGCGGGGCGCAGTGAGTGTCTGTGTCATGGTGGTATCCCCCTAGACGCTCGCCGAAGCGGCGGTCGGTACGTTGGGTTCGATCGGTTCGCTCGGTTCGTTCTCGATCGTGACGGCCCGGGTCTTGCGCCGCGCCCTGGCCCCGGCGGCGGGGCGGACCCGCGGGTCAAGCAGTGCGTAGCCGAGGTCGATCAGGATGTTCAGGACGAAGATGGCCAGCGCCGTGAGCAGCACGCAGGCCTGGAGCACCGCGAAGTCCCGTTGCAGGATCGAGTCGATCATCAGCTTGCCGATGCCGGGCCAGCCGAAGATCGTTTCCACGACGACGGCGCCGTTGATCAGGCCCACGGTGAGGTCGCCGGCAACGGTCAGCGCCGGGGCCGCCGCGTTGCGCAGGGCATGGCCCGTCACCACGCGGTACTCGGTGGCACCCTTGGACCGGGCGAGCTTGATGTAGGGCTCGGACAGCGAGGTGACCATGGCGCCGCGGATCACCTGGACCAGCGCCCCGAAGGGACGCATCACCAGCGTTGCCACCGGCAGCACCCAGGCCGCGGCACCCATCACGCCGGAGGTGGGCAGCCACCCCAGGTAGATCGCAAAGACCCAGATGCCCACGATGGCCAACCAGAAGTCGGGAATCGAGGCAGCCGCCATGGAAACGAAACTGGCGAACCTGTCCAGCACCCCGTTTGGCTTCAGTGCCGCCGCGGAGCCCACGATGATGGCCAAGACAATGGCTATCACCATGGTCATCGCGGCGAGTTGCAGCGTGGCCGGGAAGGCGCGCAGCGCCATGGCTGCGGCGTCCTCCCCGGTACGCAGTGAGGTTCCAAAATCCAATCGCAAGAGACCACCGAAGTAGTCGAACATCTGGACCAAAACGGGCTGATCCAAACCGTTTTTGGCAATGAAGTCCGCCCGCATGGCGTCGGTGGCGTTCAGTGGCAGATAGAGGCTTGCCGGGCTTCCCGTCATCCGGGCCAGGGCAAACACGCCCACCACCACAACCACCAGCGGCAGCGCGGAGGAGACAATCCGTTTACGCAAATAAGTGAGCATTGTTCTGATTGCTTTCCGTCGAGTTCTTTATTGCCTGTCGCTTGCGAAGGCTGGTGGAACTATTTGGCCGGGGTGACTTCGGCCAAACGCAGTTCGTCCGAGGTGGACGAGTTCGGTGCGTAGTTCACGGTCTTGGCGAGACCGAGCATGCCGGTCTGGTGCGCAATGTGGGCGAACTGGACCACGTTGTCGTTTTGGTAGGAGAACACCTTCTCGAATGCCGACTGGCGGTCGGCGCCGGTTGCGGCATCGGCCGTAGCGATCAGCTTGTCGAGTTCCGGGGTACCGAAGGCGGACTGGGCGCCCTTGGTGGTCATGTACTGGTCCACCGTGAAGGCCGCGTCGCCGGCCTGGTTGCCGTGCTGGGTCATCAACATGATGGCCCCCTCGTCATCGGTGGGGAACGGGCGGACCTGGTAGGTCAGGTGCTGGCTGGTTTCGAGCATCTTCAGCTTCACGTTCAGCCCGGCCTGGGTCAGCTGTTCCTGAAGGACCTGGCCCAGTTCCTCGATCTTCGGGAACTGCGCGGTGCGCACCACCAGGCTGATCTGGGCCGAGGTATCAACGCCGGCTGCTTTGGCTTCCGCAACCAAGGACTTGGCCTTCTCCGGATCGTAGGGCCAGACCGGAAGCGATTCGCTGTGGCCCACCACGCCGCCCGGAACCAACTGGGCGGCAGCCTTGTCGCGCCCGCCGTAGAGGGAAGCGACAATGGCTTCCTTGTCGATGGCGTAGTTCACGGCCTGGCGGACCCGGATATCGGTGAACGGTGCCGTGTCGCCATGCATGCGCAGCGCGACGGTTTCGTTGTTCGGGAAGGTGACTCCCAGATCGCCGATGTTGTCTTCGGGGCTCAAGCCGGTGGCGATGTCTGCCTCGCCGGAGGTGATCATGGCCGCGCGGACGCTGCCTTCGGAACGCCACTGGTAGTTGGCCTTCGGGAAGGCCGGGGCCTCGCCCCAATAGTCGGCGAATGCCGAGGCGTTGATGCTCTGGCCGGCTTCCCACTTGTCGAGCTTGTAGGGCCCGGTGCCAATCGGCTCGCGTACCTTTTCGGTGCTCGAGGTTTCGGCCGGCACCACTTCCAGGAAGGAGAGGCGCAGCGGCAGGATGGGGTCGGCCTTCGGGGCGGTGACCTCAAGGGTGCCGGCATCGACGACGTTGAGCTTCAGGTCGTCATCCCCGAAAACATAGCCCTCGACATTGCATCCCAGTTTTGAGTTCACTGCCCGGTCGATGGTTGCAGCGGCATCCTCGGCGGTGAAGTCGCTGCCGTCGTGGAACTTCACTCCTTCGCGCAGCTTCAGCGTCCACTTGGTGTCGTCCTTGCTGGTCCATTCGGTGGCGAGCTTCGGCTCGAGATCACCGGTGGTGGGGTTGCGTTCGATCAGTGGTTCGGTGATGGTGGAGCGCACCACGACGCCGGTGCTGGTGAGGTTGGATTCGCAGGCTTCGAGCGTCGGCGGCTCTTGCTGCAGGACGACGCGCAGGGTGTCTCCGGCCGCTGCCCCTGCCGCTCCCGAGGAATTGGATGCTGAGGAGTTGGCGACCGAACAACCCGACAACACCGTGGTGCCCAGTAGCGCACCGGCAGCCACTGCCATGGAGAGTCGACGGGTACGGGTCACTGGAGCACCTGGTTTGCTGGCAAAAAACATCGTTGTTTCCTCTGCGTTGGAAGAATGGAGCGAGTGGGGAACGACCGGGATGAACGGTGGTTGTTGGTCGTGTATCCAAAAGCTTCGGCGGCAACTCCAAAGCACGTCAAGGCATTACTTCCGCATGAACACGCGGTTTTGGGGCGGTGTGAGCAACGAGTGTCGGTTTGATGAATGTGACTTCCGCTACATTTGGCGGCAATCGGGCGATCAATACCTCAACGGTATTGATCCATGCAATCTACGTGTTGGACGCGCATCCTTGGCCGTTCCTAGGATGCAGGTATGTCAACAGAAACGAGCGCCCTTACCCGGCGCGATCCAAGCCCCATCACCGGGAATGCAATAGTGCGCGTCGGCCCGGTCAACCCGACGGTCGCCCAGGCGCTCATTGACGACTACGACGCACTGATCCTTCCCGCAGGGGGTCCGGAGCGCGAGGCCTTCCTGGACAATCACGCCGAATCGATTCGCGTGGCGGTCTGCTCCGGAAAGATCGGCGTTGACACCGAACTCATGAGACACCTGCCAAACCTGGAAGCCATCGTGAACTTCGGCGTCGGCTACGACGCCAGCGATGTCGCCCAGGCGGCCGAACGCAATATCCCGATCAGCAACACCCCGGATGTGCTCACCGATTGCGTCGCGGACACCGCGCTGGGCCTCTACCTCGAAACCCTGCGCTCGCTCGGTGCCGCCGAGCGCTTCGTGCGCAACGGCACCTGGGCAACGGGCGTGAACTTCCCGCTGGCCACCCGCGCCAGCGGCAAGCGCGTGGGCATCCTGGGCTTGGGTCGCATCGGCGCGGCAATCGCCAAGCGGCTCGAGGGCTTCGGGTGCGAAATCCACTATCACAACCGCTCGGAAATCGCGGGCAGTTCATACGCCTACCACTCTTCCGCCGCGGAGCTGGCGGAAGCCACCGATGTGCTGGTCGTCGCCGCAGCGGGCGGTCCGGCGTCGGCCGGGCTGGTCAGCGCCGAGGTGCTGGAAAAGATCGGCCCGAAGGGCTTCCTGATCAACATTGCCCGCGGCAGCGTCGTTGACGAGCCAGCACTGGTCTCGGCCCTGCAAAACGGCGAAATCGCCGGCGCCGGACTGGATGTCTTCACCAACGAGCCTCATGTACCGACCGAACTCCTCGAGCTGGACAACGTGGTCCTGTTGCCGCACCTGGGCAGCGGCACGCACGAGACTCGCGCCGATATGGCGGCACTCGTGCTGGAAAACCTGCGGAGCTACGTGAACTCGGGCGAGCTCATCACCCCCGTTTCCTAGCCGCCCAAGGATTCACTCCCAGCACGCCAATGTGGCGACCCGTGGCTACGCGGACGCCCCGCTGGAAGCTTGGCATGCGCGTATTCGGCCCACCCGGTTTTCCGGGTGGGCCGATTTTGCATGCTCCCCCAACGGGAAATACGGCGAATCATCTATCCAAAAGTTCTCCGCCGAACTACTTGTGTTACAAGTTTTCAACTTATACGATAAGTTGTGTTCCCCCACACATCCCACCCTCCCCCTAGGAGCAAAGAGTCGCCATGAGCTACACCCCCGACGCCATCCGCCACGTTAAGCTGTCGACCGCCCGCCTGCCCTTGGCCACTCCCATCTCGGACGCCAAGGTCTTCACCGGGCGCCAGAAGCCGATGACCGAGGTTGTCTTCCTCTTTGCCGAGATCAAGACCGAACAGGGCCACGAGGGCCTGGGATTCTCCTACTCGAAGCGCGCCGGCGGGCCGGCACAGTTCGCCCACGCCAAGGAAGTCGCCGAAACCATGATCGGCGAGGATCCCAATGACATCGCCAAGCTCTACACCAAGCTCCTGTGGGCCGGCGCCTCGGTGGGGCGCTCCGGTGTCGCCACCCAGGCCCTCGCGGCCCTCGACATTGCCCTCTACGATCTCAAGTCCAAGCGTGCAGGCCTGCCCCTGGCCAAGTTCCTCGGCTCGCACCGCGACTCGGTACGCACCTACAACACCTCCGGTGGCTTCCTCAACGCGTCGATCTCCGAGGTCAAGGAACGCGCCAGCCAGTCGATCGAAGAGGGAATCGGCGGCATCAAGATCAAGGTTGGACTGCCCGATTCCGCCGAGGACCTTCGCCGCGTCGCCGCGGTTCGCGAACACATCGGCCCGGACGTTCCGATGATGGTGGATGCAAACCAGCAATGGGACCGCGCCACCGCGTTGCGCATGGGCCGCAAGCTCGAGGAATTCGACCTGGTCTGGATCGAGGAGCCTCTCGACGCCTATGACGCCGAGGGCCATGCCGCACTCGCTGCCGCCCTGGACACTCCGATTGCCACCGGCGAGATGCTCGCCTCCGTGGCCGAGCACGAACGCCTGATTGCCACCCGCGCCTGCGACATCATCCAGCCCGATGCCCCGCGCATCGGCGGCATCACGCAGTTCCTGCGCCTGTCCACACTGGCCGACCAGGCCGGCCTGGACCTGGCCCCGCACTTCGCCATGGAAATCCACCTGCACCTCGCCGCCGCATACCCGCGCGAGCCGTGGGTGGAGCACTTCGACTGGCTGGACCCGTTGTTCAATGAGCGCCTCGAGACCAAGGACGGTCGCATGCTGGTCCCGAACCGCCCGGGACTCGGCTTCACCTTCAGCGACCAGGTCCGCGCCTGGACCACGGACACCGTCGAGTTCGGCCGAGCCTAAGCATCAGACCGTGGCGCGCGTGAAACGATTCTTCTTATGAAAGCCAACCTGACGACCGAACTGGTCAAGCATCTGCGTGAGCAGATCAGTAGCGGACTCATTGCCCCGGGAGACAAACTTCCGAGCGAAAATGCACTGATCGCGGAGCACGACGTGTCGCGCACCGTGGTGCGCGAGGCACTGACCAGGCTTCAGGCAGAAGGGTTGGTTCATACGCGCCGCGGTGCCGGCAGCTTTGCGCTGACTCCCCCGGCACCCGAGACAGCTGCGCAGGCGCGGGTTCCCCGGACCCTGGCCGAACGCAGGCAACTGCTCGAGTTCAGGATGGGTTTTGAATCCGAGGCCGCGGCTGCAGCGGCTGGCACGGCAAATACCGAAACACTGCGGAACCTCGATGCGGCCCTGGCGGCATTTACCAAGGCAGGAACCAACGCCTCGCTGTCCATGAATTGCGACTTCGAGTTCCACGCCGCCGTTGCCTCGGCGAGCGGCAACCCCTATTTCCTGGATGCGGTGCAACATTTTGGCCCGGCCATGATTGCCATGCCGCGCCAGCGCCTCGAGTCCCAGGATTCCATCCCCGCCCCGCGTTTGGAGCAAGTGGCGGGCGAACACCTCAGCATTCGCAACGCCATCGCCTCGGGCAATGCCATGGCCGCCGCCGCTGCCATGCGCGTGCACCTGGCCAATTCGCTACACCGACTCGAGATCGAAGCCGGAGTCGCATCCGCCGACGACTGAGCGAGCCGGTCTCGCCCCCAAGGTAAGGAATCCTTCGTGAAGCAGTCCGGAACCACCGAGCATTTCGACGTGATCATCATCGGGGCGGGGATCATGGGATCCACCGCGGCCGGATTGCTCGCCACACTGGAACCCGGCTGGCGTATCGGCGTGTTGGAAGCCCTGGATGCCGTCGGCCTGGAAAGTTCGCACGGGTGGAACAACGCCGGAACCGGCCATGCCGGGCTCTGCGAGTTCAACTACACCTCTGCCGCCGCAGACGGAAGCATCGATCCGACCGATGCCCTGCGCATCCACGAACAGTTCCTCGTCTCGACGCAATACTGGGCACATCTGGTTCAACAGGGGCGTATCGACGCCCCGGCGGACTTCATCCGCAGCGTCCCCCACTGCAGCTTTGCCCGCGGCAAGTGGACCGAATTCCTGCGGATCCGTCATGCGGCGCTCAGCGCCCACCCGCTCTTTGCCTCCATGGAGTTCACCGATGACCCCGCGACGATGCGCCGGTGGTTGCCGCTGATGCTTCGGGGGCGCAGGCCCATCGAAGATATTGCAGCCACGCGCAGCGCCCTGGGAACCGACGTGGACTACGGCTCCTTGACCTCCAAGCTCATGTCGGACGCGAGCGCGGCCGGTGTCGAAGTGGCATTGGGAACCCGCGTGCGTGGCATCGCGAGGGTCCCCAAGACCGGACACTGGTCCATCCGTGCCAGGAACGCCCAGGGCGATCGGGTTCTCGAGGCCAAATTCGTCTTTGTCGCTGCAGGCGGGGGCACGCTGCCGCTGCTTCAGTCGGCGCGCATGCCCGAGGTCAAGACGATGGGCGGCTTCCCCATCAGCGGACTGTTTCTGCGCACCTCAAACAAGGAACTCATTGAGCAGCACCGGGCCAAGGTCTACGGGCACCCGAGCGACGGTGCACCGGCCATTTCGGTGCCGCACCTTGATCTCCGGGTTCTCGATGGACGGGAATACCTGATGTTCGGTCCCTTCGGCGCGTTCTCGCCGCGATTCCTGAAACGTGGGAAGCTGCGGGACCTGGCAGCGTCGGTGACCCCGGGAAACCTCGGCACCCTGCTCTCCGCCGCGCGCACCAGCGCGGATCTGGTGCGGTACTTGGTTTCCCAGATTCTCACCACCCCAACCCAACGCCTCGACGCCTTGCGGGCGTTTGTTCCCAACGCGCGTACCGAAGACTGGGAACTGGTGCGGGCCGGGCAACGGGTGCAGGTCATCAAACACGTTGATGGTGCCGGGGCCATTGCCGGGTTCGGCACCGAAGTCGTGCTCAACGATGACCGCTCCCTGGCGGCGTTGCTGGGCGCCTCCCCCGGCGCATCCGCCTCGGTGGGGGTCGTCCTGGACCTGCTTAAGCGCAGCTTCCCCGAGCGCTACCCGGAGTGGCTGTCGGCGCTGCGAAAGGACATGCCGCATCTGGGCACTGAACTGAATACCGATGCCGCGGCGCTCGCCCGCGTGCGGGAGCAGGTCGGCACACACCTCTCGCTGGATTGGTGATTCGGGATTTGTAGGTTTCGGTCGGCGAATCTGTTTCAATCCAGTAAGCCCGTGAGGCTTTGGACGGGAAACCCATAGCCAAGCACCCCAACAACATCCATACGGGCCCCGCCGCCACACAAGACAAAGGCCGGGCCGGTCAACACGCCCCCATCGGCGGTTGACCGGCCCGGCCTGGACTTTGGGCCCGAAGCGCTTCTAGACCTGGTCGGCCTTGACGGCCAGAACCGGGTGTTCGGCCTGCAACAGGATGCGCTGGGCATGTGATCCCATGATGAACTTACCAACTTGCGAGCGCTGGCGCAGCCCGATGACAATCAATGAGACGTCATGTTTCTCAGCCAAGTCCAGGATCTCCGCGGCGAGGTCGTCGCGGTGGATGGAGTCCAGGACCTTGGCCTTGATGCCGGCGGCCGCGGTGGACTGCTTGATGCGTTCGATGTCCTCCGGGCTTGCCACCGACTTGTCCACCAGTGCGCCTTCGCGCACCGAATTCACGATCAGCAGTTCCTCGTCGCGAAGCTTGGCTTCGCCAATGGCCGCCCGCACGGCGGCCTCGCCGACCTTGGTCGGAACGTATCCAACTAGGATGCTCATACTTTTTCCTCAACCTTGGTGTCGGACAAGAGGGTGTTTGCCGTCTTGCGCTTGCTGACCACTGTCTTGATCATTGGCCATACCGCAACGATCACAAAAACAACCAGCAACGTGCCGGAGATCGGCCGGGTCAAGAACCCTGTCGGATCGCCTTCGAGCACCAGCAACGAGCGACGCAGGCTTGATTCGAGCAGGCTACCCAGCACGAAGGCCAGCACCAGCGGGCCGGGTTCGAAACCGAACTTCTTCATCAGGTAGCCCAGAGCGCCGAAGAGCACCACGAGCATGACATCGAACATCGAGTTGCGGATGGTGTAGGCACCGAGCATGGTGATCAGCGCGGTGATCGGAGCCAGGATGGCGGCACGGATTCGCAGGATCTTCACGAACAGGCCAACCAGCGGGATGGACATGATCAGCAGCAGGATGTTGCCGATGTACATCGAGTTCACCACGCCCCAGAAGAGCTCGGGTTCCTCGGTGATCAGCTGCGGACCCGGGGTCACACCCTGGATGAGCAGCGCACCGAAGATGATGGCCATCGTCGCATTTGCCGGGATGCCCAGCGTCAGCAGCGGGATGAAGGAGCTGGTGGCCGCCGCGTTATTTGCGGTTTCCGGTCCTGCGACACCTTCGATGGCGCCCTTGCCGAACCGTGAGGGATCCTTGGCACGCTTCTTCTCCACGGCGTAGGAGGCCAGCGATGAAATCGTTGCGCCACCACCAGGCAGGATGCCCAGGAAGAAGCCGAGCACGGAGCCGCGGCCGATGGCGCCGGAAGCCTGCTTCAGGTCCTTGCGTGAGGGCCAGACGTTGGCCACGGCCATGGGAGCCGATGCGGCGCGGTGACGTTCCTCCAGGTTGTAGAGGATCTCGCCGACACCGAACAGGCCCATGGCGATCGGCACGAAGTCGATGCCGTCGGCCAGTGACAGGTTGCCGAACGTGAAGCGCTCGGCACCGGTGAACACGTCGCGGCCGATCGTGGCCAGGAACAGGCCGATGGCCGCGGCGATCAGCGCCTTGATCTTGGAGCCGCCGGAGATGGTGGCAACCAGCAAGATGCCCAGCAGCGCCAGTGCCGTGTATTCGGGCGGACCGAAGTCCAGGGCGAAGCCCGCCACCACCGGGGCCAGGAAGGTCAGGCCGACGATGGCGATGGTGCCACCAATGAAGGAACCAATGGCGGCGATGCCCAAGGCGGTTCCCGCCTTGCCCTGCTTGGCCAACACATAACCGTCAAAAACCGTCACCACGGAACTCGCTTCACCCGGGATGCGCAGCAGCACCGAGGTAATGGTTCCGCCGTATTGGGCACCGTAGAAGATGCCGGCGAGCATGATGATCGCGGTGACGGGTTCCACGTTGTAGGTCAGGGGCAGCAAGATGGCGATGGTGGCCGCCGGGCCCAGGCCCGGAAGTACGCCGATCAACATGCCAATCAGCACGCCGAACAGGCAGTACAGGAGATTTGTGGGGTCAAGAACTACGCCGAAGCCGTCCATGACCGGCTGAAAGAAATCCATGCCGTTTACCTTTGGATCTGCGACTTAGAAGAGTCGGGGGATGGTGGTGCCGAGTGCGGCGATGAAGATTCCGTAGAACGCCGCGACGATCACGACCGAATAGACGGCGGCGGAGCGCCACCGTTCACCGCCGAGCCACCGCATCCAGATGAAGCACAGCAGGATCGAGGGAATCTCGAAACCGATCACCGGCATCAACAGCACCATGCCGACGAGCGTTGCGAACCCGATGGCCGCGTACCAGGAGTTGTTCGAGAACTTTTCGCCGTCCGTGCCACCGGTGCGTCCGATCACGGCTTGGACGCCGGACAGCACGGCAACGATGAGGCTGACGATGAACGGCCACATGCCCGGCTTCGGTTCGGCCGGCGTTCCCAATCCCAATTGAAGGGAAAGCAATACCCCTGCAAGGCCAAGGCCCAGCACCACCAGGGACGAGACGAGGTTGGCCACCGGCCCTGCGGCCTCGGGCGCCTCGGCGGCCCACTGGGCTGCCAGCTGCTCGGGAGTGAGGATCTCTTCCTCGTCGACCAGGATCGATTCCGGGTGCGGCTCTTGTTTGGCTCGCATGGCGTGCTTCCTTCGTGACTCGCGCACACCTGTGGATGGCGCTTGGGGATTGGGAACGGGCTGAGACTACTTGGAGGCCAGCGAGATGTTGTGTTCGGCGGTCAGCGCCTTGTACTTGGCGGCCAACGCGTTCCACTCGGTGACAACTTCCTCGCCCGAGATTTCCTTCGGGGTCAGCAGGTTCTGCTTGTTGAAGGCCTTGTAGGAATCGCTCGCCACGGCCGCCTTGATCGAGTCAACCAGTGCGGACTTGGCTTCGGCGCTCAGGCCCTTCGGGGCCGCAATCACACGGTACTGCGAAACGGGGACGTCGTATCCGGCCTCGACAGCGGTTGGAACATCCGGAAGGAATTCATTGCGCTCGGAAGAGAAGACAACCACCGGAACCACGGTGCCGGCATCGATCTGCGGTTTGGCCTCACCCAACTGGATGGTGGAAACCTGAACCTGGTTGCCCATGACCGCGGTCAAGGCAGGAGAACCGGAGTCGAACGGAACGGTGGTGCCCTTGATGCCGGCCTGGGCCAGCAGCAATTCCTGGGCGAGCTGTGAACCCGTGCCAACACCCGTGGTGCCAAAGGTCAGCTTGGATGCGCTGGCCTTCAAGTCGTCAACCGACTTGATGCCGGACTTCGTGCTGGCGACCATCACGTAGTCATCCTGGGACAGGCCCATGAGGACATCGAGCTTGTCCAGGCTCACTGCTTCGGCTTCCGAGACGGCCAGCGGGGTGATGGTGATCAGGGAGGCGTTGAGCAGGACTAGGTTCTGCCCATCCGCCTTCATGCCCGCGACTTCCTGGGTGGCCAGAGCGCCGTTGGCACCGGGCTTGTTGACGACAGGGAGCGCCACGCCAAGCTTTTCCGCCATGCCTTCGGCCGCTGCGCGGGCGATCAGGTCGGTAGACCCACCCGGGGCCTGACCCACGGTGAGGGTCACCGGCCCGCTGGGGAAGGCTCCGTCAGCGGCAGCTCCGGCGCCAACATTTCCTCCGCAGGCCGTCAGCGAAAGGGCAGCGGTGGCGGCGGCAAGCGACAGCATGGCACGTCGTGTGAAACGGTTCTTCATTGCTAGTTCTCCTTGTTGGCGATACGTGCTGGCCGGGGAGTCCCCTGCGAGTGAGTCACAACACGTTTTTTACTTCTGCTTGAGCCTAGAAATAGTTATGATGCTTGTCCAACCCCATAAATGCATGGAATGATTCCCGAAAGGTATCAATTGTTCACCTTGGATCAAGCCCGAAGTTTTGTAGCCGTCGCCGAAGAGCTGCACTTCGGCCGCGCCGCCGAACGCCTGAACATGACCCAGCCCCCGCTGAGCCGGCAAATCCAGAAGCTCGAGCGCAGCGTCGGGGTTGAGCTGCTCGAACGCGACAACCGCAAGGTCAGCCTCACCGCCGCCGGGCACGCTTTTCTCATCGATGCCAGGCGGCTGGTGATTTCGGCCGAACGCGCCCCGCTGAACGCGCGACGCATTGCCTCGGGGCAGTTCGGGGAACTGCGCATCGGGTTCACCGCGGCTTCGGGCTTCAGCCTGCTCGGTCCCCTGCTGTCCGAAATTTCGACGCAGCTGCCCAATGTGCATCTGGAACTCTTTGAAATGGTGACCGGGGAACAGATCACGGCGTTGCAGGACGGGGACATAGATCTGGGGCTGGCCAGGCCGCCTTTCGATGAAAATATCCTTGAATCACAACTGCTCTTCTCCGAATCCCTGTACATTGCGGTGCCCACCGGGCACCGTCTGGATCTGCTCCCCCGCGAGATCGTTGTCGAAGATCTGGCAGGTGAATCATTAATCATGCACTCACCAACCAAGGCCCGCTATTTCTATGACTTGGTGGTACGGCAGATCGATATCGAGCACCAGAACGTTGTCCATTCGGTAAGCCAGATCCTGACGATGATTGCGCTGGTCGCGGCCGGGCGCGGCATCGCCTTTGTGCCCGAAAGCGCCAAACTGCTCGGGGTCGAGGGCGTGCGTTACCTGCGGCTTGATGACATTGCGGAGGACGCCGTGGAGTTGCACGCGATCTGGAACCGGGACACCCGGAATCCTGCGCTGGCCAAACTCGCCCAGATCGTGCGCGGGGCCATGCAGGCCTAGATCTTGGCCATCCGGGCCGTTGCCGTGTTTCCCGAAACTGGCGATACCCGACGGGTATCAAACAATACAAATATGGGCTTGGACAGGCATCGTTGGTCGTCCCTAGGCTGAAGCCAACGAACAACTTCATCGTCCACTGCCACATATCCACCTTGTCGTGGAGGCGCCCCAGCTTTAGGAGTATCCCCATGGCCACCTACACCCCAGCCGAACTTGCCGCCAAGCTCAAGGACGGACTGCTCTCCTTCCCGGTGACGGCATTCGATGCAAACCTGGAAATCGACGAAGCCGCATACCGCAGCCACCTGGACTGGCAGTCAAGCTTCGGCGTCGCGGGCCTCTTCGCCGCCGGCGGCACCGGCGAGGGCTTCACCCTCACCCCCGAGGAAGCCTCCCGCGTGGTGCGTATGGCAGTCGAGGAAGCGGGCTCGCGCGTTCCGGTGCTCGGTTCGGCCGGCGGCTCCACCAAGCAGGCCATCCAGAACGCCCAGGATTCGGAGGCCGCGGGCGCCGAGGGCATCCTGCTGCTGCCGCCGTACCTGACCGAATGCGACCAGGAGGGCCTGTTCCAGCACGTCTCGGCCGTCTGCGCTTCAACCTCCACCGGCGTCATCGTCTACAACCGCGCCAATGCCATCTACTCGGCCGACACCGTGGCCCGCCTGGCCGACACCCACGAAAACTTCATTGGATTCAAGGACGCCACCGGCGACATCGAGCACCTGACCAAGGTCTACACGAAGAACGGCGACCGCCTCTTCTACCTCGGCGGCCTGCCCACCGCCGAGACCTTCGCCCTGCCGCTGCTGCAGCTGGGCATGAGCACCTACTCCTCGGCCATGTACAACTTCGTTCCGGAGTTTGCCCTGGACTTCTACAAGGACGTGCGCAACCAGGACCACGCAGCCGTCACCGAGAAGCTCAAGCGCTTCGTCCTGCCGTACCTGGACATCCGCGACCGCGTCAGCGGCTACGGCGTCTCCATCGTCAAGGGCGGCCTGAAGGCCATCGGCCGCGACGCCGGCTCGGTACGCCCGCCGCTGCAGAACCTCACCGAGGCGGACCTGGCCGACCTGGGCGCACTGATCCAGAAGGCCGGACTGATGCCGGCCCCCGCCACCGTCTAAGGAACGCAGCAGGGACGCACCAACATCACGACCGATACACCCACCCGCGACGCAGGAGCAGCAATGTCCACGGATACCCAGCAACTCACCGGCCAGTCCATCCTGGCCGGGATCACCACCCCAGGCAACGGGGGCGAGGTCCGGGGTTTCAACCCCGCCACCAACCAGGCGCTCGACCCGGCGTACAGCCTGATCGACACCGATCAGCTGCAGCTGGCAACGGCCGCCGCCGAGGACGCCTTCGAGTCCTTCCGTTCCCTTGACCCGGAAACCCACGCCGCCTTCCTCGAGGCAATTGCCGAGAACATCGAGGCCGTGGGAACCGAGCTGGTTGCCCGGGCCATGGCAGAGACCGGGCTTCCCGAGGCACGGCTCACCGGCGAGCGCGGGCGCACCTGCAACCAGCTGCGGCTCTTTGCCCAGGTGGTTCGGGCGGGCGACCACCACGGGGTGCGGATCGATCCGGCCTTGCCGGAACGCACTCCGATGCCACGGGTGGACATCCGCCAGCGCAAGATCCCGGTGGGTCCGGTCGCGGTGTTCGGTGCGTCCAACTTCCCCCTCGCCTTCTCCACCGCCGGCGGCGACACCGCCTCGGCACTGGCCGCCGGCTGCCCGGTGGTCTTCAAGGCCCACAACGCCCACCCGGGCACCAGCGAGATCGTCGGCCGGGCCATCACCCAGGCCATCACGGATGCGAACCTGCACCCGGGCATCTTCTCCCTCCTCTACGGACCCGGCGCAAGCATCGGCCAGGCACTGGTGGCCGACCCGCGCATCAAGGCCGTGGGCTTCACCGGTTCCCGTTCCGGCGGCACCGCGCTGATGGCTTCCGCGGCGGCCCGCCCGGAGCCGATCCCGGTCTACGCGGAAATGAGCTCCATCAACCCGGTCATCTTCTTCGCCGGGGCACTGGCCGAGGACGCCGCCGGCCACGCCAAGGCGTACCTTGGCTCGGTCACCGGTTCCAGCGGCCAGCTGTGCACCGCCCCGGGATTGGTCTTCGTCCCGGCAGGGGAATCCGGCGACGCCTTCGCCGCCGCGCTTCGCGCCGAGACCGGCAACGCCTCCGGGCAGACCATGCTCACCGAGGGCATCTACAACTCCTGGGTCCAGGGTGTCCACAACCTTGGCGCCCAGCCCGGAGTCGAGCTCCTGGGCCGCGGCACCAAGGGTGCAGGCGAAAACGCCCCGGCCCCGTCCATCTTCTCCACCGGTGTCGAGCAGCTGCTGGAGAACCCGGTGTTGCACGAGGAAATCTTCGGCGCCGCCTCGCTGGTCATCCGCTACGAGGACGTCGCCGACCTTGCAACCGCCCTGTCCAAGCTGGAGGGCCAGCTCACCGCGACCCTGCAGCTGAACGACTCCGACCACGAAGCCGTCGCCGCGGTGCTGCCCATCCTGGAACGCAAGGCCGGACGCATCTTGGTCAACGGCTGGCCCACCGGCGTCGAGGTCGGCCACGCCATGGTGCACGGCGGACCGTTCCCGGCAACCTCTGACACCCGCACCACCTCGGTGGGCACGCTGGCCATCGAACGGTTCCTGCGCCCGGTGGCCTACCAAAACATCCCCGACGGTTTGCTGCCGGCCCCGCTGCAGCGGGCCAACCCCTGGAAGCTGACCCGCCGCATCGACGGCACCCTGAAGAACGCCGGAGACCAAGCATGAGCGCAACACAGCCAACCATCGCAGCCATCGAGGTCGTCCCGGTTGCCGGGCACGACTCGATGCTGCTGAACCTCTCCGGGGCCCACGGCCCGTTCTTCACCCGCAACATCACCATCATCACCGACTCCGAGGGCCGCACCGGCCTCGGCGAGGTGCCCGGCGGGGAGCCCATCCGCCGCACCATCGAGGAAGCCGGCGAGCTGCTCATCGGTGCGCCGGTGGCACGGTTCCGCTCGCTGCTGCGTGCCGTGGCAACCCGGTTCGCGGACCGGGATGCCGGCGGCCGCGGCGCCCAGACCTTCGACCTGCGCACCACGGTGCACGCGGTCACCGCCATCGAATCGGCACTGCTGGATTTGCACGGCCAGTTCCTCGGTGTTCCCGTCGCGGAACTGCTGGGCGAGGGCCAGCAGCGCGATGCGGTTCCGATGCTCGGTTACCTCTTCTACGTGGGCAACCCCGATGACACCGACCTGCCCTACCTGCGCGAGCCAAACGGTCGGGACGACTGGGAACGCGTCCGTCGCGAAGAGGCCATGACCCCGGAGGCCATCGTCAGGCTGGCCGAGGCCGCCCAGGCACGCTACGGGTTCAAGGATTTCAAGCTCAAGGGCGGCGTGCAGTCCGGGGACCTGGAAGTCGATGCCGTCATCGCCCTGAAGCAGCGCTTCCCCGAGGCACGCATCACCCTGGATCCCAACGGCGGCTGGCTGCTGAAGGACGCGATCCGTCTGGGTAAGCGCATGGCCGGAATCGTGGCCTACGCGGAGGACCCGTGCGGCGCCGAGGGCAAGTTCTCCGGGCGCGAGGTCGTGGCCGAGTTCCGTCGGGCCACCGGCCTGCAGACGGCCACCAACATGATCGCCACCGACTGGCGCGAAATGTCCCACGCGGTGCGCACCAATGCCGTGGACATCCCTCTGGCGGACCCGCACTTCTGGACCATGGCCGGTTCAGTGCGCGTGGCACAGCTCTGTGACGAGTTCGGACTCACTTGGGGGTCGCACTCGAACAACCACTTCGACATCTCTCTGGCCATGTTCACGCAGGTCGGTGCCGCGGCTCCGGGCGAGATCACGGCGCTGGACACGCACTGGATCTGGCAGGACGGCCAGGGGCTGACCGAAGAGCCGCTGCTGATCCGCGACGGCGAAATCAAGGTTCCCGCACGTGCCGGCCTGGGTGTCAGTCTGAACCGCGAACGCCTCCAGGAGGCCCACGAGCTCTACCTGGAGCACGGACTGGGCTCGCGCGACGACGCGGCATCCATGCAGTACCTGATTCCGGGCTGGGAATTCAACGCCAAGAGCCCGGCTCTGGTGCGCTAGCGGTGCCATTGGAAAGCGCCGCCTAAATACCGGGGACGGTGGAGGTATTGAACGGAACACCCCCACCGTCCTCTTCCATGCTATGCCTCTCCGCGGACACCGTTCGCCATGGCGGTACTCAAGAGCAATACGGGAAGGCCACATGCAGGGAGTGCTCCAGGGATTCACGATAGTCCTGATACTGATCGGCATCGGATTGGCCACCGCGCGCTTCCTGCCGCGCAAGCGCGAGAGCATTGCCACCGGGTTGACCCCGCTGATCTACTACATCACCAATCCGGCCCTGATGTTCACGCTGCTGGCGGATACGGACCTGCGCTCCGTGATCGGCGTGTACACGCCGATAGCACTCATCACCGCGGCATTGACGGGATCGCTTTATGCGGTGTCCGCCAAGCTGTTGTTCAAGGTGCCCACGGCCCGGCTTCCGGGTGCGGCCATGGCCACCAGCTACGTCAATGCCGGCAACATCGGCGTGCCGTTGGCGCTTTACGCCGTGGGCAACACCAACCCCGTGGTGTCCGTACTCATTGCCCAGCTCTTGGTGATCGCACCGATCTACCTGTGTTTCTTCGCGTTGGCGGCCCGGGCTACGGGCAGCGGGCAAAAAGATGCCCCGTTGGGCAAGACGATCCTTCGCTCGATCGCCAATCCGGTCACCATCGCCACGTTTGTGGGCGCCGTCTTCGCGGGCTTGGACATCCACCTGCCGGAGGTCATCCACATACCGATTGAGATGCTGGGCCAGGCGTCGATCCCGCTGCTGTTGATGGCGTTCGGAATGTCCCTCTTTGGGCAGCGCCCCCTGGCCGAGAAATCGCTGCGCGGCGAGGTGTTGCTGGCTTCCGCCTTCAAGATGCTCTTCATGCCGCTGGTGGCCTGGGTGTTCGCGGCCTTCGTCTTCGGTTTGCAGGGGACGGCCCTTCTCGGAGTGGTGATCATGGCGGCTCTTCCCACGGCACAGAACGTGCTCCTCTTTTCACAGCAATTCCGGCTGGAAACGGCCGTGCCCCGTGAAGTGATCCTGTCCAGCACCCTACTGGCGATCCCCGTGACGCTTTTGATTACATTTTTCCTGGGCTGAGCCGCGGCCAAACGCGAAGATGGGGCCGATGTCCCACTCGCTACTTCCGGGAAGAAACCGGCTGGTGGTCCTCGGTGTCCAGGTCGATCGACTCAAGGAAGATCTTCCGCAGCATCTCGGCAGCGGGATTCGCGGACGCCTCGTCCCAGGCCAGGTACATGTCCGAGTGGTTCAGGTCCGATAGCCCGGTGGGCCCGGTGATTTCCTCGAAGACCACGCCGCGCGGGGCAAATTCCATGGCTGTTGCCGGAACCAGGGTAACCCCGAGGCCGGCGGCAACGAGCGCCAGGAGCGCAGGAATCTGGCTGGCTATCTGGGCGATCTCGGGCCTGGCACCCACCGAGTCGAAGAGCCGCAGCACGAGGTCGTAGAAGTACCGGGCCTCCCCCGTCGAATACATCATCAGTGGCAAGCCGGCAATTTCCTTGATGAAAACTCCCTTGCCCGTGGCCAAGTCGTGGCCCTGCGGAAGCCCGACAATCAAACGGTCCTTCTTGATGAGCTGGGTCTGCACTCCGGCACGCGTGACGATGGGGCGCAGCAGCCCCATGTCGATCGAGCCCTTGCTCAGCGCGTCCAGCTGCTCAACCGAAACCGCCTCTCGCAGCACCAGGGTGACGTGCGGCAGGTGCTTTGAGGCCTGGGCCAGCAGTTGCGGCAGCACGGCCTGCCCGGCGACCGCAGTATAGCCGATCACCACGGTTCCGGCGTCCCCCGTGGCCACCCGGGAAACCTCGAGGCTTGTCTTGGCGCTCAGGTCCAGGATGCGGCGTGCACTGGGCAACAGGACCTGGCCGGCAGCGGTAAGTTCCACCCGCCGGGAATTGCGCACGAACAGCTGCGCCTGGAGCTCGCGTTCCAAAAGCTGGATCTGCCGACTCAACGGGGGCTGGGTCATGTTCAACCGTTCCGCGGCCGCCCCGAAGTGCAGCTCCTCGGCCACGGCAACAAAGGATTCGAGCTGGATCAGCGAAAACATCAATTCACTCCTTGAATGATTGGTTGCCTTTTTTGGCTTGGACATGCATCAATGCAGCCTCTTAGGGTGAGTCTAACCACGCAACTGATACGGAGTCCCTTCATGTCGGAACTTGAACTAGACCTCTTGCCCACCGTCTCAAACGACCCGGCAACGGCAACGAATCGATGCCTCATTACCGAGGTGAGCATTACGCCGGTGGCCTTCGCGGATCCTCCGTTGCTGAATTCCGTGGGGGTGCACGAGCCCTTCGCCTTGCGGGCAATCGTGGTGGTCCGTACCGAGGACGGCCTATACGGACTGGGGGAAACCTACGGCGATGAGGCGCACCTGGTCCGGCTGAATCGCGCCGGCGCCCTGCTCGTGGGGGCCGACGCCTTCAACCTCAACCAAGTTTCCTCCCTCGTAGCCGCGTCGCTGGCCGACGACGCCGGCGTCGGCGGGCACGGCACCGGCGGCATGGTCACCACCACCTCATTGGAGGACCGCGTCCTGTCCGCCTTCGATGTTGCCTGCCTCGACATCCAGGGCAAGGCCCTCGGCGTGCCGGTCAGCACCCTGCTCGGCGGCGCGGTCCGCGATGAGGTGGCCTTCAGCGGATACCTGTTCTACAAGTGGGCGGGGCACCCGGGCCATGCAGACGACTCCTGGGGAGCTGCCCTGGATCCCGCGGGAATCGTGGCCCAGGCCCGCAAGATAGTCGACGAGTACGGCTTCACCGCGCTGAAGCTCAAGGGCGGGGTCTTCGAACCGGAGATCGAAGCCGCCACGATCGAAGCCCTGCGCGAGGCATTCCCCGACATGCCGTTGCGCATAGACCCCAACGGCGTGTGGACAGTGGACACCGCTATCAAGGTCGGCCAGCGACTGGAGCCGGTGTTGGAGTACCTCGAGGACCCATGCCTGTCCATTGAAGACAACGCCGCGGTGCGCGCCGCCGTCAAGCTGCCCATCGCCACCAACATGTGCGTCGTGTCCTTCAACGACGTACCGCCGGCCATCGCGGCGGGCGCCGTGGACGTCGTCCTGTCGGACCACCACTTTTGGGGCGGGCTCAGGCGCTCGCAAACCCTGGCCGGCATCGCGGAGACCTTCAAGCTCGGCCTGTCCATGCACTCGAATTCGCACCTTGGCATCAGTTTCGCCGCGATGATCCAGTTGGCCGCGGCCACCAAGAACATCGACTACGCCTGCGACACCCACTGGCCCTGGAAGCTGGCTAGCGATGATGTCATCGTTCCCAGTGCATTGGAAATCCGCGGGGGCTCCGTCAAGGTCCCGACGGCACCGGGCCTGGGAATCGAACTCGACGAAGAGGCCCTGGCCCGGATGCACCAGCAGTATCTAGATTGCGGGCTGACAAAGCGCGACGACACCGGATATATGCAGAGCATCCACCCGGAATTCCGGCTCGCAACCCCGCGCTGGTGACGGCAATGCGCATTGTTGTCACCGACCCCATCATCTCCGAGTTCGCGGACCTGCTGCGGAAAAAGGCCCCCGGCAACGACTGGGATTTCGTTGCTGGCATTTCCCCGGAAGCCCAATCCGGGGCTATTGCCCGTGCCGATGTCTTGCTGTGCGCGAAGCTCGCCTCCCGGGACGCCGCCGCATGCACCGCCAGGTTCGTGCACATCACCGGATCCGGCACCGACAGGGTTGCTGTGGATGACCTGCCCGCCGAGACAGTCGTTTCGCGGACCGCGCACCATGAGCGCTCGATCGCCGAACACATCCTGATGGCGGTGTTGGCACACCAGCGGCGACTGCCGGCCGTGAGCGAGCAGATGCGCTCAGGAGTGTGGCGCTCGGTGGCCACCGAAGCATCGACGCCCCTTCATCGCACGCTCGATGAACTCACGATTGGGTTCGTGGGGCTCGGCGGCATCGGCACCGAAGCGGTTCGCCTGTGCACAAGCCTTGGCATGAAGGCCGTTGCCGTGCGCAGGAGCCCGGTGGCAGCGGAAGCACTGGGATCCAGCCTTGAGTGGGTGAAGTCCATGGACGCCTTGCCCGAATTTCTGGCGGTCAGCGACGTGGTGGTGCTTTGCCTGCCGCTCACCGAGGAAACCCGCGGCTTGATGGGAGCCATCCAATTCAGGCAGATGCGCAGCGACGCCCTGCTGGTCAACGTGTCCCGCGGCCCGATCATCGATGAAGACGCGCTTTATGCGGCACTCAAGGATGGACTCATTGGGGGCGCGGCCCTCGACGTGTGGTGGGATGCGCCGACCGGAACCGATGCACCGGAATCGGTGTCTCGTTTCGCAGCCATGCCAAACGTCATTGCCACCCCGCATCATTCCGGCCATGCCCGCCAGACATTCGTGCGTCGCGCCACGGAAATCGCGGAGAATATCAATGCGTTCAATGAGGGCGGCAGACTAAGCAATAGCATTCCGCGTTGACGTGGCGGAAGTCCTTCGAATCGCGGAGTGTTTCCACGCGTAAAGACCTATTGACAACCCTCGCGGCAGCAAAGCATCCTCAGGTTAGGTTCGACTCTCAAACCTGCCAATAGATTTTGATTCTTGGGGTGATTACAAGTGAATTTGGATTCTGAGACCGCAAAAACACTCACAAATTTGCAATCAAAGCCGCAAAAACTCGACGCTAGTGGTTCTGCCAACGCGATTCGCTGGAGCCCCTACTACGAGACAAGAAAGCGACAATACGATGATTTATGCCGACAAATATGTCGTCTTCGCGTTGAATTGAACGGTTCGGGAGCCCCAGCTCAAGGAGATCCGCTTTTCAAAGAATTTGCCGCATTGACGCTACATGCCCGAGATTTTCTGGGGCACTACCGCGAAGTGCGCCCGAAATGGGCCAAAATAATCGTTGATGAAATGCAGGACTTACGCGTGAAGAAGACCTTGAAAAGACGACCGGAGGGAGGAAGCGCCTGGATGAGGCCTTCCGGGTTCCATAATTAGCCGGAACTTCAAGGACGGACATAGCCGATTTGGGTCGCCGCATAATGGGCCCATTATGACGGATCAGGGCATACAGGCGTCGGCGGTTTCAGGTTTGGTCATCACCTGGTTCAGAGTCATGGATTAGGCCCCGAAAATTAGACCATGCTGGGCGAAATACCAGAAAGATCAAGCAAGCACGAAGATTCATCAAAAACTCTGGACTGCGGCGTTCCGGAGTGCTGGACTGGCCCCATGTCTACCTACAACATCGGCTACTTCGTCGGTTCCTTGGCCACCGGCTCCATCAACCGCATCCTGTCCAAGGCGCTGATCAAGTTGGCGCCCGAATGCCTGCAATTCACCGAGATCCCCATCAAGGACCTCCCGTTGTACAGCTACGACTACGACGCCGACTTCCCGCCCGCGGGCCTGGCCCTCAAGAAGTCGATCGCCGAGTCCGACGGCCTGCTGTTCATCTCCCCCGAATACAACCGCTCCATTCCAGGCGCGCTGAAGAACGCCATCGACTGGGGTTCCCGCCCCTGGGGCACCAACTCCTTCGCCCGCAAGCCCACCGGAATCATCGGGGCCTCCGTGGGCGCCATCGGCACCGCGGTCATGCAATCCTCCATGCGCAGCGTGCTCAGCTTCCTGGACGCCCCGCAGCTGAACTCCCCCGAGGCCTACATCAACTTCAAACCGTCGGCCTTTGCGGAAGACGGCACCGTCAAAGACGAGTCGACCGCCGATTTCCTCACCCACTACATGTGCGAGTACGCGGCGTTCGTTCAGCGCGTCCTGGACGCCAACGCCGAGGGACACATCGGCGACCCGGATCCCGTGGCGAAGGTCGAAAAGTAACTGCTGACCTTACGTATCGGATGCCGTAGTTCCTATTGTGAGCGGCAGTCGTAAATTGACGTGGTGCCACGAATGCACTTTTTCGTGACACCACGGCCAACGTCCGGAAGCCGCAAGCCTGTACGTGGCTAGTTCAATCGCTTCTCCGCGGCATTCGTTCTGGCTCCCTTGCACGCCTGCTGCCTATTCCCTAGGGTGGGTCACGCGAGCCGGAACGATTGTTCCAGCCACCCCGGGAGGAGCACCGTCATGGCCACACTCACTGTTGGCACCGAGAACAATGCACCGATCGATCTCTACTACGAGGACCAGGGCAACGGAGTGCCCGTCGTTCTCATCCATGGATATCCGTTAGACGGCTCATCGTGGGAAAAACAAACCGTCGCACTTTTGGAAGCCGGCTACCGTGTCATCACTTACGACCGGCGTGGCTTCGGCAAGAGTTCGAAAGTCGTCTCCGGCTATGATTACGACACTTTCTCCGCCGACTTGAAAGCAGTATTGGACGCGCTGGATGTAAACGATGCCGTCTTGGTCGGTTTCTCCATGGGCACCGGTGAGGTGGCACGCTACCTTTCACGCTATGGTTCGGGGCGAATCGCCAAGGCAGTCTTCCTCGGCTCGCTCGAGCCTTTCCTTCTACAGACCTCTGACAACCCGGAGGGTATTCCTCAGTCAGTTTTTGATCCGATGCTTCAGGCGGTCTCCAAGGATCGCTACGCCTTCTTCACGGAATTCTTCAAGAATTTCTTCAACACCGATGAGTTCTTGGGCAATCGGCTAAGTCCTGAGGCGCTGGAGGCCAATAAGAACCTTGCCTACAGTGCTTCCGCCTATGCCTCAATCGCGGCCCAACCCACATGGCTCACGGATTTCAGGGCGGATATTGACCATATCAACGTGCCTGCTTTGATCGTGCATGGCACGGCCGATCGCATCCTGCCCATCGACAATACAGCGCGCCGCTTTACGACTCTCTTGCCCGCGACCGAGTACCACGAGATCGAGGGAGCACCACACGGGTTGTTGTGGACGCACGCAGACGAGGTGAACTCGATTCTGTTGGAGTTCCTCGCGCGCTAGATCAAGGGTTCTTCGGGGCACTGAGATCCGCAGGTGGCCATGAACGATCGTCACATCGCGGCCCACCACCGGATATCGTCACTGCGGAACTGATCGCGGACGTCTTTGGGCTGCGCTGCGCTTTCCGATCCAGTGACCGGAAGCCCAATGGTGGTGAGCCTGGCGAGCGGGGTCGGCCATATGGTCCATTGGGACAGGGTGGCGTTGGCGTCCATGACGCGTTGGACGAACGCCGAGGCGCACATCGGCGACCCGGACCCCGTCGTGAAGGACGGGAAGTATGCGCCCACACGACAGTGGCACCGGTCCTGCAGATTTCACTGCAGAACCGGTGCCACCGTTCGTATGGGTCAGGCGAAATTACGCGCCGGGAGCACTCGGGGTGACATAGACCTTGCGCAGGGTTTCGGTCACTGTCCAGATGGTTTTCATTCCCTCACTCAGTCGCATGAGCGTTCCGGGGAGCAGCTCAACGCTCTGCGCCGGCCGACCCTCAAAGGGCCCGATGATCACGGTTCCGCGGCCGGCCGTGACGACGAAGATTTCCTCGGCCTCGACATCGAACATGTTTCCGGTGCTCATTTCCCAAACGCCGAAGTCGACCCCGGCCAGGGCGCCGAAACCGACCGACCCCGTGGTGGGAGCGTCGCCGCCGTCCTGCTCGGGCGCCACCGCCTCGTGCTCAAGTTCCAGCGCCGGGACGTCGACCTTGCTGCCGCCGTGTAGGGCCTGCTGCTCGTCGTTGGCTGCTGTTTCCGTGGTTTCTGCTGTGTTGCTCATGAATCGAATCCCATTCCCAGTGCGTCCATTGTTTTCAAGAAGAGCCCGCGTTTGCCTTGGTTGCGGTCTGCCCTGGCCAGTTCGCCGGTCATCATCTTGACGCCGACAAAGGCCACCGGTTCCGGAGGGAACGGGATCGGCTTTTTCTTCACCATCTGCAATTCGGTGCGCTGGGTCTTTTCCCCGGAGAGCAGGTCCAGCATCACGTTGGCGGCGAAGCGGGTTGCCCCGACGCCCAGCCCGGTGAACCCGGCGGTGTAGGCGACCCGTCCGTTGTGCGAGGTGTCGAAGAAGGCGAAGAACCTGCTGCAGGAGTCGATCGCCCCGCCCCAGGCATGGGTGAACTTCAGGCCCTCCAGCTGCGGGAAGGTGAAGTAGAAGTGCGTGACCAGCTTCCGGAAGGTCTCATGGTTCTGGTCGTATTCCGGCTTCACCTTGCCGCCGAAGTAGTACTCCGCGTCGTAGCCGCCGAAGAGGATGCGGACGGCCCCGTTGGCGTCCCGGGTCTTGCGGTAGTAGTGGAAGCGGTTGTTCAGGTCGGCCAGGCCCTGCTTGTCTTCCCAGCCCAGGGTCGCGAACTGCTCATCGGTGAGCGGTTCGGTCATGATCGCGTAGTCGTAGACCGGGATGGTGTGCAGCCGGTGGCGCTTGAGCAACGACGGGAAGACATTGGTGGCAAGTGCCACGCGCTGGGCCTTCACGCTGCCGGCGGTGGTGCTGACCATGATGGTGTCCGGGGTGTCGTCGATGCCGGTGGCGTGGGTGTTCTCGAAGATCCGCACGCCCTTTTCCAGGCAGACCCGGCGCAGTCCCCACGCCAACTTGGCGGGGTTGATCATCGCGGTGCCTTCCTTGTCCCAGAGTCCCGCGCGGTACACCGGCGACTTCACGCTTGCCTGCACCTCTTGGCGGTCCAGGAACTCCAGCTCGGGGTAGCGCTTTGCCTCGTCACGCAGCCACTGGACTTGATGGTCCTCGGTGGCAAGCTTAAGGACACCGGAGAAGGTGAACTCGCAGTCGATGCCGTAGCGCTCGACGGCGTCGGCCAGTTCCCGCAGGTTTTCCAACCCGAGTTCGCGCAGCAGGTCGTTCTCCTCCGGCAGGTGCTGCCGGCCGTTGGAGTCGCCGTGCACCAGCGAGGCCTCGCAGAAACCGCCGTTGCGCCCGGAGGCCGCCCATCCCACGCGGTGGCTTTCGATCAACACCACCGAGCGTTCCGGGTCGCGTTCCTTGGCCATCAGCGCCGTCCACAGGCCGGAGTATCCGCCGCCGACCACCAGCAGGTCGGCTTCCGTCGAGCCTTCCAGGGCGGGTAGCGCCGCGGGACGGTCGGGATCGTCCAACCAATAGGGAACATGGCTGACGGCCCGCAGGGCGGCATCGATCAGCACATCGTCGTAGGCTTCGGCCACGTTTTCGTAGATACTCAATTGTTTTCTTTCGTTTTCGATAACGCGTGGTGGTGGCCTTGTTTGCAATGCCACCACCACGCCCGTTTCGGAGTCAGTTGGACTGTTGTTAAAGCCCAGCGGTCCCCACGGGTGCCGCAACCACTTGTGCCGCACCCAGGTTGATCATTGCCACTCCCACCACGGCGAGCAGGATTCCGGCAATCTGCCAGAGGGTGAGTTTCTCGGAGAACCACACCACGCCGATCAGCGCGATGGCCACGGTTCCCCCGGCGGACCAGATGGCATAGGCCATGCTCAGCGGCACATGCCTGAGCACCAGGCTCAGCGTGTAGAAGGCCACCCCGTAGCAAAGCACCGTGCCGATGGTGGCCAGCGGCTTGGTGAATCCGGCGGACATCTTCAGTAGCGTGGTTGCAACGATCTCGGCCGCGATGGCAATCGCAAGCAGGAACCAGTGCATGGCGTGTTGGTCCCCCTCTTTATTTCTGTTCGGAGAGGTCCTGCGGCTGCCGCTCGGCTTCCTTGCGCGCGTCGCTCCTCTGCACGAAGATCCAGATCACCACGCCGCTGGCGAGCACGCCCAAGGCGATGGCCAATTCCCTGAAGCCGCCGTAGCCGGTGACGGAGAAGCCCGTGGCGCCGACGACCAGGATCACGATCATGAAGACCGTCAGGACCAGCGACAGCGGAACGAACCACGGGGCAAGCTTGATCGGACGGACGGCGTTCGGGCGGTCCTTGCGCAGGATGTAGAAGCCGGAGACGGCAAAGATGTGGGTGAGGATGTAACCCAGGTTGCCGGTGACAATGATGGCCAACGGCGACTGCAGCACCACCAGGACCACGATGTTCAGCACGACCATGACGTTCAGCGCCCGCACCGGCACGCCGCGCTTGTTCAGCTTGCCCACGGCGCGGACGGTGATGCCGGACTTGCCCATGTTGAACAGCACGCGGGAGGCGTCGGCCACGGAGGTGGTCATGATCAGCAGCAGCGAGGCGATCAGGCACAGGACCATGACATCCGAGGCGCCGCCGACCAGGGAGCCGAAACTGTCAACGAAGAAGGTCGCCGGGTTGGCCTTGATGGCCTCCTCGCCGGCGTAGCCGCCGAGGGTGATCGGGATGAGGAAGAAGACGCCCAAGCAGAAGAGCACGGCGGCCTTGATGGCCTTGGTGGTGTCCTTGACGGAGTCGCGGTACTCGGGGGCGAACGTCGCGCAAACCTCGATGCCGAAGGTGGTCCAGGCCATGATGTAGAGCCAGACGAGCGCTTTGTGGAAGCCCTCCATGCCGTGCAGGTTCCAGGTCAGCTCGGCCGGGGCCCACTGGCCGCTGAAGAGCGGCAGGACGATGAACGCGAAGAGCGGGATCATCAGGATGCCGGCGGTGATGTAGACGAACGCCATGGTCATGCGGACGCCGACGATGTTGATCAGGTACATGAAGAGGATGACGCCGATGCCGATCACGATGGGAAGGTTCAGCTCAATGGGCCCGAGATTCACCACCCAGGTCGATTCGGGGAACCACTGCGCCTGGATCAGTGCGCCGGTGATGGCGCCGTAGGTTGCCAGGTTGGTGCCCCACGGGAACCAGTAGCCGACGCTTGCAAGCGGCGCGACCCAGGGTGCGCGCTTCTTCCAGGCCTCGGCCGCGTAGTGGGTGATGCCGCCCGAGGACTCGGGGAACATCGTGGCAAGTTCGGTGTAGATCCAGTTCACGCCCATGGCGATGATCATCGACACCGCCCAGAGGAACGCGGCGCCCCAGCCGCCGAGGTCGGCAATCGAGGCTCCCAGGGTGGCAATCAGCGCCGCAGGCATGGTCATGGACATTGCGAATCCGTCGAACCATCGCATCTTCTTGGGTAATTGCTCTTCGCTCTCCGGGAGCGTCAACTGCTCGGACATTCGTGCCTTCCAATTCGATCACCGTCATTAGGACAAATAGAAGCCTGCCAAAATTGTCGCGAAAGTCAATAGATTGGCTACTCATTGTTTTTTCAGCAAGAAACATTGAGATTTTACTCTTGACGCCAATCGCGACCGGGCTATAGTGATCTACATCATCAACAACGGATTCCTCTTGAAAGGGCTTTTGATTCCATGACCGCTGTATCCGTGCCGACCCGCACACAGCTATTTATCGCCGGAGAGTACTCAGATGGAAGCGGCCAGGAGCGCTACGACGTCATCAGCCCATCCACCGGTGAATTCATCGCCTCGATCCCGGTTCCCACCGAAGAAGACCTGAACCGCGCTGTGGCCAAGGCCCACGAGGCCAAGGGAGCCTGGCAGAAGCTCGGCGTCTTCAAGCGCGCCGAAATCTGCCACAAGATCGGCGACGCCATGGAGCGCCGCATCGACGAGCTCGCCCACCTGCAGTCGCAGGAGCAGGGCAAGCCGCTGGCCGAGTCCATCGCCGACGTCACCGAAGCCGCACAGCTCTTCCACCTGCATGCAGAAGACGCAATCCGCCTCAACGGCGAAACCATTCCGTCCTCCGACACCGACAAGCGCATGTTCACCTTCCGCGCGGCCGTCGGCGTCTGGGGCATCATCACCCCGTGGAACTTCCCGCTGCTCATGTTCGCGGAGTTCGTTGCCCCGGGCCTTGCCACCGGCAACGCACACGTCGTGAAGCCGCCGGCAAACACCGCACTGACGGTTCTGGCCGCCATGGAATGCCTCATCGAGGCGGGCGTTCCCGAGGGACTCGTCTCCATCCTTCCGGGCGAGGGCGACTTCGGCGCCAAGCTGGTCTCCCACGACGGCATCGACGCCATCGGCTTCATCGGCTCCTCGGCCACCGCCGCGAAGATCCAGAAGACCGCGGGCCTCAAGCGCTCCATCATGGAATGCTCCGGCAACGGCCCGGTGGTTGTCCTCGCCGATGCCGACGTCAAGCGTGCGGCCAAGGCCGCCGTCGACGGTGCATTCTTCTGCGCCGGCCAGGTCTGCTGCGCCACCGAGCGTGTCATCGTCCACAAGGACATCCACGAGGCATTCGTCAAGGAAGTCCTGGAATACGCCAAGGCAACCGTGAAGCTCGGCGATCCGTTCGCCGAGGGCACCAACCTGGGCCCGCTGAACAACGAGCTCGTTGCCGTGAAGATGGATACGCACATGGCCGACGCCCGCGAGCGCGGCCTGGACATCCTCCTGGGCGGCCGCCGCAGCCCGGATTTCGCCACCGACCTCTACTACGAATTCACCGTGGTGGACAACGTGACCGAGGACAGCCTGCTGAGCCGCGAAGAATCATTCGGCCCGGTCCTGCCGATCATCGTGGGCCAGGATGACGACGACATCCTGCGCATCGCCAACGGCGACGCGCTGGGCCTGCAGTCCGCCGTCTTCACCCAGAGCATGAAGAGCGCCTTCCGCTTCATGGAGGAGCTCCAGACCGGCCAGGTCGTCGTGAACGACTCCAACGGCTGGTGGGACATCAACATGCCGTTCGGCGGCGCCGGCGGCAAGGGCACCGGCTGGGGCCGCATCGGCGGGGTCCACACCCTGCTCGACATGACGGACCTCCGCACGGGTGTCATCCACCTCAGCTAAGGTAAAAGACAGGTACGGCTGTGGCGATACGGAAGTATCGCCACAGCCGTACCCACTTAACAAGGAACCAGTGGTGCCGGGGCAGGCCCGCCCAACCGGGTGCCTGCCCGAATGTTCACAATGAACGGCACCAACGGACGTTGCCGCGAAGGAATCCGATGACCGAACTCGATGACATTGACCGCCAGCTCATTGCCGCGCTGCAGCTCAATGGCCGAAAGTCCTTCAAGGAAATTGCCGAGGAAACCGGCATTCCCGCATCCTCCGTGCGCTACCGCGTGCAGCGCCTGGAAGACTCCGGGACGCTGCAGATCGTCGGCATCGCCAACCCCCTCTCGATCGGCTTCGACCGCCTGGCACTGATCGGCGTGCGCTGCGCACCAGGCAAGGCACGGAACGTCTGCAAGGAAATGGCGGCGCTCACCGAGTCCAGCTACGTGGTGCTGACCACCGGAAGCTACGACGTCATGGTCGAGGTCGTGTGCCGGGACCTCGAGCACTACACCGAACTGCTCTACGACCGCCTGCAGCTCATCGACGGGGTCGTTGCCACCGAGACCTTCTTCGTCCTCGAGGCCCACAAGCTGGCCTACGGGTGGGGCGTGGGCACGCCCGCGGGCCTGAACCCACGCCACATGGGAATCAAGCCCGGCGAAGAATCCTGACTACCGGCTGAGCGCTCCAAGTCCACACGGGGCCGCGCCTACTTGTACTCGTTCTCCTTGAGCTCGACCAGGAACGCACGCCGCTCGGCGATCTTGGCGTCCCGCATCACGAACACCTCGCCCACCACCATGCGCATGACTTCACCATCGGGTCGGGGCACCTCGCCCGAAAGCTCGGCCATCAAGACATCGTTTTCCTCGACCATCCGGACGACCTTCAAGACCGGCGGACCCGCGAACTCCTGGCCATCGATCTCGTTGTCGTAGGCTTCCTTGCCGACCAGGTGGAAGTGCCCGAACACCGTCCATTCGATGTCGTCGGTCAGGCAGGACAGGATCTGGTCATGGTCGTTCTTGTTGAATCCGTCGATGTACTTCATGACGGTTTCCTTGTTTGCGGACATGGGGAACCTCCAAAACCTGTTCGTCACCGAGCGATGCTTTCGAGGCTAGCGGGCTTCGCACCTCGAGTGAAGACCTTTGTCGGCAAGGCCAAGGCTGCTTGGCGTCATCGCGGTGCGAGGACGCAGAACTCGTTGCCTTCCGGATCGGCGAGGCAGACCCACGGCACATCGCCCTGTCCGACGTCCGCGTCGGTGGCGCCCAGCGCCCGCAGCCGGTCCACCTCCGCGGCCTGGTCATCACCGGGGTACGGCAACACATCCAGATGGACGCGTCCGCAAAAGCTGTCGGGATCCGGCGTGCGCAGGAACTCCAGATACGGCCCGACGCCCCGGGCCGAACGCAGCCTCGCATGGTCGTCCGTCACCTCGTCCAGCGTCCAATCCGTCGCCTCGCTCCAGAACTTGGCCATGGCCCGCGGATCCGCGCAGTTGACCACCACCGTGGCGATCGACCCGGTGTCGCTGTAGATCTCCCGGGGCTCCAGCACACAAAACAGGTTGCCCTCCGGGTCGGCCAGAACCGTCCACGGCACGTCGCCCTGGCCAATGTCGGCGGGCGTCGCACCGAGTTTTTTCAGGCGCTCAACCAGTTCCGTCTGGTGGGCAGCAGAGGTGGTTGCCAGGTCGAGGTGCGTTCGGTAGTTCACCGTCTCGGGGTCCGGGACGGTGACGACGTCGATGCAGACCGCGACGGGATCCGGCCAGGTGAAGTCCGGTGGTTCGACGTTTGTCACGCCGGGCCCCTCGCTGGAAACACCCCAGCCGAGCGCATCGGCCCAAAAGCGGCCAAGCGCGGAGTCGTCCCGGGCCTTGAAATTCACCTGTACAAGTCGCAGTGCCATACCGCCAGATCCTATACCGAGGCAGCACCCGATTTGGAGGTGCATCGCGGCGGTTCGCCCCTCGTAACACTTTACTTTCCTAAGGAAAGCGTGGCAGTGTGGTGCGACGAACCAGCCTCGCGAGAAAGCCTGAACCATGTCACTGCCTTCGTCACCCGCCGAACCCGCGCTTGCCGTCGCGAGCCGACCACGGCCGCGGTTGCACCGCGCGTGGCTGGTGGTTGCGGTGACGGTTTTGGCGCTCGTCGCGGCAGCGGCCTTCCGTTCCACCACCGGGGCGTTCTTCGAACCCCTGGAATCGGAATTCGGGTGGACGCGGGCCCAACTTTCCATGACAGTGACGATCAACCTGGTAGTTTACGGGTTGGTGGCGCCGTTCGCCGCCACGCTCCTTGAACGATTCTCCATGCGAGCGGTTGCAGCCATAGCGTTGACGCTGGTCTCCGCGGGTGCCGGGCTGGCGGTGTTCATCACCCAGGTGTGGCACCTATGGATCTTGTCGGGCGGGCTCGTTGGCGTCGGCACCGGCGCCATGGCCCTGGTCTTTGGCGCGGTGGTGGCCAACCGCTGGTTCGTGCGCAGGCGTGGGCTTGTCATGGGAATCTTCTCCGCAGCGAACGCCTGCGGCCAGCTGATTTTCCTGCCGACCATCGTCCACCTGACCGGCCATCACGGATGGCGTGTTGCTTCATTCTTGGTGGCGGGATTCGCCCTGGCCATCGTGCCGCTGTTGTTCTGGCCCTTTGCCAACTCCCCCGCGGCGGTAAAAACCACCGCCTACGGTGCCGATGAAACCGATGCGGTCGAGAGCGCCCCTGCAGTTTTGCAGCGGCCCGCGGGCGGTGCAGTCGCCGAAACGTTCAAGGTCCTCGAACATGCCATGAAGTTCCGGGCCTTCTGGATCCTGGCCTTCACCTTCTGGATCTGCGGCTGGTCGACCAACGGGCTGATCCAAACGCACTTCATTCCCGCATCCCATGACCACGGCATGCCGGCGACAACCGCTTCGGGACTGCTGGCGCTGATCGGCGTTTTCGACATCATTGGAACCATTGCCTCGGGCTGGCTGACCGACCGCGTGCGTCCGTGGCTGTTGCTTGTCGTCTACTACGGCCTGCGCGGAATCTCGTTACTGACGGTTCACTCGCTGATGGGCCCCACGGTCGAACCCGTGCTGTGGATCTTCATCCTGTTCTACGGCCTGGACTGGGTGGCAACGGTACCGCCGACCGTCGTGTTGTGCCGCAAGTACTTCGGGCCCGTGCGCGCCACCGTGGTCTTCGGCTGGGTCTTCGCCTTCCACATGGTGGGCGCCGGCGCCGGAGCCCTCACCGCCGGCATCGGCCGCGACATCTCCGGCAGCTACCTCATGGCCTGGATCACCGCCGCGGTGCTCTGCTTCCTGGCCGCCGGCAGCCTGTTCTTCCTGCCCGGCGCGCCCAAAGCATTCGATACGCCAGAGCAGAATGAGACCGTCGAAGAAAGCTCGGCACAGAAGCCGATTTAGCGCTCGACAGCGGCACCGAGCGGCTTGGGGATCCGATCCGTCGAGATGGGCCGGATCCACGAAACGTTGTCCGCGCTCAGGACGGCACCGCATTCGCTGCAGGTTTCCCCCCTGGATGATTCCCGGCCGCAGTCGCGGCACACGATGACCAGGCGCTGCCCAAGCCCCGCGGTCGGGGTATGCTTTTCGGCCCACAGGGCGAAGGCATGGAGGATCGGCAGCGCATCGATCCCGGCCTGCGTCGGCTCGTACTCATAGCGTCGCGTCGAGGCGTTCCCGTAGGGAATACGCGTGGCCAAACCGCCCTCGACGAGCTGGCGCAGCCGGTTGGCCAGGACCTTGTCCGACACCCCGACCGATTCGCGGATCTCGTCGAAACGCCGTACGCCGGAGATGAGCTCGCGGATGATCAGCAGTGTCCAGGGATCGCCGACCGCGTCGATTCCGCGCGCGATCGAGCACGGCCTCTCGGACCAATCAGAACGCAATGGCATGCCCGACTCCTCAAGGTTCACGGAACAAACTATCCTGAGGAAAGCTTAGCGCCCTTCCCTGTCTGGAGCCTGCATCGCGAGATGCAGGACGATCGATACCACCTTGCACATCTACGACAACGCCTCGGGCGCGCTCAAAGAGATCACAGGCGCGCAGGGATGATTCTGAGTGCTGCGTGTTCGGACACTTACTCAACATGTCCGTCAATTCATAACTGGCGAATTGTCCTAGTTCTGCGAGATCCCCTCACCCAACGTGAGCATGAGCCGGTTGGCCCAGCTGAACATCGCCGAGACTGCCGCAGCATCCAAAATCTGCCCGTCATCCAACCCGTGCACCTTCAACGCCTCCAGATGGCCCGCTTCCACCGAGGACGGTGAAGTTGCCATGGCGCTGGCAAATCCCGCAAGTGCACGCTCACGCGATGACTCTAGCCCTGCAATACCAAGATGCTTGAGCCGCGGGCTGGAAATTGTGTCCTTTGAGAGGAAGAAGTGCCGTCGGCCATGCACCGTGGCACAGAATTCACAACCGGTCTCCAAGCTGGTGGCCAGGGCAATGAATTCGCGTTCGGCGCGTTCCAGTTGCCCCTCCCCGGTCATGATCGTGTCGTACAGCTCGGTACGGACTCCCAGGAATCCTTCCTCGTGCCTGAGCACCGAATAGTAGTCCGAGGCCCCCTTGGCTTGGTCCGTACGCACGTCTTCGGAGAAAGCCGGGATGCCAATGACAAATCCACGCCAATCCATCAACGGGTACTCCTGCCGGGGGTGCCCGAACTTCTGCTCACTGGTTTCGGAATAAGGAATCAACTGTGGCGCGACCGCAGCACTACTGACGTTCAACAGCTCGGCGACCCTGCGAAGCCTGCCAAAGTACGCAACAAACGAGGTGACTTGGCTTGCCGCCACAATCGCTGCCTCACTATGACCCGCTTCGCGCAGTGCGATGATTGCAGCTTCCCCGGTTGATGTCGGATCCACTGCCATCTCAATCGCATGCTCAAAAAGTGAGATCCGGCGCGCACTAAAGTTGTTAACCCAAGCGGATTCGTCAAGGATCGCAGCGTAGCTGCCGTTTCCCGCTATCGCGTCCAGCTCACTGCCAAACTCATCTACAAGGGTCTGATCACCGCAATACGGGGCAACACAGATGGCGATTCGAAGTCGGTCAGCAGCCGAAATTGAAGTCAGTGCTTCCTGCACCGAGTTCAATTCGCCGAATGCCGCCTCGAGCGAAACATTCGTCAGCCTTGCAACCTCACTTCTAAGCGCGTTGGGCACTTTCCAATGCAGCAATGTTCGTCCTTCCGAAGTTTATTGCGGCGCGAGCCACGGCATCATTGTCACGCAAGAATCGAGAGTTGGTATGCGCCAAGGGTCCTAGTTGTGTACCCCAGTGGATGGATTCCAGTGGAACCCCCACCACATAGATTCCTTCTTGCGATGTTCCGTCTGCGGCGATCAGGGCATACGGCTCATGCCCCACCTCGAGCGCCCCTGATATGAAAGGTTCTTGGCCCGGGTTCGGGATTTGGAAAAGCCGTCCAGTCCCATCTTCAACGATTTGGCGAAGCAGCGATGAACTACTGCGGGCGGCATGGTTACCTGGTAGGTGGGCTTCAAGCAATCCAACGCATTCATGCACAATGCCGGGAATCGCAGGTGAAAAAGCCTTGAAACACCCGTCCGATCTTTCAACAACCATGTCGGGGCCGAGTGGGCAAACGATTTCGGCTTCCACGAGTGCCTTGAGCTCGTTGATGCGCCGCGCTGGCGGACCGCTAGCGACTGAACCTGCAAAGCCACGTATCCATCCCTGCACATCCTTGGCATAAGAGTCCCCTGTGAACCCTCCGTACCGTGCCAACCTGCGAATCGCCCCTCTCGCTGCACCAATGGCGACCGCCGCACACTTGGTAGCGCTATGGAACCCGTTGACTGCTTCCTCGTAGTCCTCAGCCAAATCGGTTTTCCACCAGTCAAGGAAGCTGTCATAGGTGCTAAAAGTTTTCCCGGCCAGCGGCTTGTCCATTGCGCCGAAGTCAATCCGATGCTGCTGATTTGGCACGGCGCTTGCCAAGACCGCTTCCATCCCAGCGCTCTCCCAGTTGAAGCTGTCCAGGCCATCGACGATGTCCCCGAACGTGCCGGCGAAATACTCTGGGTGCTGCTCGGAAAGGACCCGGTAGTAGGTATACGCCGCATCCTTGACAGCAAGCGGCCAAAGGTCTTCCAAGAAATTGAGCTGACGTTCCTGGGAGGCAAGGTTTTCAACGATGGCCGGTGTCAGATAGCGTGCGGCAAACTGCGGTGTCATCTGGCCAAAGAGGCCCTTGGCCCGGTATGGCACTCCGCGTCGCGACCCCGCTAGAAGGATTGGCTCCTGCCCCGATGGCAGATAGGTCAGCGACCCGTCCGCTTCTTCCACAAAGCGACCGCCTCGGCCTTCGGTAAGAAGTGAGACGTAGTCAAAGAAGTTCATGCCCAATCCGCGAACTGCGATGACTGATCCAGGCTGGATACTGCTCAAGTCCTGGCTTATCGGGTTGGACGGCAACCCGTAGTAGAGGCCATGATCCGCCGCGAAATCAAGATTTGCTGCTTCCTGTTTATTGGGCAGAGAATCCGTATGCCCGGTTGCGATAACGACAACGTCAAACTCGTAGGTTTCGGATTCGGTTTCCACGATGGTTCGGGCACCGACACGGCGAAGGCCCGTCACTTCCCGTTGTTCAAATGCCACAGTAAAGTTCTCAGGCAGTCGTTCCAGGTCCTTGTCGTAGCACCACTCAAGGTAGTGTCCAAGGATCTTTCGCGAAGGATGGCGGTGGGGTTCCATCCGGCTTGATTCGGCAAGGATGCCAGTCTCCACGGTTTCTATGGTCCCGTTGGCTACCATTCGGGACCATTCGTAGAGATTTGGGCCTTCGACGATCGGGCCTTCGCACTGAACCGAACGATCCGTGAAGTGTGTGGCGTCGGCGCACAAGGTGTTCATCAGCAAATGCTGCGGTTGCGCGCTTGCCCACACCCGTCCCCCTCCCGGTTCGAAGGGGTCGAAGAGCGTGACATTTGTTGATACGCCCTGGGCCAGCGCACTATTCGCAGAGAGCCGTTCCAGCACGGATATCCCCCGCGGTCCCGCGCCCACAATTGCTATGCGGATCGTAGCTGCACCTGCTTCGGTCATTCGGATGCCTTTTCACTCTTGCGGTAGCCCCGGAGGTAGAAGTACGCCGCTCCGGTCAACAAGATTGCCGTGCAGACAGCCAATGCTGAGGCTTGCCCCAACTGCTGCTGGTCGAATGCCAATGCCCTGATTTGGAGCGGCACGGTGACTGCGGAACCCGAAGGGCCGCCTCCATTCGAAAGCAGGTAGGGAACGTCAAAGTCATACGCCGTCCAGATGGTACGCAAGAGCATGCCGGCAAGCACCACGGGAATGATCGAGGGGAGCGTTACCGCCGTGAAACGGTGCCACCAGCCGCCACCATCGATGGCGACCGCCTCGAATAGGTCCTTCGGGATCGACTGAAGCCTGGCAAGGACGACGATGATGAAGAACGGAGAGTATTTCCAGACATTTACTGCAACCAACGTCGGCATCATCATCGCTGGATCGGAAAGCCAATTGAGCGGCTGATCGATGAATCCAACCTTCATCAGGACATAGTTGACTACGCCCGTGACGTCGTTGAACATGAACCTGAAGACCAGTGCAGCCACGATGGCCGGAACCATGTACGGGATGAGAACCAAGACACGGGCGATACGTTGGCCCTTGAGGTTCAGGTTCAGCAGCATTGCCACTGCGACGCCCAAAACAACCTGCAGAATCATGTTCGACGTTGTCCAGCTGATGCTTCTGAAGAACGAGTCGCGGGTATTTGCATCGGCAAAGATGGCAACATAGTTTTCCAACCCCACGGGGGTTTTCATGCCCGTGTTGATGTCAACCAGGTTGAAGCTGTTGATGACTGCGACAATGAACGGGTAGACGGCGAAGACCAGGATAAGAACCAACGCCGGCGATATCAGCAGATATGCCAATGCTCTGTCGCTAAGGTAGCGTTTCGGCTTTGGCTGTTGATCCGAACCTTGTCCACGGCGAACAACCAACGATTGCTTGGGCGCTTTCTCAAGTGTCGTGCTCAACCCTTCACAGCTCCTTCAGTCAGGCCAGCAACCAGCCACTTTTGTGCCATGAAGAACAGAATCATGACCGGAAGAATGATGGTGAGAGCTGCTGCCATGAGCAGGCCCCACGATTCGGTACCCATATGTCCCATCAGCAGGAACACTGCCGGGTTTGCCGGGAGCTTTTCATTGCTCGTCATGAGCGTGGAAGCGAATAGGTACTCGCTCCAGGCTGCGTTGAAGGTGAAGATTGCGGTTGATGCAATTCCTGGCAGGGTTTGCGGCAGTACGACTCGAATGAATGCCCCGAAGCGGGTGCAACCATCAATCATTGCTGCTTCCTCGGTATCGATTCCCAAACCCGAGAAGTACGAGCGCAGTATCCACAGGGCAAACGGCAGCAAGGTCGCCACGTACAGCACCGCAAGCGCTGCGCGGTTATCACCCAGACCATTTCCGAAGAGAATTTGTGTAATCGGAACCAAGACCAAAATGGGCGGCAAGAGGTAGGCGAGAAGTGACAGTTCGCCAACGGCACGAACCCCCTTGAACTCGAACCGGCTCATTGCATAGGCCGCCATGATGCCGAAGACCAGGGCAACCACGGTGGCTATCGAGGAAACGATCAGGCTGTTGGTGAGGTACTGCTGGAATCCGTAGACTTCAAAGAGATCGATGAAGTGCTTGAACGTCAGTTCCTTCGGGAAAATCGTTGGCGGGTACGCGGCGATTTCCGAGTCAGGACGTATCGCATTCACGACGATCCAGTACATGGGAACGATAGCGGTCAAGACGACCGTGACAAGTGCGGCGTATTGCAATGTCCGCCCAAGGGTTGCCATGGGGCTACGTTTCTTTGCAGCTGCCCTGCTGACGGGAGCAATGGGTTGGGCAGCTCGTGAATTGACGTCGATACTCATCGGGTCAGCGCTCATTTCGGAGTATGTGGAAGACCGGGAACATGGCTAGATGATTTCCGGTTTCCATGACGGATTACTCTTCCGGAAGCTGTCGACGATGTCTTGCATTTTCTTGCCGGCGTCTTGCCAGGCTTCCTTGGTGTTTCGGTTCTCCAACAGGATCTCCTGGAACATCACGCCGTCGACTGCGGGGGCTGCCCAAATCTGTGAACCGAATGGAGCCAAATTCGTGATTCGTTTTTCGTACTTTCCGTCGACTACCGCACCCATGCTGACGGAAGCCGTCATGGAGTTTGGGGCGCAATCCATAAAGGTCTGAACCCAGTCGCCATGCTTCTTGAAGAATTCTTCCTTGGGTGTTGCCAGCTCTTTCTTGAACTCCGCCATGACACTCTTCAACGGTGGGAGCAGGTGGCCGGGAACCGTTTTCGCGAAGGCGAGTGCATCGGGACCTGTGGTCAGCCGCTTCAAGAATTCGCGTGCCATCTCCGGGTTGGCTGTCTTCGAATAGATCGCGTACTGCTGGCTTGAGCCAAAGTGCAGATCTCCGGTCATGAAGTCTCCGGCCGGGATGCGCATGACGCCTGTCTTTGCGGCCAGTTCCGGGTCACGCTCTGCGATGACGGCTCCCATGCGTCCGGGGAATGTGGCAAAGGCAGCTTGGCCGGCCGTGTATGCCGAAACGATGTCTCCGAATGCAGCGTTGTGCATGGATTTCGGTGCAAACTTCATGACTGATACGAATTTTTCAACGGCGCCGAGGACATCGGGGTTGTTGAAAGTGACGTTGCCTTCACGGTCGAAGTAGTCGTGGCCTGACTGGTAGATGTACGGAGCAAAGAACTGCAGGGGCAGCTGCGGGGTCGGGCCGACTGCCATGGCCATGCCGGCGATCCCGTCCTTGCCGTGGAGGGTTTCGATGGCGTTGTAGTACTCGTCGAAGGTCTTGGGGACGGTTAGCCCGGCACCTTCCAACAGATCCTTGCGGTAGTAGACCAGCGACGAATTGGATTGCAGCGGCATGGCAACGTCGTGTCCATCGACGATGATGCGGGTGCCGTCCATGAAATCATCGGCCCCGATCTCTTGGATCAGATCATCCAGGTTCGACAGATGACCGGCACGAGCGAAGTCGGGGAATGAACTCACCGCCGGGGAGAAGATTCCGACATCCACCTTGTTCTGGAATGCTGTCGTGAGGTACTGGAGCTGGTTGGCATCAGCGTAGACGGTTACCTTGACGTCCATGTCGGGAAAGTCTTTTTTGAAGTTCTCAATTGTCAGGTTGTAGAAGGCGAGTGTGGCCGGATCGTTTTCTACCGTGTACAGCGGAATGACGTTGCTGGTCTTTCCTGGCGAGCCAGCGTTTGAAGCGGTACCCCCGGCACAGGCGCTGAGGAGCACCGAGGCCGAAAGACCCATGGCGCCTGCAAGGAATCCTCGGCGTCCAATGTCTCCATTGACCAAACGCTTTTTGAGGTTCCGTAGAGTTGCGTGTTCGCTTTCCATTCCAGCCTTCATTGTCAGACTCCTTTGGGTAGTGCGAGGTGATCGAGGAACAGGTCGGTGGTAATCGGATCGGCTTCCAGGGGGACGCCAACCGCGAGAAGTTCTATGTTGCCGAGCAACGCGTCCATTGCCGGTGTTTCTATCCCCAAGGTCCTGGCCAAGGAAGCCCACTGCGCCACGCCGAATGGGACGTCGTCAGCGATATACCGGTAGTCGAGACTTGGTGGGGATGGAACCCGCTCGAAATTGGCGAAGTTGAGCAGGCACTCGACAATTCCATTGCCCGCCATGCCTTCTTCCCCGTAGAAACGAATCATCCATTCACGAACGGTGAGTGCCTCGGCTCCGACGCGTCGAGCAATTTCGATTCGTTCGGCATCTATTCGTTCGATGAGACGTCCAGCGGCAGGTGACAACCCATTGCGGTAGAAATTGAATTCTTCGCCATTCTCAACACGGATCGCGTTGAGTAGCACCACGCTGGGGTGAATCATATGGTTCGTGTTGGACAGAGACGTTGTGCTCAAATCGCTCGCGGTAAGTTCCGGCAGGAAGCGCTCGAACAAGCTCAATAGTTCCTGTGTCGCAACAAGCGATTCAGCGGCGAACGGGAGGGAATGCTTGAGTGTGTGAGATCTAAGGTTTCCGTTCGCGATGGTTCCCGAGACGGGGAATCCGGTGGTCTCTGCCAGGCGTGGTGGAACCAACGACCATTCCTCGAACCACTTCTTGACCCGCAAAACGCCACCAAATCCGCCTGGTGCAAGCAACAGCGGCTTGCCGCAAAGCGCAAAGCGAAGTGGTTCAATGGCTTCACGAAGCCTGCGCGACTCGGTGACGACGATTGCGGCTTCGAATTGTTGGCTCGCTGCTTCCCGAACCGATAGCGAAATGACGTCCACTGCCACCAAGCCGCCATCTCGTTCTACTGCTACGACTGGAACTTGATTGCTTGCACTGAGATACACCATCTCGCCAGAAACGGATGCAACATATCCAGCAACGTTGACAGCTTGCTGGTCTCCAAAAATAAGAATGGACAACTTTCACCTCCGACTCTCGATTACCCGTGTGACCTGAGTAACAGTTCAATCTAAAACTTGAGTCGTGTCAAGAAAAAATCCAACTTAAATTTCAGTAGAATTTTTCGGATTGGATTGGTACTCTTGCGAAATGATGACCTCCTCCAAGGTGTCGCTTGTCGACCGTGCCTACGACCTAGCCAAGGGTCGAATTCTCAGCGCCCAGCTCATGCCAGATTCGGTCATTGACGAGAACGCCCTTGCCGCCGAACTCGGCGCCAGCAAAACGCCTGTCCGCCAAGCACTGGTCAGGCTGTCTTCCGAGGGATTCATTCGGATACTCCCCCAACGAGGAACACTGGTAAACCGAATTTCTGCAAACGACATCCGTCATGTCTACTTGCTTCGTGCGCTCCTGGAGCCAGCTGCAAGTGAAATAGCCGCTTTGAAAGCTACAGCTGCCCAGATCGCTTATCTAGAGGACCTGGATGAAGTGTTCCAACGGAGCGATGAAAATTCCCCGGACTTGGACACCCACAGTTCCATCCACGTTGGCATTGCTGCGCTTGCGGGCATTCCAAAGATGACCAAGATTATTGCCGAATTGCAGGACCAGATGCATTGGTTCTTGTCTGTTCGTGCGGCCGAAGGTGGCCCAATGCCACCGCGACACAGGCACACTGAACTCATCGACGCTATCAAGAGTGGCGATCCACATCGTGCCCGACTAATCACCGAAGAGAGCATTGCCAGGTCACGCGCACAGATAACTTCGCAGATGGCCCAAGAGCAAGAATATGGCCTGCTTACCGGCAAGGGCGACACCCGCTAGATTACGCAGGCCCTTGGCATTCGAAGGTTAGAATTTCCCATATTCCGGGTTGAAGCAAAAGGTCAGCTGTGCGAATCCCCACGAGGTTGCAGGGGTATCGTCACCGTGTTGCTCGCAGCATTTCGGCAGCCGACATAAAGCTTAGGCACAAAAAGTGCAGGGGCATGGCTTCCAAATGCGAATGCCATGCCCCTGCACCTGGTTTCCATCAGGACTGCGTTGGCGGTGACCCCGCGGCGCTGATCCTATGCTGCGCTCCACGTAAAATTGGGTTTTTCTCCGGCCAAAAACGCTGCCTGCCCAACTCGGAAGTCCTCGCCATCCGGTACTTGCGCCCATTCGGCATCCCACAACGCCGCGCTGTCTTGGTCATCTGCGGCAACCATGGAATCAATGAGCGCCTTCATGGTGTGGATCGAGTACTGGGAGCGCTCGGCGATTCGCAAGACCAACGACCGGCCGAACTCCTCGAATTCTTCCTCCGGCACGGTTTCGGTCAGCAGCCCCCAATCCGCCGCTTTCTTCGCCGGAATCAGGTCTGCACTGAACAGCACGTATTTTGCCGTGTCGGCGCCCAGACGCTGGACCAGACGCTCGATGCCGCTGCGTGGATAGATGATGCCAAGTTTGGACGGGGTTACCGCCAGTTTCACCGTTTCGGAGGCAATGCTCATGTCACAGGCCGATGCGATCTGCCACCCGCCGCCCATGCAGATCCCTTCTACCAACGCAATGGTTGGCTTGGATGCCGACTGGAGCGCGGCGTCGGCCTCGCTGAGCCGGTCAATCGCCTGCCCGGCGGCGCCGTTGTCGAAGAGCACCTGGTGCAACTCATTGATCGCGGCACCGGCGGAGAAGTCCTTTCCCGCACCGCGCAGCGTGATGACCTTGACCCGCGGGTCGGCGTCTGCCCGTTGCACTGCCTTCACCAGGGAAATGCACATGTCCCGGGTCATGGCGTTGCGTTGGCGCGGATTGTCGATCACGATCCGGCCGATGCAACCATCAACATCGAGGGCGATCTGCCCGCACTCGGTGGCGGCCATCAGGGTTTCCGTACTCATCGTGATGCCACTCCGCTCTGGCTCAGCACCTTTGGTTCGCGAACAATGCCCTCGGTGACCAGCAAATCTATCTGTTCCGCGGACAGCCCCATGAAATCCAGGATCTCTCGGCTGTGTTCCCCGAGCGCAGGCGGTGCCTGCCTGACCGGGGTGGGCTCATTGTCGACGCTGATCGGCCCGCGGAGGACACGCAGGTTCGAACCATCCGCCCGCTGGGTATCGGCAATGAGCTTAAGCGCCTGGGCCTGTTCGCTGTTGACTGCCTGCAAGTAATTGAGCACCGGCCCACACGGAATGCCAACGGCATTGATCGCCTCAATCCATTCACTGGCCGGCCGATCAACAAGGACTTTCAGGATGCACTTGTTGAGCTCGTCCCTATTGATCGCCCTGTCCCGACCCGTGCCGAAGCGCGGGTCGTCGAAGAGCTCGGGGCGATCCAGGATGGAGCAGAACGCCTTCCACTGCGCCTCGGTTGCGACCGCCACCACGATGTTTTCCGTGGCTGTGGCAAAGGCGCCGTAGGGCGCAATCGTCGGGTGGTTGTTGCCCTGCGGCACCGGCGCCTGGTTCAGCGACAGGGCGGTCTGGCCCTGGAACGCGGAGAGCCCGAGCGCGGTTTCAAACAGGGAGGTGGAAACCCGCGCGGTCCCGTTGCCGTTCAGTCGAGAGTAAAGCGCGCTCACCAACGCGAAGGCCGCGGTCATGCCCGTGGCAATGTCGACCAGCGGGATCCCCACGCGGTAGGTTTCCTCGGCGTTCTTGCCCGTCACGGAGGTCAACCCGGAGGCCGCCTGAATCACCTGGTCCAGTCCGGCCCTGTCCTTCCACGGTCCGGCCGCGCCGTACCCGGTGATCGAGGAGACGACCAGGTGCGGGTTGATTTCACGCAGCCGGTCCGGGCCGAGCCCCATCTTTTCCATCGTACCGGGCTTGAAGTTTTCCACCAGCGCATCGGCGTCGGCCAGAAGCCGGTCCAGCAGGACCCGGCCTTCCTCGCTGTAGAGATCCACGGAGATGGACTTCTTGTTGCGGTTGGTCGAGTCGAAGTACAGGCTGTGATCCCCTTGGAAGGGAGGCCAGGCGCGCGAGGAGTCTCCCCCGCTGATTGTCTCGATCTTGATGACCTCTGCACCCATGTCGGCGAGCAATGCCGTGCAGTAGGGGCCGGCAAGCGCTCGGCTGAGGTCGATGACTCGGATTCCGTTCAATGGCAGCAAGTGGTGCTCCTTGGTCAAGGTAGTGGTGAGTGGCGGAGGGCGCTAAAGCATCGTCGGTACGACGAGTGCACCCACCAGTAGCAGTGGGCCGACAACCACCATTGACAGTCCCCAGCGGGTCAATAGCTGGTTGATCCGGGGCCGTTCCTCTTCGTCGACGGTTGCCACCAGGGTTGCGCCGACCGTCGAGAACGGGGAGACGTCCACGATCGAGGAGCAAACGCCGAGTGCCGCGATGACCGCCCATCCGGCGATGTCGCCCGAGGCGACCAGCGGGATTGCCAGGGGAACCAGCGCCGCCAGCATGCCGGTGGTCGACGCGAACGCCGAGACCAGGCCGCCGATCAGGCAAATGACAAGTGCCGCGATCAGGGGCGTGCCGATCTGGCTTGCAGCGTCGCCCAGCATGTCCACGGCGCCCATCTTCTGCAGGACGCCCACGAAGGTGATGATTCCTCCGACCATCAGCACCGTCGACCAGTCGATCTTGGTGACGGCGGTCTTGCCGGTCTTCGGGTCGACGAGTGTCATGACCGCTGCGAAGGCAAAGCACAGGACGCCAATGTCCGGGTTGCGGTCGAACACTGCCAAGGCAATGACGCTTGCCACCAGGCCGGCCATGCACAAGACGGTGACGAGCTGGGTGGCGTTCATCTTGGCGCGCGGCTCAACCGGGACATCGACGGTCTCAAGGACCTGGACGCCGGCCTGCGCCGCCTGGCGACTGCGTTCGGTCAGGCCCTCGCGTTCGAACGGGTGGGCCGGCAGCGGCTTCCTGTTGCTGAAGCGCGGCATGGCGGCGTTGCCCAGGCCGCCGGTCTTCTGCGAGCGGAGCAATCCGAAGCCGCCGAACATCACGTACGCGGCGAAGAGCAGTATCAGGTTGGCGCCGAGTGCCACGCCGAAGAGAACCAGCGGGTTCAGGTCGATGCCGACCGAGTGGGCGGTGCCGTAGGTGACGATTCCGAAGAGGCTGGTGGGTGCAAAGCCGCCTGCGCTCAGGCCGCAGCCAATCGCCAGGCCCATGAGCATCCTGTCGATTCCGTACTTTTTGGCCAGCGGCATTCCGATGGGAGTCATGACCAAACCCGCAAGTGGAGATCCCATGGCGGAGATGCCGGCAGTGAGCGCGAAGAAGACCGCCGGGAGGATGAAGGCGTTGTCGCCCACCTTGGCGATGGCGGCTTCGATGATCCGATCCACCGTCCCGTTCGCCTGGGCGATCGCGAAGAAGTAGGTGACGCCCACCAGCAACACGAGGATGGAGATCGGGAAACCGTCGATCACCTCGCTGAGCTTCATATCGGCCAGCCAGATACCGACTCCCGCTGCTGCGGCGAACATGATGACGCCCAGGTGGACCTTGCGCAGGGTTGCCAGCGCGAAAATCCCCACGAAGATCAATAGAGCAAGAACTTGAGAAAGCATGCTTAACCTTTCACAACAGCGGGAATGGTTCATCCAGTGAACCAACGGTTCATTTCTGGAATGTGGATGTAAGCTATATCACAACCCGTGGTTGGTCAAGGAAAGATCGGTAAACATCTAAATGAGTACGCAGAGCGTGGTGACGGCAATCAAAGTCATCGAGACGATTTCGTTGCACCAGCCCATCGGGCTCTCGGATATTGCCAAACAGCTGGATTCATCGAAGGCAACGGTTCTGCGCATGCTCAGCACCCTGAAGGAGCTGAATTGGGTCGCACAGAGCGAGTCGAGAGATGCGGCCTGGTCATTGACCATCCACGCCTACGCCGTCACCGCGAGGGCAAGCATAGGCGCAAATCTCCGCGATGTGGCCATCGGTCCAATGAACGGCCTGCAGCTGGACACGCAGGAAACCGTTCACTTGTGTGTCCCCGATGGCGACGCATTGGTCGTGGTTGAACGCCTCGATACGCCACACGTCCTGCGGGCCTTCCTGGCTCTGGGTACCCAGATTCCACTCCACGCCTCGGCGACCGGATTGGCATTTCTCGCAGCGTCTTCGGATGCATATGTGCACGACATCCTGGGCGGCTCACTCGAGAAGGTCAGCGACCAAACGAAAACCCAACCCAGTAGCGTTTGGCAGCTCATCAGGGAATCCCGGGAACGCGGTTATTCGATCAACGCAGAGGGGCTGAGCAGTGGAATCACGTCGGTGGGAGCGGCAATCGTCAGCTCCGCCGGAAAGCCCCTCGGCTGCGTGTCGATTTCCGGGCCTTCCAGCCGAATCGTCGCTGCGAAGTTTGAAGATTATGGCACCGCGGTGGCGAGGACTGCCCGTGAAATCAGTGACCTACTGGGACAACGCTCATTGGGCGGAGCGGGGCGCGTTCGCCATTAAGGTGGACAACGAACTGGCAGCCAAGGCCGTTTTTGCCTTAGCGCGCCACGGCGTTGGCCGAAGTGAATACGTTGACAGGCATTTCGCGCTGCAATTTCCATGTAATTGCGATCGGATTGGAACCTTGGTGCTTGACGTAGTCGACTGCACCCAAACAGGTGAAGGGCACAACCATCCCGTCAGCATCCTTGGCAACGTCGCGTGTGAAAAGCAGGATGTGTGAATCGTGGTCCTTGCGGTTCAAGTAGCGTCGGCCAGTCGGGCTGGTTGGTGACGTTGCGTTCTGCGACTCCCAGTGGAAAAGACGCGGGCTGATCGCATAGTCCTTGTAGAGCGTGTTGGGATTGTGAACGGACTCGTCCTTGTCCAACGTCACGAAGAGAGCATCGGCACTCGCCTGTGAGCACCAGGCAACGCCCTCGCGGTGATTGACCCCCTTGCCTTGTTCCAAGGAACCATATTCAAGCGCCGCGAGCACCTCGGATCGCCGATACGTGGCGTGGGAGTACAGCGGAACCTGCTGCAATCCCAGCGGCAGCCCCTTCGGCGCGTGCGGGCTTCGAGCCACTCCACGCGCGAATGCAGCAAGCAGCTCCTGAACCAGGTACCCATTGGCACGAATACGATCTAGCCCGTCGTCGTAGGTGGCAAAGCCTCCGCCGTTGTCCCAGAACGTGAAGAACAGCATGCGCGCGAATACCTGTTTCCGATCCCCCAGTTCCGCATAGCGTGGGGCGTCCGTAGAGAGCAGGTCGGAATATGCCTCGGCACGCTCGGCATCATCAACGTGAAGGAAACCCGTGACCCGCTTGAGCAGGTCCCGCTCTTCGTCCTGCTGGGCGACGCCGAACTCAACCAGGTTTTCCTCCCATGGCGAGCGCGCGGAGACCAGTCCTGCCCGGCGAATCAGATCTGTCCAGGAAGCCCCCGTTTTGCGGTAGATGTCCTTGACGTCCCGGCCGGATTCTTCAAGATAGTCGTCCAGTCCAAGCAACCCATGCGACCTGATCTCACGAACCAGCGCTGGCTTGTTGAGCTTGAGTTGGGAACGAATGTTATCCAACACGATGGTGCGCGCCACCCGGTCAAGCATGAGTTGGCATCCGGAGGGCAGCCCGGGCGCACCGTCATCAATGATGCGTTCCAGCTTCTTGCGTGGAACATCCAGCAAGGCGCGGTACTTGACGTCAAAACGGAACTCCCGGCGTTGTTGCCCGATGAAGTCCAGCACGGTGAGCACTGCCTTGTCGTCGGCTCGACGGAGTCCACGACCGAGCTGCTGGAGGAAAATGGTCGAGCTCTGGGTCGGACGCAGCAGGAGGATCGTGTCGATCTCCGGCACGTCGAGTCCCTCGTTGAAGAGGTCGACGGCGAAGATGCAGTTCAGTTCACTGGCACGCAGCTTGGCCAGCGCTTCCTCGCGTTCCTCGGTGCTCGAGTTTCCCGAAACCGCCGCCGAAGGGATGCCAGCCTCGTTGAAGACCTTCGCCATGTAGTTTGCGTGTTGGACCGAGACACAGAAACCCAGCGCTCGCATCATGGAGGTGCTGAGCACCTTGTCGCGAAGTTCGTTGATGATCTTCAGCGCACGCATGTCGTTGCCGGTGTACACGTTGCTCAGCTGCTCCAGGTCGTAGGACCCTCGCTTCCACTCAATGGCGCTGAGGTCGACGTCGTCCGCCACCCCGAAGTAGTGGAAGGGAACCAGCAAGTCGGCGTCGAGTGCGTCCCACAGCCGCAGCTCCGAGGCAATGCGACCATCGAAGAAGGTATCCGCCACATTGATGCCGTCGCCGCGTTCGGGTGTTGCCGTGAGTCCTAGTAATTCGCTCGGCAACAGGTGTTCAATGAGCTTGCGGTACGAGGTCGCCTCGGCATGATGGAATTCGTCGATCACCACGACGTCGAAGGCTTGTTGGTCGATTTTGGAGAGTCCAAGTGCTGCCAAGGACTGGACGCTGGCAAACACGTGTTTCCACGCCACAGGCCTTTGCCCATCGACGAACATCTCGCCAAAGGATCCCTTGCCCAAGACCTTGCGATACGTTTTCATGGATTGCTCAAGGATTTCCTTGCGGTGTGCCACAAACAAGAGCGTGAGCTGCTGTCCAGCCGCTTCGCACAGTCGTTTGTAGTCCAGCGCTGCCAGGACTGTCTTGCCGGTCCCAGTTGCGGCAACCACGAGATTGCGATGCTCGTTGCGGTTGGTCCGGGCTGCGTCGAGCTCTTCGAGCATCTCCTTCTGGTGAAGCAACGGAAGCACTTCAAGCCCGGTGGATCCGAGCATCCGCTCCGCCGTCGTTCCACCGGCACGTTTCAACGCCGAATCCAGCCGCTCTGCATCCGTATCGGGATCGTAAGGAACGAAGGCGTCGTCTTCCCAATAGCTGTCGAAGGTCAGCGCGAACTTTTGCAGTAGTCCTGGCGTCGCCGCACCCGAGAGCCGGACATTCCATTCGAGGCCGTCAAGCAGCGCCGGCCTGCTGAGGTTGGAGCTTCCAACGTACGCGGTATCAAATCCCGAATTGCGGTGGAACATCCATGCCTTCGCGTGAAGTCTCGTCGCATTCGTCTCGTAGTTGATGCGGACTTCTGCACCGAAACGGCGAACCAATTCGTCGATGGCATGGCGTTGGGTGGCGCCCATGTAGGTCGTAGTGATGACCCGTATCGGAATGCCATGGTCCTTGATCGCCTCAAGCGACTCCGAAAGCAGTCTCAGCCCTTCCCATTTGATAAAGGCGCACAACAGGTCAACACGATCCGCTGAGGAAAGTTCGGCCCGTAGTTCAGCGGCCAGCTGCGGGTCTTCGCGACTGTTCGTAAGCAAGGCTGCAGAACTCAATGAGGTTTGCGGGCGTTTGAACGACCGAACACGAACACCATTGTCGCGTTGCAGCTCCATGAGCTTCTGAGGCCCAGGAAGCACGTCTTCAGCGTGCCCGACAAGGTCAAGCAGCTGATTGGTCAGCGTAATCATTTGATCAGCTTCGAGCACACTCAACCGTGCTTCAATCGCGTGTCCGAGGAAACGAGCCAGTTCGCCCGGTGCGTTTTCGACCGCGACCGATTCCACGGACCACTTGTAGCCGTTAAGGGGCTCAAGCCTCTCTGCCAGACGATCGGTCAGCAAGCTCTCAAAAATTCCTTCACCCAAGTCGAACTCGCTATTTACTCCGGGAGTGTCCATCCTGCCAGGCTACTAGAAATAGGCTTCAGCTCGCGGTCCCGCAACAATTCATGGACAGCCCAACGTTTCCCGAGTTTCGAGGTAGGAGTCATTTTGGGCAGACACACATCTTCAAATCTAGTTACTTGCGCAGATGAAACCGCAGCTGAGTTCTTTATGAGGATCCCCCACCGCGACACCCGGGCACCAAAAATCCGGCCTTCAAAAACATTGAAAATTCAAGGAACCCGGATTCGCGTATACCCAGCCCGCAAAACCGTCCCGGTCAGGTGACACAAACGCTACACTCGAGACATGTCACCGCACCTGGTCGGGTACGCCCGCGTCTCCACCAACCAACAAGACCTCAGCTCCCAGCAAGCCGGCCTCAAGGCCCTCGGCGTCCCGGACGACCTGGTCTACGTCGACCACGGCCTCACCGGACGCAACCGCGAACGCCCCGGACTCCAACAAGCCCTCGCCGCCTGCCGCGCCGGCGACACCCTGGTGGTCACCAAGCTCGACCGCCTCGCCCGTTCCCTGCCCGACGCCCGCGACATCGTCGAGGACCTCACCAAGCGCAACGTCAAGCTCAGCCTCGGCGGCTCCATCCACGACCCCACCGACCCCGTCGGCAAACTCCTCTTCAACGTCCTGGCCATGGTCGCCGAATTCGAATCCGACCTCATCCGCGCCCGCACCCGCGAAGGCATGCAAATCGCCAAGGCCAAGGGAAAGCTCCGCGGCAAGCAGCCCAAGCTCTCGAAGGCCCAGGAAAAGCACCTCGTCGCCCTCCACCGCGGAGGCCAGCACACCAGCGCGGAAATCGCCGAGCTGTTCGGGGTCGCCCGGAGTACGGTGTACCGCATCGTGCAACGGACACCATCGAAAGTGCTGAAATTTCCTAATAGCGACTACGAGGACAGTCCCAGCACGTGAGGATGCAAACCAAAATGCAGAACACCAGGGTCAAGTTCCCCGACTGGACCTTGACCGGGGAACCTGAACAACCGGTATACCTGTGCGACTTTCCTCCCAATTCACCGACAAAAATGTTTTTCGGATGGATAGCCATAAAACGTCGACAAACTGCACGGAGTTGGCATAAAAATTCTCTTTGCATTCACCCCGGCAACTCACGGTCGAGTTAATGCTCTATTGACTCCAGTATTCGCGCCCACATAGGTAAATGAAGGCTATTGTCTTCGAGGCGTTGTATAACCTTTTGAGGTTGATTAAGCGATTCAACTGCATCGTTGAACCTTCGATAGTCCGCTAGCAATCGTCCAGTCACATCGGCTGTCGACAATTGCGACCATTCTTGGATTTCCCGCGCACGCGCATAAACCGAATGCCGCATAAGGGAATGGTATTCCAGCGAAATTGGGGACTTCGATTCGCATTCCAGGCAAGCGCATGCGACGAGATCGGGAAACTGTTCGTAGAGGATCTGGGCGATGTCCACTGACACATAACGATGCAGAATAGAAAGATAGAATCGAGCGGGCGGTGCCCCTGACGAAGGCAACTCGACCCAGTTACGATGTTCCCCAAACCCAATCCCGTGAGAAGCCCCCGTCAAACCGAATCGAGCAAAAAGAACGGCCAGGAATCCGCCGTACAATGCAAAAACGCTTTGCCCCCTCGCGGCCGCGGCCTTAATTGCCTCGCCGTAGTCAACCAAATCCCGTTCTGATCCAACTCGAAATTCATCTAAGTCACTGACCCAAGCAACGATCTCGCGATCATCAACTTGCGCGGCAAGTTCCGACCATACGCGGGGAGACTCGGCCGCAATAACGCGACGAAGCAAACCTAATTCCTCGACATGCCTGGCCTCGATTACGGTTGCTTCCCAAATAGCATTAGAAACCTGCGCCCAACCATCGTCGGCTTGCTTCGCCATTAGATACGGAGGCAAGACGAACAACGGACGCTCCTTATCTTCCGATAATATCTTCTCGCCTAAACGTTTCGCATATTTATCAAATGTTTTTGATTGAACATTATCAAAATTAATATTAAACTTCAGCCAATTTATGGCAATAGTTTTAATTATATCTTTGGTAAAATCGGAAGGGGTCACCCCTCCGTCCTTCAATAGAACATGGGAAACACCCAAAATTTCAGCCAACATTTGGTGTGATTTTTTTGGCTTCTTTAGCTTATTTTGAAAAAGCGGAAAACGAGAATCGATTACGTAAGGCTCTTTAGATCGCGCCGAAAGTGTCAGAACAAAACCTTTGGTTCCTTCAGACTGAAAAGCAGCGATAGTACCAGGCACGATAAGGCCATTAAACGAATCTTTCAACTCTCTCATTGTTGCTTGATCAGTTGAGCCGTAACTTAAGTAGTGCTGAAAACTATTAAACATTCATTTCTCCAACTAACTTGAGTCTTACGACTGACCGATCTCGTGCAGTTCGATCGCAGGAAGGGGTTCCTGGAGTCACCAGGATTTTTGCTTGGTCACCAATGATCGTAATCACACCTACCCCGAAGCGCGACGCATCGTTGAGGCTAGAATCGCGCGGGGTTCTGCCAATTACAATCCATGATCTATCGAAAGTTTGGCGGTTATATACCGCTTGTTCCAGCACGCGTCCAAAGTCATCCAGTTTGAGTTCAAACGCACTGAGCACGCCGCTCTTTGTCAAAGCCGCTAAATCTACCCGTCGACCACTAACTGGAAATTCGCGCACCAAGACGGTGTCTCCTCGAAGCCATCTTCGCGCCCTCAGAAAGTCTACGAGTATGGGCATCATGCGGGACTCACCTCTCGTATCAAACGCGGCGTCATGACGGGCAAACGCGATCATCGCGTTCCTCGGATTTCAACAGTCTCGGGCACTACTCCATCCTCAATTCCTTGCTGGATACGTTGATCTAAGAACGCAAACCAAAGGAAAACCAATACAAGTAATGTGGCAACAATTGCAGTCATGACTATTAATGTCATCCACTGCATTTTATCACTGTAATTTAGCCAATAACTCATTGTAGCTGTTCCGCAAAATATCGGAAAGGCTAATAGTGAATATTTTATAATACTACATGAGACTAATAAATATTTTAGATTCTTTGAAATGCTTTGGCGTTCTTTTATCAGCTTAATACTCTTCTGGGCTGGCTTGATTGCGGAGCTGGGTTCTGCAATAACAGTCAATGGATCAAAGAGGGCATCGTGAAGCGGGAGTATCAAATTTATTTCTTCTCGCAGTTGCTCTAAGGCGCCGAAGGCGTTTTCGGTAAGCCCCGCGAACGCAATCCTAACTTTGGTAGTCAGGCGTTCCCTATTCTTTTCCCTCATGTGAACAGCACTGACGAACCCCCCGATGCCAAATATGGTCAGGACTACCCCAAGGCTCAGAACAAGATCCATATTTGGAATATCACGAGCTACTAATTCAGTTAACTGAGTAAGACTAGGCACGATCACCTAGCACTTCATCCCTGATAATGGATTTTGTTGTGAAATTATCATATTTCATATATACATAACGTATTAATTGACGTAAGGGTAAATTGACAAACTGATTCTTGAAGTCTCGGAGCTCATCTAGAGCATCTTTCGATAATTCTCCGCTGAGCGCGTTGAAGTATCGCCATCCTCGATCGGTCAACTGAAAGTCTCTGGTGGAGTACGGGTCGGGATTTAACCCGATCCCTTCTCGCTGTTCCCAGGAGTCGGTAGTATCAGATGATTCCTTTGAGGAGTCCAGCAGTAATCCTGCGGCACCAAGTGTATCCACTGCTTGATATATTTTTTGAGAAAATGGGCCGAAGTTGTACGCTTCGAAATCAGCATCTTGGTCAAGCCAATTCTTGCTATTCGTTTCTCGTTCAAGTAGGAATATGAGTTTTTCGAGCCTGGTAATGCCGCTCAAAGATCCGCCCGGGTTCTTCGGTGAACCTGAACCGATGAGAAGAATTATTGCATCATCGATTTCAATTGGATCACTCATTTTACCTTCCTTATTATATATAAACATCTTTGAAACTTACTGATTTATTATAATCAGATTCACTCGTCTTATTCGCAGACAAAAAGAGAATTAAATTCTTTTTCTGTATTCACGACGGACGCCTAGAGCGCAGTACTGGTAGTGATACCAGTAGGGTAATTCTAGGGCCTTTATCGTGTTTTTCCGATCTTCCTCTTGTCCGTGCGACTCAGGCGCTGAGACCATTCAGCCCACAGTCCTATAATCTTCCCATAGCAAGTTGTACGGAATTATGCCAGCACGTCCCGACCTTTTCTAAAGATTTCTGAGTGCGCGTCTGCACGACGCCCAGAATATGCAAGCGGATCGTGGTGTAGCTGAACCGCGCTGCATTTGATGTTGATGACCTAGGCGAACAAGCCCTGCAGGTGCTTCTCGAGACAAGTCCGGGTCGCCTCTGACCTCCGGTACCTTCTTCACGTTCCATTCCAATCTATTGAGTTCACTGATTACTTAAAATCTCAGATTCTTACCTGTCTCCAACGTCGGATTGGCTCGAAATGGCATGTCCTGTGTTTCGACTCGTTGAGGTTTCGGTGGATGTTTCAGGTTGACGATTCCTCGGCTTGCCATTCATCTCACGAGAACAACCAAAATCACCCCCCATCTTCTTTGGCCTATAGGACCGCTCCCTGGGAATCCAGGGCTACTGCCATCAGGGAAGATTTGTGCGGATCAATGCCAATGATGGTCATGTTGCCTACCTTGTTCGATTCAAAGAGATGACTCCCGAGGCGGGCATCCTGACTTCAAGAGATTGGTCATTCCTCTGTCGAACCACACCCAGGGCAGGCGCTGGTTGGCGCGGCACACTGTTAGTGAGCCAATCTCATTCAAGATGGCAAGGGGTACGAGGTCCTATGCCAACCAACACCAACACCAACACCAACACCACTACGAGGCTGTAGGCCTCGAAGCATCGGCCAACTCCAGTAAACATAAGTCAGCGTTTTGTCACCCAGTCGTCCAGCACGGTTGCAAACACTACGCTCACTCTCGCTTCGGCCCGACGCCTTAGCCGGCTCCCCCATCGCGCCCAATGGACCATAGGCTTCCCGTGCTGGTCAATGATCAGACGAATTGAGTATACACAATGGTTCTTTTATGAGAACCTTTATGTATGGATTCTGTGACAACGAGGGAAGCGGCCGACCGCCTGGGCATCAGCGATGTCGCGGTGCGCAAGATGCTGCGCACGGGCCGGCTCACCGGCGCGGGCACCGCCGGCCGCACCCTGCTCATCGACCCCGCTTCCCTGCAGCGGGTTGCCGATTCCGGCAAACATGCCGGCAGGCTGTGGAGCCCCAAGACGGCATGGGCGGCCCTGTGCCTGCTCTCCGGGCAGAAAACACCATGGATCAGCGCGGCGGAAAAATACCGCCTGAAGACCCGATTGGGTGAAATCCGTGCCGAGGACGTGCACCTGCTGGCCAGGAACCGCGCCGCGGTGAAGCGCTACCGGGCAACCCCGGCGGCCGTGGACCTGCTCCGCCCACGGCTCATGCCGACCGCGGGTTCGGCGATGCACGATGAGGAAACGGCCGCACGCTTCGGTCTCTCCGGCGGCGGCGGGTTTGCCGAGGGCTATGCAACGGCCGGGGATGGCGAGAAGTTTGCCACCGCACTGGGCATGGTCGAGGACCCCAACGGCAACGTGGTGATCCGTGAAACGGCCCTCGCCGAACCGTTCAATTCCGGCCGAACCCCCCTGGCCGCGGTCGCGGTGGACCTGATGGATTCCCTGTCCACCCGGGAACGCTCCGCAGGCATCCGCGTCCTCGAGGAACTGCTCCATGGCTGAACCAACAAGCCTGGACCGGGACGGGGACCGCCCCACCTGGGAAGCCCCCACGCCTCCGGGCGGATGGGGCTCGCCCTGGCCGCAGTGCCTCGAGCTGGCCCGGGCGCTGCCCGCCAGCAAATGGACCCTGGTCGGCGGACTCATGGTGCAGTTGCACGCCGCCGTCGCGGGAATGGACGTCACCCGGCCGACCTCCGACGTCGACATCATCCTGCATGTCGAAACGGGCTCGGTTACCGCCGGCGAACTCACCGAAACGTTGCGCACGCTCGGATACAGCCTGCAGGCCTCGATCGATGGCGACGCCCCGGCCCACCGCTTCGTGCGGGGCACCGAGCAGATCGATGTCATGGTCGCCGACCACGGGGTGGCCAAGCCGCCGCTGTTCCTGGGCCGGCGGGAGGTGTTCCGGGTCCCCGCCGGGACACAGGCCCTGCAGCGAACCGTCTACTGCAGCATCGACACCGGCGAGGGAGCCGTGAGGGTCAGCATCCCCAACACGCTTGGCGCGCTGGTCCTGAAGGGGGCGGCCTATAGGGAGGACTCCCGCGACGGGCGCCGCCACCTGGACGATGCGGCGGTGCTGACTGCCACGCTCAAGGACCCGCTCGGGCTGGTGCCGGAATTGAAGGGCAGCGATCGCAGCCGGATCATCACCCTGCACCGGGCCTTGGCCGACCCGTTGTTTCCGTCCTGGCTCATGCTGGAGGAAAAGGACCGGACCCACGGCCAGGACGCCCTGCGCATCCTGGCCACCAACCCGCAGGACTTCGCGCTCCCGACGGGGTTGCCCGGCGGGTTGGGACCGAACACCGGGCACTAGCTGGATCGGGTACCCGAACAAATGCATAACTCGCTTGGAATTATGCGTTGAATGCCAGCCGGAAACGTTTCGGAATTCATGCGTGACACTGTACGAAGCATGAATTCCGGGATAACGGCACATCGGTCTCGCCGAAAAGGGCTTCCGGAAGAAAGGCACCGCCTTCGATCGCAGAAGTGCGATTGCCACCCAAGCATCAGCACGGCACCAGCCTGGGATCTCATAAAAGGCCCGGTCGGTGTTCCTTGCGAAGGATGGGCGTCAGACACGTTGTTGGGACGGTCAAATTTGCTTCCACCAGTGAATCCTGCGCCCTATTAACTTGTCACTCCGTTCCAGTCGACGGTCTCATCAAACCATCCTTTGATGCGATGGAAAACAGACCCCAAAAAACGATGTCACGCGTTTTCCTGGCGCCTACCCCGACGCAACGGGTGTAAATATTCCCGAAGGAGCCAACAACTACCCCTGGATTCCGGGTATCCAGATTTGAGCGGATGATGCATTAATCATCCATCCAATGAGCATTTCAGGAAAATACGTGGCAACCCGAGGCAAGGCGAAGCGCCTGGAAGCCGGAGACATCTAACGGCTGAGCGCACCCGCGCAACCAAAAGCAGGGGTCCCTGCCACGAATCGCGCCATCAATCTTGTAACCCCATAGGCCCGCGTCATCTACGTATTTTGGGCCGCCGAAATCCTCCCCTTGGGTAGGCTTGTTTGCACTCATCAAACGCCCATTTTGGAGAAACATGATCAGGAAAATCACTACGCTGGCCGCCACAGCAACTCTGGTCGCTGGCGCTCTCGTCGGAGCCTCGGCGCCGGCCCACGCCGCGGCAAACAACATCTACAAACAATGCACCGATATCAATGACCGCAAACTGACCCCGAGGATCCTGGAGAGCACAGATTTCATCAACTGCAGGAACATTGCCGATGTGTCACCCCTGTCAGCTGCGAAGAACCTGCGGTGGCTCAACCTTCTCGGTGACGACAAAACGCTGAAGATCACCGGCATGTCCAAGCTCAAGGATCTTGGCATCACCACCCTGCACATGGGGATTGGCGTAAGCGACCCGACATTTGCCTTTGTGAAGGATTTCCCGCGACTTACGGCGCTGAGCACCGGGACGACCACGGTCTCCTCGCTCGAGCACATCGCCACACTTGAGGATCTTGATCGGTTGTCGATGGCAACCAGTAAACCGCATGACCTTAGCAGTTTGGCCAGTGACGAAAAGCTGACTTCCCTAGCGCTGGACGTTGGCCGTTCAACTGTCGATATGGAATCCATCGCGGCACTCCCGAGCCTGGAAAGACTCACGCTGTTCAGTGACAACGCGCCGTCGCTGGAGCCTTTGCGGAAGTCAACCTCCCTGGCGGTCGTCGAAGTCCACACCGAGACGCTCACGAAATTGAAGAAGGGACAAACCTACAAGATCCCTGCTGAGATACGCAACAGATACGGTGCCTTTACCGCGCGCGCCGCTATCGGATGGAATCCCGGAACCAAGAACGTCCGCTCCGTGTCGTCCAACGGTACAGGCATGGCTGCCCTCTCCGCCGGGAAGGAAAGCAAGCTAGGACAGTTCTGGGTGACCAACACTATTTCCCTGATACTCCATACGCCGGGCAAGATCGATTTCACGAAGCCCACCGTGTCGAAGAAGACCGCCCGCAAGGGACAAACGGTGCGAGCTACCGCCGCCCGTGACAAACAGTCCCACAGCTGGAACCCCGTGATTTCCAAGTGCAGCTACCAGTGGCAGCGGAACACCAAGAACATCAAGGGAGCCACCAAACTTACGTACAAGGCTGCCCGCGCCGATGTCGGAAAGACCCTGCGCCTGAAGACCACCTGCCACCCGGTCGCCGAGGTCAAGGACTCCTTCGGATTCAGCGCAAACACCAAGTACTCGGGAGCGGTGAAGGTCCGCAAGTAGACTCCGGTTTTGCTCAACATTGGGGCGAGCGTACCAATTCATATCGGTAAGCTCGCCCCAGCGAGTTTCCTTACCCGCAATCTCAGCGCTCCAGACGACAACGGTTTCACCGCCAGAAGTCGGCTGCACTCGCCCCCAGGCTCGGGAATCCCAATGCCGGCGGCTTCGACCCTCCCACGGTCTATTGAGAGGCCGGACCCGTTCCAGTCAGAGGAAGAGCAACCGGATTGTCATCGGAGGAACTCTCGTATGGAGGTATCCGCCGCTCGCTGTCGCAGGGACGTCGCTCTGGATCATTTCAAATAGCCATATGCGCCGTTGTCAGCGTGGAGCCCGAAGCGCCCCGCCAATCATCCCTCTCGCACAATGGCGGCAGGATTTCAGGTACCCTTCAACCAGCTTTGATTCGCAACTGATACGAGGGTCTTGCGGATCGAAAGCGTCAATTTGAAAGGCCGCAGAACATGACGTCCAACGTTTCATCCCCGGGAGAGGTATGGCTATTTGCCTCCAACGCCGCAAACTTCGACGCAGAAGAAGCATTCACCACTCAAGACGAGATCTGGTGGTCAGAGACGACGAACGCACATGTGCAGCTCGGTGACACGGTCTTCCTGTATGCCACCAAGCCAACGCAGGCGCTGACCCACCAGTGCATCGTGACCGAGACGGGACTCCCGGACGGGAAGAGCTCCTGGACCAACAAAGCTGCCCGCAAGGCGCGTGTGCACAAGACCTGGATGGCTCTTCAGCTGGTACGCGTGCTAGACAGCAACGAACGGAGGCTCCTGGGTCTCTCCGCGATGGAAAACGCCGGACTACCGGGCCCGGTCCGAGGGCGACGCCGCGCGTCGCAGGGAATCCTGGACCTCTTGGGTCAAGTCCTTCTTGCCCCCACGACGCCCCCCGTGGAGGACAGCGCAGCGGAGAGGTACCCCACCGAAAAACTATTGGTCCGGAAATTCGCAGATCGCATGGATCAGGGAGACTATTCCGTTTCGGACCTGGAGACAAGCTCGCCAGACCGCTATGCGAACCAAAAAACCAGAGGAAGCGCCCAGAGAGCTTTCGCCAACCGCGTGAAGTCCGACTATGGGTACGCGTGCGCACTGACTGGAATCAATACCCCGCACTTCCTCGTTGCCTCACATATTGTGCCGTGGAGTGAAGATCACACCATCCGATTGGATCCCACAAATGGTATCTGCCTGTCGACGCTGGTAGACCGCGCCTTCGAAGACGGATATCTGCGGATTGCACCCGACGGGGTAGTCCACGTGAACCACAGTAAAGTCGGCGCTGACCAGGCACTCGCCCAAGAACTTATGCCCTACGACGGAGTCAAGCTGCGCAAACCCACCAAATTTCCGCCCAACCCGAAGTGGCTCCAACGCCGCTGGAATGCCGGAGCGAAGTCAAGTATCCACCCCGGCCCTTAAAGTCAGGCCCTCCCCACAGTCGGGATCGGGGTCTTGGTAGTAACGGCGGGAAATTGAACGCTAAGCTCGCGGCGTCAGGTTGAGGTCGGGCCGATGGCGGCGCGGTGGTCTGCGATAACGGTGCGGACGGGCCCGATCTGGAGGGGAACAGTGGTTGGCGCCAAGGAATCTGTTTGGGCGGCATGGTTCAGGTGTTGCCGGTGGGCAGGTGGCGGTAAATGGATGCACGGGAGACTCCCAGTGCTTTGGCGATCTGCGTGTGGCTTTCCCCGTTGGCGCGTCTGGCTCGGGCGGCTGCGAGGGTATCGGCATCCATGACGGTGGGGCGGCCGCCGGTGCGGCCTTGGGCACGGGCTGCGGCCAGGCCGGCCATGGTCCGTTCACGGATCATGTCGCGCTCGAGTTCGGCGAACGCGGCCATCATGACGAAGAAGAATTTCCCTTCCCCGGTCGGGCTGTAGGTTCCCGTCAGGGTTCCGGTGAGCATGCGCAGGCCGACTCCCAGGTCGTGGAGGCCTTCGGCGATGGTCCGTACTTCCTTCACCGACCGGCCGAGACGGTCCAATTTCCATACGCACAAGGTGTCCGTTGGCCGGAGGTGGTCGAGGGCTTCAACGAGCTCCGGGCGGGCGGTGGCGCGGCTGGAGATTTTGTCTTCGAAGATCCGGCCGCATCCGGCGGTTTCGAGGGCGTCCCGTTGGAGTTGGGAGTCTTGTCCGTTGGTGGAGACGCGGGCGTAGCCGATGAGATTGATGTCATTTTCTCTAAGGCGTCTGCACCAAACAGCAACGGCTATTGCGTCGGAGCCCCCGCAGCGACTGTTGCCGGCACCCACCGATAGAGGGTGGGCACGGAGACTCCGAGGGTGTCCGGACCATCGGTACAGCGGTTGGCGCTAAGCACGTGATCGTAGTTCTTCCTGGCTGCGGGCCTTCGGGTGCGGGTGAGGTTGAAGACGCTCGCGGAGGTCGACCCCTTCGGGCATGCGTCGTTCAGAAGCACACTGCACTCCCCTGGGGCACCAGGGATCACTGGCTCTTGACGGATCCGGAGTCTTGTCCGAGGTGGCGGTAGAGCGTCGCGCGACTCCATCCGACCAAGCGTGCCGCGTCTTCCGCGGTGCGTCCCTTCGCACGGGCCTCCTTCGCGATCGCGAGCTTGTCCGCGATCACCGTGGGATCGGAGGGCGGCCGGCCGAAACGGGTGCCGTTTTGCCGGGCCGCGGCGATCCCGGCGTTGACGCGCTCCACGATCAGCTCGCGCTCGTACTCGGCCAGGGAGGCCAGTAGGTTCAGCATCATCCGCCCGGTCGAGGTCGCCGGGTCGATCCCGTCCGAAATGGAGCGGACGTTCACGCCGCGTTCGCGCAGCAGGTTCACGGTGTTCAGGACATCGATCAGGGACCTCCCCAGCCGGTCGACCCGCCAAACGACCACGGTGTCGCCGGACTCGGCATACTCCAGGAGCTTCTTCATCCCGGGGCGCTCGATCGCGGTCCTGCTGCCGGAGGTGACGTCGGCAAACACGTCCCGTTTCTGCACCCCGTCCTTGACCAGCGCGTCGAGCTGCAGCTGCGCGTCCTGGCTCGAGGTGCTCACCCGCGTGTATCCCAAATGTCTCACCCCGCCATTTTGACTCAGAAATCCCTTGATGCCAACCGCGCGAGACGTTTTACGGTGGGACGACTTTTCGAGACATATTGCGCCCCGTCACCCCGGGCCAGTGTATTTATGGATCGGGATCCGTATCAATGTCTCATAAAGCTTCAGATTTATGAGACGGGCTCGCGGGGCATGACTGAAATGCGAACGCCACGGAACGCCACTCCCGGCAACTTCGGCGGTCGGCCCCAGAGGCCGTCGGTGCGGGCCCCGTTGACCGAGCATCATGTCATTGATCAGAAAATTTGGATATCATCAGTAGATGCTGATCAATCAAAATGTTCCGGCGGACACCTGCGGCCTGGATCCCGCGACCGCCCTGTTCCGTTCCCTCGGCGATCCGGTTCGCCTGAAAATCGTCAAGCGCATGGCCAGCGGCGAGGTGCGGGTCGGAGACCTCACCCGCGAGCTCGGCCTGCCCCAATCGACGGTGTCCATGCACGTGGCCTGCCTGCGAGACTGCGGCCTGGTCGAAGGACGCTCCGAAGGCCGCAGCGTCTACTACTCGCTGTCCCGTCCGGAACTGATGGACATGCTCGCCCAGGCCGAGATCCTGCTCGCCGCCACCGGCAACGCGGTCAGCCTGTGCCCGAACTACGGCCCCGACGGCACCACCGCCCCGATGGTTGAAAAGGAGAACGCCCGATGAGCGACGCCTGCGGCTGCAGCGACGAAAAAACCGAAACCGGTGAAGCCGAGGAGCCGTTGGGCTTCTGGCAGGTGACCGAGGTGCGGGCGGCCGCCGTGGCCGGCGTGCTGCTGTTGGCGGCATGGATCACCTCGCTGGCCGGAGGCCCCCGGGTCGTGACGCTGCCGCTGGAACTCGGCGCGCTGCTGGTTGCGGCCTGGACGTTCGTGCCCTCCACGCTCCGGCGCCTGTTCAAGGGCAAAATCGGGGTCGGCACACTGATGACGATCGCCGCAATCGGCGCCGTCGCCCTTGGCCAGTTCGAGGAAGCGGCCATGCTGGCGTTCCTGTATGCGATTTCCGAAGGTCTGGAAGAATACTCGCTGGCCAAAACCCGGCGCGGCCTGCGGGCACTGCTGGACCTGGTCCCGGCCGAGGCCAGGGTCCTGCGCAACGGGACCGAGACGGTTGTTTCCCCGACGGACCTTGTCCCCGGGGACCGCATGGTCGTCCGCCCCGGGGAACGCCTGGCCACCGACGGACGAATCGTCCTTGGTCGCACCTCGCTGGACACCTCGGCACTCACCGGCGAATCAGTCCCCGTCGAGGCCGGCCCCGGCTCCGAGGTCTACGCCGGGTCCATCAACGGCACCGGCCCGCTGGAAGTTGAAGTGACCAGCACCGCGGAGAACAACTCGCTGGCCAAGATCGTACACATCGTCGAGGCCGAGCAATCGCGCAAGGGACCGGGACAGCGACTGGCCGACTCCATCGCCAAGAAACTGGTCCCCGGCATCCTGATCGCCGCCGCCCTGATCATCGCCTTCGGCTTCATCGTCGGGGAACCCGTGCTCTGGTTTGAACGCGCCCTGGTCGTGCTGGTCGCGGCATCCCCCTGCGCGCTGGCCATCTCCGTGCCCGTCACCGTCGTGGCCTCGGTGGGTGCCGCCAGCCGGATCGGGGTGCTCATCAAGGGCGGCGGGGCGCTGGAAACCCTCGGCAAGATCCGCACCATCGCCCTGGACAAGACCGGGACCCTGACCCGGAACAAGCCCTCCGTGATCGAGGTCCTCGGCACCCCCACCACCACCCGCGAACAGGTCCTGGCCCTCGCGGCCGGGCTGGAGGCCCGCAGCGAACACCCGCTCGCCCGCGCGATCCTCGCCTCGACCACCGAACGGGCCTCGGTCACCGACGTGGACACGGTTCCCGGAGCTGGCCTGGAGGGGCTGCTTGATGGCAGGGTCATCCGGCTCGGACGCCCCGGATGGATCGAGGCCGGTTCCCTGGCCCCGGACATCGAGCGGATGCAACACGCCGGAGCCACCGCGGTGCTCATCGAGGACAACGGAGCGGTCATCGGCGCCATCGGCGTCCGCGACGAGCTGCGCCCCGAAGCCCGCGAGGTCATCGCCAGGCTCACGGCCTCCGGATACACCACGGCCATGCTCACCGGGGACAACCTCATCACCGCAACGGCCCTGGGCAAGGCCGCGGGAATCACCGAGATCCACGCGGACCTGCGCCCCGAGGACAAGGCGGAAATCATCCGCACACTCAAGTCGCGCCAGCCCACCGCAATGGTCGGTGACGGCGTCAACGACGCCCCGGCGCTGGCCACCGCGGACACCGGCATCGCCATGGGCGCCATGGGCACCGACGTCGCCATCGAAACCGCGGACATCGCCCTGATGGGCGAGGACCTGCACCACCTGCCCCAGGTCCTTGACCACGCACGCAACACCCGGCGCATCATGCTCCAGAACGTGGGCCTGTCCCTGGCACTGATCGCGGTGCTGATCCCCTTGGCGCTCTTCGGGGTCCTGGGACTCGCCGCCGTGGTGCTCATCCACGAACTGGCCGAAATCGTCGTGATCGCCAACGGCGTGCGCGCCGGACGGCTCCGCCGCAAGACAGCGCTGCGGACCATCCAGCCGGCATCAGCCCTGGAGCCCGTGGCATGAGCGGCCAAACCACGGACCATATCGCGGCGCCGGGGCGACCGGCGCGCACTGCCCGTACCGTCATGATCCTGTGTGCCGCCGGGCTGGTCGCTATCGATCTGGCCGTCAAGGCGTTGGCCGAGGCGCTGCTTTCCACCGGTGAGACGATCGACCTGGGGCTGATGAATCTCCGGCTGCTCTACAACCCCGGCGTCGCATTCAGCTTTGGCGCGAACCTTCCCGGCTGGGTCGTCATCGCCGTCACCGGGCTGATCATCACGGCCATGGCCTGGTACTCGCTCACCACGGCCCCCGCCATGGGCCGGCTTTCCCGCACCGGCGCGACGCTGTTGCTCGGCGGGGCCGTCGGCAACTTCATTGACCGGCTCGACGGGCGCGGCGTCGTGGACTACCTGCACAGCGGCTGGTTCGCGACCTTCAACCTCGCCGATGTCTTCGTCACCACCGGAGTGGTGCTCTACGCCCTGGGCACACTTCGTTCTGCACCGCCACAACACGGCAAATGACCACCGGGTCCCGGGACACACCCGGGCAACTTACCTGACACGATCCGTTGGCCCCGACCCGGGCCAACGGATCACAACCATGCTGCTCGGCCCGCACCGCGGCCATCCAGCCCAATGAACGGAACACCCCGTGAACACCAATCCCCCGGCAACCGACCGCGCCCCGAAGAAGGCCAAGATCATCGTCTGGGCCCTGCTGGCCGCCGTCGTCGTGGCGGCAATCGTCGGCTATGTCGTTGCGCAGAACAACGCCAGGACCGCGGCCCACGAGGCCTCGGAAGCCTCCGCTTCCGTCACGGAGGCCCCGGTCGTTCGGGACAACAGCCGGGTGCTCTCCCAGGCGCCGAAGGAAAAGGCGGTCCTGGTGGAGTTCCTGGACTTCGAGTGCGAGTCCTGCGGCGCGTTCTACCCGATCATCGAGGAGCTGCGCGGCGAATATTCGGAAAACGTCACCTTCGTCCAGCGGTACTTCCCGCTGCCCGGGCACCTGAATTCCATGAATGCCGCCGTGGCGGTGGAGTCCGCGGCCGAACAGGGCGCCTACGAACCGATGTACAAGAAGATGTTCGAGACCCAGGCCCAGTGGGGCGAATCAGCGGACAACAAGAGTGCCGTCTTCCGCACCTACGCCGAAGACCTCGGCCTGGACATGGCCGCGTACGACCACGCCGTGGGCGACCCCTCCACCCAAGACCGCGTCAAGCTCGACATCGCAGACGGCAAGGCCCTGGGCGTCAGCGGAACCCCGACGTTCTTCCTCGAGGGAAAGATGCTCACGGTCCAGAGCCTGGAACAGTTCGTCGCCGCCATCGCAGAAGCCGCCGCAAACTAGCCCGCCGTCCCGAACCTGGAGAATACGCCATGACCACACCGGCCACCGACGATCCCGCAGCCGTTCCCCGGCACCCAAGCCCCGGCAGCCCACGCTTTGCCCGCCCGCGCACGTTCGGCTTCCTGCTATTGGCAACCGGGGCCGTGGGCTGGGTCGCCTCGGCCATCCTCGTCCTGGAGCGCCTGGCCCTGTTCAAGGATTCGGGCCACGTTACCAGCTGCGACGTGAACCCGTGGGTCTCCTGCGGGCGGGTCATGGGCACCTGGCAGTCGGAATTGTTCGGCTTACCCAACCCGCTGATCGGCATCGTCGCGTTCGCCGTGGTCCTGGCCACCGCCATGGTGGTCCTCTCCGGGGCCGCCCCGGGGCGCTGGTACTGGGCCGGGCTGCAGGCCGGGGTGACCCTGGGGACGGTGTTCGTCATCTGGCTCTGGAGCCAGGCCCTCTTTGAGATCTACATCCTGTGCCTGTACTGCATGGTGGTGTGGGCGGCGATGATCCCCCTGTTCCTCCTGCTCACGGTCCGCAACCTCGTCCACGGCGTCATACCCGCACCGCGGGCCGTGGTCCGGTTCGTTGCCGGCTGGGCCGGCACGCTCGTGGCCATCGCCTATGTCGCGGTCGCCGGATCCGTGTTCCTTCGATTCTTCCCGGCCTTCACCGGCGGATAGCCACCGGTCCCGAGGTACTCCCCGGGAGCGATGCGGCGAGCATCGTACCCCGCGGGTTCATCTTGCCGCGGTCGAAGGAACCTTTCATCAACAGCCGCCAGGCACCGCTGGAATCAGGGCATTTGGCGTTGAGATCCGCGGTCCCGATTGCCGTTCCCTACCCGGGACAGCGGCCCAAATGTCACAGGGATCCCGCGTTTACTGCGCTCCAGCGAGTTCTGGAGCTTGGAACTGCGACATTTATCGCTGCAAATAATGCGACATTTAGCGGGTTCTGGCACGAATTTCGTGAATGGTGCCGGTCAGAGCTCGATCTGCCCGGCTGCGGGGTCTTGCAGCGGTCTCAGCCCGTCGGGTGCGGGTGCGGTGAAGGCATAGCGGCCGAGCATGTTGATGTGCTGATCGGCCAACGGAGACAGGCGGGCAACGTCAACCTCGGAGATTTCCTGCCCGGCCTTGTGTAGCGCCGTGACGGCGGCGTCGGTGTAGCGGGTGTTCCATAGCACGACGGCGTTGAGCACGAGTCCGAGCGCGCCAAGTTGGTCTTCCTGGCCCTCGCGGTAGCGCTGGTAGATCTGCCCGCGCCGGCCGTGGAAGATCGCCCTGGCGAGGCGGTGCCGTGACTCCTGCACGGTGAGCTGGGTGTTGATCGAACGCCGGTAGGTCTCATCCGTCGGGTCGACCACGGCCAGCAGATGCAGGGTCTTGGCGATGCGCCCATACTCCGCGATCGCCGCCCCGAGCGGGTTCGGTGCCCCGTTGTCGCGGGTGAGCATGCGCAGCACGTCGTAGGCGCGTACCGTCCCAGTGACCAGCGAGGCGGCCACGCGGGCCATGTCGTCCCAGTGGTCGGTGATCTTCTCCAGACGGATCTTGTGCCGGGCGACGTCGTTCAGCGCCCCGTAGTCGCCCGGTGCCTGGCCCGGGAGCGTGGCGCGCCACAGCCGCTGGTCCGCGAGGTCGGCGATGCGTGGTGAGAACCGGTATCCGAGCAGGGTGAAGATCCCGAAGACCATGTCGGAGTAGGAGGCGGTGTCCGAAGCGACCATCTCGGGCTTCGGGCCGCCGTCGAGGTTGAGCATGGTGTCCAGCACGTACAGCGAGTCGCGCACCGTGCCGGGCACGACGACTCCGCCGATCCCGGCGACCTGGTCGTTGACCGCGTTGAACCAGGTCAGCCCGCGCCCGCGACCAAAGTACTTCGGGTTCGGAGCGGCGTTGATCGTGCGGACCGGCACCACGAACCGCAGCCCGTCGACCGAGGCCAGCAGCCCGCCGCCCCACGATGCGGCGATCGGCACGTCGGACTGCGCATCGATCAGGAGGGCGTTCGCGGCCGCGTGGGTCTCGGAGCGAACGTAGTTCGCGTCCACATGCCCCAACCGGTCCCGGGTCAGCGCCGGGTGTCCCTCGGCGAGAACCGGTGTCAGGCCGACGTTGCAGGCCTCGGCGATCAGGACCGCCGCGACCGAGACCGGCAAGTCACTCATTCGCGGGCCGGCGCCGGAGACGTGGGTGTAGGCGTGAAGGAACCCGGTCCAGGCGTGCACCTCGAGCAGGATCTCGGGCAAGTCCACCCGCGGCAGCATTCCGGCGACCCGTGCCCGCAACACCGTCAGGGACTCAGGTACATCGAGGGCATCCAGCGGCGCGGCCGACAGCTTGACCTTGCCACCCTCGGTCTCGGTCAGCCGCACGCTCGAGTCCGGGCCGGCCCCAACGATCGCGTCAGCAAGGCCTCGCCAGGCGACGTCCAGCAGTTCGACCTTGCCAGCCAGATGCTCGCTCACCGGGACATCCAGACTCAGTGACCGCAGCGCCGGCCCGCGAGCCGCGTCCCAAGCAGGACCATCGAGCAATTGGGCGCGCGGGTCGGCCCAGCGCGTCGAGACCGTGGCGAACACGTCCCGACGGCGCAGGTGCAAGCGGAGCTGTTCCAGCACGCACACGACCCAGGCGTCCCGGTCCACCTCGACCTCGTCGACGCGGCCGAACACCGCGGAGTGCCAGGCCGGCGGAATAAGCGCTTCGTCGATCTCCTCACGCCGCACCTTGCGCCGGCCCCGCAAAGCGTCCAGGCCGGCAAGCGCCTCGAGCAGGGGCTGGCCGGCGACGGTCGCACCCCACGGGATCGTAGTGGCCAACAGCCGCAGGAACGGTGCCACGGTCCGGAAGCGACGCGCCATCTGCTCGCGCATGGCGCCTTCGGTGCCGGAGCCCTCCGGCACAAGCTGGCCGACCGTCACCACGGCCTCGGCGATCTGGTCCCGCGCGGCGATCTGTTCCAATGCCGTCCAGGCTGCGGCGACGTCGACATGGTCACCGGAATCCTCAAGCACGCGAAGCAGCCGGGCTCCGACACGGGCCAGGACGCGCGAGGCCTTCGCCAGCTCGGGCAACTTCGCCAGCTGCTCCGCGGCCGCCGCACGCCGCGACGGGCCGAGCACCCTCGTGGTCATCAGCAGATCAAACAGGTCCAGCGCATCATCGACTGCGTTAGCCTCCAACGCCGTGACCGTCGCCACGAGCGTCGCTGTGCGTCGTGGTTCGGCCAAACGCCGCAACGACTGCGCCTTGGCCACGATCCCGTACCGGGCCAAGGCACGCACCCGCGCCGGTGGCACCGCCGACAGGTCAACCACCCCGGCCCCGAGCGCCCGCACCGCAGCGACCCTCCCCAGCGCTTTGTCCAGCTCCGGGCCCGAGACCCTCGTCGGACCCGCCCGCAACGCCTCCAGACGGCTCGCGCGGTCACCCTGGTCAGTCACGAGCAGCCCGCGCAACACCACCGGCAACCGCGGATCGACAGCGCTGGCCGCCGTCGCGACGACGCCGTACACCCCGGACTGCGCCGCCTCGCGCGCAGACTGCACCACCCGCACGAGCGTCGTCACCCCGGGAAGAAGCACACGCTCCCGACGAAGCCACGCCGTCGCAAGCTCGAAAAGAACAGTCGGACCCTCCCCGTGCGTCCACGCCCTCGAGTAGACGTACGCCGACAGGTCTTCCAGGACAGGCCCGACCAGGTCACGGTAGCCGTAAACAGCGCGGATCTCGCGGGCGTGCTCGTGAACCGTCGGTCGCCGCTGCATGTATTTCTTCACGATCGAGGGGTCCGCGATGCCGAGTCGGGCCGAAAGGTAATCGACAACACCCCACGGAACATCAAGCGGATCCGCAAGCAACACACCCAGGAATCGGAGCGTCCCAAGCTGCACGGCAAAGCCGAGCCGGTTGTGGTCTCCACGCCGCTTCGCGATCAACTCCAGATCGGCGTCGTCAAGATAGAAAAACCGCTCCAGATCAGCCCGCGACGGTTCACCCAGGAAGCGCCCGAACCCGCCCGCCTGCTCCTCGCTCAGAAACTCCACCGACACACACCAAGGCTACCGAACAGCACCAAGACCAGCTCAACGAGGCTTAGCGTTCAATTTCCCGCCGTTACCAGTACAAGACCCCTAATACGTACATGACGGCTTGAACCAGTGCTCGACGCTTTCTCCGATGAATCGTTGAACACGTGATTCCGGCTGTGCGGAGGGCAGCGAGAATGACCTGCAAGGGTGGTTCTAACACCGCTGGGGGTATACGGTGAATTGCAGAAGTTCCCAGGGCTCAGAGTGCCTGGACCACGTGATCAATCTGTGCTCAAGCGGTATTCCGGCGGGTACGCTGCCAGCGCACGGACGCAGGTATGCCGGAGGAAATGCGCGAGCAGGGCAGCGCCGTCGCCCAGAAAGCGGTGAGGATGAAACGAGGGACCTGGATAGATTCTTTCAGTCATTTGCCTACGGGCAACCGGTGAGAATCCAAGCCTAAGGAGAACCGCGAAGTCCTACACCCGTACCGTCACCGTCCCAGTGGGATGGGATGAAGCCGTCCGGCGGACACGCGGGGCCCTTGCTTCCCGGGGGTTCTGGATTCAGTCCGAAATTGACGTCCGGGCTACGTTTACAGTCAAGCTCGGTACCGAAGCCGCCAACGCCATTGGGGACTATGTGATCTTAGATGCGTGACAACCCGGCGCTGCCGGACATTCCCAACGAGGCAGACGCGCGGCTCCGCTCGGCTCTGGCCTCCACCGCCGAGGGTGTGCCGCAATAGCCGGCCGGCATCAGTGGCGCCGAGATCGGGGCAACATACAGCCCTCGTCGTCACCGGGCAACCAGCGGCGGGCGGCAAATCGCTGAATCTACCGTTTCGGTTTTCCGCACGGCGGCACATTGAAAGCGAATCCGGTTGAAGCGGCTCTTGGCCGGGTGCAGCCGGGAACCGTTGCGCAAATGGTGCGGTGGGCTGTAGACGGGCGGCGACAGGTATGGCAAGAAGGGAGAAGGAAAATGATGGATGGATATGGATATGGTTCGATGATGGGCTGGACCTGGCTGTTTTGGCTGCTGTTGGTCATCGGCCTCGTCCTGCTGGTCATCTTTGCCGTGCGGGCTTTTTCCGGCGGGGCTCGCGACGGCAGGAGCGCCCGGCGAATCTTGGATGAACGCTATGCCCGGGGCGAAATGACTACCGAAGAATACCGCGAACGCCTCAAAACCCTTAGGGGCGAAACCTGATGCAACCTCTTAGCCGTCGCAGCGCACTGATTCTGGTAAGTGTCGGGGCAGCGGCCACCGCGACGGGTGCGGCAGGATTGCTGTGGGGCAGCGGGGTTCAGTCCGTCCACGGGCAGGAGCTGGAAGAACCGCAGACCCTACGAAGTGCCGATGGCCGGCTTCAACTTACGCTTTCAGCAGCCTTGGGGAAGGTAAAGATCGCCGGCAAGGATGCCACTGCACTGTCCTATAACGGTTCCCTGCCCGGTCCCACCCTGTTCCTCCGGGCCGGAGACCGGCTGAACGTGACGCTGGAGAACCGGCTGCGGGACCCGACGAACCTGCACATGCACGGGCTGCATGTTTCCCCGCAGGGCAACGGCGACAATCCGTTGCTTTCCGTTGGCCCCGGCACGTCCTTTGACTACGAGTACCAGCTGCCGGCGGATCACCCGCCGGGAGTGTACTGGTACCACCCGCATCACCACGGCTTGGTCGCCGACCAGATTTTCGGCGGGCTGTATGGAGCCATCGTCATCCAGGATCCCCAGCCCATCCCGACGAGTAGGGAACGGGTTCTGGTGATCTCCGATATTTCCCTGACTCCGGGCGGAAGAATCGCCGCAGTGTCGGTGATGGAGAAAATGATGGGCCGGGAAGGCAACATGGTCCTCGTCAACGGGCAGCTGAACCCGCGCCTGGCGGCCCGGCCGGGCGAGCGAGAACGGTGGAGGGTCATCAATGCCTGCACCGGCCGGTACCTGAAGCTTCGCCTGGATGGTCAGTCGCTGCAACTGTTGGGTCTGGACTCCGGCCGCTTCAGGGTCCCCGCCAAAGCCGACGAGGTGCTGCTGGCACCGGGAAACAGGGCCGATCTGTTGGTCACCGCCCAGGCAGGCACTGCTGTGCTGCGGGCACTGCCCGTCGACAGGGGAAGCATAGGCCCGATGATGGGCGGCAATGGGCCTCTGCGCTCTTCGGCTGGCCGATCCGGGGCGGTCCTGGCGACCTTCACCGTTGCAGGTGCACCCGTTGCCCCCCTCGCTCCTGTCCCCGAGCAGCAGGCGCCGCGGGACCTCCGGTCCGAGCCGGTCGCCGCCCGGCGCGAACTGGTCTTCGCCATGGGCATGGGCATGGGGCCGGGCACCGGGATGATGGATTTCACCATCAACGGCAAGTCCTTCGACCCGGCAAGGGTCGATACCACTGTTTCGGCCGGCGGCGTCGAGGAATGGACGCTGCGGAACACCAGCCTTATGGACCACCCCGTGCATCTGCATGTGTGGCCCATGCAGGTCATCGAACAGGCAGGCCTTCCCGTGGCCACCCCCCGGTGGCAGGACGTGGTCAACGTTCCGGCTCGCAGCAGCGTCAGGGTTCGGATCGCCTTCGATGACTTCACCGGAAAAACCGTTTACCACTGCCACATTCTGGATCACGAGGACGCCGGGATGATGGGACTGCTGGAAGCGCGATGACCCGACACCTTCCAGGTTCCGCAACCGATGCGCCGCGCCTTCCCCGTGGATAACTGGCGCGGCGGGGAAAACAGCTCCATCTGCGGAAGGACCGTCGACTGCCTCGCGGCCGGCGAATAACTATTTGAGAAAATGATGGGAGGAGTGTACTGCTTCCTGGCGCTGGCACGGCTCGATGCCGCTACCTCTCTCGCTGGCCTTGGCATCACGGTGGAATCGGCCAGGGGCGGCCTTGGCAGGGAAGATCCGCGCGAGGTGCCGTCCGTGTCGGGTATGTCCCGGGCCAGTTAACGCAATTTGATACAGGACCTCGTTGGGGGTGCCGGTCACAGCACCAATGCCGTTCCCTTGCCAGCCGGGGCCTTAGCCTCCGTGGGTCTCGTCCTTTCTCCGGCGGTGGTTGCGATCCTGATGTCCGTTTCGTCCCTTCTGGACTTCCCGAACATGCAACTCCTGCGCCGGCTCAGGTCTGGATCTGTCACCATCCAATATCCTAGGGACTCGCACCCGGCAACGCCCCGGTAAGCTGGAAAGCAGGCAACCACCGGAAAGGCGGGACACATGGGCATCGGCAAACCGCTGCGTCGGCGTTCCGCTACGCTCTTCCTCCCACTACCGGCCCTGCTGGGGCTGGTCCTGCTCATTCTGGGCCTGATGGGGATGCACACCATCGCCGGCAACCACGCCGGACCATCCATGGCGGGCTCCTCGGTGACGGTTTCCGCGAGCGGCGGGAACCACCACCATTCCGGTCCCGCGGACCACGCCCACGATTCGTCGGTGTCCTCCCCCGCTACGGGCTGGGCGGACCTGGAATGCCCGAGCTGCTGCGGCGATATGCCGCAGGCCGCGGGCTGTGACTTGGCACCGGTGGCCGGCAGCATGACCTCGTTTTTCCTCCCGGTATTCCTGGTGTTGCCGGGCGATCTGGGGTTGCGCGGCCCGCCACCGGTCACCGGCGCCACCGAATACATCCCGCCCCCTCCTTCATTGATCGAACTGTCCATCAGCCGCACGTAGAACCTTGGCCCCCGCCGCAATGGTGTGGGCCAGTTTTCGCGCGCCCGCACCATTGCGGGCCGATCGACAGCATCCGATTGATTTTTGAAGGAAAACCCATGAAACGCCTGACCCTTATTTCGGCAACCGCTCTTGCTGCCGCCCTGGCACTGACCGGCTGCGCCACCGACACCGGAACGAATCCCGCCACCACGCCCGGCGTGGTCCCTGGCTCCATGTCCGCGTCCCCGTCCGCCGAAACCGCTGCGCCCGCCGATCACAACAGCGCCGATGCGATGTTCGCCCGAATGATGATCCCGCACCACGAGCAGGCCGTGGAAATGAGTGAACTGATGCTCGCCAAGGACGGCATCGACCCGGCGATCACCGACCTGGCCGAAGGCATCAAGGCCGCCCAGGGACCGGAAATCAAGACCATGACCGGCTGGCTCAGCGCCTGGGGAGAACCCGCCGCCATGTCCGGGGGCCATGGGATGCAGGGCATGATGAGTCAGGACGACATGGCCGCCCTGCAAGCAGCCCAGGGAACCGAGGCCGCCAGGCTCTTTTTGACCCAGATGATTGCGCACCACAAGGGCGCCATCAAGATGGCCCAGGACGAAATCGCCAACGGGTCCAACCCGGACGCCGTCGCCCAGGCAGAAAAAATGGCCCGGGACCAGAGTGCGGAAATCGACAAAATGAAGGAACTGCTGGCCGGCCTCTGAAGCTCGGCTGCATCTGGCTGTGGGGCGCAGGTGCGCCCCACAGCACCCTCGTCGTTGACCCCCTTTTCTGTTCTGGAGACTCCCTCATGAACCGCACTTCCCTTTGCCCTGCCCACGCCACGGGCCGCATGGCCGCGGCCGCCGCCCTGATCCTGCTGCTGACCTCCTGCACCCCGGCGTCCACCCAAGGCCCACAACCCGTCACTGCACCGAACCAGCCCTTCGCCCATATCCATGGCATGGCGGTTGATTCCGACACCGGAGAAGTCATGCTTGCCACCCACGACGGGCTCTTTGGCCTTGACTCGGGAACGCCGGAAAAGATTGGCCCCACCATTGATCTGATGGGCTTTGCGGCAGCCGGCAATGACCACTACTACGCCTCGGGGCATCCGGCCCCGGAGACCGGCCTGCCCGAACCGGCCGGACTGCTCCGGACCCAGGACGGCGGGGACACCTGGCAGCAGCTCTCCCTGGGCGGCCTTTCTGATTTCCACGCCCTGGCGATGACCCGCAGCGGAATCATCGGCTTTGACGGAACCCTGAAGAGCACCACGGACCTGGAAACCTGGACCACCCGCGACGGAGGCTTCGCCCCCTACCACCTGTCCGGGACACCTACCAGTGATGTCGTGCTGGCCACCACGGAGGCCGGCGTGCACCGTTCCACCGACGGCGGGAAGACCTGGACGGCGCCCTCGGGCGGACCGGTCCTGCTGCTGACGGCCTTCGCCACCGCCTCGACGGTCGTCGGCATCGCACCGGACGGAACAGTGCACCTGAGCTCGGACGCGGGCCGGACATGGAGGGCCGCCGGAGCGGTCGCCGGCCACCCCTCGGCCCTCGCCGCCGCCGGCCCCGATGAACGCCCGCAGATCTGGGTTGCCACACCCACCGGCATCGAACGCTCCACCGATGGTGGGCAAACCTTCAGCACGGACGCCAAATGATCCCTGTCGATTTCCGCCCCCACTCCCGGGAAAACACCATGCCAAGCCCTATCAATTCCCACGTTGCGATTCGTCCAGCCACACTCGGCGACTTCCCTCTGACTGCCGACTGGCAATGCCGGTTTCTGCGCGACGGACTCTTTCCCCTGCTGGGACCCAGGTTCGTGAGGCACTGGCACGCGACCTTCCTCGACGCCCCCTGGGGTTTCGCCTTCATTGCCGAAACCACTGGTCCTGACGGACCGGTGCCGTCAGGCTTCCTGTTCGGATCCAGCGACCAGTTACGGCACGTTGACGACGTTCTCCGATCTCACCGCACGCGGCTGGGCATTCAAGGCGTTCTCGGGCTGGCGGTGCGGCCCCGGCTGTGTCTGGGGTTCTTGCGCACCCGCGCAAGGCCATACCTTCGCCGACTGCTGAAACGCCCGGTCCCCGAGACGGTTCCTGCAGCCGGCCCGATGCCAGTGGCCAAGCCCCGTATTGCCGTCATCACCGCTCTCGTGGTAGACCCGGCGTCCCGGGGACACGGCATAGGTGGACAACTGGTGGAACATTTCCTCGCCCAAGCGTCGGACGCCGGGGCACCCCTGGCCGAACTCGTGACCAAGGCCGGCCCTGACGGGGCCGGGCGCTTCTACGAACGGCTCGGGTGGGCCCCGGTGCACGAGCACACCACCAGGGACGGAGGGATCGCCAGGACCTACCGCTTCCGTTTGTCTCTGGGGACACCCGGCTGACTGACGAAGCGTATTCGTCCGAGAACGCTGCCCTGGGCCGGGATCGTCCGATCCTTGCTCAAATCGGCGGCCTGCGCCGGTGCGTTCCCTTGCATCTTTTGTCCTGGTGCTCAGGCGACCGCCCAGCCTTGAGGGGACCAAAGCCCCTGATGTCTCACGGTGCCGGGAACGATAGTGAACGTTAGGACGGTGGCACATCGACGCGCCGGAGGAAGCAACGATGATGTATCGGCGGAGACATGGGCAGCTGGGGCTACGTCCTGACGGTCATGAGCTTTGTGTTGCTCCTGGGGTGTCAGGCTCATGGCGATCGTCCTGTTCGCCCGCTCCACGATGGCCGACGGTATGAGGGCGGGGTGCCGGATCCCGGCATTGCAGAGGATCGGCTCGCAGAGCGTTTTGCCCGCTATGAAATTGAGGAGAGTGAAGACACCGTCGGGCTGACCGTACTCCGCCGCGGACGCGGTGCACTACGGTGAACGGCGGTGCCTACACTCCTTGAACGATGCCCCTAGAGGGTATACGTTCGACGATAACCGGAAAATGACGTCGCGGCGACAGCCTCCACGCAGTGCAGGCTCGACAACGGGTGTGCCGCCCCGCTGCCGTCCGCGGACAATCCCGCGAAAGGGCGGACCATGGCTGCTGAGACGAAGGGCGCCGGAGGAGCCGTGAACACTCCTTTGAAGATCACGGTCGTGGAGGTGCGCGGCCTGCACCGGGCGAGCTCCAAGGCGGTCATCGAGCGCGTGCTGCTGCAGCGCCCGGGAGTCGCCGCCGTCGATGCAAACCCCGTTGCCCAGACCGCGACCGTGACCTTTGACACCTCCGTGACCTCCGTGGAGCAAATCTCAGGGTGGATCCGGGACTGCGGATACCACTGCCGGGGCGCATCCGTCCCCGACCATGTCTGCTACCCGATGGACGAAACAGGACTCACCCCCGGGACGAGGCACGATGTCGCAGGCAAGACCGGCGCCGGCCATCCACCGTCAGGTCACGTCCACCCCAGTGCAGCACAACCAATGGAGCATATGCACCCGACGCAGCCTGATCACCGGGGACTACACGCAGGGCACGCGCCGGAAACGGTGGAACCCCACCCCGGCCATGCCCAGCCTCCGGCGGACAGCCATGCAGGACACGACGATGCCGGCACACACGCAGCGATGCCCCGGACCCCGCAGGAGACGATGGGCCACGGTGGACACCACGCCAGCATGTCGATGGATGACATGGTCAAGGACATGCGCAACCGGTTCCTGGTCGCAGCGATCTTGTCAGTGGGTGTGACGCTTTGGTCACCGATGGGCCGGGACATGTTCGGCTTCACCGTCCCGACACCGTTCGGGCTCCGTGATGACGTCATGGCCCTGATCCTGTCGCTGCCGGTCATCTTCTATTCCGCCTGGATCTTCTTCGACGGCGCCTACCGGGCACTGAAGGCCCGCACCCTGGACATGATGGTCCTGGTCGCGATCGCCGTCGGCACCGGCTGGCTCTACAGCGTCTGGGTCACGCTCACCGGCGGCGGTGAAGTGTTCTACGAAGCCGCCACGGTCCTGACCTCCTTCGTGCTGCTGGGCCACTGGTTCGAGATGCGCGCACGGGGCGGGGCGAACGAGGCCATCCGCACCCTGCTCGAGCTGGCACCACCGGTCGCGGTCGTCATCCGCGATGGCGGGACGGTCGAAATACCCACCTCCGAGGTCCGGACCGGGGACCTGCTGCTGATCCGCCCGGGATCCAAGATCCCCGTTGACGGGGAGGTCGAGGACGGCCAGTCTGAGGTGGATGAATCCATGGTCACCGGGGAAAGCCTTCCGGTGACCAAATCCACCGGCTCGCAACTCATCGGCGCGTCCATCAACACCACCGGCACCATGCGGGTCCGGGCCACCAAGGTCGGCGCCAACACGGCCTTGGCCCAGATCGTCGCCCTGGTCCAGGAAGCCCAGAACTCCAAGGCACCCGGCCAGCGGCTGGCCGACAGAGCCGCATTCTGGCTCGTCCTGGTCGCCCTGATCGGCGGAACCGCGACGTTCGCGACTTGGCTTGCCCTCGGCGCTCCGATCCAGGCCGCGCTGCTGTTCGCCATCACCGTCGTTGTGATCACTTGCCCCGACGCACTGGGCCTGGCCACACCGACGGCCATCATGGTCGGCACCGGCCTCGGGGCCAAACGCGGCGTCCTGTTCAAGAACGCCACCGCCCTGGAGGTCTCCGCCCGGATCGATACCGTCGTGATGGACAAGACCGGCACCCTGACCAAGGGTGAACCGGAAGTCACAGACGTCGTCGTTGAGGGAATCGACGAAAACGTGCTGCTGGCCCTGGTCGCCGGGGTGGAGCAAGAATCCGAGCACCCCCTCGCTGCCGCCGTCGTCCGGTACGCGCAGGAAAAAGGCGCACCCGTCCTGACCGCCTCGGCTTTCCTCAATGTTCCCGGGCACGGTGCAGGCGCCACCGTTGACGGACGCCGGGTGCTGGTCGGCAACCGCAGACTCATGGCCAACGAAGACATCGACCTGGGGTCGCTGGCCCCGGTGCGCGATGAACTTGCCGCCACCGGACGCACCGCAGTCCTCGTTGCCGTCGACGGCAAGGCCGCGGCGGTGATCGCGTTGGCGGACGCCGCGCGGGAAACCGCGGCCGCCGCGGTCGCAGCCCTGCACGAGGTCGGGATTGAGGTCGTCATGCTCACCGGGGACAACGAAGCGACCGCCCGCAGGATCGCGGGCCAGCTGGGCATCGACACCGTCATCGCCGAGGTGCTGCCAGGAGACAAATCGGCCAAGGTGGCCCAGCTCCAACAGGAGGGGAAGAAAGTAGCCATGGTCGGTGATGGCGTCAACGACGCCCCCGCCCTGGCCCAGGCCGACCTCGGCATCGCGATCGGTGCCGGCACCGACGTGGCCATCGAAACAGCCGACGTGGTGCTGATGCGCTCTGACCCGTTGGACGTGCCGATCGCGCTGCGGATCGGGAAAGGAACCCTGCGCAAGATGCGCCAGAACCTGGGCTGGGCCGTCGGGTACAACGCGATAGCGCTGCCGCTCGCGGCCGGGGTGTTCGCGTTCGCCGGGATCGTCCTCAGCCCGGAGATCGCTGCCCTGTCGATGTCCGGCTCCAGCTTCCTGGTCGCCGTCAACGCCCTGCTGCTCAAAAGACTCCGACTGCCGCGGCCGGAAACGCCCGAGGACAGCACCGCCCGACAAACCCGCCCGCTGGCCCCGGCAGGAAACCGCTAGGTACCCGCGCCATGGACCTCCGACTCATCTCCCGGGTGCTGTTCCTCCGCGCCGCCTGGCGCAGGCGGGACCGTTGGGACGCCGCCCTGATCGCCAAACACCAGGACCACGCCCTGCAGGAATTGCGACGGGCGGCCTACACCGGCTCGGAGTTCTACCGGCGCCATCACGCAGGCCTGCACGTCGCGCCCCTGAACGAGCTGCCACCCGTGACCAAAGCGGACCTGATGGAACACTTCGACGAAGCCATCACCTCACCCGGACTGAGGTTGGCGGATCTTGAGACCCACCTGCAGTCGCTGACCCGGAATGGAGCTGACCCCGGAGTGCCGTGGCAAGGCCGGTGGTGGGCGGCCAGCACGGCAGGGACCACGGGCCGGCGCGGAACCTTCGTCTGGAACCGCTCCGAATGGGGCACCGTCCTGGCATCCTATGCCCGGGCCAATGATTGGGCCGGGATCGCCGCCGGACCGACCCGGCCGCTGAAGGCGGCGATCGTCAGCTCCCGCATCCCCACTCACCAGTCCGCCGTCGTCGGGGCCTCGCTGCGTTCCAAGCTCGTCCCCACGCTCCGTCTGGATGTGACCGCCCCCCTCGGTGAGACGGTCGCCGCACTGAACGGGTTTCAGCCCAGGATCCTGGTCGGCTATGCCTCGGCACTCAAACCCCTCGCCGCGGAGCAGCACGCGGGGCGGCTTCGCATCTCCCCCCAGGGCGTGATCTCCGCCTCCGAAGTGCTCACCCCGCACACTGCCGCCGAACTGGAAGCGGCTTGGGGAAGCCCGCCCTTCGACGTGTACGCGGCGACCGAAACGGCCGGCATAGCCTCACCCTGTATCCACCGGAACCGACACGTCTATGAAGACCTGCTGATCATTGAACCCGTGGACAGGGACGGAAACCCAGTGCCGCCGGGAACCACGGGTGCAAGACTCCTCGTGACCGTCCTGTTCTCCCGCACCCTCCCGTTGATCCGCTACGAAATGTCCGACACCGTCCGGTTGGGTGGCCGCGGCTGCCCCTGCGGACGCGCCTTCAGACTCATGGAGGACATCGAAGGTCGAACCGAAGACATCCTGCACCTGCCAGGCAAGGCCGGAACCGTAGCCGTCCACCCCCTTGTGTTCCACCACGTGCTGGATCAAGCCGCCCTCACCGGATGGCAAATTATCCAGGAACCCGGCCGGCTGCGGGTGCTTATGGTGGGACTCTCGCACGGAAACTCGCAGGAGGGAGTCCGCGCCGCCGTACAGCATGCCCTTGCGGAGGCCGGAGTCATGCCAACTGGTGTGGATGTGAGGATCGTGGATCGGCTTGAAAGAACAGCCCTCGGCAAGGCCCCCTTCGTGCGCGGATTGAAGGCCACGCCATAAGAGATTCACCCCGTGTCGGAGCCGGCACGGGCCGAACACCCCAGCCACTCAGGCGACCGGCAACGGTAGGACAAAACGGATTCACCCACGGACTCTTCCGTGTCCCATCCGCGCGCGCCACGGAACATCAAGCGGATCCGCAAGCAACACACCCAGGAATCGGAGCGTCCCAAGCTGCACGGCAAAGCCGAGCCGGTTGTGGTCTCCACGCCGCTTCGCGATCAACTCCAGATCGGCGTCGTCAAGATAGAAAAACCGCTCCAGATCAGCCCACGACGGTTCACCCAGGAAGCGCCCGAACCCGCCCGCCTGCTCCTCGCTCAGAAACTCCACCGACACACACCAAGGCTACCGAACAGCACCAAGACCAGCTCAACGAGGCTTAGCGTTCAATTTCCCGCCGTTACTACCAAGACCCCGGATCCCTTGCAAAACCAAATCTCGAGAGTTGGTTTTGCAAGGACTAATTTGCTTCGTAGGCCCGTCGTGACAGGGATTCCACGAGGTCCCACGATTCCCGGTCATGGATTCGCAGCTCCACATCCCCGGTCCCAAAATGGCCGATGCTGGAAACATCCCGAATCAATCCCGCCTGCATCTCAACCGTCTGCGGGTCGAGCTTCAAATAGATGAGCAGGTTCCGGGAGGTCGGATGCACCTCAACACAGGCAAAATTCTTCAGCCTTCGGAACGCGAAATAATCTTGGCGTTCGTTTCTGACCACATCATCCCCCAGGGAGAGGACAAACTCCTCGTACGCTTTGTAGAGGCTTGCCAGCTCCTTATCGGCTCTCGCCAGGAGGTCACCCGCATTGCGTCTCCTGCTGCCGGTTGTGACCTGTACCGGTGATTCTATTGGTTCCGGGGCAACGATCCTGCGAGTCGGCGAGGCAGCAGTCGTGGCCGTCACCAATTCGATGGCCAGTAGATCCGAGCCGAAGTCACGGTACCGAACGAGCTCCACGTTGCGGTCGATCTGCTTCACCGCATGTTCGTCATACCGGGTGAAATCATTCGCCACGCAAACCAGTCTCGGCGTCGACCAATCAATGTTCAGGGAAGCGTCGCGCCCAAGTTTTTCCTCGACGAGGAGCCGGAATTCTGCTTGGTGGTCCATCAACCAGTCGAGGTAGAACAACCCCTGGTTGATGACGTTCTCGTTGATCGTCCGCTTGTACTCAAGGATCACGGGAGACCCGTTCTCATCCAACCCGAGGGAGTCGATGCGCCCCCTATGGACCTTGCCGGTCAGGTACTCGCTGGCCAAAAACCTCATGCCAAAAATCGCCTCAAGATTATTCTCGAGAAGCACCTGCAGACCACGTTCCAAGGCAACGCTGCCCGAAGGAATCTCGGTAGCCGTTCCCTCTGCGATCCTAAACAACTTCAAATCGGCCATCAAAAATCACTTTCTCGCTGCTGCTCCCCATGCCCGGCTTCCCCGGACAAGGTACTGCCCGTCTGCGCGGGCTAACATGTTCTGCCACCCTGCGACTCGATCGCTTGGGCTTTTCCGGGTATACGGAGGTTTCTAGATCGCCGCTGACGACTAGTCCTATTCTGCTATCTGCAATGCCGGCAAATTCGCCATGAACTTGTTGGTCGCCACCGACACGGGCCAGAAGTTCCATGGCGGCGGCAGTCTCCAGCATCTGGGTTTGGACGGGCAAACGGAGTGCTTCGAAAGGTTTCCACGGCTTCAACGCCTTCCACTGCTGCACGCAGTGACGCGGTGATCTCATCATTCATCTGGTTGGTGGTCAGCACGCTGGTTCCGGGAAACTCGCGGCAAGCATGCTGCCCTTTATCAGGCATGGCCTTCCCCCACAGTCACGGTGTCCCATAGGCCGATCTGTTCGTGCTGGTGGCGGCGTTCGCGTTCCTCGTCGGTGAGGGCGTAGTCGAGGCTGGCGGACTCGAAGCGCTTGAACTGGTAGATGGCGTGGTTCATGTGCTGGGCATTGAACAGGCCGAGGTTGTTGAGCGTCTTGAAGTCGGTCACTGACAGGCCGGTGACGCGCTCGAACAGCTCCGAGTCGAGCGACTCGATAACGTGCTTGAGGGATTCCTCGCGGTAGTCGGTGGTGTACATGAACACCGGGATCTTGGCCAGGAACTTCTGCAGCTTCTCGCGGATCTCGGCGCGCTTCTTGGCGGTCTCGGACTGTTGCTTCTTCTGGCCGGGGGTGAGCGTGCCGCTTTGGTCGCGTTTGGCTTTTTTGAGGTCCTTGGTGTTGGTGATGACCTGCTGGGCGTTGTCGACCAGCGCGCGGAAGTCCTCGACGTTCTCCAGGGCCTCCATCAGGGCCGGCTGGGCCAGGACTGCGGACAGGGTGTGCTCGTTGACATCGACAAGCAGCGGGGAGTTCCAGCGACGAGCCAGCGCCGCAGCTCCGACTCCAGCGCTGGCCCAGTCCAGCACCGCTGTGGCGTCGAGCTGGGTCATTGCTCCCCCGGTGAAGCCAAAGATTGGCAGGTAGTTGATCAGCTCGCCGATGGCCTGCGACGGGGTTGTGTCGCCGGTGGTGGCGAGCTTGGAGCCGTACTCGGCGACCAGCGACAGGGCGCGGTTGGGGTCGAACTCGAAGACGAAGCAGGTCGGCTTGCGCAGGTCGAGGTTGCCCTCGGCGTCACGGTAGGCCCACGGGGACTGGACGCGGAACGCGGCCTGGAAGTATGACTCGGGGCCCTTCAGCGACCGGAGCATGAAGATCGCGCCCCATTCGCGCACGGTGACGCCGGTCAAAAGCTTGCCGACCGACAAGGTAATCGAGCCGACCCCGTCGCCCTTCTTGACGTCCTCGATGGCGCGCTCGACGGGCGGCAGGGCGGCCACGCCCTGGCCGGCCTTGTCGCCGGCGGCGATCACGATCTCGAACTGGGAGAAGAACGGATGATTGCGCAGCATCTCGGCCATCGCGAAGCAGGCGGCGACGTTGTTCATGTACCAGACCGAGTGCTTGACGGCGGATTTGAACCGGACGGCCTCATAGGGGAACGGCGGCTTGTCCTGGGTGAGCACCTGGAGCTTCATCTGGTCCGAGAGCTTGCCGCGGAACATCTCCAGGAACTCGGCCACCTCGTCGGGGCGCTCGAACTCGAAGCCGTCGTTGGTCTTGGCGGCCTTGAAGAACTCGTTGAGGCTGAAGCCGTTGAACTCACCGTCCTCGGCGTAGCTCTCGGCGTTCTTGCCCATGTCGTAGGAGTACATCTGCATCTGGGGCAGCGTGATGTACGGGTTGGGACCCTCGGCGTTATCCCACTCGGCCTTCTCGCGCTGCTCGTCGACGTAGGTCCAGTTGAAGATCGCGTCCTCGGTGAACTCGCCGTCGGTGATCGCGCGGAACGGGGTGCCTGACAAGTACAGGTAGTGGCTAGCCTTGACCGCTAGTTCCTCGGCGAGGCCCTCGACGGTCACCTGCTCGTCGGGCTCCGCCAGTTCGGCCTCGGTCTTGTCAGCGGGGTCGTAGAGGGCCCGGGCGGAGTCACGCCAGGCCCCGAAGTGGTACTCGTCCAGGACGATGGCGTCCCAGTCGATCAAGTGGATGGCTTCGTTCTTGGCCTTGATGCTGCCGTCGGCATCGCGGCCACCGAGGTCCTGCAGAGAGGCGAACCAAACCACCGGGCCGTCGTAGTCGGCGGCGTCGTCGCGCTCTGCTTCGCTGGCCTCCTTGTCGATGTAGCGCCAGCCGTCGAAGTCGACGTGGGAGATCAGGTCGTCGTTCCAGGCCGTGGCCACCGCAGGCTTGAAGGTGAGCACGAGCACCCGCTGCCAGCCCATCTTCTTAGCGAGCTGGTAGGTCGAGAAGGTCTTGCCGAAGCGCATCTTTGCGTTCCATAGGAACTTCGGCGCCTTGCTGCCTGCGTGGTTGCGGAAGTAGGCCGCAGTGGTCTCGACGGCGGCGCGCTGTTCAGGTCGCATGTCAAAAGACTGGGTCCGCTTGGGCTGGTAGGAAATGTCGGAGCGCACCGTCTGGATCGCGGCCTGGACCTCGTCAAGAGTCGCCTCGAACCACTCACCGCCGGTGCGCTTGATACCGGCCGCGACCAGGGCCGCGTGCACATCATGGTCGGAGAAGTCCTCGCCGTGCATGTTGGTCGCGGGCTCGTCCAGGAGGATGGTCACGCCCTTGAGGCCGGGGTAGGCGGTGTTGAGCTGCTGCTTGATGCGGGCGCGGGCGGTGCCCTTGGCGGTCTGTCCAACTTTCAGCAGACCGGCGCCCGTGACAAGTGTCGACCCCTCGGTGCGTTCCCAGGGCTCGGTGTCCTTGCCGACAACGGTGTAGACGTAAATGCGCTTGGTCACTCGTCGATCTCCGGCCCATCGGTTCCTGCACCAGGTCGGTGCTTCGATCCGCCGGGCAGGTGACTGGCCGGGATGGGCGAGTCGAGAGAGAGGTTCACCGAACGCGGCTTGATGGTCAAGTTGATGTAGTCGCGCTCTTCGTGGGTGAGATGGAAGTGGTCGTACAGCTCCTCGTCGGTCCAGCTCCGAGTCATATCGAGCATGGGAGCAAACCGGAAGCGATCCGGCGTGATGTCCTGAGTGACCTTGCGTTGCAGCACGAGGAAGCGGACGAACTTGGTGGCGAGGTAGTTGGCGTAGTTCTCCGTCTCCGTGGCGGAGTTGAAGACGCCTGCGACGAAGTATGTCTGGGTACACGCAGAACCGGGGGCGAGCGCGATCGGCGCTCCAGTTACGACGTCAATGATATTGCCCTCGTCATCGAGCGGGGTGTCACCACTGCCTGCCTTTGGGAGCAATACTTTCCACCGATCTACCCAGGCATGGTTTCGCTCAAGCTGGTCGTCCCGGACGTAACCGACGCGCGTCCCGTAGATAAGGGGGATGGATTCGGGGAAGGGCGCTTCCAAGGATCCGGCGAAGTTAGTCCTCAACCCGAAGGGGACCTGGGGGCCGAAAGTTTCTTCGACCGACGGGTAGCCGTGCTGCGCGACCCGCTCGGTGATCAAGGCGGCGCGGTTGTCCCGGACAAGAACGCCCTCACCCTTGCGCAAGTCCCTTCGCGCGGTCGATCGGATAGTGCCGTCAATCCTCGTGGAGAACTCAGTATCGTCATTGTGCTCCCGGTCCCAGAGGAAATAGCTCACACCCCCGCGGATCTTCACTCCGGGAAAGCAGTCAAAAATTTTGGGGTTGTCGACAAGCTTGGCCATGCGGCGATCGGCAATCATCCGCGCGCGAAAATCGTCGAGACCGAGACCACCAGCGAACCAGCGCGACGGGGTGATCATCAAGACATATCGAGGGTCAAGGGCGATGGCCTGGTCCACGAACTTCTGGTAGATCGGCATGGTCCGTGTGTTGCCGTCAGAGTCAATCTGGTAGGGCGGGTTGCCGACAATGACGTCGAACTTCATGTTGGCCATCTCCTGCGTGGGGTAGGTGCCGTGGATAAACGAATAGGCATAGTTTTCGCGACCCTCGCCGCGTTCAAGTTCCTCGGGCGCACTACACAAACGACAGCGGTCGTTGGCCTGGAAGTCGTGCGCTGCGGGGACGAACGGGAGATTGCCCTGCGGCTCGGCGAATCGGACGATGCTGTGCGGGCCGGAGGCGTTCGCGGAGCAGTAGAGGCTGCGACGCGAGATGATCCCGGTCATCTCGGTGATCGAGGCACCGTGGAGCATGTTGCCCAGGATGTGCTCGCGGCGTGTGGCGAAGTCTGGCTCCCAGTCGGCCAGGCCGTCGAGCAGCCTAGTGGCGATCTCACGGAGGAAGACACCTGACTTGCTGAACGGATCGAGCCACACGAAGTCGGGCCTACTCCAGACCTCGTCGGGAAGCAGATCCAACATCGCTCGGGCGAGCTTGGGCGGGGTGGGAACCTCGTCGTTGGAAAGCTGCGCAAGGCAGTCGAGGATATCGGGAACGTGGTGCCCAAAACGCGTCGTGGTCATGATCGGGCCTTCTTGGTGTCCATCACTGGTCCGGGGTTGCCGGCCAGCAGGGAGTAGTGGATCGGCGCATCGTCGGCTTTCGGCACCGAGAACAGGTCGAGCTGGTCAGCGGCACCGGCCGTCGACCACTCTCGCTGGAAGGTACCGTTACGGCTGGCGCGGTAATCGACCCACTCAATGGAGTGAAGATCGGTCAGGGTGTTGGCCAGGACGATATTGGTTTCCAAGATGGCGTCGACCGCACTGGCGAAGCCAGGAGTCGGCACCTTGGTGTTGAGGTCGTTGTCCAGGTGGGACTGCATCACGTGTTTCATCCGGTCCTTCGACTCGTCGACGTTCTCGGGGTCGATGTCTACGGCGTAGATCGAGGCAAGGCCACGCAGCAGCCGGTGTTCGTACAACACGGTGGAGCGGTAATGGTCAGCAGTCACGAAGGCAAGCTTGCGGCGCAGGATCTCTTCGAGGAAATTGCCGGAACCTGCCGCCGGCTCGAAAAACTTGCGGTCGGTGTTGCTGGGGTCGTCCATGGTGGGGAACATGTCAGGGATCAAGTCAAGCATGGCCGTCACCTCGCGGGTGTGGGTGTAGACCTCAGCGAGGTCACGCACCCGCTGGCGAGTCTTAATCTGCATGTTTCTCCTCAAGTCACAGTGGGTTCACCAGTCCATTGTCTCAGCCAAGTACAAAGCACCAGAACACCGACGCAGTGCCACCGAGCATGTCCGTAAGCCGTTCCTGCTATGGGACGGACTTTGACTTGATTCCGTCGGCAAGCTGAAGTCCAGTTGCTATCTGGCTCCACTCGCCCTTAGCGTACGATTTTTCCGTTTTCTGCGGCGACCCCAAAAACGACATACTCACTCGCGCGTATCCAATAATCGCCATACCAAAAACGGTACCGGGTCAGAATTCCGGCGATTCAGTTTTGAACAACCTTTTAGACACGGATCGACCCCGGCGTGTCGCCGGGGTCAAGAGAAGTTCAAAGATCAGTTCTCAAACGGTCGTTTGTGCCACCCCTCCTCCACCGCTGGTGATCTGGCAGAACCGCCACAAGGTTGTGTTGCAGTTGGGGCACCCCGGATCCTGTTGGTCGAAGCACCACCCAATTGAGGGGTTTCTTCGATGTATCAACGGTTCCATTCGCCTGAGGACAACGGAGCTTGGTCGGCGATGCTCTCGATGGTTGGATTGAGTCATGAAGCTATCGCCGTTCGAATCCGAGTATGCAGATTCAGCCCTTCCAACATTTCAGGGTGCCCCAGCCACACATAACGCGGTGAGAAACAGCGCGGATGCGGAGACTCCATGGACGCAGATGTCCGCTCTTTTGGGGACGACAGTGATCCAAGCCGTCCAAAGCTTCTACCTGGCAAAACGGTCCAGTCAATACTTCAGTGATCTGCCGGAAAACGACGATCGCGTTGGTCAGGCGATCGAGAACATCAACAACAGGTTAATGCGGATGGCGGTGCTCGACATCGCCGCGCTCAACGACCGCGGACTAGCAAGCAACGACCCCAAGAACACTCGGGTGGCGTCACTGCCCACAGCCCATCGACGTATGAAGCGGCATTTGACCGACGCCAACGCGTCCGCTGCCGAGCTGGATCAGCTAGGCAAGCTGCAAACTGACATCAACTGTGATCATTACATGCCGTTGATGTACGTCCGCCACCTCCGCAACAAATGGGCAGGGCACCCGTCTCTGGATCGTCGGTTCGATGCCTGGGCAAGTGCCGACAAGACACTGTCGGTTGCTGCGGTGGAGGCAGCCTTGACTCGGCTGGTCAACAATACCCACGACACTGCATTGTTCGTCTCCTCAGCTCCTGCTCTGCAGGAATTTCGCCAGCCTCCGGCGGTAGCGAATCCCGACGGTTCTTGGCCCATGACGGTTGATCTGAGCAACGTCACAGTCTGGGCGGACCACATGCGGGATTCCGCCGATAAAGAGGTTCGTGCCCTCCGTGCTCAGATCACAGGCGAGACCAAGCTTGAGCGATCGGCCCACACGGAGGCTTACCGAGGTAAGCAGTATTAGGACTGCGTAGTTCAGTGTCGTTAGGCGAACACTCCACAGTCACGTGACGGAAATCTAAGGATTTTGCTCCTGATCCGCTTTCGAGCAGCTGGAGAACGGCTGCCTAGTCGACCTCTCCCGTATCGCGCCTAAAAGCCCATCCCACAAACGGTCGTTAGTGGACTAGTACGGGCTTTGGGACTACCGGTCTCCGGCTGTGCAAGGGCCGCCACACAGGCGGCCATATCCCGCGCCACCGCAAAGACGAATAGTGGGTTTGAGCTCGGCTTTTCTATCCCGTGAGCGAACGAAGCTATCCCGTGAGCGAACACTTAACCTATCGGGGTAAATATCGGGAGACTGGAAGGTGGGACTGCAAAAGAAAGAGCATCCGGTTGCCGCCGGATGCTCTTTGGTCCCTAGCAATTCAAACGACCAGTAAGTCACGAGAGATTGGAAGAGATGTGTTGATTGATTTCCAGACTAGGACGAAGAAGCGGCGCATACAACTCAAAGTTGAGGGGTCACCCCGGATGTTCGCTGCGGGCTGTGTTGCAGTGGTCTTCCTGGTGGCTGGGGCAGGTGGGGCTTCGCCAATCGCATCCCCGGTGGACACCGACATCCCTGCGGTCATCAATCAGATATTGGACTGATGGTCGCCCCCTGCCCATCGAACTAGATGGGTGGGGGTGCCCCCTGCCCATCGAACTAGATGGGTGGGGGTGCCCCCTGGGGCACTTCGTCAGAATACGGTCGATTAGGAAGCACGCGCTGCAACAGCGCATCATCCCAAATAGTTCTAGTTTTGGGTTCCTTCAGCGGTAGCAAAATTGAGATTCAGCGAACCTAATTCTCCGACAATCCATCGCTTGCTGTTCTCTACGACCTTCGAGTTAAGCCAAATACCGTCAGCCAGGTCTTGGCCAATCACGAGCAGTTTAGTCGGAGACAATGGGAAGGAAATCGTACACACTTCCTCACCACCAGGTTCACACCACAGAAGAACCGCACCGTCTCCGGTAACAAGCCCGTTGGCTGGCCATATCTCCCAAGGCCATTCTTCGATGCCAAGTTTGCTCAATCGACGCACTTCCGGCAAGTACTGTGAAAGAAGTATCAGGTCACCGAGATTCAGGTTGGCGTTTTCGTGCGAACCATCAGTTTTCACTAAAATTGCGGGGGCCAAGGTCTTAGCTTGATTTGCATAACGGCCACGATCTAGATGCATATCAAGGAATGCGACCAGCGCTTTTCGTTCGGCATCCGACAAATCGGAATGGCCGTCGCGTAATTTGTTGATAACTGGGATGCCGTTGCTTTCGACCTCTGCATAGGCTTGCTCTAGGTCGTGAGTAAGAATATTTGGGTCGTAGACGTAACTGACGACTGTGGCGCTGTTATACGATCTTCGGTAACCTCGACCATCTTGTTTGTCTAAGACTTCAAGCACGTTCTTTGCATTAGCCCACGCGCGAATATAGCTCTTTGAGACCATATGTGCGTCTTTCACAGCCATGTTAGTAGTCAACCCCAAGGGCTAGACGAAGCTCTCTCACGTTATCTGCAATTCCAGCGTCACCATCGGAGGCCTCACCCTTTCCACTAACATCAGCTTCGGGGAACATTTTCGCAATTCGCTCAATTGCCTCTGCGCTAGTTCGCGCCTCGAGTGAGTAAGAGACTGCACCCGCCCTTTCCAAAAGAACAGCCAAGGCATGGAGCAGCGTTGCGCCATCTTCTGCTGCTCTCAAATCATCGATGTTCTCATCGCTCAAGTCCTGCATTGCATCAGCCCATGTTCCGCTTTCTACCGATGCCGGGGGCACGATTGAACTACGTCCGACAAAAGTGGACTTGAGTGCGGTAGAGCTGGCCGGAATTGCTTCGTCGGGCTGGCCAAACGTTGACTTGATCGGGGCGGGTCGGGTCATGGTGTTTTTCCTTTGAAGGTTGTTAGCCGGCCCCTGTGCCGGTGTCGCTTGTTAGTAGTCAGAGTCAGGGAATTCTTGGCCGTAAATGTTCCAGGGATCGGGTCTGAACGCGATCCGTGCATCCTGCGCCTGGTGCCATGCGTAATCCGGGCTTTGGGACTACCGGTACAGCGATTGGCGCTAAGCACTTGATCATGATCGTTTAGGGGTCGTTTAGCGCAGGCGATCCATGTTGTGCGGAGTTTTGCCGGAAGACTCTCGATCACTGGTGGGGTGGCTGTTGTCAGTCTCAGGCCAGTGGAATTTCTGACTGATGAGTATGTCGATGCCTATGGACGGTTCGCAGAGGAACCTACGAGGCCCGAGTTAGAGCGCTTCTTCTTCCTCGACGACGAGGACCGGACTCTGAGCTTTGAACGGCGCGGTGACCCGCAGCCAAGGACTGCGGTCTCTCGCTTAGCGCCAACCGCTGTATCGATAGTCCCCAATGACGGTAATCCGTTAGCGATTGATTTTCTGCCACGGACACGAGGAAGGACTCCGCGTCACAGCGTATTTCTTCTCACTCTTCATTCGTACGTCCATACATGCCGTCAACTTTCTCTCGATTTTCCACGCAGCGGCACTTAGGCAGCGCACCCTTCTCGGTGAATCCGATCTCTGTGAAACGTCGAAATGTCACTCCGGCCTGCTTTGATTGTAGGAAATACAGTTAGGAACCAAGGGTAAACGTGAGCAAATTCTGGTGGGTAAATCAAGGACAAAGCTACAAGTGGGAATCCGAGCTACGCATACTGTGGTCTCCGCTGGCTACCGAAGGAGGCAAAAAGCAGCACCATTGGGACCGCATGGAATTGCTCAGCCCGGGCGATGTCGTCATCAACTACTCCGAGAAGAAGATCCGAGCGGTCAGTGAGGTGCTAGCGCCTCAACGATCAGCCACCAACCCGCACCTCGGGCTCACTGATCTTGAATGGCAGCGGGATGGACGAGAAATCAACCTCAGCATGCACCTGCTGGACGTGCCTCTCGAGCTGTGCGACATCCCGGAAGAACTCCGCAGATCGTGGAAAAGCCCCGGAAGCCCCTTCAACATACACGGAGGCATCAACCAGGGATATCTCTTCGAGCTGTCGGATGACGCCGGCCTTTGGATCATGAAAGAGCTCGGGTTGACCGCGGAGCCCACCGACGACCTGGCCGACGCGGCGCCAGGCACCAGCGACGACCAGCTCGAATTGGTCATCGTGGTGGGTCCCGATGGGGAATTTACAACCACACGGCGCCCCGAGCATGCACGGCTCAAGGGATACCTATTCGGCAATACGAAGCTGAACGCCTGCGCACTGTGCGGAAACGTGCTTCCCAACAGCCTGCTGGTGGCTTCACACATCAAAAAGCGGTCGGAATGCGATCTCGGGGAACGCGGCGACCTGCGTGTTGTCATGGCCGCATGTGCGCTGGGATGCGACGCGGTGTACGAGCGCGGGTACATTGCGGTCGATCAGGCTGGAATTATCGGGATTGGCCCAAGAAGTGCCGAGACCGATCACCTCAGAACCTATGTGAACGCCCTGGTGGGAAAACGCGTCTCGTCCCATACCCCGCATACTGCGAAATACTTCGCCTGGCATGCACAATGGCATGCCCAAAAGTAGCGTTCGGCGCTTTCGATTTGAACCGTCCCGCATTTGATGCCGCAGAGATACTGCCACCTACGTAATTGAGAACCTGGCGAACCACCTTGGAGATTCGCTTGGAACCGTGCCGAGATCTATATCCCTGTCACAGGCGCGCTTCGGGACGCACTATTTGGTCCGAGCGGGAACCGTTCTACACGCAGCCGCCGCCGCGGTGGCGGCCTTCGCGCAAGTCGTCGAATTCGGCCCCGCAGAGGGTGCACCGGTACCGCCAATCCCCGGACACCCGGACGTACTGGGGGTTGGTGCGGACGGCTTCTTTCTCAGCGACCCGTGCTGCCTGGGCGGCCTTACGCTGGATGATCTCCTCCGGGGACGTCGTTTCATCCCAGACGGGCAGCGCAAATGTCGTAGGGGCGGCCGGCGGCCGCGGCGGGGCAGGCGGCCGCGGCGGGGCAGGCGGCCGCGGCGGGGCAGGCGTTTTCACCGCGACCAGCCGGACGGCCCGCCCTGGATCGCGTGGACGGGCGGGCGGGTCGGTGCGTGTCATCTGCGGTGGAGACTGGCTGCCCCGGACGCTTGCGCGGGACCACCGAGGCTCGGGGATCCGGGCGATGAGCTGTTGCAGGATCCGGTGGCGGCATGCCGGACAGAAAAAGCCAGGTTGCTGGCGCTGCCGGTCGCTGGCCGCGTACGACAGACGGGCTTGGGTGTGCCCGGTTCCCGCGAGCCATCGTCCGATGGCGCCCTCGACCCACGGGCTCCGCTCCTCGCGGCCCCGGGTGGGTTTCTCGGCCACGTGGAAGGCCCCGGCTTTCCCACACGTCCATACGGTGGATCTGGCGCTGCAGGTCGGGCAGGCGATGCTGGTGCCCCAGATGCTGCCAACTGCGGGAACCGGGGGCACCTCGATGGAGACGGCACTGTCGACGAATTGGCGCGCCTTTGCTTCCGCCTTGGCCCGTGCGGCGGCTTGCCGGGCTCGAAGCACGGCCTGTCGACCCTCGTGCTCTCGGCGTGCTGCCTCTTCCTGCTTGGCACGGGCCCGCTCTTCCGCAGCATAGCGCGCCCGCTGCTCCGCAGGGGATCCGGATTTCCACACACGTCGGGCCAGGAGGAGGTCCTGGAGCCGGTCACCCAGGGACCGTTCCGGGTTCTCGGACGGGTGCCACACCGTCTCCCGGAGCAGGTGTGCCGGGTCGGCGGGGAGGGTCGACACCTTGGTGATGCCGGTGTGGACCATGGGAAGGATGATGCGCTCGTACCGTTTGGTATGCGGGGTCACCCAGACCGGAAGGATGCCGTCGTCAAAGTACGCTTGTGTGCGTTCCTCCCATGCCTGCGTCGGCTGCTTGGAGAGCTGGATCTCGAAGGCCATGCGTCGGTTGGCCGGGCCGATCGCCAGGACGTCGGCCACCCATCGTCGTTGGGGACCGGGATGTTCCAGGACAGCCCGCCAGCCGGGGGTGTGCCCGACGAGGCGGTACACGGCGGCCTTGAGTGCGCGGTGCTGCCGCGACTCCGGCTTGTGGATGATCGTGCACTCGGAGGCGGAGTAGTGTGCGAAGAAGTGGGTCCCGAGTGACGAGCTCTTGGCGATGGCGCGCACGCCGCAGCCAGGCATGGTCAGTTCTTGGCCACGCAGGGCGGCCCACTTGATCTCGTCGAGCTCCAGCGAGACGACTCTTTCTGTGCCTAGCATCGCTACAAACGGCATGCCCCTCATCCCCCTTTTGGGCAGAGTAGCGCGTTAGTCGGACAGTTTGGTGCCCGCAACATCCCAAGACAAGAATTTGCGTGCCGGGGAGGAAGTTTCGACCGTCTTCGTTTGGCCTTACGTGTCGATTTTGACGGCTTCGCCCTATAGCGGCGGGCTTAGGTGGGTTGCGATGCTGGGACTCCGGGCGCCGGCCGCGGCAGCTCATCGAGCTCCTGCCACAGCGCGGCACTGCCCATTTCGGTTCGGCCGATGCCCGGGGTCAGGTCCAGTGCGAGTGCCTGCAGGAACCGTGCCACGGTGTCGGTGGCCTCCGCGTAGCTGGTGTGGCCGGCTGGTCCGGCGGTGAGGATGGCGGCGCATTTCTGCGCTTGGTAGCGGGTCAGCCGGACCGGGGCGTCATCCGTCTCGTCGTGCCCGGCGAGTAGTTCCTGGTAGTCGTCGGGGTCCAGCGGTCCCATGGTTGGGCGCCGTGGCTTTCGCGCTGGAGTTCTTCTGCGCGGCGGCGTTCCTCTGCGGTGCGGTAGCCCTGCCCGGCGATGGCGTTCTGGGCCTTGGCCAGTTCCTCGCCCATCTGCGTAGCCAGCTGTGCGGCCCGGGCTAGGTGTTCGCCGGCCAGGGCGACGCTGGTCGCGGGGTCTTTGCCTTCGTATTCGGTGACGTCGTATTCCTCGAGGGATTTCACGAGGCCTTGGGCGAGTTGGGTGGAAATCTGGGGCAGGAAGCTGCCAAAGTTCTTCAGGTTCCCCAGGATCCGGTACACCTCGGGTGCCGGATGGGTGGCCCGGGTCAGCTGGGCCAGGGCTCGCAGTGACTCGTAGGCGTTATCGGCAACGTGGACTGCCTCGGGGGTCTGGTCCTCATCCATGCTCATGCTCTCCTGGTTCCGTGGACCGCGTGCTGTTCCCACCAAGTTGGTGGGGCACCAGGTGCCCGGGGTTTCGCCGGTGTCATCGATCCATGTCACGAGCACCAGGTGCGGGGTGCGGGCGGTGACCTCGACCGGAATGACCGGGGTGCCGATGGTGGTCGCCCGGTGGCGTGGGCTCGGCCGGCTCATCACCCGGGTGGAAACGCATGAGAACACGCGCCGCAATCCGGTGACGCGGCATCCACGGTGGGACGTGGTGAATCTGCGTGTTCCGGGGTCGGGAAAGCTAGATCGTGGCTTATGTGTACGACTCCCTTATTCATGCGATCTACGCAAGTCTGGCCAGCAGAAATGGAACGGTCCATTCCCGGGGTGGATCAACCGCTGGTTTGTCGGTGCGTAGGCGCCAGGGCAGAACAAATAGGCGGCGAAGGAGCGCCGTGAAAGATTGAGCCGTTCCGCGCGCCCGAGCAGGACGGGGTCAGCGGCTTCGGCTCCTTCTCGTCGTTGAGCCGTTCCGTGTGTGCCAGGGAAGGACCAGTGGGCCATCGCCCTCCAGTGTGACCGCTGGAGCTATTCCGCGCGCGCCCGGGCAGGACGTCGCCTTCATTGGCGGCGAGGTCTTTTCTTCGAGCCGTTCCGCGTGCGCCCGGGCAGGACGTCGCCTTCATTGGCGGCGAGGTCTTTTCGTCGAGCCGTTCCGCGTGCGCCCGGGCAGGACACTAAATGACCTGCACCAACACGGTGTGGAACGTCCTCCCGTTGCTGGGCGGAGATGACCCTGGTGGGTCTTCCCGTTTCATTGCTGTCCGTTGCTTGACCGTACTGGATACGGGTTTACGCGGGGCGGCTCGGCGGGCGTTTTGCGTCTCCTCCGTGCTGGGGGCGACGGCCGCTAGGGCGGCGATGTTGCGGGCGGCGTTGATATCCCTGTCGAGTACCAAGCCGCAGGCTTCACACTCGAATGTTCGTTCTGCAAGTGTCAGTTTGGCTTTCACCGCACCGCAGGTTGAACACTTCTTGCTTGTAGGCGCCCACCGATCGATGACTACCAGCTGGGTGCCGGACCAGGCTGTTTTGTAGTCGAGGAGGTGCCGTATCTGGGCGGGTGCGACGTCGAGTATTGACCGGTTGAGACCGGCCTTGGCGCGAACGTTTTTGCCGGGCTTTTCGATTGTCCCTCGGGATGACCGTGTCATGCCCGCGACGTTGAGGTCCTCGATGCCGATAATGGCCCAGGTATGAACGAGTCGGTTGGCGACGTTGTGTGCATGGCCTTCACGTTGACGTGCCTCGAGATGGGTGAGGCGCCCGATTTTTTGGACGATCTGTGCCCGGTTGCGGGATCCTTTCTGCGATTTGGTGAGTGCCTTTTGCAGGCGTGCAAGCTTTTTAGCGTGTGAGGCCTTAAAGCGCGGGTTGGGCACCAGCTCACCGTTCGAGAGGGCTGCTGCTACCTTCACTCCCAGGTCGACACCTATGACCCCGGCGGCGCGCTTCCGTTTCGACAGGCGCGGTGTGGGGATCGTTTCTTCGACGGTGAGGCTGGCGTACCAGCGGGGGCCGTGACGGCTGACCGTGACGGAGGTGACCTCAACGGTTCCGGTGTGGAGTTTCCTGTGGAGGCGATTGGCGTGGTCGTGGATCCGGATTTCACCGAACGTGGGGATCCTCAGGCGCCGGGTGGTTGCTAAACGAATGCCTAGTGACTTGCGGTCATGGGTGATCGTGAAAGAGTCTCGGGCAACACCGCGTTTCTTGAAACGCGGGTACCCGATTTTCCTACCGGCGCGAGTTCCCGTCAAAGAGTCAATCCAGTTGGTCCAGGCGTCGTCTGCGTGTCTCATCGCACTCACGAGCGCGCTCCGGTTCACTTCGTGCATCCACGGGTCATGTTCACGTCCGTCACGACCAGGCAGAAGCAATCCTTTCTCGGCGGCGTCATGGTGGGTGTTTCGTGTTTCGGTGAGCCAGGCGTTGAAACCATACGCTGTGGGGATGGGGACCTTGATGGATTTGCGGGCTTGTTCCTCGGTGAGTTCCTGCTCGTAGGTGGCAAAGGCAACTTCCTGCAGCCAGCGCCGGTGGCTTGCTTGTTTCGCCGCGATCGCGTGGTTGTACATGGCCCGCGCCGCGCCCGCCCATTGGGAAAGCTTCCGGGCCTGCTGCGGTGTTGGATCAAGGGTGAGGCGGTAGGCACGGTGGATGATAGTGGTTGCCATCGCCGCCTGGACGCTCATGGAATGAATGTACACCCGGGGTGCGGCAACGACCAGTGCCGTGGATGCCGACGCGAACCGGAACTCAATGGCCTTTGCCGACCACAAGCAACCGACGTCCGGTCGCAAGCCATCCACCACTGGCCACCACATTCGAGGAAGTGAACCGGCCCGGGAATCATGCCGCCGTTTTGTAAGAAGCCGCTTTACGGGGCGGTCCCCTTCAAACGCCGATAACAGCACTTCTGTCACCTTGATTGGATCCTGCCGGATGTCTGGTTACTACGAACGCAAATCATAGTTCGAGTCTCCCCATCGGCTCCCACAGAAGGCCGATGGGTCACGATTCTTAAGCACAGCAAGGTTCAGATGAACGCACTCGACTGAAGCGCATCCATCAGGTCGGTGGTCTTCACATTCGTCTGCGGGCACATACAGGGTCAGGCCGTCCAGGTAGCTCCTGTCCAGCCCCGGTATCGACTTGCACTCTTGCGCCGTCCCAATGAGCGTGAACACTGTTCCTGCTTTTGCGGCGAGCCCAACAGGATGCCTCCAGCCCAAATTCGGGCAATGCAGCGGCGGAACGCCATTTTCGAATCTCGTTGTGACCGTCGTGCCGGACAGTTCACTTTGAGGGCATCCGCAACGACACGAAGCCAGGCTTCGGCTGCATGGACTCATGGGCTTCGAGATGAAACCCCTGGTGAATTAAGTACCTGATGTGAGTCCACCCCAACCGGGGCCTGCTCCGGTTGGGGTGGACTGTTTGATCCATATGGTGCCACGAGATGGGGATACTTCTATGTCAGGTGGGCAGCTGCCTCTTGCAGGGGAAGTGCTGCAACGAGTGCCGCATCAAAGGGCAACGGACCCAGTGCTGCCGCACCCTTGGGTGAACCTATCTCAATGAAGAATTCTGCATTGGCGATGGCATAGCCGGCCCAGATCTCCGGCAAGTCTTCATCAAAATAGATTGCTTCGACCGGACAAACCGATTCACAGGCCCCACAGTCGATGCACCCCCCCGGGTGGATGTAGAGAGAGCGCTCGCCTTCATAAATGCAGTCAACGGGACATGCATCGACACACGATCGGTCCAGGACATCCACGCAGGGAAGGGCAATGACGTAAGCCATTTTTCACATCCCTTAGACACCCGTGTAGATGGTCTTGCCCCAGGAGAAGAACTCCAGCGCAGAGTGGCCCTGTTCCCGGAAGGTGTTTGTGGATGAATCCCCGATCCCGCCGAACGGTACGTTGAGATCCAGCCCCGCGGTGGGTCGGTTGACTTTGACGACCCCGGCTTGGGCACGCTGGGTGAAGTCGGTTGATCGAGCGAGACTGTCGGTGCAGATACCTGCGGTAAGTCCATAGGATGAGTTGTTGATTTGGGCAAGCCCTTCCTCATAGTCGGGAACTTCAAGAACCGCGACCACGGGACCAAATATCTCGTCGGTGACGACGGGGTCGTCGTTGGAAACGTTGGTGATGACCGTCGCCTCAAAGGCCTGGCCGTTTGAGCGGCCACCCTGCAGCACGCGCGCACCACGCCGGGTCGCACCTTCAACGGCAGCGATGTCCGCTGCCAGCTGTTGTTCGCTCACGACCACGCCCATGGTGGTTGCCGGATCAAGGCCATCGCCCGGAACATAGTTACGCGCCAGGCCCGAGAGCTCGTCGAGCAGCGCGGGGAAAATCCCGGGGGTCGCATAGACGCGCGAGGTGGCGGTGCAGGCCTGGCCCGTGAGGCCGAAACCGCCTGCCGCGATCACTCGTGCCGCGGTCCGCGGAGACGCATCGTCGAGGACAAGCACACCGTTCTTGCCACCCATTTCTAACTGCACGCGGGCGCGGCGCTCGCTTAGCGTGCGGTGCAGGCCAAGGCCCACGTTTGTTGATCCCGTGAAGGAGAGGGCGGCAATGCGCCGGTCATCGGCCAGAGCCTCGCCGATGACTCTCCCCTTGCCGTGGACGACGTTGAGTACACCTTCGGGCAGGCCGGCATCCATGAGGGCCATGGCCAGGTGTGTTGCCGACATCGGCGTGAGCTCTGCCGGCTTGAGAACCACGGAGTCGCCGGCCAGGAGCGCTGGGGCCAACTTCCATGCAGGGATGGCGATCGGGAAGTTCCACGGGGTAATGAGCCCCGCCACCCCGAGCGGCTCGCGGCGCGTGTGGATGCTCGTTCCCGGCAACCCGCTTGGCAATACGTCGCCGCTTGCCGCCCAGCCGAGTGAACCGAAGAAGCGCAACACATCGATGGCACGGTTCACCTCACCCGTGGCTTCGGCAAGGGTCTTTCCTTCTTCGCGTACAAGGTCGGCGGCAACGATGCCCAGACGGCCGCGGAGGATCTCTCCGGCAGCCATGAGGATCGCGCCCCGGGCCGGCATGGAGAGTGCCGCCCACTTGCCTTGCGCGGCACTGGCGGCGCCGATGGCATTGGTCAGGGTTTCGACAGTGGAACTTGGTGCGACGGATGCGACCTGGCCGGGGCGTGCCGGATTCATGCGTTCAAAATCCGAGGTTCCGGTCCATTCACCACCGATGAGGTTTTGGGCGATGGCTGTGGCTTCGAGGGTGCTGGTCATGGTGTACTCCAATACTGTGTCGGATGGGTTAGAGGGAGCGGACGAGTCCGCCGTCGCAGCGCAGCGCAACCCCCGTGATGTAGGAGGCGGAGTCGCTGCACAGGAAGGCAGCCGCGGCACCGAATTCCTCCGGGCGGCCGTAGCGGCCCGCAGGTATTGCCGCGAACGATTCGGCGCGCACCGTCTGTACGTCGGTGTCCCGCCGTTCCGCGGCCGCCGCGTCGAGTGCATCGATGCGGTCGGTGTTGATGCGGCCGGGCAACAACAGGTTTGCCGTGACTCCCTGGTGGGCTTGTTCGGCGGCGAGGGTCTTGATGTAGGCGGCGAGGGCCGAGCGCCCGACGTTGGACAGCACGAGGTTTGGCAGGGGCGCGGTGATCCCGCTCGATCCGATCGCGAGGATGCGCCCCCAGCCGCGCTCGATCATGCCGGGCAGCACCGAGGCAATCAGCCGCTGTTGGGGCAGCAGCAGTCCGTCGATTGCTGCGGAGAGGTCTTCGGCACTCGTGGTGCTTGCGGGCTTTGGCTTGGGGCCGGGCCCGTTCGTCACGAGTATCTCGACGGGACCCAGCTCCGCGGTGACCCGGTCAACGGCTTCTGCCGGCGCGGCCGGGACACTGAGGTCCAGGTGGAACGCGACGGCGCCCGGCAGGGACGCGGCCACGGACCGGGCCCGCTCAAGATCGCGCCCGGTGACCACAACGCGCGCACCCTCGGCGGCCAGGGACGTGGCCACCGCAAGGCCGAGGCCGCCCGTTGATGCCGCAACGAGGGCGACGCGTCCTTCCACTCCGAGGTCCACTATGCCTTCAATGACACCAACGAGATGGCCTATTCGCTGAGATCCTGGCTGTCGACATTCTCTGGCGCGTTTTCCGGAGCCGCGGCATATGCGATCGAAAGCCGCCGGTAGGAGCGCGTGCACAACGCCCCAAGCGCCAGCAGCAGCGAGGCGATCCCGGACACCAGGAACACCAACGCGATCCCGCGAGCATCGCCCTCGCCCAGCAGCCATCCCCAGTCGTCCTGCCCAGCCTTCGAGTCCATGTACGGGATGATCCAGAACTCGGCCAGCGGCGCGATGATGAACGCGGTGACCGGGGCGGCCGCCGCCTCGAACGTCATGGCAAACCCGAAGACCCGCCCCTGGGTCTCGAAGGGGACGACCCGCTGGATCACCGTCTGCTCCGCGGCCTCGACAGCCGGCATCAGGATCATAAACAGCCAGATGCCCACCAGGTACAGCCACCACCACTCGCGCAGCGTGAAGGTGGCACCCAGCACGCCGGTGACGGCCACCAGGATCAGCATGGTGCGGATCGGGTTCTTGCCCAGCCCGAACTTCGCCACCAGGCCGCCGCCGATGATGAAGCCGGTGGCCGTCACGCCCAGCACCACACCCCAAATCTCGACGGGGAAAAGCGTCAGGCCGTAGGGATCCATGAGCGCCATGAACACCCCGCCGGTGAGGTTGTTGAAGGTCGTGAAGAGGATCAACGCAAAGAGTCCCTGCGTGGCCCTGACCGCCCCGACCCCTGCCTTCAATTCGGACAGTCCCGTATGCCCAGCTTCCCGGAGAATCCGGGGTTCGGGAATCCTGATGGTCAGCAGATGGACCAGCACCACCACGATCGCCACCAGCGCGATGATGATGGTTCCGCCCATGCCGAGCGTGCCGATGGCCAAGCCACTGAAGACGCTGGTGACCAGGAACGCGATGCCCTGCACCGAACCCACCAGCCCGTTGGCGTTCGCCCGCTTCTCGGCTGGGACCAGCAAGGTCACGGTTGTTGAGAGCGCAATGTTGCGCAGCTGTTCCACCACCGCCCCGATCAGCATCACCACGGCAAAAATCCAGAACCAGACCCCTGAAATATCAAGCAAATCCGCTTCCGGGATCAGCAGGAACATCGTGCCGGCTAGCCCGAAGAACAGCAGGGTGAACAGCGTTGAACCGAGCATGACGGCATGCTTGCGGTATCTGTCCACGATCACGCCAAAGAACAGGCCGAAGACCGAGACAAGCAGCATGTAGGCGCCGCCAATGAGCCCCGTGGCCAGCACGGATCGTGTTTCCAGGTAGACCCAGAAGGTCAGGGCGAACCAGAGGAAACTGGTGACAACGTTGGCCACGGCGGTATTGACCAGTACATGGAGGAACGCCCGGTGCCCGGGATCGGGCACCGCGGCCTTGCCGGTGGATTGCGGTTCCAAGAAACCGTCGTCGGCAGTACGCGAGTCTTCCTGCGACATGGTTAAAGCCTAGGACTCGCGCACGGCCCGCGGTAGGGTCGGGCGGGAATCCGCTAGAGCCACTTCCAGAGCGCCGGTGGGCGACCGCGGCCCGCAGCCGGGGCCGCCGGGGCCACGCGCTCAAGCAACTTGTTCGAACCCAGGGAACGGCCGATGTTGGCCGTCTCTGGCACCGGCAACCCCGCCGCCGCGGCAAGCTCCTTCATGCGGGCAATCAGCTCTGCCGTGTCAAAACTTTCTCCCAGCAGCGCCCTGGTGGTGTCCCGATTGATCCACAGCGAATCCAGCAACACGGCGGCGGCCTTTGCAACGATCGCCGTGTGGTCGAAGGGAAGATCCGGAAGCCCGTCCAGGGGAACCAGCATCACCCGGGGATCGGTCATTGCAGTCTTTTCATCCAGGATGACCAGGCGCGCAATCGAGAGCGTGGGGCCACGCTCGTCACGCTCGAAATCATCGAACACCCCGGCCTCGACGCTCGCCAGGATTGCGCCGGCCGCGACGCCGGCCTTGCTCAGCAACGCCCTCTGGACCGCCTCGGCCAGCCGCTCGTGGGCGTTGAGTAGGACCCCGGGGAGCGCCGCGCGGCCGGCAAATGGGTCGAGGTCACGGACACCCAGCACCAGGTGCAGCGATCCTTCATGCAGGATCACGGGCACGGCGTCGATGGAGACCAAAGGCTGAGTAGGCATGCCCTTGATATTACCCATCTTCCAGCTGCCGTTTCAGGGCCAGGATGATGCCCATTCGCTCGTTGCGGCCGCGCTGGTAGGCGCGCCATCCCAGCGGCGGCTGGTGCTCGAACTCCGCGAGCTCCCGTTCCGCCGCCTCAAGCCGCTCCTCAAGGGTTCGTTCCGGCATCGGGAATCACCGCAGGTTCCCGAGCACCGCACGCACGTCGTTGAAGGACTGGGTGCGCAGGAACCGGCCGTCGGCCCACACCGGCTCGAGCAGCGAATCGGCTTCCTCCTGCGCCGTTGCCTTCTCGATGAGCACCAGTTCGCCGCCCTTGTCCCTGGTGACCGCGAGGCGGCCGGTCGCCGACTTCTTCATGCCGCTGTCGGTGACGGGGTCCTTGAGCAGGTTGTGCTCCTCACCGTCGATCATCGCCCAGGTGGCCTTGATGGCCGAGGAGAAGGTGTCACGGGTGACGTATTGGTACGTGTACGAGCCGACGCCGAAGACCACGTTCCCGGCCGCGAAGCCAAGTGCCTCAAGCCGTTCGGTGATGTCCCGGGCGCGGTCCATGGTGATGGAATCGCCGTAGATCAACCCGAAGTGTCCGTCGACGACCTTGTAACCGGCGTCGTTGACGGTGCCTCCCGCAAGTTCCCAGAGGATCTGCACCGCGCCGAAGTAGGCGGGGTCCTCGGCGATCGTGGCCGGCTTTTTGTCGTGCGCGATCGACGGGCTGCTCCGCGTCCCGCACAGGATGTCGGCGGGGTCCCCGGAATCGGGGCGGATTACAACCTTGCCGTCGCGCGCCATGATCTGGCTCTTGAGTGCCGGGAGGATTTCCAGCAGGACGTTCCAGAAGTCGAAGGTGTCGGCGACGATCGAGACGTTGCCGTTGGTGTGCACGTCCAGGATGCGCTTGAAGGTCTCCAACTCCGAGGATTCGCTGATGCCGGCGCACATCACCGAGTGCTCCGTGGCCGGGATCGAGCCGAGCACCTGGCCGTTGTCGGTTCCGAACTCCGAGGGGTAGTAGCGGCGGACCCAGTCGATGGTGGCCAGCGAATCTGAGCCGGTGAAGCTGAGCAGGTGGCCCGCGCCGGATGCGGCAGCCGCCGCGGCACCGGCCATGCCGCGGAAGGAGAAGTCGTGCAGCTGCCAGTTCACGAATGCAGTGTCCCCGCCGGTCCTGGCTGCCGCGTCATCGAGGATGGTGCGGAATTCGTTGGCAATGGTTGCCGAGGTCGAGGGCTGCCAGATCGCAGCGGACAGGACCGTCTCGATGTAGTTGGGCAGCCAGAAGAACTCGGGCTCGGTGTTCTCCACGGTGATCGACGGGACCCGCAACGGAACTAGGGTGCCTTCCGGCAGGGCGCGGAACATCAGCGGCAGGTAGCCGCGGCGGTGCAGCGCGCGGACGTGTTCTGCGTCGATGCCGTGGTTCGGGCCGAGCACACCGGTGAGCGTGTCGAGGTATGCGTTCACCGCGTCGTCCTCGTCCGCAGCGAAGAACGGCGCGAACGCTTCGATGCAGTAGGACTGCAGGAAGGCCTGGAGTCCGAAGTGGACCACCTTGTCCACGCCGTCGATGCGCGAGGCGCGGTTAGTGAAGTTGACCAGCACCTGCGTGGTTCCGGCCGGGTACAGGCCGCGGTGGCCGAGCTTGTAGGCGTCGGTTTCAAAGAGCGGCGCCGTGACCGCGGCTTTGGTTGAGGTGCCGGTGAAGGTGTTGGTTTGCGTGAAGGTGCTCGCGGTGTTTGTCATGGTCTTTTTCCCTTCGGGAATGTTGGTCGGTTTTAAGTAGTTGGTGGGAAGCGGTGCGGGCGACGTGCCCGGCTAGGCGGTGGCGCCGGCTTCGAGGAATGCTGCGAGCGGAATGACGGTGGCGTTGACGTCGGGGTTCCCGTGCCCGGGGTGCGAATCCGTGGTGAAGATGCGGCCGTAGGCCGACGTGATCTGGGCGGCGCGTCCGGAGAACACCCCGTGGCTCACCCACAGATCGAGGCGTTCCTTCGGCAGCCCGGTGGCTTGGGCCAGGCCCATGAAGGTTCCACCGCCGTCGCAAATGTCGTCAACGACCAGCAGCCGTCCGGATTCCGGAAGTGCTTCGCACTGAAAGGTGGAGAGTTTTCCCGTGGCGAAGTCGCGCTCTTTCGTCGCCCGGTAGAGCGGAAGGCCGAGGGCATCCGCGGCACGGCGGGCCCGTTCGACGGCGCCGGCGTCGGGTGCAATCACACCGACGTAGCCGCGGTCGTGGGGCGGGAGGCTTGCGGCGATGACCTCGTCCGAGTGGACCACGGCGAGGTTCTCGACAAGTGCCGGCATCACGAGCGAGTGCGGATCGAAGCAGACAACGCGGTCGGCACCCATCGAGTTGATCAGGTTTGCGTAGACCTGCGCCCCAAAGGGTGTGCCGCGATCCTGTCGGGCACCCGGGAGGTAGGGGATCTGCGCGGTGACAGTGTGGCCACCCTGACGGGCGTGGTCGATCCACATCGCCGCCGAGACGAAATCGTTGGCATCCGCACCGGAGATCAGCACGTGCGACGGGGTCTGCGTGCTGCCCGCCTGGGTCTTAATGTGCTGCTCCCCTGCTGGGAACGTCATTTCCGTTGCATCGGAGAAAACGGTGAATCCTGCCGGGACGGTTGCGAATGCCTTGATCATGGAATGAGCATAGCACGAATAAACATCATGCGATGTTTATTCGTGGGAACGCCACATAACGTCGCGGAGCCGTCCCTCGCCAAGTCTCCCAAAAATGTCCGAAACCAAGGCCGGCCGTAGGCGCCGAAACTACTCAACCCTTCCATGGAATCCCGCAAGGACTCCAAGGAAGGGCTGCAATTCGACGCTTACCAAGGCGTCGTGGCGCCTCGTTGAGAGAGGCTGCTCAATTCATCTTGTTGAATTGCTCCAGCGTGGCAATCTTCTTGATTTTCATGGTTTTTGCCACCGATGTTCCGACATACCGGTAGTGCCAAGGCTCGAAGTTGAATCCGGTGACCTTTTCCGACCCTTTGGGGTACCGGAGAATGAACCCGTATCGAGGGGCATTCACGGCAAGCCAGCGACCTTCCCTGGTTTTCGCAAAGCAGGTCCGCTCTCGGCATTGCCCGTTCGATGCACCCAGGTCAACGGAGAGTCCCGTCTGATGCTCCGACAGCCCCGGCAGCGCAACGACCTTGCGTGCGTACTGCGCGCCATAAAGTTTGGTGTACTTGGCCAGTTCGGCTTTCTGGCTATCGTACGAACGGTAGCCAGAAACAACCTTCAACCGAATCCCTTTGCCCTTCGCTTCGGCATTCAATTCATTGAATGCAGTTGCAGCATCAGTGCGCAGTTTTTGCTTGGAGTTGGGGAGCTTACCCAGCCTGGGCTTGTAATCTGCGGACAGCTTGTTGCGTTTGCCCAGCACTGCGCTCGTTTCAAACGATGAGCCTTTGGAAGTGGCCGCCTGCTTGGCGTAGGGGTTGGAAATGTAACCGCGCTTGCCCTTATACGAGACTTTGTACCAGCCATTGACTGCGACTGCGGTCGCTTTGACTGAGGTACCCCTTGGGATCAGTCCCATGGATGCGGAAGCGTTGGTATTGGACTTTCGCAGGTGCACCTTGCTGCTGGTTATGACGTTGTAATTCACGCTCTTCAAAGCGGCAGGCAACGCGGCCCTTGCTGCGACTGACTCAACCTGTAGCGCATCGGTTGCCATGGACGGGCTCGGCGCCACTGCGCAACCACTGAGCAATACCGCTGAAATCGCGAGTGTAGTTATGGTCTTGATTCGATGCCCACTTGTACAGGCCATAAACAATTCCTATCGGTTGCACAAGGGTTCCGATTCATCAACCCGCTACCGTTTTGATCGTCAAAGAATGCCGATCAATACCAGGTGTTAGCCTATTCGACAGATCCGGAGAGAGGTAATTCCTGGCCCGGCCGAAAAGATCCTCAAGCTCAGGTCATTGGCTCGGGTCACATAAACGAACCCTCAACACACCAGCATGCAGTTGAAGTCGATGACCCATATGCGGCCGTAGGTGCTGGTCCTGAAGTTCAGGTTTAGCGACTGACTCGAACGGTGATTCCCGGCGCGCAAATACCGGAACCTGCCGTGCGTCAGATCGATCGATTTTGTACTTGCTGTGAGGCGTAGCCCAAAGGGCTCCGGCGAAAATAAAAGTAATTGATTTTAGAGAAATTTTCAATAAAATCAGCATTCGCATCATGTCCGCTGAAAGAGCTGGGATACCAGGACTCGAACCTAGAATGACGGTACCAGAAACCGTTGTGTTGCCAATTACACCATATCCCAAAAATTACGAAAAATTCCCTGTTCGGCGGCAAGCCAGAGCATGAATTAGTAGCGCAACTCGACCACAAATAGTACCCTAACTCCGACCTATAAGCACAATCGCCGATAATCCCAACGAGTTCTTGTCGATATCAGCGGGGAATGAAACTGCGAGTGAGGGCCGTTCAGCAGGCACGTCTTGTCAATGTAGGTGCATGTTCCATAGCATATGCCGCGCCTGTGCGTCTGCTGCAACCATATTCACCTGCGGCGCCGGGGCCATCAAATCAAAGGCATGGGCCTAGTCATGGAAGCCGGCAATGTCCGTGTGGGGTCCCATGGACCCCACACGTTCCTCGGTGTCCCGCAACTTGGCCAGCCCGGTTCTCGCACCTTCCCGAAGCATGGTTGCTCCGATGGCCCAGCCGTTCGCGCGCGGGTTTTCATTCTGGTCCAGTGCCGGTTCCCAGACCTTCGAGCGGAGCTCGCGCATCGGCTGGTACCCGCAGGCGATGACCTCCGGGTACCAGCCGATGACGCTCAACAAACCGCTGGCAATCCACCGCGAGTTGATGAAGTTCATCAACTCGCGGTGGAAAGCTCAGGCGGTCAGGTCCCGTTCAACTCTTCTTCGCTTCTCGCCAACAATGGTCACGGCAAGCGACAAACAGGCCGAAACCAAGATGGGAATCCACATTCCATGCGGAAGCAGGACGGCTCCACACAAAGCTCCCAACAAGATAAGCAGAACGGCCATCAGGCGCTTCACCCAATCTTGTTTTAGCCTGGCGCCAAACCAGGAATCCGCGGCCAGACCAGTGATCGTTGAGGTCACCACTACCGTTGTGACATCGGCGATTTTGACCTGTCTGGCGGCAGCAGCTTGGGCGCCCATGACGAACCCCAGAACGGCTGCCAAGGCAACGGCCGAATGCGGGATTGCTCCCAGGGGAACCACCAGCGTGAAGATGGAACATGCCAGCAGCATCGCCGACACCAGACCGAAAACGATCGTTGTCGCAGACGTCCATCCTTCACGGTGTCCCCGCAGCAACCGGCCGCCAACAACGGCACCCAAGAAATAGAGAACCAGCGCTATGGCCGGGCCAACCACGGGCAAGTCCGTGGTTCCAGACAATGCCATTCCCAGAATCACGACGTTGCCCGTCATGTTGCCGGTAAACACCCTGTCCAATCCCAGATAGCCGACGGCGTCGACGATTCCGGTTGAGAACGTCAGGGACAGCATGAGCCAGGTAAGTAGCTTTGCTTCCGATACGCGTGCACGACCCTTTCGGAGTCGGTTCGAAGCGGCTGTTTTCGTTTCATCGCCAACAATTAAAGTCATCGTCCGACCGCATATCCCTGCATGCCGCGAGCATTCGCGGCTGCCTTGAGTACGCCGGTTTCGGGGTCTCGCGACACTGCACACATGCGCCCGATCTCCCAGCTGCCGGCTTTTCCAACAATATGTCCTCGCGATTCAAGCCCTTCAATGACCGACTCGCCAATCCTTTCCTCGATGAGAACCACACCTAACTGGTGCTCATGCGGGAAGAAGGAACTCGGGAAATGAGTGCTGTGGAAAGCCGGAGCATCAATTGCCTCTTGAAGATTCATGCCACCCAAGAGATGGTTCAGCAAGAAGTGAAGTTGCCACTGGTCCTGCTGGTCTCCGCCCGGAGACCCGAAGGCCATGATCGGTTCACCGTCCTTAAAAATCAGCGTCGGGGAAAGCGTCGTTCGAGGTCGCTTTCCCGGGGCCAACACGTTGGGTAGATCCTCTTCGAGCCAAGCCATTTGCAACCGGGTTCCCAACGGGAACCCGAGTTCCGGAATCACTGGAGACGAGTGCAGCCAACCCCCGCTGGGCATTGCCGAAACCATGTTCCCCCACCGGTCGACCACGTCAACATGGACGGTATCGGTACGGGCCTCGCCGTTTGCCTTCGGACCGGAGTCCAAGGCGGCGGCCACTGCATTCGGTTCCCCCACGCCGCTCAGTCCCGTCGGATCGAAATCCGCTTTCGTCTCCAGACGGGGCAGCCGCGGCTCCCGTCCATCAGGCGAGCCCGGGCGAATTTCGTGGGATGCGTTTTCGCCAATGAGCGTCCGACGTTCATCGGCATAATCCGCCGAGAGGAGCGCCGCGGCGGGAACGTCTGAAACGTCCCCGTACCAGGCATCCCTGTCCGCGAAGGCAAGTTTCGTTGCTTCCAGGATCTTGTGGATTCCGTCAGCCGTGCCGGGAACAACATCCATGCCCTGCAGCAATGACAATTGCTGCAGGAAAACGGGGCCCTGGCTCCAGAACCCGACCTTGCAGACCGTGACACCTCCGAATTCGGCAGTAACCGGGGCTTCGTAGTGTGGCCGCCATTTCCCCATGTCGTCCTTGGTGATGAAACCTCGGTGGTCTTCTCCCGTCGAGTCCCTCCACGAAGTCTTTGCAAACTCGTCGATGGCCTCGGCTACGAATCCGCCGGTCCATTCATCGATGACGGCTTCAAGGGCTGCATCTCGCGTGGCACCGCTGCCAAGCGCCTCGGATTCGACATCGACCAACCGCTGGTAGGTTTGCGCCAACGCGGGATTGGTCAGGAGCTGTCCAACGGCCGGCACCTCCCCGTTCGGCAGGTATACCTCGGCCGATGGGCCCCAATGCATCGTGAAAAGCGGCTCCATGCGTCCGATGTACTCCACGACCTTGGATGTCGCAGGGTATCCGTTTTTCGCGTATCCGATCGCGGCATCCAGAACCTCTTTGAGGCTGAACGTTCCGTGGTCTTTCAGGAATGTCAGCCATCCCAGCGTGGCACCGGGAATCGCGGCTGCCAGAAGCCCCGTCCCGGGCACCATGTCAATGCCCAGCTCCGCAAAGGCCTCGAGGCTGGCCCCGGAGGGAGCCGGCCCTTGCGCGCAAAGCACGACCGGATTGCCCTCATTTGCCTTGGCAAAGATCAGCGGGAGATCTCCGCCGGGGCCGTTCTGATGCGGTTCAACTACTTGAAGAGCAAATCCAGAAGCAGTCGCCGCGTCAAACGCATTTCCCCCGCGTTCAAGGATTCCCATGCCTACTTGTGACGCCAACCAATGGGTCGACGACACCATGCCAAAGGTACCGGCCAATTCAGGGCGAGTAGTGAAATTCACTTAGTAACACCTTTTCGAAGAAAAAACATACATATTCAATAAAACTAGAGTGAGCCCAGCTCGTTTACCGCCAAGGAGACGAACATAACGAGCCCGAGAACCAATGACGTGTTCATGGCGATGCCGTTTCGGTGTTTCTTGTCCAAGCCCTTGGAGTTCATCAGCCAAAGCAGGCCTCCGATCAGCACCGGCATGAGCAACGCACCCATCGCGGCATAAATGAGTACGAGCGTCACCGGCTTGTCCAGGAACAACATCGACAGAGGAGGGATACACATCCATACGATGTAGGCGCGGAACGGAATCGAGCGAGCCGCGTTTTCATCGCGCTCATGGGTCGTGCCTCGGAAAATGTTCACGATGTCGTTGAATACGTTTGCCAGCGCGTTGTATCCGCCGATCAATGAGCTGAAAACGGCGGAAAACATGCCGATGAGCAACAGCCACTTTGCCGGCTCACCGAACTGCTCGCCAAACGGCTGCGCCAGCTGCTTCAAATCGGACAGTCCACTGACCTCAGTGCCGCCATTTTGCAGGAATGCTGCGCCGACGATCATCATCGCAAGCATGAATATGAAGGTCATGCCGTACCCGATGACCAGGTCCAACCGCATGGAACCGATCCATCCCGGGCCCGTCCAGCCACGGTCCCGCAGCCAGTATCCGTACGACAGGAGTCCAATGGACATGCCTACGCCACCCATGATGCCCAAAACATAGAAGGTTCCTCCATCGGGAACCCGTGGAGTCAGGCCGCCCGCCAGAATGCTCATGTCGGGGCGTGTCAGGACCGCAGCGCCAACAATGGAAATAAACATGACGGCAACGAAGAACGCCATGATTTTCTCAAAGGATGCATACTTGCCGATCCACAAGATTCCCATTCCCACGAGAACGGCAACAATCGCGCCCAGCTTCACGTCGACGCTCGGGAACATGGCATTGATCGTCAGCCCCAGCGCGCCCGCAATGGCAGCACCGTAGAAGAATCCCAGAATGACCGAGTAGATCCCAAAATAAGTGGTGAATGCCTTGTTCAACTTATGGAAGCCCCGCAATGGGCTAATCCCCGTCGCCAGTGACCAGCGGCCAATGCACTCGGTGACTATGAATTTAATGAAGCAGCCGACAACCACGGCCCAGGCAAGCGCCAATCCATAGCTGGCACCGGAGTTCAACGAAGCAATCAGGTCGCCAGCGCCAACACCGGCCGCGGCTACAATCAGCCCGGGGCCAGCGACATTGACAATTCTTCGCAACCGAGACCCTTGAAGCTGTCCTAGTTGATCTGGACTGGTTTTCGTCTGCATGCCAACACTCTCCTTTGGTGACGCAGGCCATACTGGTCTGCTGGTCTGACCAATATGCCATGCGTACACTGTAGTTAGCAAGGTCAACATTCAGGGAAGGAACGCAACATGGTCAATTGGTCATCAATCAACCAAAAATGGAATTCTCTCGGTGGGAACTTGGCTGCTGAACTCGAACTGATGATCGTGCGTGGGGAGCTCCCCCAGGGTGAAAAGATTCCGCCGGAACGAGAACTCGCGGCCACGCTGGGCGTATCACGCGCCACCTTGCGGGAAGCCCTCTTGGAATTGGAGATCAAGGGACTGCTTAGTCGTCGCCCCGGACGCGGAACCATCGTGCTGGAGGCCCCAACCGAGTCTCAGTTCGAGCAGCTCAGTGAGGCGTTTACCGCGGCACAGCAAGATTTCTCCCAGGTCATGGAAATGCGATTGACCATCGAACCTGCAGTGGCCCGCTTAGCTGCAACCAAGGCAACCGCAGCCGACATCCGCAAGTTGGAGCAGATCCTGGCAGAGTCGGAGAGCGAAACAAGCTCCATGAAGCTGCTTGAGCTGGACCAGACCTTCCATGTGGCCCTCTCCGACATCGCCCGCAATCCGTTGCTGTCGGACCTCATCCGAATTGTCGGCGACTGGGCCGGGGCTTCCCGCCGCCTGGGGTTTCAGGGTGGCAAGCGGAAAGAAGCGTCGCTCCACGGGCACTGGCAAATTGTCGATGCACTCCGCGCCGGCCAGCCGGCCTTGGCGGAAAACGCCATGAGGGAACACATTTCTGGAATCCAGGAGCTGATTGCCCCCAAGGCTGACCAGTCCCCCGGAAACAACTAGGACAATCCACTTTCCGGAGCCGACGAAAGACTGGCATTCCAGCAAGGATCATCCCGCTATTCCGGTAGTCCGTGAGCACTGGCAACGGTTTCGCTCTGTCGTGCCAACGGCGCCGAAAATTCAATCGGAAACAGACTCCGCGTGGAGATTCATTTCGAGCGACGGTTCGATGGAACCTGAGCATCCCCAACCTCGACCGCAATCTTTCACACCCTCAATGAGTGGACTTTTCACCCAGTAGACAAAGCGCCTCATTGTCGTAATTGATTCGTTCAATTCCCAATCAAATGATTGACAAGGTCGGCGGCCTTGGACTTGACTGACAGCAGATACCCGATCGATCGATTGGGAAGCGTGACAGACCTCCAACAGAGGGAACGTTCCATGGATCTTGGCAGGGTTCAGCAAGCAGCAGTCGAATGTTTCGCCGCGCACGGATTCGCAGCCACGGGGATCCGCGAGTTGGGCGCTGCGGCCGGAATCAACTCCGCCACGCTTTACCACTACACGGGCAGCAAAGAAGACCTTCTGGTCAGCATCATGCGTTCCTGTCTGGAAGCCATGATCGAATCCGGTTCCGATGCCATCCGCATAGGCGCCGAGCCCACCATCCAACTGGCAGCCCTCGTTGCCTCACACGTTGGTTTCACCGCCACCAACCCGCTCACCTCACGCGTTGTTGAGTATGAAATGCGTGCGCTGGGACCCGAAAATCGCCACTCAATGCAGTCGCTGCGCGACGAATACGAGTCGCTCTTTGCGCTGGTTGTCGAACGCGGACTGCGGGTCGGCGACTTCTCCGCCGATGACGCCACCATGGCGCGGCTCGCCCTGGTGGAAATGGGAACCGGAGTTGCCCATTGGTACCGGACCGACGGCCGCCTCACACTTGCCGAGGTGCAGGGCTACTTCGTCAACATGGCCTGCAAGATCCTGTCGGCCGACCACACTCTGCTCGACGATATTGACTACATTCGCCCACCGACATTGCTGGTCAGCGAACCAATCCCGAAATCCACAAGCGTTCCCGCCTAGCTTCCCCAGTGCTCACCAGAAAAGAGGAAATGTGCAACGACTGACCAGCAGCATCGATACCGCGGACCCCGGTTTTCTCAAGAACGCAGTTGAGCAGGAGGACTTGGTTTCCGAACTGCGTCAGCGTCTGGCCACGGCGGCACAGGGCGGTTCGGAGAAATCCCGGCAACGCCACGTGGACCGCGGCAAGCTGCTGCCGCGCGACCGCGTGGATGCCTTGCTGGATCAGGGGTCGCCGTTCCTCGAGGTTGCACCGCTTGCGGCAGAAGACATGTACGGCGGCGACTCCCCCGGGGCCGGCATGATCACCGGAATCGGAATGGTCCACGGCCGGTACGTCATGGTCGTGTGCAACGACCCCACGGTCAAGGGCGGAACCTACTTCCCGATGACGGTCAAGAAGCACCTGCGCGCCCAGGAAATTGCCCTTGAAAATGCCTTGCCTTGCGTCTACCTCGTTGACTCGGGCGGCGCCTTCCTGCCCATGCAGGACGAGGTGTTCCCGGACCGCGAGCACTTCGGCCGCATCTTCTACAACCAGGCCAACCTGTCCGCACGCAAGATCCCGCAGATCGCCGCGGTGCTCGGCTCCTGCACGGCAGGCGGCGCCTACGTCCCGGCGATGAGCGACGAAACGGTGATCGTCCGCAACCAGGGCACCATCTTCCTGGGCGGCCCGCCGCTAGTGAAGGCGGCCATCGGCGAGATCGTCACGGCCGAGGAGCTCGGCGGCGGTGAGCTTCATGCAAGCGTCTCCGGGGTCGTTGACCACCTGGCCGAGAACGACGCACACGCGATCCGCATCGTCCGCGATATCATCCAGACGCTGCCGCCCACCCCCGTTCCTGTCTGGGACGTGATCCCCGAGGTCGCCGCGCCGGCCGAGGACCCGGACGAAATCTATGGCGTGGTGCCCACCGACGTGAACGCCTCCTACGACGTCCGCGAGGTCATCGCACGCATCGTCGACGGCAGCGAGTTCCACGAGTTCAAGGCCAGCTACGGTGCCACGCTGGTCACCGGGTTTGCGCGCATCCACGGGCACCGCGTGGGAATCGTCGCCAACAACGGCGTGCTGTTCTCCGAATCCGCGCTCAAGGGCGCGCATTTCATCGAGCTCTGCGACCAGCGCGGCATTCCGCTGGTGTTCCTGCAGAACCTCTCCGGCTTCATGGTGGGCCGCGACTACGAGGCCGGCGGCATCGCCAAGCACGGAGCCAAGATGGTCACCGCCGTCGCCACGGCCCGGGTCCCCAAGCTGACCGTGATCATTGGCGGCTCCTTCGGCGCCGGCAACTACTCGATGTGCGGGCGGGCGTACTCGCCGCGCTTCCTGTGGATGTGGCCGGCCGCGCGCATCTCCGTGATGGGCGGGGCGCAGGCGTCCTCGGTGCTTGCCACCGTCAAGCGGGACCAGCTCGAGGCCGCCGGCTCCAGCTGGAGCCGCGAGGAGGAAACCGCCTTCAAGGAACCACTCAAGAAGCAGTACGAGGACCAGGGAAACCCCTACTATTCCACCGCCCGGCTCTGGGACGACGGGGTCATCGACCCGTTGGACACCCGTCGGATCCTGGGCCTGGCGCTGGACGTCTGTGCCACCCAGCCGCTGCCCGAAACTTCCTTCGGCCTCTTCAGGATGTGATGCACCATGACCACAAATCCCTCTAACACCGAGCTCTTTGACGCTTCACTCTTTGACACCGTGTTGGTTGCCAACCGCGGCGAAATCGCCGTGCGCGTGATCCGCACGCTCAAGCGCATGGGCATCCGGTCCGTGGCCATCTATTCGGATGCCGACGCCGGGGCCCTGCACGTGCGCGAGGCCGACGTGGCCGTCCGGGTGGGGGCGTCCCCCGCCGCCGACAGCTACCTGGACATCGAGGCGGTCATCGAGGCCTGCCGGCGCAGCGACGCCCAGGCCGTGCACCCCGGCTACGGTTTCCTCTCCGAGAACGTGGAATTCGCGCGCGCGCTGAAGAACGCGGGCATCGTGTTCATCGGCCCGGGCATCGACGCGCTGCTGCTCATGGGCGACAAGATCCGCTCCAAGAACCACGTCGCCGCCCACGACGTCCCGGTCACCCCGGGCATCGCCGAACCGGAGCTCAGCGACGAGGAGCTGATCGACGCGGCCGCCGAGATCGGCTTCCCGGTGCTGATCAAACCCTCCGCAGGCGGCGGCGGCAAGGGCATGGTGGCTGTGGACTCCCCCGACGAGCTACCGGCGGCCCTGGCCAGCGCCCGGCGCACCGCGCTGAGCTCGTTCGGGGACGACACGCTTTTCCTGGAACGCCTGGTGCGGAGCCCTCGGCACATCGAGGTGCAGATCCTCGCCGACACCCACGGCAACACCGTGCACCTCGGCGAGCGCGAATGCTCCCTGCAGCGCCGGCACCAGAAGGTCATCGAGGAAGCCCCCTCCCCGCTGCTGGAACACCAGGCGGACGGCGAGCGCATCCGCGCCGAGATCGGTGCCGCCGCGGTCGCGGCGGCGGAGTCGGTGAACTACGTGGGGGCCGGGACCGTCGAGTTCCTGGTCTCCGACGAGGCACCGGGCGAGTTCTTCTTCATGGAGATGAACACCCGGCTGCAGGTGGAGCACCCGGTCACCGAGGAGGTCGTGCGCATCCGCGGCGGGCGGATCGACCTGGTCGAGGCGCAGGTGCGGATCGCCGCGGGGCAGCCGCTGGGCTTCACCCAGGAGGACGTCACGCTGGCCGGCCACGCGATCGAGGCCCGCGTCTATGCGGAGGACCCGGCCCGCGACTTCATGCCGTCGACGGGCACGCTGCTGAGGGTGGAGGAACCCGCCGGTCAACACGTGCGCGTGGACTCCTGCCTTCTTGAGGGCTTCGCAGTCTCCCCGCACTACGACCCCATGCTGGCCAAGGTCGTCGCCTGGGGTTCGGACCGGGACCAGGCGCTGGGACGGCTGGATGGCGCATTGGCCCGGATGGTTGTCCTGGGCGTGCTGACCAACATCGAGTACCTGCGGCTGTTGCTGAACGATCCCGATGTCCGTGCCGGAAACCTGGACACCACGCTGATCGAGCGCAAGATGCCGGGCATGGTGTTCCATGCGGTCGGCGACGCGGAGCTGGTGCTCGCCGCCGGACTGGCCCTGGACCGGCACCCGGGAACCGGCGGGACGTGGCGTGCCCGGGATTCGTGGCGGCTGGGCGGACCCGCACGCACCCGGAGCCTGCTTGAGCTCGACGGGGAACTGCGGGTTCTCCACTCGATACCCGGCACATCGACATCCGGCGCCGGCGGCCGCACCTTCATGGTCGGGGACGAGTCCTTCGAGTTCACCACCCTGGGCCATGAAGACTGTGCCGTCAACGGGATCCGGCAGCGCGTTGCCGTCGCGTTCGGTGAAGACTCCACGCTGTGGCTCAGTCGGGACGGCTGGGTGTCCTGCCTGCGGGTGGTCGGCCGCGAAGAGGAACTGCACAGGGAGCTGGCAGGGCTGAGCCGGGAGGAAGGGACCGCATCCCCGGAGGTCCGCTCCCCCATGCCCGGCACCGTCATTGCCGTGGGCGTCGTCGACGGGCAACAGGTTCGGGAGGGCGATGTGCTGGTGACCATCGAGGCCATGAAGATGGAACACCCCATGCGCTCCCCCGGCGAGGGCACCGTGCGGATCGGCCGGCTGCGGGTCGGCGACCTGGTGAAGGCCCAGCAGGTGGTCGCCACCGTCACCAGCACCTCCACCAGCTCCGTCACCAACAACGGCAGGCCGGACCCGCACGAACCGCTCGACGGGTCCACCGGCTCCAACAACTCCAACGACCCGGAAGAAGCGAGGATGCCCTCATGACCGCCTTCACCATGGGACCAGCCATCCTCTTCTGCCCCGCGGACCGGCCCGACCGCTACGCCAAGGCGCTCGAACGCGCCGACGCCGTCATCATCGACCTCGAGGACGCGGTGGCCCCCGGGAACCGCGCGGCAGCGCGTGCGGCACTGATCGAACACCCACAGGATCCCGAACGCACCATCGTGCGCGTCAATCCCGTCGGCAGTCCCGACTTCGCGGCAGACCTGGAGGCCCTTGACTCCACGCACTACCGCACGGTCATGCTGGCCAAGACCGAATCGGCAGCAGATGTCGACGCGCTCGGGGGCTATTCGGTCGTGGCCCTCTGCGAGACCGCCCTCGGGGTGCTCAATGCAGCGCAGATCGCCGCGGCACCCCACGTGGCGGCCCTGATGTGGGGCGCCGAAGACCTCATCGCCTCGCTGGGCGGATCGTCCTCGCGGACCGAAGGGGGCAGCTACCGGGATGTGGCACTGCACGCCCGTTCGCAGGTGCTGCTCGCCGCCGGGGCGCACGGCAAGGTCGCCATCGACTCGGTGTACCTGGACATCGCGGACCATGCGGGGCTGCTGGCCGAGTCGCTCGACGCCCAGTCTTCGGGCTTCGGAGCGAAGGCCTCGATCCACCCCGGACAGATGCCAATGATACGACAGGCCTTCACGCCGCCCCCCGAGCAGGTCGAGCGCGCGGTGCGCATTCTGGCGGCGGCCGAGAAGGAACTGGGGGTGTTTGCCTTCGAGGGGCAGATGGTCGACGAGCCGCTGTTGCGCCATGCGCGGAGGATCCTATCCAGGGCCGCAGGCACCACGTTTCGGGGCTAACTGTGTCCGTCGGTCACGGAATCCAACGGTCGCGCTGCCCTGCGGTTACGGCGTTCACCGGTTCGGTCCAGGGGCGATGCCTCGATCGAAAAACCGGGGCAATCAATAGTCAGGGCCTCTCACCTCTGGTAAAAGCCATGACTGATCACTAAGAATGAAAGCGTCACCGACCGGTGGCACACGTAGGATCCCATCGTCGGAACCCCGAAAGGATTCCGTAGACCCCAAGGAGGTCACCCGTGGATTTTTGGGAATCGTTCTGGAACATCATCTGGTTCTTCATCTGGTCCTTCTGTTTCATCGCCTACCTGATGGCTCTTTTCAGCATCATTGCTGATCTTTTCAGGGACCGTGAACTCAATGGCTGGTGGAAGGCAGTGTGGCTCGTTACCCTGATCTTCGTGCCATTCATCACCGCACTCGTGTACCTCATCGCCCGTGGCAGGGGCATGGCGGAACGCAGCCACAGGAGTGCCGTTGAATCCAGCTTGGCCACCGAGGAATACATTCGGACGGTCGCCCATGCAAGCCCGAGCGACGAAATCGCCAAGGCCAAGGCCCTCCATGACTCCGGCGCCATCACCGCCGAAGAGTACGAGCACCTGAAAGCCCGGGCCATGGGCACGTCCCCCGCAACCGCGCCGCAGCAGTAGTTGCCGGCAGGAGGGACATCACTGGCATAGGGACCGGCTCGCGGAGTCGGTCCCTATACAGTTTCGGGTGTCGGCCGGCACTACCTGGCACGCCAATATCCCTTCGGGCACGAAACGTGTCGCTGGCTCCGTCCCGGGCCCCAACCACCCAGCGAGAGAACTCCGAGGAAGTGCACATGCAAACGCCACCACGCGGAAAAGTCCACGGCAGCGCGATCGAGGCCATGGCGGACGTCCTGGCCGACGGCATCACCATCGCCGTCGGCGGCTTCGGCCTCAGCGGCATTCCCGTCGACCTGATCAACGCGGTCCGCGACTCCGGTGTCAGGGACCTGACCATCGTCTCCAACAACATGGGCGTCGACGGCAAGGGCCTGGGCGTGCTCATCGACTCCGGCCAGGTCAGCAGGGTGCTGGCCTCCTACGTGGGGGAAAACAAACGTTTTGCCGAGGAGTATCTCTCCGGTGATCTCCAGGTGGAGTTCGTCCCCCAGGGCACCCTCGCCGAACGGCTCCGCGCCGGTGGCGCAGGCATCCCCGCCTTCTACACCAAGACGGGAGTCGGCACCCTCGTCGCCGAGGGCAAGCCGGTCGAGGAATTCGACGGCGAACTTTACGTGCGTGAACGCGGCATCGTCGCTGACCTTGCTCTGGTCCACGCCCACACCTCGGACACCGACGGGAACCTCGTCTACCGGCACACCGCGCGGAACTTCAATCCCGTCGTCGCCACCGCAGGGAAAGTCACCGTCGCGGAGGCGGAGATCATTGTCCCCCTCGGCGGCATCGATCCGAACCACGTCATCACCCCGGGCGTCTATGTGCAGCGCGTTGTCCAGGCCATCGACAAGGTCAAGGACATCGAACAACGCACCGTCCGCCCACGCACCGCCACCAACTGAATTCACGACAAGCAAGGAGCATTCACCATGAGCTGGAGCAGAGACGAGATGGCGTCGATCGCGGCCACGGACCTGAACGACGGGGACTACGTCAACCTCGGCATCGGCATCCCCACGCTTGTCGCCAACCACGTGCCCGAAGGGGTGCGCGTGGTGTTGCAAAGCGAAAACGGGCTGCTGGGCATGGGCCCCTTCCCCTACGAGGGCGAAGAAGACGCAGACCTGATCAACGCCGGCAAGCAAACCGTCACCATGCTGCCCGGGGCCAGCGTCTTCGACTCCGCCACGTCCTTCGGCATGATCCGCGGCGGCCACGTGAAGGTCGCCATCCTCGGTGCGATGCAGGTCTCCGGAGCCGGGGACCTGGCCAACTGGACCATCCCGGGCAAGATGGTCAAGGGCATGGGCGGGGCCATGGACCTGGTCGCAGGCACCCCGCAGGTGATCGTGCTGACCGAGCATGTGGCCAAGGACGGCACTCCCAAGATCCTGCGCGAATGCACCCTCCCGCTGACCGGCGTCCGCGTGGTCAACAAGATCATCAGCGACCTCGCGGTCTTCGACATCACGGATTCGGGAAGCGGCCCCGGACTCGTCCTGACGCACATGGCACCCGGTGTCACCGTCGAGGAACTGCGTGAGAAAACCGAAGCCGAGTTCGCCGTCCAAGACGCGGTAATCAAACATTAATTTCTTCGCAAACTTCGGGCAAAGTGTGGATGTTTCAAACATTAATGTTTGAAACATCCACACCAACAGTCAGCAAACACTGTCGCCCAAAGATTATTCAACGCCATAAAATACTAGTTGACCTGGTACTACACACTTGCAATGTGGTGCACGTCTAACTTTGAAGGTTGCAACTTACATATTGAATGTTTAGACATTACTGCCTATGCTGGGGTCATGGCATGGACTCCCGAGAACCTTCAACTCCTTCTGGCTCGACTTCGCTCGAACGCCGGAGACTTCACCGACACCGAAGTTCGGGGAGCTTCCAAGGGATGCCCGGACCTCAAGGAGACGCTTAGCGCCTTCGGCAACATGCCCGGCGGGGGCACCATCGTCCTCGGGCTGGATGCCGCCAACGGGTTCACCGCGACGGGGGTCGAAGATCCCGGCGCCCTGGAAGCCCTCGTGGCATCGCAGGCACGCACCGCGGTGGTGCCCGAGGTCCAGGTCGCCTTTGAGCGTGTGGACCTCGAGGGCGAAACTGTGGTCATTGCCACGGTCGCCGGAGTTGTCCCGGAGGCACGGCCCTGCCGGACCGTCCAGGGGAACCTCGCCTACCTTCGCCAGCCGGACGGCCAGTACCGGATGTCGGAGCAGGAGGTCCAGCAACTCTTGGCCGCCGGCACCCGCCCGCGGCACGACACCCGCCCGGTCGACGAGACCTCGATAGCGGATCTGGACTCCCAGCTGCGCGACCACTTCATTGCGGTGGCCCGCTCCGCATCGCGCCGCCTGAGCGAGGTATCCGACGAGGAAGTGCTGCGCTTCAAGCGCGTGATAGAACCGCAGGGCAGCAGGTTGACCCTGGCCGGGCTCTACGCACTGGGCAGGTACCCGCAGCAGTTCGAACCGCACTTGTCCATCACCGCCGTCGCCGAACCCGCCACCCGCGGAGAGGTCCGGAACCTCGACCGCGTTGAGTTCGACGGCCCGCTGCCGGAGCTGCTGGACCGCGCCGTGGAATGGGTCCAGCGCAACACCCGCACCGAGATCCGCTTCGGGTCCAACGGGCATGGCCAAGACGAAACCGAAATGCCGATGGTCGCCGTGCGCGAGCTCATCGCCAACGCCCTGGTCCACCGCGACCTGGGGCCGCACACCACCGGCAAGAACGTCCAGATCCGGTTGAGCGGCGACCAGCTGGTGGTTTCAAGCCCGGGCGGCCTCTGGGGGCTGAGCCAGGACCAGCTGGGATGGCCCGGTGCCAAGTCCTCGGTCAACGAGTTCCTGTACGAGATCTGCAAGATGACGCGCACCGCATCGGCGCACCGTGTGGTCGAGGGCGAGGGCGGTGGCCTGCGCGAGGTCCGGCTGGCGCTCCGCGACGCCGGGCTGCGCTGCCCGGGGTTCAACGACAACGGCGTCAGGTTCACGGCGTCCCTCATGCGCGGCACCTCGGTCACCGCAACGGACCGCCTGTGGCTGGGCGAACTGCCCGCCGCTGCGGGGCTCTCGGAAATCCAGAAGCAGCTGCTGATATCGATGCGCCACGGCCGGTCGTGGAACAGCCACATGGTCAACGACGAATTCGGGCTCTTCGGTTCCGCCGAGGCCGGCGGGGAGCTGCAGGGATTGGTCGCCGCGGGGCTGGCCGTCTTGACTGGCAAGAGTTCCTCATTTGCCATGGCACCGGCGCTGGCTCCCGCTGCCGTCAATGTCGCCGCGAACACCGCCGCGGTGAACGGGGCGTCCGCGGGCACGCCGGTTGGACACGACACTGCGGCCTCGAACGCGGCGCCCGCACTGCGTGTTCCCGAGCCGATGAAAACCTCGAAGAACGCCGCGGCGATCCTGCGGGAACTGGGTTCGGATCCCTTGGAGGTTGCAGACATTTCCTCGAAGACCGGGCTGACCGCAAATCAGATCCGCTATGCGCTCTCCCCGTTGCTGACAGCGGGAATCGTCGTCCGCGAGGGCGGGCAGGGGCACAAGGTGACGACCTACAGCCGGGCCGGCGCATAACTCTGGCATGCATGGATCGGCCGGTCGCCTGTGGCAATCGGCCGATCCCGCGGTTCACCCATCTCGTTTGGCTGCCGCCCGGTCAGGCGTTGAGCATGACCTTGAGTGCCTTGGTCTCGGCGGCCCGGGAAAAGGTGTCGTAGGCAGCTTCAATGTCCTGCAGGTTGAAGGTGTGGCTCACGAACCTGTCGACGGCCAGCTTCTTCTGTGCGACGAGTTTGAGCAACGTGGCGGTCGTGTTGGTGTTCACCAGGCCCATGGTGATCGTGACGTTGGAGATCCAGAGCCTGTCGATTGGCAGGTCCACGCCCTTGCCGTGCACGCCGACATTTGCCACGTGCCCGCCGGGCCTGACCAGGTCAAGAACCATGGCAAAGGTCTGTGGAATGCCCACCGCCTCGATGGCAACATCCACCCCCAGCCCGTCAGTCAGGGCAAGCACCTGTTCCTTCCAATCCGCGTCCGTTGACAGCACCCCGTCGGTAGCTCCGAAGGCCTTGGCCTCCTCCAGGCGGTTTGCATCCACATCGATCGCGATGATGCGCGAGGGGCCGTAAAGCTGCGCGGTGGTGACGGCGGCGAGTCCCACGGGACCCACGCCGACTATCGCGACAACGTCCCCGGCTTTCACCGCGCCGTACTGGACGCCGATTTCGTGGCCCGTGGGAAGGATATCGGAGAGCAGCGTACCTTCCTGGGTGCTGACGCCCTCGGGCATCTTGTGCACGGAAGTCTCTGCATAGGGAACGCGCACGTATTCGGCCTGGGTGCCGTCGATCAGGTGACCGAAGATCCACCCAATGCCGGCAGCTCCTTCCTCGCCCAGGCAGTGGGAGAACAGGCCCTGCTTGCAATAGTCGCAACGTCCGCAGGCAGAGATGCATGACAGGATGACCCGGTCTCCCACGGCAAGGTTGGTCACGGCCGAGCCGACCTCGGTTATGGCTCCCACGCCTTCATGGCCGAGGATCCGGCCTGGGGTTACCGCCGGGACGTCGCCCTTGAGGATGTGGAGGTCGGTGCCGCAAATGGTGGTGGTTTCGATCCTGACAATCACGTCGGTGGGCTTCTGTATCTTGGGATTCGGTACTTCTTCCCAGGATTTCTGGTTCGGGCCGTGGTAAACAAGGGCTTTCATATTCTTGGTCCTTAGATTCGGTCAAGTCTGATGCAACACTTGATGCCATCCTCAAGGACGGCTTGGATTCCCCCGCAGATGTCAGCAGTGTATAGCACCGCGAAAGCGGTTGATGGTGTAGGAATCCATCGGATTTCAGCACTTGGCCAGCCCCGGGAGAGGCCGGACCGGGCCTAGTCTTTCCTGACGATATCGACGGAGATCTCCACCGCCGGAATCGTCCCCCGATTCTCCAGCCAGTGCAGGGTCTTCTTATCCTCGGGCCAGCCCACGCCCGGCCCGTAGTCCGTGGCGGCCCCGTCCCTGTGGTCGGTGATCGTTCCCTGCAGGATGTGGACGAGTCCCGGCCTGCCTATGTGGTCGTGAACAGGGCCGAAGACGCCCCCGGGCTCGATGGTCACTTTGCGCATCCGCAGCTGGCGCCCGGTCATGCCCTCGATCTCGGAGCCGAGGTCGACAATGGCCAGGAGCTCCACCGTGACACCCCTCGTCTCGGGTACAGACTCTTCGTTGCCCATCGTCCTCGCCTCTCCCTGCGTCCAGTACTCACATGGTTTGCTTCGGCCCGGGAGGTGTCAAGGTTTTAGGGTGTCTGGACCTGCCCGATCGGGCGATGGGCGGCAAGGCCAGTTCCCGGCGTTGATCAGGCAATACCTGCCGGATCCCGGCATCCGCCGTGTGGTCCCGAGCAGCGGAACGCCAGGAGCGCGGCCGTTCCCATCCGAGGTGCGGCAATGACCTTTAATAGGGCCGCGCCCCGGCCGAAACCCGGGGCGTGGCTGTGACCACCAACTCGCCGGTAGGAAATCATTGCCCTACATTAGGAGGCAAGACAGACCCGAAAGCATGGAGAAACCAGCAGTTATGAACCAGACCCCCGACCTCGAGCAGCTACTCACCGATCCAGTGGTCGCGACCCTGGCCCGCGCCGAAGAGACTGCCTGGTTCACCGCTTCTCCCACCGAAACGGCCGCGGGCATCGAGCAGTCGGGCATCGACCCGGCCATCGTCACCGATGCGCAGGCACGCTTCCTGCGCTTCGCACCCTGGTTCGCCGAGCACTTCCCCGACACCCGCGCCACCCACGGCATCCTCGAATCCGCGCTGGTCGGCATCCCCGACATGCAGGCGGAACTGAGCAGCCGCTTCGGCAAGGAACTGCCGGGCACGCTCTGGGTCAAGCGTGATGATTCCCTGCCCGTTAGCGGCTCGATCAAGGCCCGCGGCGGCATCCACGAGGTGCTGCAGGTCGCCGAACGCATCGCCGTCGAGGCCGGCCTCATGGGCCCGGACGACGACGCCCGCGTGCTGATGACCCCCGCGGTGCAGGACGTGCTCTCGAAGCACGGCATCGCCGTGGGCTCCACCGGCAACCTGGGCCTGTCGATCGGCATCGTCGCCTCCGAGCTCGGGTTCAAGACCACCGTCCACATGTCAATGGACGCACGCGTCTGGAAGAAGGACCTGCTGCGCTCCCGCGGCGTCGAGGTCGTCGAGCACGCGGGCAACTTCTCCGACGCCGTCGAGGCCGGGCGCAAGACCGCCGAGGAAGACCACAGCGTGTGGTTCGTGGACGACGAGGCCTCGCTGATGCTATTCGCCGGCTACTCGGTCGCGGGCGCACGGCTTGCCGGGCAGCTGAAAGCCCTGGACATCACCGTCGATGCGAACCACCCGCTGATCGTGCACCTGCCGTGCGGCGTGGGCGGCGGACCGGGCGGCGTGACCTTCGGGCTCAAGCTTGCCTTCGGGGATGCCGTGCACTGCGTGTTCGCCGAACCGACCCACTCCCCCTGCATGTCCCTGGGCGTGCGCACCGGACTGCACGACGCGATCAGCGTCAACGACATCGGGCTGGACGGCATCACCGCCGCCGACGGCCTTGCCGTGGGACGCCCCTCGCGCCTGGTCGGCGAGCACCTGCAGCAGCTGATCGACGGCTACGTGACCGTCACCGATGAGCGCATGAAGGCGTTCCAGGGACTGCTCCACGACACCGAGGGCATCGACATCGAACCCTCCGCCGCCGCAGGATTCGCGGGCCCCTGGCGGATCCTCGGGGACGAAACCTACCGAGCGGCATTCGGGCTCGACGAAACCCGCATGGCAAACGCCACCCACATCGTGTGGGCCACCGGCGGTTCCATGGTTCCCGCGGCGGAGATGGCCGGCTACGTGGCCGAGGGCCAGCGTCTGGTCAACGAGGTCGTCTGGGGCTAGGCAGCAACCACAGGCAGAGGCCCCGGACCCACGCGGTTCCGGGGCCTCTGCCCTGCTCAAGCGTCGTAAAGACGCCCGTCGCACCGACGGTCATGTGGTTAGCAGCCCAGTTCGTCGTTGAGGTTCTTCTGCGCCGTTTCGACCTGTGCGATGTTGTCGCTGAGGGATGCCTTTGCCTCCGGAACCGTCATGTCCGGGTCGACATCGGAGACAGCCTTGTCCAGGTCGTCCCAGGCCGTTTCAAAGGCGTCCCTGCGATCCTCGCCGACCTTCTCCAACGACTTCTCCAGGTCCGAGTAGGCCGCCTTGACCTTGTCGCGGGCGGCCTGGATCGCGCCAATGTTAGAGCCGCTGTTCAGGGAGGTCTTGACCTCGGCCACCGCCCCAACGAAAGCCGCGTAGGAATCGCACGCGGCCGCCGTGTTTTCCTCGGGCGTCGAGCTGCACGCCGCGAGCGATGCGCCGAGCGCGACGGTCATCGCCAGGGAAGTGAAAAGCTTAGTGGACTTGCGCATTGGTTGCTCCTAATTACTTGTGTGGTGCGAATCGCGGAGGGAGTTCAGGGGCCCAGCAACTGCTTTTGGCCTGTCCGAACTCCAAGTCGCTGAGCAGGCCCTGCTGCTTCAGCTCCCCAAGTTGCTGCAATCTGGAAACGACATCCATCTGCCGTGCTTGCTGTGGGTCGGTGGAGCTCGTGCCGCAGGAGGTGCAACGGGAGGTGCAGTGGGAGTCGCGGCAAGGACCGATTCGAGGACGCAGGGATCAATCCGGTCCCCCTCGAACTCGACGACAAGAATCTCCTCAGACCCGTATTCATACTTTTCCATGGGTAATGCCATCCCTTTCGCCCAGTGCGGCTTGACGACCCTGGCCGGTGAACCCGTCAACCGGTGTCTCGCCGATGTCCAGCAAGTAACTTCCAGTCGGCAGCCCGGGCAAACATTGTTGCGGGAGGCCGCGTTCTCGGGCATCCCGTCACACCCTTTCACGAGGCCAATCAGGTAGCGTGCCCGGTCGACGCGGGATTCCTGATCCATCGGAACGCGGTCCGTCGCCATCACGAAGTCGGTCCCGAACTCGGCGGAGGTTGGCTCATAGCTGCCCGGAACATGGAGCAACCTGTTGGTGCGATGGCCTTTGGGTGTCGATCGCCGCCGGCGACTTGCTGCGGCTCCACAAGCCAGTGCCCGCAGGCTGCTGCGCAATGGCAGTGAGCATGTGATCGAATCCGGCGCGGATAAAATCGTCGACCTATACAGGTTTCGCATCATCGAGGCCTCGGCCTTCCTTAGTCATTTCATGGCCCAGTTAATCGTCGTCCGGATCCACCCGCACTGCATCATCCACAGATGATGATTTAGTTGGCCCCGGGCGAAAACGATCCTTGGCCGTGGCACGGCCTGCGATGTTGTCGAAACGTCAAGGCGGCATCCAATGTTGGCGGCGCCTTCTCGGCCCGCCATGGAGCAAAGAGATTTCCCGTGAGCCCCGAAAACTCACCCCTGATGCCGGCGCCAGGTGCTTCGCCTTTCATCATCACCTTTGGGTGAAATGTCCATCATTTGCCGAACAAGTATGGCCAGACGGCGCCCAAACGCCAAGAATGAGGACCAAGGGGAAATACAGCCAGCACCCCTAACGCCTCGGGGCAACAGGCTCCCGCACGGAACCGGAAGGATTATCACCGTGGACTTTTGGTCAGATTTTTGGAACGTTATCTGGTTCTTCATCACGGCATTCGTTTTCATTGCCTACCTGATGGTGCTTTTCTCGATCTTTGCGGATCTTTTCCGCGACCATGAATTGAATGGCTGGTGGAAGGCGCTTTGGCTCCTAACACTGGTCTTCATCCCGTTCATCACCGCACTTGTCTACCTCATCGCCCGCGGCAAGGGCATGGCCAAGCGCAACCACGAGATTGCGGCACGGAACACCGTCGCGACTGAGGACTACATTCGAACCGTTGCCAACACCAGCCCCAGCGACGAAATCGTCAAGGCCAAGGCACTCCTCGATTCCGGAGTAATCAACGCCGACGAATACGAGGCACTCAAGGGCCGTGCCCTGGGACACGCGTCCGGAGCAGCCTCGCCACAGGTTTAACATTCCTTCGGAGATCCCATTTCACGGGGCTGTCCCTTCCACGGACGGCCCCGTGTTTTGTGGTTTCCCACAAATGGGGCGCCAAGGATTTCGGCACCGAGATGGGCTCCTTCCGCCCGTGCTGTCAGCCATGGGAATCCAAAAAGTGCAGCCCTTCCATGGCGGTGCGAGCGATCATATGGAATTCTCAAGGTGAACCCGGTGCGCTGTGTTCCGCTGCCGCGTTCAAACCCGGATTTTCGATCTTCGGGAACGGTTTCGGAACCCGCGGGATTCGCCAAATGGAAGGCAAGTGAAAACCATGGTTTTTTTGAAGATTGGTTCACCGTTAGGCGACCCCGAGGGTGCTGTGGAGCTTCGTGCCGAACGCTTCAACCGCCACACCTTCTGGTGCGGACAGAGCGGCTCGGGAAAAACCTACGCCCTAGGCGTGGTGCTCGAGCAGTTGCTGCTGCACACCGAACTTCCAATGTTGATCTTCGATCCCAATGCCGATTTCACCCACCTTGACCAAACACGCCCCGAAGCCGGATCCGAGGCCACGCGCGGCATCGCCGACGCCGGCATCCGGGTCCTGGACTCAACCCGCCCCGACGGACCCCAGGTTCGCATTCGGTTCCTTTCCCTGTCCGTCGCTTCCAAGGCAGCAGTCCTGCAACTTGACCCGATCAGGGATGCCGAGGAGTTCAATGTGCTGCTGCACCTCGACTTCGCGGCAACCAACGTCAACGAAGACACCTACACCGACTCGCTGCGTGCCTCCGGCGATCCGGGCCGGGCCAAACTTGCCACCCGCATCGAAAACCTCCAGGTGCTCGAGTGGGAGCTGTGGTCCCGCGGTGGCGGATCCGTCACCGACATCATTGACAGCCGCCCCCGGGCCACGGTTCTGGACCTTGGGGGCTTCAGCCACCCGGACGAACCCAAGGTCGCGGCCTTGGGACTGCTCGAACATCTGTGGACAACCCGCAACGAGCGCCGGCCACTGCTGATCGTCATCGACGAGGCCCACAACCTCTGCTCCCCGAACCCCGTCACTCCCGTGGAACGCGCGCTGACCGAACAACTGATCCAAATCGCCGCGGAGGGACGCAAGTTCGGGCTCTGGCTTTTCCTTTCCACCCAACGGCCCACCAAGATCCACCCGAACGTGCTCTCCCAATGCGACAACCTGGGCCTGATGCGCATCAACGCGCCGCGGGACCTGGCCGAACTTGCCGAGGTCTTCGGCTTTGTCCCCGAGGAACTGCTCCAGCGCTCCCAACAGTTCCGTCAGGGCCAGGGCCTGTTTGCCGGCGGATTCATCGACGCACCCACACTGACGCAGATGCGCGACAGGATCACCCGTGAGGGCGGATCCGACGTAAAGGTCCCGGTTCGGCCGTCATCGACAGCTTGATGCTTCCGGAAAACTACGGCTAGCCTGCGTGGCGTCCGCCGGGTTTCGGCTCTTCCGGTGACTTCGGTTCCTCCGGCAGATGCACAATCATCTCCGGCGCCCGCGCGACCAATAGCCACACCGGAAGCACCACAAAGCAAAGCAGCGGGAAGAGCGTTGTATCCCCGCCAATCACGGCCGCAATAAATATGGCGATCCATCCGTCGCGCGAGACGGCAAGGACCGTGCCCAAGGCACCGCAGCTAATCGCCACGGTCAGCGGGATCTGCGGCATGAGTGCGTGGCACATGAGTCCGGTGGCAACACCGATGAACACTGCGGGGAAGATCCTGCCACCGCGGAAACCGGCAGCGCCCGCGATCACCAGCGCCGCAAGCTTGATGAGAACCATGATGGCGAGTTGCCACGGAGTGAACTCCCCCGCCCGTTGAACGATTTCCACCGTTTGCGTGCTGCCCTTGAAGAGCGTCAACGGGCCGCCCAACACGCCCAGCACGCCCAGGATCAGCCCGCCGAGCGTTGTATAGAGAAGCGGGCTCTTCAAACGCCGGAACAACCCGTGGACCGGCGCAAAAAGCACGGACCCCAGAAGTCCCACAAGGGCCGCGAGACCTGCCACTAGGACGGCCGCGGGGATCAACTCCAACAAGGTGGAAGCCACGGGAGGCGACACCGGCGCCTTGAGTAGCTGTCCCCCGAGCAATACCATCGTCACCGACGCCGTGCTTGCCGAGAGTAGCGGCAGGAAAAGCCTGTCCCACAGCACGCCGCCGCTCTTGGCCGCCGCAACAACACCGGTCAGCACCAGTATCGCGGCCACCGGGGTGCCGAAAAGCGCCCCGATCGTTCCCGCCGCAGAGACCATCATCACGAGCCCGACGTTGATCTGCGGCCAAAAGCGATTGACAAGCGCGAAGACGATCGCCGTGTTGATGCCGATGACCGGTGCCTCCGGGCCCAGGCTCACTCCGCCGGCCAAGCCCAAGGCCGCCACCATGAACACCCCGGGAACCGCAGTCAGAGCCATGGGCGGGGCAACGAGTTCGATGGTTGCCGAGTCCGGGCCTCCGCGCCCGGGGACGAAAGTGACGATCAATCCGATGGCAAAGCCCGTGAAGGACAGGACCGCGAAAATCCACCAACCGGAGTCCGGCGGGATGTTCAGCAGGTGGGGAAGGAACTCCCACAGGAATTCCTCGATGAGGTGGGCGGCTTCGTCCACAAGGAACAAGCCCACCGCGGAAACGACGCCCACGACGATCGCCGGTACCGACAATTGCAGCAACAACCGGACGGATGGAACTTCCTGCTCATCAACAGTGCTCACGATCCACATGCTACCCGAGGGCAAATCACCTTGTCAGTGGTAACGCCCCATGGATTGGTCCGGGCATCGGCGCATCGTTTCCGGCGACCCTTGCAAAGGGTTCCGGTGCAGACCAACCTGAGGATAGAGTCAGGCCATGGATGAGCAAACGGCCGGATCCGCCGGAAAAACGGCGGACGCGCATGCCCCAGAAAGCCTGACCCGCCGCAATTCAAGGCACCAGGCCTCCGGCCCGCGGCGCGGACGCCGTCCAGTCTCCTTGGGGCCGATCCCCGGCATCGGCACGAACCCCATGGGGTGGGGTTTCAGGGTCACCCTCGGTGTGCTCATCGCCCTGCTGTTGGCGGTCTCGCTGGACTCGCTTGCCCCCGTGACATTCAATATCTGTGCCGCGCTGTTCCTTGCGTTGGCCTTGAATCCGCTCGTCGGCATGCTTCGCCGCCGGGGGGTCTCGCGCGGGAAGGCGGTGCTGCTCATAGCGCTTGTCTTTGCCTTGGTGGCCGGGGTCTTCCTGGCTTTCTTCGTGCCATTCGCCATACGGCAGGGCATCGCGCTGGTGCTCTCCATTCCAGCGGGCCTTCAAAGCCTGGCGACCCAGGAATGGGTCTTGGACCTCAATACCCTGACAAACGGCGGGGTCGAGTCGTTCTTGCGGACCTTGGGTGACACCGTGGGCCAGACGGCGTTTTGGGGGTCTGTGGCCGGCGGCGCCCTGCGGCTGGGCGGCACCCTGGTCGGTCTGGTCTCCTCGGCCGTTTTCATCGCCGTGCTGACCCTGTATTTCCTGATGTCGTTGAGGTCCATGAAGCGGGGCTTTTACTCGCTGGTGTCCGCCTCGAAGCGCCACACGACCATCTACCTGACCGAGAAGATCACCGACTCGGTCGGACGATACCTTGGCGGAATGGTGGTGTTGGCCTTTTTCAACGCGCTCTTCAGCCTGTTGCTGCTGACCCTGACGGGGGTTCCCTTCGCCGCCGTGATTTCCTTGGCGGCCTTTTTCATCACGCTGATTCCCTTGATCGGAACCATCCTCACCACGGTTTTCATGACGATCTTTGCCCTGATCAGTTCGCCAACCGCCGGGCTCATCGTGCTGATTTCCATGCTGATCTACATGCAGGTGGAGGCCTACGTCTTGACGCCGAAGGTCATGAGCAAGGCTCTGGAAGTTCCCGGAGCCATCGTGCTGATTTCGGCCACCGCCGGGGCTACGCTCATGGGCCTTCCCGGGGCGCTGATCGCCGTTCCCGCGGCGGCCGCGGGCATCCTCATAGTCCGATACATCGTGGTTCCACAACGCAGCAACCAATGATTCCGGACCGAGCCGACTCTCCCGGACGCAGTGCGGGGAACCGTCGTCCGACGGGGTTCCGCAGTGACGATGGTTGTGGTTATCGTTGTACACGGCGCATTCTGCCCCGCGCATGTCCTTGATATCGAAGGGTCGGAACACGTCATGGCCGTCAAAAAGACGCAAACGGATTTCATGAATCTTGATGCCGGCGGAAGAATCCGTGTTGCGATTCTGGGCGCCCTCCGGATGCTCCTTGTGCTGACGGCTTCGTTTCTTTTCTACTTCCTGATTCCCATCGGCGGGTTCAATGAAAGCAACCCTGCCGCGGCGTGGATCAGGCTCTCCGGCGTGGTCCTGGCATTCCTCACGATCTTGGGCTTCCAGGTGCGGGTCGTGGTTACCGCACGTGTTCCGCAGGTCCAAGCGGTGGAAGCGGTGGTGCAAAGTGTCGTGGTGTTCATACTCCTGTTTGCCTTGCTCTACTTGTCGCTCTCGGCCACCGACACGTCGAACTTTAGCGAACCACTGGACAGGGTCGGCGCCCTCTATTTCACTTCGAGCACGTTCGCCACGGTCGGATTCGGTGACATTACGCCCGTGACATCCTTGGCCAGGGGGCTGGTCTCCATCCAGATGATTGCGGGCCTTGGGGTCCTTGTCATGGTCGCCAAGCTTGCTTTCTTTGCTGCCCGGAAGGGGCTGGGTCGAGAGGTCTAAACGGGGTCCTGCTACTAGTACATCGGTCACATGCCATTGCAGTGCGTGATGCTTAATGAAGACGGATCACAACGGGACCACGCGTTCGCAGGACGCCCATTTGGTGCCCGCGACAGGCACATCATACGTACGCGGCCCTTCGCGCCGATGGACTAAGGCGTGTCTACTGGTACGGCAATCGCCGCGCTCCAGATGGCAATGACCTCCAAAACGACTGCGGACCGGTAGATCAGTGCGAGCTTGTTGTTCGGGCTGAGGGACTACCTCGAAGGAACCGAACTCTCTGGCGGGCCGATCCGTTGCGTCCCGCCCACCCCGGCCAGACGCTTGTCTAGCCCGGCATGCCCGCAATACGGGCAGGCCGCTGGTCCCGGGAAGATCCCGGAACCAGCACCCTGACAGCACCCGACGAGAATCGAGACTAGTTCGCGAAGGTGTCCATCAGCTTTCCCTTGGCGTTCCAGAGCCCGAGCGAGTCGCCGCCGTTGTTCAGCACCCCGACGTTGCCGCCCAGGTAGAAGGCGTCGGCGCTGTTGGTGCCCGGACCCGGGTACACGCGCAGCCGGTCGCCCGGCTCCAGCGTGTAGCCCTCGCCGATGCTCAACATGTTGTTTGCCGCGTCGCGCAGCACGTAGCCGCCGACGTCGATGCTGCGGTTTCCGGTGTTGGCCAGGATGACGTGCTCGCCGGTTTCGGCCTGCAGGTCGTCGCCGGGCATGTCGTTGACCGAATCCGCGATGACCACCCCGTCGTTGGACGGGAAGGGCTTCTGGCCGGCAATGTGGCGCTTCATCTGCTGCGGGAAGTCGCCGGTGATGCGCTCGGCACCCAGCGCCAGCGAAGCGTCCACGGCCGCGGCGGAGTTCACGGTGTAGACGCCCAGGCCCAGGCCGGCGTTCTTGACGCGGGCGGCTCCCGCGGCATCCAGGCCGCGGTAGCTGGTGCCGAAGGAGTCGGCGTAGGTCGCGTAATCGGCCAGGACCGCCTCGCCCGGAACGCTGCCGGTCAGCTGCTGCAGCGGGACCTCCGGGGCCAGGGCGGCGAACTTCTTGTTCGAGGCGACGTCGAAGCCGAGGACCTCGATCTTTCCCGCCCGTTCCAGCTTGCTCCACTTGGCGTCATTGGCCAGCGCATCGGCAACGACCTTTTCCACGCCCGGAGACTTGGCCGGGGACTTGATCTCGATGAACACCCCGGTGTTCCCGGTGACGACGTCGATGACCTCGTCGAAGTGCGGGATCTTCTCCCCTGCGTAGTTGGCGGAGAAGTAGGAACCCGCATCGAGCTGGCGCAGTTCCTTCCAGGTGAAGGAGGTGATCGGGTCGTTCGTGCGGCCCGGGAACACCTCTTCGACGTTGGTGGTGCGTGCCGGGGTTTCGTCGTGGAAGATGAACGGGACGCCGTCGCTGCTGAGCTGGACGTCGAGCTCGACGAAGTCAGCACCGGACTGGCTTCCGGCCTTGAACGCCGCCAGCGTGTTTTCCGGTGCGACGCCACCTGCGCCGCGGTGCCCGACCAGGATCGGTGCGTCATTATTGTTGGCGGTCAGCGGTGCGGCCACGCCGGGTACCGCCATTCCGGCGAGCATGCAGGCGGTCAACGTTCCAAGCGTGAGGTTGCGAAGCTTCATGGTGTGGTTGCTTTCAGTCTCGGGGATGAACACACCCAACACCCTTCCGTGGCCACGCAACGGTTCAGAGAATGCCACGTGAACCGCGCCTTAAGATCTCCTACGCATGGTTTCCGGGCCGTCACAAGCCACGTGAACGCGAACGCCCCGGATAAGCTCGTCAAGAGTCTTAGCGAAGGGGGCGAGCGCCGGAATGGTTGCACGGTTGGATACGGTCGTTGTTGGTGGCGGTGCCATGGGTTCGGCAACCGCATGGGCGCTGGCCGGGCGTGGACGCGAGGTCACCCTGCTCGAGCAATTCGAACCGGGCCACAAGCTCGGCGCCTCGCACGGAACCACCCGCAACCTGAACCTCGGCTATTCAGACCCCACCTATGTGGCAATGCTTTCCGAGGCGCTGGGCCTATGGACGCTGCTGGGCCAACAAAGCGGCACCGAACAAGTCGCCCGGACCGGAACCGTCAACCACGGCGATCCCGCAGCCCAGGCGCAGACCCTGGAGGTGCTCACTCAAGTGGGCATTCGCGCAGAGGAGCTTTCCGCGGCCGAAGCTGGTGAGCGCTGGCGCGGCATCAGGTTCAGAGGGCCAGCGCTGTACATGCCGGACGGCGGACAGCTGAATCCGGACCTGGCGCTGCCCAGCTTCCAGCAGGTTGCGCAGGAGTCCGGAGCGCACATCCGGCACGGTGTACGTCTGGTCGAACTGCGGGTGCTCGCCGATGACGAGGTGCGCCTGGTGCTCGAATCGGCTGCAGGAACCGAAACCGTTCATGCACGAAGCGTCGTAGTCACGGCCGGCGCCTGGACAGGAAAGCTGCTCGGCGCCGAGTACCCACTTCTGCGGATGACCGTCACGCAGGAACAACCGCTGCACTTTGCGCCCGCGAACCGGGACGCCGTGTGGCCCGGCTTCAACCACGCGCTGGTTCCCGGGTCCCCGGGATTTGAGCACGCGTACTCCCCCGTCTACGGGATGCTCACCCCGGGTGAGGGCGTCAAGGCCGGATGGCACGGGACAGGCGCACCCACCGATCCGGACAAGCGGAGCTTCGCATCCGAGCCCTCCCAGCGCCGCGCGCTGCAGGACTATGCGCGGGTCTGGCTTCCGGGCGTGGACGCCGACGCCTTCACGGAGATCAGCTGCACCTACACGAACACCGAGGACGAGGACTTCGTCCTCGACCGCATCGGTCCCGTCGTCATCGGTGCGGGGTTCTCCGGACACGGGTTCAAGTTCACACCTGTCATCGGGAGGATCCTTGCGGACCTGGTCGACGGCAGAGGAACCGCGCCGGCAAAGTTTGCCGCCGCCCGGAAGATCGCCGACACCACGTTCTCCGATCGTCGGTCACGGCTGCCCCGGAACAGCGACTGATTTGTATTAGTCATTGGCCCAAGCGCCGGTCGCCTCAAGACGCCGCTGCCAGGTGGCTGGCACCGGTAAACACCTATATGGATACCGCGACCTGTCCGCCGCGTACGATTTCCATCAACGGGACGCCCACGTCCCACACCACATCGGGCGGCAGCGGGACGCCGGTGCGCAATGCCGTCTTGACCGCCATGAAATCACGCGGATTGTTGATGCAGTCGGCCGCGACCAATTGCTCGCGAAGGTAATACAGCACGCAGAACTTCTCGCTGTCCGGATCCCCGCGCAGGACGGTCCGGTCATGACCGTGCGACAGGCCCGCGATCTGCAGTTTGATGCCGCCCTGGTCGGACCAGAACCACGGAACGGCCGAGTAGGATTCGGTCCCGCCCATGAGCGTGGCCGCGGCGATCCGGGCCTGTTCGATCGCGTTGGGGACGCTCTCCAGCCGGATCCGTTCGATGTCCCCTCGCGGGCCGCCGGGCAACGGCATGTTGGCCATGTCGCCGAGCGCCACGGTTCGCCCGTCCGACGCCACCATGCGCTCGTCGACGTGGACGCCGTTGTCCACGGCCAATCCCAGCCGTTCGGCCAGGCCGGTCTCCGGGACCACGCCGATGCCGATGAGCACCAGGTCCGCCGCGATCTCCTCAAGGTTCCCGGTGGCGTCGCGGACCTGCACGGAACGGACAGATCCGTTCTCGCCGGTGAATCCCGCTATTTCCGCACCGGTGCGCACCTTCGTTCCCCGCCGCTGAACTGCCTGCAGGTAGAACGTGCTGGTGGTTTCGCAAACGGCCCGACCGATGAGCCGGTGGGCGGCCTCCAGGATCGTGACCCGGCAACCGGATTGCCTTGCCGTCTCGGCGACTTCCAACCCGATGAATCCGCCCCCGATGACCACCAGCTTCGCTGACTGCCCCAGGCCTTGCGCCAGGGTCCTGGCGTCCTCCACGCTTCTCAGGTAGTGGATTCCGCCGAGGTCCGCCCCGGGCAGGGACAGCCGCCGCGGGGTGGCCCCGGTCGCCAGGGCAAGGGAAGCAAACCCGATTTTCCGTCCCGTGGAGGTAAGCGCCTTTCCCGCGCTGTCAGATTCCCAGACCAGGCCGTCAACGGATTCACCGCAGGCAACGGTGATGTCTTGCTGCGCAAACCACGTCGAATCGCGCAACAACAGCTTGCCCGCGTCCGACGGGTCCTTGAGGAAACCCTTGGACAGCGGCGGGCGTTGGTAGGGGGCATGGCGTTCGGCCCCGATCATGGTGATCGGGCGGTCGTCCCCCGCGGCGCGCAGTGCAGTGGCCAGCTCGACGCCTGCCTGCCCCGCACCGACGATCAGCGTTCCGCCGATGCTCATGTTTGGGTTTCCGGGATCCTGACGCGCAACCCGTCAACGGCCGGGAGCTGGCACGACAGCCGGCTGTCGGCGCCGCGTTCCGCTGCCGTGCAGTCGAGCATCTCATCCTCCGCGTCCGCGACCTCGGGCAGTCCCGGGATCTGGGCAACGTAGACGTGGCATGTTGCGCACATGGCGTTGCCGCCGCATTCGGCCACGATGCCGGGGACGTTGTTCAGCACCGCGGTGCGCATGACGCTGTCCCCCGGTTTCGCGAGGATCGTTGATTCACTGCCGTCGGCGTGCTCGTAAACAATGGTTGTCATCGTCCTAGCCCTTCTGCTCCTCGGTTGCCGGGGTCAGCCGCAGCGGGAGTCTTTCCAGCCCGCGTAACGTGTTGTTGAGTTGGATTTCCGCCTCCCCCGTCATTTCAATCTTGTCGACAAGGCGGGCCAGGGAGTTGAGCACGCATTCCCCTTCCAGCCGGGCCAGCATCTGTCCCAGGCAGGCGTGGATGCCGAACCCGAAGCCCACGTGTCCGTTGGCGCGCCGCATGATCTCGAAGTCATCCGGGTTTTCCCACTCGCGGGGATCCCGGTTGGCCGCAGCCAGGAACATCAACACCTTGGAACCCTCGGGGATCGAAATCCCTCCGATTTGGGTGTCCTCGTTGGCGGTGCGGAAGAACGTCTGGACGGGGGCGGCATGCCGCACGGTTTCTTCGAAGGTGGCACGGGCCCGCGTGGGGTCGGCCTTGAGGAGCTCGAACTGTCCGGGGTTGGCGGCCAGCGCATGCAACGCCGATCCGATGCCGTGCACCGTGGTGTCCACCCCGGCGGAGAGGAACGAGCGCAACAGCCTGGCTTGTTCGTCCTCGGTGTAGCCCACGGCGGCTGCCTCCGCGTGGACCTGCGCACCGAATCCGCCGGGGGCCGGACGGCCCGGGGCGCATTGCTCCATGATCCACACGGCGGCCTTGGAGCCCTTCTCCAGTGCTTCCTCGTAGAGCCGGTTGATCGGACCGAAGGTGTTGAAGACCATTGACCCGTAGGGCAACAGGTTTTCGCGCCCGTCCTTGTCCAGACCCACCCAGTCGGGGAAAACCTCCAACGGGTAGCGCTCGGCCAGGTCCTTGACCCCGTCGATGTGCCCCCGGGCGGCAACCTCCACCACGACGGTGTCCGCGTGCGCCTGGAACGATTCCTTGAGCGAACGGATGAGTTTCGGGTTCATGATCCGGGTGACCACGGCACGGGCTTCGGTGTGTTCCGGCGGATCGGCTTCGAGGAGCAGCGAAGGCGGGCGCCAGGGCTTGTTCTTGGCGAAATCGCTGATGCCCACACCGCGTGAGGAGACGAAGATTGCGTGGTTGGCCAGGACCTCTGAGACTTCCTTGTACCGGGCAACCGCATAGATCCCGTAGCGTTCAAGCCACACCACGGGGCCGGCATCACGCATGGCCGCATGTCCAAGGTAGGGGTCGGTCAGGAAGTAATCGCTGAAGGGATCCAGGTCAAGTCCGGGGACACCCTCCGGGGCGATGGTCCACGTTGTTTCGGCAGGCAATGCGTTGCTCATGATTGATGGTGATCCTTTCTCTGCTATTCGTTCGGCAACAGGGTGCCGACGTCCAACGGCTTGTCGATGATGCCGTACTTGTGCATCAGCTCCGCGGCCTTGGCAAGCTGGTCATTGTCGATGTCGCTGGTGAATTTGGGCATTTCGATTTGCTTCACGACTTCGGCCGTGACCTTGGTGAAGGTCGGCACCAGCTTCACCAGTTCGTCCCTGTTGTCCTGCAATTCCTTCGCCGATTCGCCGATGGAAGCCTTGAAGGCCTTGATCGCCTCGGGGTTTTCCTTGGCGAATTTCTCCGTGGTGATCCAGCCGGCCACCGGCATGTCGGCCACCGGACCGTCGAAGAGGTTCCCGATCTTGGTGAACCCGTTGGTCTTGGCGCTCGCCTGGAAGGGCTCGACCTGCCAGATCGCGTCGGTGTTGCCGCTGTCCAGCGCCGCCTGCATGTCCGGGTACGGCATCTCGATGATCTCCACGTCGCCGCGCTGCAGGCCTGCTTCCTCCAGCAGGGAGGTGATGGCGATCGTGCCGATGTTCTGGAGGTTGTTCACCGCGAACTTCTTGCCCTTCAAGTCGGCAATGGACTCGATTCCCGAGTCCTTCTTGACGAAGATCCCGTGGTCTTCGACGCCGACGTCGTTTCCGGAGATGATGGTCAGCGGGATGCCCTTGTGTTTTGCAAGCAGGACTGAGGTGTAGTTCGTGTAGGTGACATCGATGTTCCCGGAGACCAGCGTCGGGATGGCAGTGGCTCCGCCCTGGGTTTGCACCAGTTCGACGTTGATGCCGTTCTTGGAAAAGACCCCCGCCTCGGATGCGTGGACCGCGGTCGCGGTGTGGACCAGCGGGAAGTACCCGACCTTTACCGTGGCGGCCCCGGGTTCGGCGGCGCCGGCCCCGGCATTGGTGCCCGCACAAGCGGTGGCGGTCAGGAGGAGAGCGAGGGCGCCTGCGCCCAGAAGTGCGCGACGGGTGGGAGTCGAAGAAAGCATCGTAGTCCTTTCAGCACGGTCGGCGGGAAACCGCCGGATCACGCTCAACTGTGATCCATGTCACACTATGCTGGAAGGTGTTTTTCCGTTCATAGGAAAAACGAACCGGACAGGAGTGGAAGTGGCCAATTCATCGGCGGGTCGATCCTCGTTGAGTCGAGCCATACAGCTGCTCGCGGCCTTCGACGTCGATGCCCTGTTCCTGACGGTGTCCCAGCTGGCGGCCCGATCCGGCCTTTCGCTGACGACCACCCACCGGCTGCTCGGCGAACTGGTCGAGACCGGGTTGCTGGAACGGCAACCAGACAAGAGCTACCGCCTGGGCGTGCGGCTCTGGGAGCTGGCCGCCAAGACCCCGGGCGCCGTCGGCCTGCGCGAAATAGCCAGGCCGCACCTGAACGCCGTGCATGCCCGGGTCAGGCAGCATACGCAGCTGGCTGTGCGCGACGGCCACGAGGTGATTTTCCTGGACCGAGTGTCGTTCCCGCAGGCGGTGGTGAACTACACGCTCATCGGTGGCAGATTGCCGTTGCATGCTTCAAGCAGCGGGCTGGTGCTGCTGGCGCATGCACCGACAGAGTTCCAGGAGGAAATGATCGATTCCGACTTGTTCGCCTACACACCGGAAACCGTGCACATGCCCTCCGCGCTGCGCGGGCTCCTGCAAAATGTGCGGCGGGACGGTCACGCCGTGGGCAACGGCTACATCCACGCCGATGCGCGCGGCATTGCGGTGCCCATTCGCGGGGTGAACCAGGACGTCATCGCGGCCTTGAGCGTGGTGGTGCCCAACGACGAGACCGCGGTAGCACCCGTCGTCACCCTGTTGGCCGCCGCATCCCGGGCCATTTCACGGGATTTGCTTGCCGCCTACACTGACGACGGGGAGGGTACCTTTCGGGTGCTGGTGCGCTCCAGCGAACGATCGATGGCCGCCCTGCCCTCGATTCCCAAGATCACCCCGGAACCGACGGGCGTGCACCACAAGTCATCTTGACGCGTTGACCGCACCCGCACGGCACGTGAAACCGGCACTCCACGCGGGCCGGCCCGGCTCAACGACCACCCTGCGAAAAACGCCGTTGCCCGCCTCGGCCCCTTGATGGGCGGAGGCGGGCAACGGCGTCATCGAATGGAACAGGGCCCGGCTACTTGGCGACCATGGTGATGGCTTCCTCCGGGCGGTGCCCCTGCTTGGCCTTCTGGATTTCCGCGTACACGTGGTGGCGCAGCTCGGTGAAGCGCGGCAGCGACCGGGTTTCCAGCTGGTCGCGCTCGGCCGGCAGGTCGATCACGATGTCTTCCTGCACCACGGTGGGCGAGGAGGAGAGGATGATGACGCGCTCGCCCAGGTAGATGGACTCGTCGATGTCGTGGGTGACAAACAGGACGGTGACGCCGAGCTTCTTCCAGACGCTGCGGATCAGGTCCTCGAGGTCCGCGCGGGTCTGTGCGTCGACGGCGGCGAACGGCTCGTCCATCAACAGCACCTCGGGTTGGTAGGCGACGGCGCGGGCGATCGCCACGCGCTGCTGCATGCCGCCGGAGAGCTGCCACGGGTAGGACTTGGGCACGTGGGCCAGACCCACGGCCTCCAGCGCCTGCTCGACCAGCACCTTGCGCTCGTTCTTGGGCACGCCGGCGTTCTTCAGCGGCAGCTCGACGTTCTCGGCCACGCGGAGCCAGGGGAACAGCGAACGACCGTACTCCTGGAACACCACTGCCATCTTCTTCGGCGGGCCGGTGATGACCTGGCCGTCCAGGCGCACCTCGCCCTCGGTGGAAGCGAGCAGGCCGGCAATGCACTTGAGCAGTGTGGTCTTGCCGGAGCCCGAGGGGCCGACCAGGCAGACCAGCTCGCCGCGGCCCAGATCGAAGGTCAGGTTGCGGACGGCCTCGATGTCGCCGGCGTCCGTGCGGTAGACCTTCTTCAGGTTGCGCACCGACAGTAGTGCCTCGCCATCGGGAAGCGTGCGCCCGCCGGCGTGGGACGTTGGGTTTTCAGACTGCATTTTCAACCTCTTTCAGGCCGTGGTACCAACGCAGGACGCGTCGTTCACACCATTGGAAGATAAAGGACAAGGCCACGCCGATCAGGCCCAGCACCACGATGCCTGACCACATTTCCGGCACGGCGAAGGAACGCTGGAATTGCACGATCGTGAACCCCAGCCCGGAGGACGAGGCAAACATTTCGGAGATCACCATGAGGATCAGGCCGATGGACAGGCATTGGCGCACCCCGGCCATGATGGTCGGGGTTGCCGAGGGCAGCACCTGGTAGCGGATACGGTTGAAGCCGGAGATCCCGTAGGAGCGGGAGGTTTCGTTTTGCACCGGGTCGATGGAGCGCACGCCCTCGATGGTGTTCAGCAGCACCGGCCAGATGCAGCCGGAAATGATCACCGCGATCTTCATGCCGTCGTTGATGCCCACCAGCAGCATCAGCACCGGCACCAACACCGGCGGCGGCAGCGCCCGGAAGAACTCGAAAACCGGCTCGGTGAGCGCACGCATGGTGCGGTTCAACCCGACGGCCAGGCCCAGGCCGATGCCCAGCACAATCGCGGCCAGCACGCCCACGACCAGGCGGATCACGCTCGGCAGCACGTCGGTGACCAGGCGCTCGCCCATCCACGTCTCGACGAACGTTTCGGCGAGCTGAGCCGGGGTCGGGACAAAGAAGTTCGCGGCACCGGAGGTGGCAATCCACCACCAGGCCAGCAGGATCAGCGGCAGGCCCAGCAGGTAGCCGATGGATTTTAGCGTTTTCATGGCGTTGCCTCCCCACGGACGGACGGATGCCAGGACAGCACACGTTTTTCAACAACACGTGTGACCACGTTGATCAGCACACCGAGGAACCCGGTTGCCAGAATCAGCGCATACATCCCGGCGATGGCGCCGCCGGACTGGGCCAGCGTGATCTCGTTGCCCAAGCCGGGGGAACCAATGAGCAGTTCGGCGGTGATGGCAAGGATCAGGGCCACCGATGCGGCAAGTCGGATGCCCGTCATCAGGTAGGGAAGCATGGTCGGGAAGACCACGTCCCGCACCCGCTGCCAGTGGGAGAACCCGTAGGAGCGGGCCGTCTGCATGGCGACGTTGTCCACGTCGGCAACGCCGTACAGCACTTGGATCAGCACCTGCCAGAAGCAGGCGTAGATGATCAGCAACAGCGAGGACTCGATCTTCATCCCGAACAGCAGCACGGCCAACGGGATCAGCGCGACCGAGGGAATCGGGCGTAGGAACTCGATGGTGGAGTTCGTGAAGCGGCGCAGGAACGGCGACATGCCAATGAGCAATCCCAGCACCAGCGCAAGGACCACGGCAATGGCAAGGCCTATGGCCCAGGCGGTCATGGTGTCACCTACGGCAACCCAGAAGGCGGTCAGGCCCAGATCCAAGGCCAGGGCCGCCAGGACCTCGGAGGCCGGCGGCAGGTACTTCGCATTCACGATCCCCAGCACCGGCAGCAGTTCCCAGGCACCCAGGAACACCAGGACGCCGATGAGTCCAAGGACTGCCTTGGGTGTTTGGCGGGGCCTTGTCGTGGCGGCCTTGTGCCCGCCAACAACTTGTTCTTCAGCGATTTGGGTCATTGCGGAAGCAATTCGTCGGGGCTCGCTGGCGTGCGGATGCCCAACGCCGTCAGTGCACGTGAGGGTTTCTTTCGCATGTCGGGGTTGCCGTCCTTTGGTAGTGGTTGAGCTCTTCTTCGAAACGCAGAGTGTGGTGTGCCGTCGGAGCTTTCGCTTCGTCAGTCGCCGAAGGACTTCCGCAGGTCGGCCTTGCGGATCTTTCCGCTGGCCGTTCGCGGAAGTTCCTCCACGATCCTGACGGTCTTGGGGATCTTGTAGCGGGCCAGACGTCCGTTGAGGTGTTCGATGACCTCTGATTCAGAAACTGCCATGCCCTCGCCCGCAACCACGACGGCGCGGGGAACCTCGCCCCATTTGGGATCCGGGATGCCGATGACGGCGACGGAGGCCACGGAGTTGAGTTCCATGATCGCCTGCTCGACTTCGGCCGGGTAGATGTTCTCGCCCCCGGAAATGATCATGTCCTTGAGCCTGTCCGAAATGAACAGGAACCCGTCTTCGTCCGTGTATCCCAGGTCCCCGGAACGGAACCAGGAGTCCTCGGCGAACGCCTCGGCGCTGGCCTCGGGCCGTTGCCAGTATTCATGAATGACATTGGGGCCGGAGATGAGGATTTCACCGACCTCGCCCTGGCTCAAGGGTTGGCCGGTGGGACCGGCGATCTTGATGTCGGTGAAGAAGTGCGGCAGGCCGGCGGAGCCGATCTTTTCGCGCGAATGCTCAGCCTGCAGGGAAGTGGCGCCGGGTGCTGTTTCGGTCAGGCCGTAGCCGCCGGAGAACCCGAGCCCGCGCTTCTCATAGGCTTCGAGCACGCGCAGGGGAACTGCCGACCCTCCGCAGGTGATCATGCGCAGCGAGGAGATGTCGGTGGTTGGCCAGGCAGGGTGCTCGGCGAGCAGCTGGAAGGTCGTCGGCACCCCGGACAGTGTGGTGATCGAGTGTTTTTCAATCGCCGCAAGCACCGCGGCAGGCTCGAACCGGTCCTGCAGGACCAGAGTGCCGCCCTTGAGCAGCGTCGGCAGGGCTCCCATGCCGAGCGATGCCGCATGGAACATCGGGGCGATCATCAACGCGATGGAGCTGCTGGTGACGTCGTAGTCGACAAGGACGTTGATCGAGTTCCAGGTGAGGTTCCCGTGCGTGAGCACGGCGCCCTTGGGCTGGCCGGTGGTTCCCGAGGTGTAGAGGATGATTGCGGGGTCATCCTGCACCACCTCGACATCTTGGCGTGCGGGGCTTGCCGCCAGGAGCGCCGATTCGTACTCCGAACCCTCCCCCGGCACGTCGCTGACGACCAGAGTGTGCCCAACGGGGCTTCCCGGGAGCGAAGCCGTTGCCTGGGTTTCAAGTGACGCGGGGGCAATGAGTACAACGCTTCCCGAGTCGTTGAGTGCATAGTTCAATTCACGCGGCGCGAGCCGGGTGTTGAGTGGAACGAAGATGGCACCAATACTGCCGCATGCAAAGAGGGTTTCAAGGAATGCGGGGTGGTTGTTGCCGAGGTAGGCAACGCGCGACCCCTTTGTCACTCCCCGATCCGCCAAGGCGTTGGCCAACCTGTCGATACGCACGGCAAGTTCGGCGTAGCTCAGGGACACATCGCGGTCGACGATGGCCACGCGCTCCCGCGATTTGATGCGGCGCTTGTGGATCCAACTACCAAGCCCTTGGTTAAGCATCGGTGCCTTTCTTGTGCGCCGGCCCGCGGGCCGGCGCAACGGTTTCTAGCGTTCTTGACTACTTGATTGTCAGGCCCGCGACGTCGGGGGCCTTGGAGAGGAATGCGAGCTTGGCCGCGAGCTGGCCGAGCGCATCAAGCTGGGTTGCCGGAACGGCTCCGTCCCAGGTTTCCATCTTGAGGTTCTTGGCAACCGTGGCATCCATCTTCATGAAGTCCGGAAGCATTGCCTTCGCGCCGGCCTGGTCGGCCTCGGCAGCGGCCAGGGTCTCGGTCATTGCCGCCTTGAAGTCGGCGACGACCTCGGGCTTTTCCTGGGCGAACTTGCCGCTGGTGAAGCTCACCATGGTCGGAAGGCCCGGAATTGCCTTCTGGTTCGGGTAGCCAACGAGCTTGTTGTCCTTGTTGGCAAGGGCCTTGGAGAGGAAAGGTTCGGGAGCCCATATGGCATCAACATTCTTGCGTTCAAGTTGCGCCTCCATGTCCGGGAAGGGCATTTCGCTGAACTTCAGTGCCGCCGGATCGGCACCATCGATTGCCGCCGACTCCTTGATTGTCAGGTCACCCTGTGTCTTGAGCGCATTGACGGTTGTGGTTTTGCCGGCGAGGTCAGCGAAGGTATTGATGCCTGAATCGGCGCGGACAACCACACCGTTGATGTCATCACCTTCAGCCTTGGAGTTCGAGTAGCCGGTGACGATTTTCATGTCCAGCCCCTTGTCCACGGCGGTGAGCACTGAGAGCGGGTTGCCTACGGCAAAGTTCAAGTCGCCGGTGGAAACCGCCGGAAGCATCGCTGCCCCGGCGGAACTGGTGGTGAATTCAACGTCAAGGCCGTGCTTTTTAAAGATTCCCTTGTCGACTCCGTACTTCACCGCGACCGAAGGGGCGATGGGAAGGACGCCAACGACCACTTTGGTCAGCCCGGCCGAACCGGATGCGCCCGTTTCCGCTGCGGCCTGTCCGGACAGGGATCCACCGCCGCAGCCCGTCAGTGCGAATGCGGCAATTGTTGCCCCGGTGATAATCGCGGTGAATTGCTTCTTCATGATTTCTCCTGAGTGGTTTTGATGCGGCACCGGAGTCATTGCCCCATTCGCCAAGAACTTGTGACCGACGCCACAGGTTTCAATCTAATTGCAATCATTGAAAAAATCAATGGTTCGATTTTTACTGCTTTTAGGACTTGGTGCGGCCGATCCTTGAACCGCCCCACAGGAGAGGCAAAAGGGCACACCAACGTCCGGGGTCGCCCTCTCGGGGCTCCCCGGACGCTGGCCGCAATTTAGGCGTAGAAGCGGTAGATTCCGCGCGAGACGACCGATGGCTTGGTCGCGCCCTCGACCTCGACGACCTGGTCGACGGCGATCTGGTAGCCGCCCCTGACTTCCTCAACCTCGGCGATGGTGGCCTTCATGCGGATGTTGGCGCCCACCGGAACCGGGGCGGGGAAGCGGACCTTCTCCAGTCCGTAGTTAACGCGGGTGGAGACCCCGGTGACATCGAAGAGTTCGGACCAGAAGGCGATCTGCAGGCTCAGCGAAAGGTAGCCGTGGGCGATAGGGCCGCCAAAGGGGCCGTCCTTGGCCTTTTCCGGGTCTGTGTGGATCCACTGGTGGTCATCGGTCGCGTCGGCGAAGGTGTTGATCTGGTCCTGGGTGACCAGGCGGTATTCGCTGTAGCCCAGGTCGGTGCCGGCTGCGTCTGCGAGCTGTTCGTAGGAAAGAACTGTCTGGCCCATGGTGGGACCCTCCTGTGAGTTGTTGGTGCTGGAAAGTGATGAATGAAGTCTTGTGCCTGCCGGTTAGCGGAAGGCGCCGATGCCCGTCACGGCCCGGCCGACGATCAACGCATTGATCTCGTGGGTTCCCTCGTAGGAATAGATCGCCTCGGCATCCGCGTGGAACCGGGCGACGTCGTAGTCGAGCACGATGCCGTTGCCGCCGCAGATCTCTCGCGCAAGCGCCACGGTCTCACGCAGCATCCTTGCGGTGAACATCTTGGCCATGGCCGAACTCTCGTCCTTGTACAGGCCCTGGTCTTGCTGCTCGGTGAGCCGCACGACCATGCCAAGGCAGGCCGTGACGTTCGAAAGCATCTGCGCGAGCTTTTCTTGGATCAGTTGGAAGGACGCCAGGGGCTTGCCGAATTGCTTGCGTTCCGAGACGTACTTCAACGCTGCCTCGTAGGCCCCGGCGGCGGCGCCCGTGGCGATCCAGGCGACGTCCGAACGCATGTTGCGCAGGCAGGCCGCGACGTCCGCGAACGAGTTGATCCGCGCCAGGCGCGCGGAGTCAGGGACCCGCACGTCCGCCAGGTCGATGTCCGCGTTCTGCATGATCCGCAGGCTGGCCTTGCGCTCGATCTTGGACAACGTCACGCCCGGTGCATCGGCCGGCACCAGGAAGCACTTGACCTGGCCGTCGGCCGTGTCGCGGGCGAAGACCGCAAGCACGTCGGCCTGGGCGGCACCGCCGATCCAGCGCTTGGACCCGTTGATGACCCAGGAGCCGCCCCGCTCGTCGTCCTCGAAGGACGCCGAGGTCTCGAGGCCGCCGGCAATGTCCGAGCCGTGCTCGGGCTCGGTCAGCGCGAACACGCCCCTGAGATCGTAGGAGCTGATTTTCGGGTCGAGTGCGGCCGCCTGCTCCTCGCTGCCGCCCAGGTTCACCGTGGTCCTGAAGAGCCCGGACTGCGCGTTGTAGAACGTGGCGACCGAGGCGTCGATGCGGGCCAGTTCGAAGTTCCTGAAGCCGGCAAAGAGTCCACGGACCTTTTCCCCGGCGGCCAGGACCTCGGCCGGTTCCATCAGGTCCAGCCCGACGAGCGGGCCGGTGATCTGTTCGGGGAATTCCCCGCGCTCCCAGTACTCGTTCACGACCGGGCGGACATGCTCGTCCAACGCCGTCCGCAAACGCAGCAGCGCCGCGCGTTCGGCGTCGCTGAGCAGCCCGGCGAAGCCGAGCTGGTCGCTGGGATAGAAGGCGCTCACTGTGCCGTCAATCCCAGGAGACCCGCGGCATTGTCCTTGAGGATCAGCGGGCGAACCTCGTCCTTCAGCGGCAGCTCGGCGAAGGCGCCGAGCCACTTTTCGGGGGTGATCAGCGGGTAGTCGGTGCCGAAGAGCACCTTGCGGGAGAGCACGTTGTTGCTCAGCTTCACCAGCGAGGCGGGGAAGTACTTCGGGCTCCAACCCGAGAGGTCGATGAAGACGTTGGCCTTGTGCGTGGCGATCGAGTTCGCCTCGTCCTGCCACGGCACCGAGGGGTGCGCCATGATGACCACCAGGCCCGGGAAGTCCGCCGCGACGTCGTCAAGCAACAACGGGTTCGAGTAGCGCAGCTTGATGCCGCGCCCGCCGGGAAGCCCCGCGCCCATGCCGTTCTGCCCGGTGTGGAAGATGCACGGCAGGCCGAGTTCCTCCAGCGCCGCCCACAGCGGGTAAAACTCCTCGCTTGAGGGGTCGAAGCCCTGGAGCGAGGGGTGGAACTTGAAGCCGCGCACGCCGAGGTCGTTGGCCTGGCGGCGCGCCTCGGTGATCGCCTCGGGACCTGTGCGCGGGTCGACGGAGCCGAAGGGGATCAACACGTCGTTGTTGCGCGCGGCCCCGGCGACCAGGTCGTCGATCGAGTTCGGCGCATGTCCCAGTGCGGTGCGGGCGTCGACGGTGAACAGCACGGCCGCCATCTTCGCCTCGCGGTAGACCTCTGCGATCCGGTCCACCGACGGGGTGCGCTCGGTGGACTTGAAGTAGGCGGCCGAGGCCTCGAAGAGTTCCTCCGGCATGGCCTTGTGACCGCAGTCGTCGACCTCGAGGTGCACGTGCATGTCGATGGCAGTGATGGCCGCGAGGTCTATCCGCGATTCGTACTTGATGCCCATGATTCCGGCTTTTCTACTTGGCTGCCGGTTCGGGCTGCAGCTCGGCGGGAAGCTCCGGGAAGTTCTCGCCGACCGACTGCAGATTCCCGGCAAACGGGAAGCGTTCCTGCAAGGTTGCGTAGTCCCAGCCACCGTCGTTGAACTCCGACTCGATGGCTTCCGGGTGGCTCCAGAGCTGGAGGCGGTCCCCGCCCGCACCGATGGCCTGGCCGTTGACGTTGCCTGCGGCATCCGAGGCGAGGAAGGCGATCAGGCCGGCAACGTCGTCTGAGGTGCCGAATCCGAGCGTCTTGCGGAAGAAGTCGGGCATTGCCTCGCCGCGCTCTTCGGCCTCGACGGCCTTGGCGAAGTACGGAACGGTCTTGGTCATGGCGGTTGCCGCAACGGGGATGACCGCATTGACGGTGACGCCCGCGCGCTTCATTTCCAGGGCCCAGGTGCGCACCATGCCCACGATGCCGGACTTTGCGGCGGCGTAGTTGGTCTGGCCGAAGTTGCCGCGCTGGCCGGTGGGCGAGCCGATGGCGATGATGCGCCCGGCGATGCCGTTTTCCTTGAAGTAGGCGTAGGCCTCGCGGACGCAGGTGAAGGTTCCGCGCAGGTGCACGTTGATGACCAGGTCGAAGTCCTCGTCGGTCATCTTCAGGATGGACTTGTCGCGCAGCACGCCGGCGTTGGTGACCAGGATGTCGAGGCGGCCGAAGTTCTCAACTGCCGCGGCAACCAATGCCATGGCGGTCTCGGTGGAACCCACCGGGGCGACGACCGCGACGGCCTGGCCGCCTGCTGCGGTGATCGACTCGACGGCCTCGGCGGCGACGCCGGCGTCAACGTCGTTGATGACCACGGCGGCGCCCTGGCGGGCGAGTTCCTGCGCGTAGCTCAGGCCCAGGCCGCGTCCGCTGCCGGTGACAATTGCTACTTTTCCTTCAAGTGACACGTTTACTCCCTCATAGGTTGCTGTTGCCCCCGCGGCCTTGCACATGGGAACCTTGCTTAGATACATAACAACTTAAACTCTTGAAAAAGTCAACGATTAAGTTTCTCACCAATATCCAGGAGATGCCTTCATGCCACCCAAGTCGAGCACCATAGCCAGCGGGATTGAACGGTTCCTGGACTGCGAGCTGGCAGGGGAAATCGAGTTCCTGGCCGCACGCACGCGCTCCCTGGGTTCGGCGCGCGCCAACGGGCTGCTGGAACCGCTGGGCCTGAAGGTCCGCTCGTATTCCGTCCTGTCGCTGGCTTGCAGCGACCTCTCCCCCACCCAGCGCGAGCTGGCGGAGTTCCTGTCACTGGATCCCAGCCAGATCGTGCCGCTGGTCGACCAGCTCGAAAAGGGCGGTTTTGTCCAGCGCCATGCCGATCCCAACGACCGGCGCTCAAAGGTCATCAGCGCAACGCCGGAGGGACACAAGCTCTACAAGAAGGCACGCCTGGAAACGGCCAAGGGCGAATCGATGTCGATGGAGCGCCTAAACAAGGCCGAGCAGGACACCCTGCGCGACCTGCTTTCGCGGATCGCCTTTACGGCCTGAGCCTCAGCGGCTCGCCGCGAGTGCTTCCTGCACCTGGCAGGCGGCTCGCTGGAGCGCGGGGAGCACGGCCTGCGCAGCTTCCTCGGCACTGACCGGGGCCTGCTGGCGCACGCTCATCGAAACGTTCATGGCCGCAGCGATGCTGCCGTCCGCGTTGAACACCGGCACCGCGACCGAACGCAGCCCGATCTCCAGCTCCTGGTCGACGATTGCGTAGCCCCGGGCGCGGATCTTCTCCAGCTCCGCACGCAGGTCGGCGACGTTGTCGATTCCCAGGCCAGTGGCCGAATGCACACCCTCCGCCAGCAGGACGTCAATCACCACGGGGGCCTGGAAGGCCAGCAGCACCCGCCCCATGGAGGTGTTCACGGCAGGGAACCTGGTGCCGACCGAGATCCCCACTCGCATGATCGAGCGGGTGTGCACGCGTGCGATGTAGAGGATGTCGCGCCCGTCAAGGACCGAGGCCGAGGCCGACTCGTGCACCGCGGTGGAGAGGTCCTCAAGCACCGGCTCCATCAGCTGCGGCAGCGTGGCGCTGGAAAGGTAGGAGTAGCCCAGCTGCAGGACCTTGCTGGTGAGCTCGAAGAACTTCCCGTCCCCGCGCACATACCCGAGTTCCTGCAGGGTGAGCAGGAACCGGCGGGCCGTGGCACGCGACAGGCCGGTGCGCTTAGCAACCTCGCTGAGCGTCATCGAGGGATGCTCGGCGTCGAACGAGGTGATCACCTCGAGGCCGCGGGCCAGAGACTGGACGGACGTCGATCCGCCCGCGGCGGTGGTTCCTGCGTCCTGGCTCATGGCGTGCGGCTCCTGGGTGATCGATGGTGAAAGTGCCCCGCAAAGCTTCGGCGGGAAGGCAAAAGAACGGGGACAGGGTGTTGACTGCCCCCATTCTTTCAAACTTACCGGCTACGCCCCGCGCACCAACGCCACGGGCAGGCGCCCGGCGAGCTCCTCGAAGGTGATCCCGTGGACGGAACGCACCGCCACCCTCGAATCCTCCAGCTCGAAGATCGCCGACTCGGTGTAGATGCGCGAGACGCAGCCCAGCCCAGTGACCGGGTAGGACAGGGTCTCGACCAGCTTGGATGCGCCGTCCTTGGAGAACAGGGACATCATGACCCAGGTGGCCTTGGCGCCGATCGCCAGGTCCATGGCACCGCCGACGGCCGGGATGGCGCCGGGCGCGCCGGTGTGCCAATTGGCAAGGTCGCCGGAGCCCGACACCTGGAACGCGCCGAGCACGCAGACATCCAGGTGTCCGCCGCGCATCATCGCGAAGGAGTCCGCGTGGTGGAAGTAGCTGGCGCCGGGCAACTCGGTGACCGGGATCTTGCCGGCGTTGATCAGGTCCCCGTCGATGTCTTCGCCCGTGGCGACCGGGCCCATGCCCAGCATGCCGTTTTCGGTGTGCAGGGTGACGCCCTGTTCAGCGGTGAGGAAGTTGGAGACGTTGGTCGGCTGGCCGATGCCCAGGTTCACGAACGCGCCGGCGGGGATGTCGGCGGCGACCATCGCGGCAAGCTCGTCTCGGGTCAGCGGCGCTTCGGTGGTGGTGAAGGTGGATGTATCGGTGCTCATTAGTTGTTGCCTCCGAGTGCGACGAGGGTGTTGACGTAGATGCCCGGGGTCACCACGACCTCCGGATCGATGCCGCCGACGGGAACGATCTCATCGACCTGCACGATGGCCTGCTTGGCCGCTGCCGCCATGATGGGGCCGAAATTGCGGGCGGTCTTGCGGTAGACAAGGTTGCCGTGGGTGTCCGCGCGCAGGGCCTTGACCAGGGCAAAGTCGGCGTGGATGGGGCTTTCCAGGACGTAGCCGCGCCCGTCGATCACGCGGGTTTCCTTGCCCTCGGCCAGCAGCGTGCCGTAGCCGGTGGGCGTGAAGAAGCCGCCGATGCCTGCGCCCGCGGCGCGGATGCGCTCGGCCAGGTTGCCCTGCGGGACCAGTTCCAGCTCGATTTCCCCGGCGCGGTAGGCCGTATCGAAGTGCCAGGAGTCGGACTGGCGCGGGAAGGAGCAGATGACCTTTTTGACGCGGCGTTCCTTGATCAGCAGCGCGAGGCCGGCGTCGGCCTGGCCGGCGTTGTTGTTCACGACCGTGAGGTCGGTGGCGCCGTTGGCCAGCAGTGCGTCGATGAGTTCCATCGGCTGGCCGGCGTTGCCGAACCCGCCGATCAGGACGGTCGCGCCGTCGTGGATGTTGGCCACTGCCTCTGCGGCCGTGGCGGCGATGCGTGGTGCCATGGTGGTTCTCTCCTAAATTCCTGAAATCTTTTCCTGAGTGCGAATGACCGAGGGTTCAAATCCCTCGGTCCATCTAAGCGGTGGCGTTCGGGTTTTCCAGCACGACGGCCAGGCCCTGGCCGACGCCGATGCAGATCGCCGCGACGCCCCATCGCTGGTTGTTTTCCTGCAGGCGGCGGGCCAGCGTGCCCAGGATGCGCAGGCCGGAGGCACCCAGCGGGTGGCCGATCGAGATCGCGCCGCCCCAGGCGTTGACGATGGCCGGGTCGATGTCCCAGGCGCGGATGCAGGCCAGCGACTGTGCGGCGAAGGCCTCGTTGAGTTCCACGGCAGCCACGTCGGACCAGGCGATGCCGGCCTTGGCCAGCGCCTTGTTGGCCGCCTCGACCGGGGCGAAGCCGAAGAACTGTGGGTCCAGGGCCGAGGAGGCGCGGCCCGCGATGCGGGCCAGCGGTGCGGCCCCCAGCAGTTCGCCGACGTGCTCGGAGCCGATGAAGGCGGCGGAGGCGCCGTCGGACATCGGGGAGGCGTTGCCCGCGGTGACGGTTCCGGTGGATTCCTCGCGGAAGACGGTGCGCAGCCCGGCCAGCGCCTGGGCGGTGGAATCGGGGCGGATGGTCTCGTCCATGGTGACCTCGGCGCCGCGCTTACCGGCCGGGGGCACGGAGACCACGAGGTTTTCGTACTTGCCCTCGACCCAGGCGGCCGCGGCCAGCTGGTGCGAGCGTGCGGAGAACTCGTCCTGGTCCTCGCGGCTGATCTCGTATTTCTCGCGCAGCTGCTCGGTGGCCTCGCCGAGGGAGACGGTCCATTCGCCGGGCATGGCCGGGTTGACCAGGCGCCAGCCCAGGGTGGTGTTTGCCAGTTCCAGGTTGGCCATCGGGAAGGGGCGGTCGGTCTTGGGCAACACCCACGGGGCGCGGCTCATGGATTCGACGCCGCCGACCAGCACCAGCTCCGCGTCCCCGGTGTTGACCTGGCGGGAGGCGGCGATGGCGGCATCCAGCGAGGAACCGCAGAGGCGGTTCATGGTGGTGCCGGGAATCGAGGTGGGCAGGCCCGCCAACAGGGTGGCCATGCGGGCCACGTTGCGGTTTTCCTCGCCCGCGCCGTTGGCGTTGCCAAAGATCGTTTCGTCGATGCGTTCCGGGTCCAGCTGCGGGGCGCGGGCCACGAGTTCGCGGACCACGTGCGCTGCCAGGTCGTCGGGGCGGTGCCCGGAAAGGCTTCCGCCGATCTTGCCAAAGGGCGTGCGGATCGCGTCGTAGAGGTACGCCTGCTGCATGGTGTGGGGACCGACTTTCCGACCAAAATGTTCGCATTGTGAACGCTTGTTCACTAATTGAACTTTATCAGCAGGGGCGCATCGACTTCAAGGGTTTGCCGTCAACTGCCTGCTGGCGCACGTGAAGCGGTCGCCCGTTCAAAGGCCCCTTCTGGACGCCCGCTATCCACCCACAACGAAGCTCACTTCGCTGGGCGGAACCTCGATTGCCCCTTGAATGTCGATGCGGCGGGCGCCGCAATTTCCGGCGCAGCGCACGTACAGCACCCGCCCCTCGGAGGTGTTGTGCGCGGATTCCACCACCCACGCGTGCTCGTGGGCTCGCTGTTCGCAAGCGGCCTGGAAGCCGTTGGTTGTAGTTGTGTGCATCATGCGAACCACTATGCTGTAATGGCCTTATGCACCTCAACCCTTACGGAGAATATGCCGTCCTGCTCGCGGCATCGCTGGCCAATGACATGCCGGAAGGCAGGAGCGGCATCGAGGAACGGGCCCGCACGTTCGGGATGACCATGGACTTCATCCCCACCCCCGAGGACCATGAACTGACCCGCCGGGTCATCGAGGACTGGCTGCGCGTCGTTGACGCCACGGACCCTCAGGAACGAGCGGCCCTGCTCAACCAACAGATGGCAGCGGCCGCGGCCTATCCGCGGCTCGTGGACCACGACGACGAGGGCTGGCATCTGCACTACCGCGACACCAACCAGGGCATGCCCCACGTCTTCCGCGCGATCTTCAGCGTCGGTACCGCCCTGCATCTGACCACCAGGGGAATGCACAGGCTGGGCCGCTGCGCCGCCGGCGAGGACCCCGGCGATCCCTGCCGCGCAGTGGTCGTGGACGTGACCCGCAACGGCCGGCAGCGCTATTGCTCGGTGCGCTGCGCCAACCGCGCGGCCGTCAGGCGGCACCGCGCCCGCACCGGCGCACCCTCGGGAAACGGTCAGAAACCCCAACGTCCGTCGGTGAACTAGTTCGCCGGCCTACGGCTTCTCATCGCCCCCGGCTTCCCCGGGGGCCTCGCGGTTGGGCTTTTCCGGTTCCTTGGGCACCTGCGGGATCATGCCGGTCGTCGGCGGCGGGGGCGTGAGCACCGAGGCCAGGTCTCGCTCGGACGAGTACTGCAGGAAGGACAGGTGGGCCTCGTAGCGGTCCAGCACGTCGTTGATGACCTGCTGCTTGTCCAGGCCCATGAGGTCGTAGCCCTCGGTGCCGGTCTGCGTGAACACCTCCAGCCGGAAGTACACGTCGACCTCGCGGGCCACGGTGCGCGCACCGAAAGCGGGCACCGGCGCCTCGACCGCCGCCACCTGGTAGTGGAAGTTGCGGTGGTCGTGCATGTGGACCAGCAACGTGTTCTCGTCGATGCCGGTCTCCGCATTGGGCTTGGTGGTCAAATCGGCTTGGTAGCCCAGTTGCCTGAACTCGTCCTTGACCTCCACCAGCGCGGGATGGATGACGGTGTCCACGAATTGCGCCACCGCCTTGTTGGACGGGTAGGCACGCAGGTGCGCCAAGCGCTGGCGCCAGGTCTTCTCCGGCGCCGCGCCGCCGTGCGCCGCCACGGTTTTCCGACGCATGACGGTCCCCTCGCGTTCGGCCCGCTCCATCCGCAGCACCTTGGAGAACGAGGCCATGACAAGGTACGCGATGATCGTCACCGGCAGCGCGAAGATCAGCGTCGCGTGTTCCATGGTGGTCACCCCGCCGGCGACCAGCATGGCCACGGTGAGCACCGCGGTGACCAGCGCCCAGAAGATGCGCAGCCACTTGGCCCCGTCCACCGACGGGTCGGGGATCGAGGAGGAGAAGTTGGACATGATCATCGCCCCGGAGTTGGCGCTGGTCAGGTAGAAGAGCAGGCCGGAGAGGGTGGCCAGGCCGATCAGGAACGGGGCGCCGGGGAACATTTCCAGCAGCGCGTACCAGCCGTGCTCGGGGCTCTCGACGGCAAGGTTCGCAAACTCCGTGTTGCCGCCCAGCACCTTCTCCATGGCGCTGTTGCCGAAGATCGAGACGATGAAGAAGTCGCAGAGCACCGGTGCGGTGATCGCGGCAATCACGAACTCGCGCAACGTGCGGCCGCGGGAAATGCGGGCCAGGAAGAGTCCCACAAAGGGCCCCCAGGCCAGCCAGAACGCCCAGAAAAAGAGGGTCCAGCTGGCCATCCAGTCGGCGCCACCCTCCTGGTAGGCGAAGGTCTGCAGGGTGCGTTCGGGCAACGTGAAGACGAAGCGGCCGATGTTCTCCACCATGGCCGTCAGCAGGAAGGAGGTGTGGCCGGTGACGAGGATGTAGAGCATCATGGCCCCGGCCGACCAGAGGTTCAGCTCGGAGATCAGCCGGATGCCCTTGTCCACCCCGGAGGTGCAGGCCGCGATGGTCATGATCACCGCCACCAGCACCAGGGCGATCTGCAGGGCCAGGCCCTCGGGCAGGCCGAAGAGCAGGGAGAACCCGACGTTCAGCAGCACCACGCCGATGCCCATCGAGGTTGCCACGCCGAACACGGTGCCGACCAGCGCGAAGATGTCGATGACGTCTCCGGCAGCCCCGCGCACGCGCTTTCCCAGCAACGGATACAGTGCGGCGCGGATCGACAGCGGCATGCCCCAGCGGTAGGCGAAGTAGCCCATGGCCATGCCCAGCAGCGCGTACATGGCCCAGCCGGCAATGCCGTAGTGGAACATGGTCCATACGACCGCATCCTGGATGGCCGCAGCGGACTGGGGATCCGCCGCGGGCGGGGTGATGTATTGGGTGATGGGACCGGTTACCGAGTAGAACAGCATGTCGATTCCCACGCCGGCGGCAAAGAGCATCGCGACCCAGGTAAAGAGGTTGTATTGCGGTCTCGAGTGGTCGGGGCCCAGCCTGACACTGCCCTCCTTGGAGAACGCGACCCAGAGGACAAAGAGCACCACCAGGGTGACGGTCAAGACGTAGAACCATCCCAGGTTTGTGGAGATCCAGGAGACGGCGGTGCGCATCGATGCCGCCGCACTGTCCGGCACAACGATGGCCCAGATGGAAAACGCGAGGATGATGATCGCGGAGATGATGAAGACGCGCCAGTTGACCTTGGGGCCCGGATACTCGACGAGTTCCGCGGGTCCCTTGCTCAGCTCGGTGCTGGTGACAGGCGGACGGAATTCCTCGGCAACGGGGTCCTTGCGACGCTCGGGGACGCCGAACTTGCTGCGTTCCACCATCGGTTCGGGGCGCTTATTCCCGGCGCCCTGCTTCTTCTCTTGATCGGCCACGTGGTCCTCCCATGCTCCGTGGACCAGGAATGCACCATGCCCGCCAACGAATTCAAGAACATCTGGATCAATCCCAAAGAGCCGAGGCCGAGCGGACCTGTGCATCTGGTTGCCTTTGCGCCCTCATCGTAGGCTTGATGCACGCGGATCAGGAAGGCGCGGAACGGTTACTTTAATCTCCACGGATTTCCCGTCGACGCTCGGTTTTCGACCTCTTTGAGGCACGCCGGTTGCCCTACAGTGGATCCATGGCCAACTCACCGAGCGGGGACTCGATGCTCGACCGCCTCGTGCGGATCCTCGACTCCTTTGATGCGCAAAACCCCACGCTGACCGTCAATTCGCTCGCGCACCGCGCCGACGTCCCGCAGGCCACCGCCTACCGGCTGGTCGACGACTTGGTGGCGCACGGACTATTGGCCCGCGATGCCGATAGGCAGGTCCGCCTGGGCGTGCGCTTGTGGGAGCTGGCCAACCGCAGTGCGCCGACCTTCGACCTTCGCCGGGCCGCCCTGCCCTTCATGGAGGACGTGAACCAGCTGGTGGGGCACAACACCCAGCTGGCGCTGCTGCACGAGGACGAAGTCCTGGTGATCGAGCGGCTGTCGCGGCCCGGCGCGGTGGTCAACCAGGCCAATGTCGCCGGCCGCATGCCGGTGCACCGCACCTCCATGGGACTGGCGCTGCTGGCGTTCTCCCCGGCCGCAACGCTGGAGGGCTTTCTCGAACGGCACGGCGAAACAATGCTCACCACGCACCCGCAGCTGCGCCGCGAATTAGCGGAGATCCGCCGCAACGGCTATGCGACGCTCGACGGATTCATCGACACCGAATCAACCGGCGCGGCCGTTCCGATCCTTGATTCCCGCGGCCACGCGCTGGCGGTGCTGGCCGTGGTGGTTCCGCGCGACGCGGGGATCCTGCCGGCCGCGGTGATGGCGCTGCGCACCGCGGCGCGCGGGATTTCCCGCGCGCTCGGTGCCTGACACAACGACAGTATCCGGGATGCTGGCTATTTGTGGGCGGCTGCTCCCTCAAGCACACCGTTCCCGGTGGCCGCGCCGGCAATGGTCCCCTGGGGCGAGCGCATGAAGGCGACGGCCGCGGCGGCAACCAGCACCACGATGCCCACGCCGAGGTACAGCTGCCCCGCGGTCCAGGCGGCATCAAGCAAGGCGCCCGCCGCCAGCGGGGCCAGGATCGCACCGAAGCGGCCAACTCCGATGGCCCATCCGACGCCGGTTCCGCGATTTTGCGGAGCATAGGAGGCCGGTGCCAGCGTGTAGAGCCCGGCGATGCAGCCGTTGATGAGCATGCCCACCACGATGCCCATGGCAAAGGCGAGGGCCAGGATTCCTGCGACGGATATGAACAGCACCATGGTGATGGAGGAAAGCACCGTGAACACCAGGAGCACCTTGCGTGCCTCCCATTTGGTGGTCAAGGCCCCGAAGAGCAGTGAACCGAAGGTTCCACCCAGGGTCAGCATGAGTCCGCCCACCACGCCTTGGCTTTCGGTCATTCCGGCCGTCACCAGCAGCTTCGGCGTCCAGCTGTTCACGAAGTAGAAGCCGAACATGGTGGCGAAAAAGGCGACCCAGATCAGGGCGGTGGATCGACGGTTCGCCGGCGAGAACAGTGCGGTCAGCTGCTTGCCCTTTGCCGCACCGACTGCCCCGCCAACCGCGGCCTCAGGCAACAGCACGGTGTCCTGGTTCAACCGCAGTCTGCGCACCAGTGCGGCGAGCCGGGCCTCGGCCCGCGCCGGCCGCTTGCTCACCAGGAAGTCAACGGATTCGGGCACGATAGCCAGCAGCAGGAGCAGCGCAATGGTGCTGACAATGCCGCCAAACACGAAGACCGAACGCCACCCGAAGGACGCCTGCAGGGAAACCGCGGCCATGCCGCCCAGCGTGGCACCCACCCCGTATCCGGCGGTGTAGATGCTCACCGCCATGCCTCGCCAGCGCTTGTTGGCGTACTCGCTGGTGATGACGTTGGTGCAGGCCAGGATTCCGCCCACCCCAAGACCCGTGACCACTCGCCACAGTCCGAGTTCCAGCACGGAGTGTGCGGTGGCGGAGAGGAACATGCCCGCCGCAGCGAGCCCCGTGGTGAAAAGCAACATCGGCCGACGGCCAAAGACATCGGCAAAGGGGGCCAGGACCAGGGAACCTGCCGCCATGCCGAAGAGCCCGGCACTGAGCAGCACCCCCAGCTGGGAACCACTGAGCCCGAACTCGGTCGACACCCGGTTGGCGGTGAACGCCATGGCCAGCACGTCGAACCCGTCCAGGGCATTGAGGAAGGTGCAGACTCCGACGACCACCCATTGGAAGGGTGACATGGGTGAGGCGTCTATGCGTTCTCTGATGTTCATGCTGGCGAAACTCCTTGCACTTTTTGGGCGCGACAAATCACCTGCCAACGGCCTCGACGGCCGGACGGGAGAGATGTCTCGAGGTTGCTTGGTGAGGTTTGTTTAGTTGGGTTCGATGGTGATGATTGCCGGTCCGGCTCCGCGGTCGGCGTCGGCCCGGGCGCCGGAAGCGGAGGTGACTGCACGTGAGACGCAGCAGTTCATCTTGGTCGAGAGCCGCTGCTGGCGTTCGCTGTAGAACACGTCGCGGTGGTCGACTGCGCCCTGGAGGTCAAGGATGCGCACCTCGCACAGCCCGCACTCCCCTTTGCGGCAGTCGAACATCATGTCCGCTCCCGCGTCCTCGAGCGCCTCCAGCATGGAGCGGCCCTGCGGGACGGTGACCTCCAAATCCAGTTTGGGGACCCTGACGATGAATTCCTCGGGGTCGTACCAGCCGCTGTTGCCGAAGGTCTCGTAGCGCAGGTTCGGCAGGTCGAGCTCACGCTCAACCCAGTTGCGGCGCACCGCGTCCATGAGCCTGATGGGCCCGCACATGTACAGCTCGGTGCCGGCATCCGCTCGGCCCACCAGCCCGGGAACGCTCAGCGGGGTGCCCTCGGCGTCGACGTGGATCTCGAGCCTGTCCCCGTGCAGGTCGGCGAGCTCGTCAAGGTAGGCCATGGCCTCACGGCTGCGCCCCACGTACACGAGCGTGTAGTCGGCCTTGAGCCGCTTGAGTACCGCGGCCATGTTGGCGATGGCGGTAATGCCAATGCCGCCGGCCAGCAGGATGTAGCGCGGCGCGCCGATCCGCAGCGGGAAGTTCTGCAGCGGCTGGGTGATTTCCAGCCGCTGGCCGGGAACGAGGCCGTGCATGAAGATCGACCCGCCCCTGGAAAGCGGAGCCTTCATCACGCTGATGACCAGGCGGGTTCCGTCCTCGTTGGATTCCACCACGGAGTACGAACGCTTGGCGTCCTCCCCGCCGATGACGACCTTCAGGTCGATGTGTGCCCCGGGTTCGGCCCGTTTCGGCAGGGACGGTTCCAGGATGATGCGAAGGATGCCGTCCGCCACCGGCACGGCCTCGACGACCGTTGCCGATTGCCAGACTTCGATGTTTGTTGCTGCCATGAGTGCTCTTCAGCCTTTCGGGATTGGTCCAGCCGCGCTTAGGCGGAGGTTGCCAGTCGGCCTTCGGAGGCGAGCATGCCCTCGATGATGCGGCGCACCCACATGCCGCCGGAATCGATGTTCAGGTTGTAGAACTCGTAGTCGGGGTTGGCATCGATGGCTGCCTGCTGGGCCATGAGCATTTCCTCGTCCTCGCCGAACACGCCGTGCACACCGTCGCGCAGCTGGGTGGTGATCAGCTGGCTGTCCAGGCAGTAGTTGCGCATGAAGGCCCAGAAATAGTGGGCGGAGCGGTCCGTTTCCGGGGTGATGGTGTTCATGACAAATCCGTTGACGCCCTGGCTGCGGTCGCCCTCCGGTGCGCCGGTTCCGGCCTTGGCCACGCCCACGTCGATGGTGATGGTAGAGGGGGCCTCGAAGTTGATGATCTGCCAGCGGTCGACCTTGCCCTCGAAGCCGGGGAACTTGTCGCGCATGTTCTTCAGCCAGAACGGCGGGGCGTCGATGTTGTGCATCCAGCGCGTGACCGTCACCTTGTTGCCTTCGCGGACGGTGACGAAGTCGGACTCGCTGAGCTCCTCCTGCCCGATCGAGGAGGAATGGACGAATTCCTCGTGGGTCAGGTCCATCAGGTTATCCAGGACCAGCTGGTAGTTGCAGGCCGCATGGATGGTTTGCCCGTCGCCCGCCCACTCGTCGGAGCTCATCTGGTGCATGTCCGGCACCAAGTCCGGGTCGGCCAGCGTCGGATCGCCCATCCAGATCCACACGTAGCGGTAGCGCTCCACGATGGGGAACGAGGGAACCGTGGCACTGGGGTTGATGGTTTCCTGCGCAGGCATGGAGACGCAGCGGCCCGCGGAGTTGTAGACGATGCCGTGGTACGGGCACTGGATCGTGTCCTTTTCCATGGTCTTGCCCATGGACAGCGGTGCCAGTCGGTGCCAACATGCATCGGCCAAGGCAACCGCCTTGCCGTCCTCCGTGCGGTACATGGCCACCGGGCGGTTGGCGATCCGGCGGGACGTCGGCTTGCGGGTCACTTCGTAGTCCCAGGCGGCGACGTACCAGGCGTTCAGCGGATGTGGCAGGACCTTGTTGGTCGTGGAACTGGTGGATGAAACGACAGTCATGGTTTTCCTTCCGGAGCTGTTGCGCCCGCCCCGAGGCAACGACGCGCGGGGACGGTGGACCAGGCGAAAGGCATGTGTCGAGCAACCGCTCAACTACCTATCGACATAGTGAGTTGTGTTGCTCCAGAGTAACTACGGATATAGTGATTGGCAACACGTTTTGAAAGAAAGTCGCCAATGAGTCTCCGCTACGCCCTGCTCGCACTGCTGAACGTCGAGCCCATGACGGGGTACGACTTGTTCAAGGAATTCGAAACGTCGGTGGGGCACGTGTGGCATGCGCCCGACTCGCAGATCTACCCGGAATTGCGGCGCATGGAGGCGGAAGGACTGCTCGAGGGCGAGGAGATCCCTTGGGGCCCGCGCGGGAAAAAACGCCAGTACCACGTCACCGAGGCCGGCCTTTTGGCCTTCAGGAGCTGGATGAACACCACCCTGGATTACGCCCGCATTCGCGAGCCCGCGCACCTCAAGGCCGCATACCTCGAATGGGCGGAGCCGGAGGCCGCGCGCGAGCAGATGCGCGCCCACATCAAGCACCACAGCGGGCTGCTTGAACAGTGGCGTGAAAAAGTGCGGGAAATCGACGAGGGAACCAGCCCCATGCTGGCACGGCGTCTGGCCCACACCCCGGAGGCGGACAGGGAAAAAACCATCGCCTACAAGCGGTTCACCTACGAGGGATTGATCGCGCAGGCGGAGGCCGAAGTCGTCTGGGCGAACCGGGGGCTGACGCTGATCGATAAGCTCAACCAGTAGGCGCGGCGACCCCGGGCGCGGGCGAAAAGGCATCGCGTCGGCCTTGAATTCGGGCGGCGCATGGGGCTCAATGGCGGTGGACCTACTGGCACTTCGCTGGCCCGGTGGACCGACGACGAAGGGATGCACTTCAATGTTGCTGGACGGCATCAACCACATTGCACTGATCTCGAAAGACGTCGCGAAATTAGGCGAGTTCTACCGGACGGTGTTTGACGCGGAGATCGGCCCCACTCGGGGCCACGGCCCCGGCGAAACCATGACAAACATCAAGATCGGGCCGTCGACGGAACTCAACGTATTCGTGATCGAAGGCAACACCGAAACGGACCGGCAGACACCCATGTGGGGTCGCGGCCGCCTCGACCACTTCGGCCTTTCCGCGACTTCCCCCGAGGCGTTCGAGACCATCCGCGCCAGACTCGTCGAAGCCGGAGCCGGCGACGGCACGGTGAACGACTTCGGCCCCGTGCTCAGCATGTTCTTCCGGGATCCGGATGGGCTCGAGGGCGAAGTGCTGATTCCCAAGGGCTGAACCAACACAAAGGACACGGCCGTCCACCATCCCGGGTGAAGGGGAATGACGGAGAGCCGCGTCCTGGCGGAAAGCCGCGTCGACTACGGGCCGACCACGGGGATGACCACCGGCAACATGACCTCGAAAACATCGATGCGCGTGAGGCCCTCAAGCTCCCGCGCGTGCCCGACGAACACCGAGTGGTTCAACCAGTCGAGCCCGGGATCCACTGTCCGGAAGACGGGAGAGGTCATGAAGTACTCGACGTCGGGCCCAGCACCGCTCGCGCCGCGCGGCCGCTGGTTGAGAATGCCGATATTGTGCACGTCGACAAACGCTCCCCCGTCGAGGCGCAGGCCGTAGCGGGCCTCCACCCGGTACGTTTCTTCATCCCTTTGCAGGCACCAGTCGCCGCCCGTCGTCACCGCCCCGGCCAAGTCGCCGCTCACGGTGCCGCCGGTGATCGGAATGAATCCAAGTTCGCCGCCGGCCCTTTCGTCGATCGGGATGTTGTCGGCAACTTCGGCATCGATCCGGAAGGCAAAGCGCAGGGTCGGGGCCGGGACCTCGACCCTCGGGATGTCATAGGTGGAGTGAGTCATACCCAGAACTATGGCCACCCATGGCCGATCAAAATCGTCGATTCTCATTCAATAAGAATCGGGGTGCGTCTGTGATGGCGGGCACCACAGACTGGTTCCAGACTTCCAGTTTTCCCGTCCAGCACGAAGGAACGGCCTGCCATGACCGCTACCCGCACCATCATCAAGACACAGGTCGGCATCGTTGGCGGCGGTCCCGCCGGCCTGATGCTCTCGCACCTGCTCGCCAAGACCGGGATCGAGAACCTGGTCGTGGAAATGCGCGACCACGAGACGATCCGCAACACCCACCGGGCGGGCATCCTCGAGGCCCAGGCCGTGAAGATGCTCGTCGAATCGGGCGTCAACGGCCGCGTGCTCACCCACGGCGACGAGCACGCCGGAATCGACCTGCGATTCAACGGCGAATCGCACCCGCTGGACTTCACCGAACTCGTGGACGCCACCGTCACCCTTTACGCGCAGAACGAGGTCTTCGTCGACCTCGCGGCAGCCCGTGAACTCGACGGCGGCGACGTGCGCTTCTCCGCGGAGGTCACCGAGCTGCTGGATCTGGAGACCGACACCCCGAAGTTCCGCTTCACCGACGCCGAGGGCACCGAGTTCGAGGTGCACTGCGACGTGCTGGTCGGCGCCGACGGCTCGCGCTCCTTCTGCCGCCGGCAGATCCCGGAGACCAACCGCCAGGACTTCAAGATCGAGTACCCGTTCGCCTGGTTCGGCATCCTCACCGAGGCGCCCAAGTCCTCCCCCGAACTCATCTACGCGAACTCCCCGCACGGCTTCGCACTGATCTCCCAGCGCTCCGAGACCGTGCAGCGCATGTACTTCCAGTGCGACCCGAACGAAAATGTCGACGACTGGTCGCAGGACCGCATCTGGACCGAGCTGCAGCGTCGCGTCGACGGGCCCGACAACTTCCAGCTGAAGACCGGGAACATCTTCGACAAGAGCGTGCTGAAGTTCCGCTCGTTCGTGCGCGAACCACTCTCCCACGGCCGTCTCTTCCTGATCGGCGATGCCGGGCACACTGTCCCGCCGACCGGCGCCAAGGGACTGAACCTCGCCTTCGCCGACGTCAAGGTGCTGTTCGAGGCGCTCGACTCGTTCTACGCGACCAAGAACGACACGCTGCTGCACGGCTACTCGGACAAGGCGCTGAAGCGCGTGTGGAAGGCGCAGAACTTCTCCTACTGGATGACCTCGATGCTGCACACCCCGGTGGGCGGCGACCCGTTCATGGCCAAGCGCGCGCTGGGCGAGCTGGAGACCGTGACCTCCTCGCGCTTCGGCCAGCAGTACCTGGCCGAGTCCTACACCGGCTGGCCGCACGGCTAGGCCTCGCCTGCCGTTTTCCCTCCCCACCACACCCTTATGCCACTTCGAAAGGAGCACGACGTGAGCACCGAAACCACCCTGAACGAGTCCTTCAACGATTCGCACGTGCTGGACCCGGCAGCCACCGCGCTGTCGCAGGAAGCGATTTCCGCGGAAATCACCGACATCCACGCCGCCTACCGGCAGTCGGTCGTCGACGGGGCCAAGGCCGCGACGCAGCCGCGCATCGACTTCGCGCCGTACCGCTCGTCCCTGCTGCGCCACCCCACCAAGAACCTGCACCACGTGGATCCCGAGACCATCGAGCTGCACTCCCCCGCCTTCGGCGAGCGCGACGTGCACGCCCTGGAATCGGACCTGACCATCCAGCACAACGGCGAGCCGATCGGCGAGCGCATCGTGGTCCAGGGGCGCGTGCTCGACGGCGACGGCCGCCCCGTGGCCGGCCAGCTGGTCGAGATCTGGCAGGCCAACGCCGCCGGACGCTACATCCACAAGCGCGACCAGCACCCCGCCCCGATCGACCCGAACTTCACCGGCGTGGGCCGGGCGATCACCGGCCCGAACGGCGAGTACCGCTTCACCACCATCAAGCCGGCCCCCTACCCGTGGAAGAACCACCACAACGCGTGGCGCCCGGCGCACATCCACTTCTCGCTCTTCGGCACCGACTTCACCCAGCGCATGATCACCCAGATGTACTTCCCGGGCGACCCGCTGTTCAGCCTGGACCCGATCTACCAGGCGATCACCGACAAGGAGGCGCGCGACCGCCTGGTTGCCACCTACGACCACTCGATCACCAGCCACGAATGGGCCACCGGCTACAACTGGGACATCGTGCTCACCGGATCCAACCGCACCTGGATGGAAGACGAAGAGGGAGACCACTAATGACTGCGACATCCAACGCCGTCGCGGCGAACACCGCGGCCCCGGCGCTGAAGCTCACCCCCACCCCGGGGCAGACCATCGGCCCGTTCTACGGCTACGCGCTGCCCTTTGCGAAGGACAACGAGCTGGTCAGCCAGGCCCGCCCCGGTTCCATCCGGCTGCACGGGGTGGTCACCGACGGCAACGGCACCGTCATCCCCGATGCGCTGCTGGAAATCTGGCAGGCCGACGAGGCCGGCAACGTGGTGTCCAAGGACGGTTCCCTGGTGCGCGACGGCTACACCTTCACCGGTTGGGGCCGCACCGCGGTGGACAACGTCGGGCACTACACGTTCACCACGCTGAACCCCGGCGCCACCGAGGAGGGCAAGGCACCGTTCATCATGCTGACGGTCTTCGCCCGCGGCCTGCTCAACCGCCTGTTCACCCGCATCTACCTGCCGGAGGACACCGCGGCACTGGCGGCCGATCCGCTGCTGGCCTCGCTGCCCGAGGACCGCCGCAGGACGCTGATCGCCACCCGCGAGGAAGACGGCGGATTGCGCTTCGACGTGTCGTTGCAGGGCGAAAACGAAACCGTCTTCCTCGCCTACCCGCGCGAGTCCTAGGCACGCCACCCCCGGTTCCACCGACATGCGCTGCCTCCCCGACGGGGGAGGTAGCGTGGGTTGTGGCTCCGGGGGCTCTGCGGTTAACCGTTTCTCCCCCACAGGTTCTCCCACGGAAGGGCACACCCACCCCATGCAACCGGCCGACTTCGGTCTACTGAACCCCGCCTGGGCGGCAACTCCCGCCGCCACCACCGCCTCCGACGCGGCCTTTGCGCAGGCCATGCTGGACGTCGAGGCCGCGTGGGCGCGCGTCCAGGCCAAGGCAGGGCTCTGCACCGCCGAGGACGCCGCGGCCATCACCGCCGTTGCCCGGGTGGAGCTCTACGACTTGGCCGCCCTGGCCGAGCGCGGACCCGACGGCGCCAACGCCCTGATCCCACTGCTGGGCATGATGCGCAAGCAACTCGCAGCAGAGGGGGCACCCGCGGGCGCCTCCGCCACGCTGCACCGCGGGGCCACCAGCCAAGACATCATCGACAGCGCCCTGCAGCTGATGGCAGCCCGCACCCGCACGATCGTGCTGGCCGATGTCCGCCGCGCCGGAACCGGACTCGCGCGGCTGGCCACCGAGCACGCCATGACCCCGGCCGTCGCACGCTCGCTGACCCAGCACGCGCTGCCCACCACGTTCGGGCTGCGCGCCGCGAACTGGCTGTCGGCACTCACCGCCTCCGCCCGCAACCTGGAGCAGGTCTCCCTGCCACTGCAGTGGGGCGGCGCGGTGGGAACCCTGGCCTCCCTGAAGCAGAAGCTCGGCGAGCTGGACCCGGAAGCAACGGGCGCCGAGCTCGACGACAAGATCCACGCGCTCACCGCAGAACTGGCGGTGGAACTGGGTCTCACGGCACCCCTCGCACCCTGGCACACCAACCGCACCCCGGTGGTGGAACTCGGTTCCACGCTGGCCGCGCTCGTCGCGGCACTCGGTTCCATGGGCGCCGACGTGCTCACGGCCTCCCGCCCCGAGATCGCCGAGGTTTCCGAACCCCGCGAGGAGGGCAAGGGCGGGTCCTCGGCCATGCCGCAGAAGCAGAACCCCGTGCTGTCGGTGCTGCTGCGCAATGCGGCACTGACCGCACCCGCGCACGTTTCCTCGCTCTTCCTGGCAGCGGGCACCGCAGTGGACGAGCGCCCCGACGGCGGCTGGCACACCGAATGGGCAGCCCTGCGCGAACTGCTCCGCCTGGCCGGCGGCGCCGCCGCACACGCGGCGACCCTCATCGAAGGCCTGCAGGTCCACCCGGACGCGCTGGCCCGGAACATGGCGCTGTCCGGCGACCTGCTGGTTTCCGAACGCGTCTCCACGGTGCTGGCCCCGCTGCTGGGCAAGGACCGGGTCCAGTCGCTGGTGCGTTCCTCGCTGGGCACCTGCGAAACCCTGCGCGCCCTGCTGCGCGTCGCGCTGCCCGTCGAGGACTTCTCCGACGCCCAATTGGCTTCGTTGCTTGACCCGCTGGAATACCTGGGTGCAACAGGCAGCATCATCAACCGAATTTGCGCCGACTTCTCGGCCTGGAAGGAATCATGAGCATCCCCGTGCTGACACCGTCCCTCTTCAACTCCGCGCCGCAGCTGCCGACGATGGTCCTGGGCCCCTCGCTGGGCACCGGCTCCCTGGCCCTCTGGGGTCCGGCGGTCCCGTACCTGAAAGAGCACTTCCAGCTCATCGCCTGGGACCTTCCCGGCCACGGGGAAAGCGCCCCGTCAGCCGAAGGCTTCTCCATGGGAGAGCTGGCCGCCGGGGTCATCTCCATGATCGACGCGTTGCGCACCGACGGCGTGATCGTTGACGGCAACGCCCTGTTCTACGCGGGCGTTTCCATCGGCGGCGCCACTGCGCTGCAGCTGGCCGCGGACTTCCCCGGAAGCTTTGCGGGCCTCTCCGTCATCTGCTCCGCCGCCAAGATCGGCACCCCGGAGGGCTGGGCCGAACGCGCGGAACTCGTCGCCAAGGCCGGCACCCCCGTGGTCATGACCGGCTCGGCCGAACGTTGGTTTGCCCCCGGCTTCATCGAGGCCAACCCGGTGGCCTCGACCAACCTGCTGCACAACCTGCAGGACGCGGACCGCTTCTCCTACGCCCACGCCTGCGGCGCACTTGGCAGCTTCGATGTGCGCGAGGCCCTCGGCGGCATGAACGACCCGATCCTGGCCATAGCCGGGGCCCATGACCAGGTGTGCCCGCCGGCCTACGCCGAATTCATCGCCGAACACGCGCCCAATGCGCGCGCTGCCGTCATCGACACCGTTGCGCACCTGGCCCCGGCCGAGGACCCCGCGGCAACCTCCGCGCTGCTCGTTGAATTCTTCGCTTCCGTTTCCCAGGAGAAAATCGCATGACCGAATCACCACGCCTGCCCGGCGACGCCTACGACGCCGGGCTCGAGGTCCGCAAGCAGGTCCTTGGCACCGAGCACGTCGCCCGCGCCACCGCGAACTCCACCGACTTCACCGACGAGTTCCAGGAAATGATCACCCGCTTCGCGTGGGGCACCATCTGGACCCGCGACGGCCTGCCGCGCACCACCCGCAGCGCCATCACGTTGACCGCGCTGATCGCCGGCGGCTACTGGGAAGAACTGGAAATGCACGTCCACGCGGCCCTGCGCAACGGCATGACCGCGGACGAGATCAAGGAAGTCTTCCTGCAGTCCGCCATCTACTGCTCGATTCCGGCGGCCAACACCGCGTTCAAGATCGGCAAGGCCGTGCTGGCCGAATACGAAGGCAAGTAGGCGCCGCACTCCCGTGCGATTTCGGGCCCGGCATCGTTCGATGCCGGGCCCATTTTCGCCAAGAGTGGACCCTCTGGCACCGCGACCGGTGCCAGGCCTAGGCTTAAAACATGCTCCATCCGGACACTTCCCGAAAGCTACCCCGCCCACCCGGGCGGGGAATGACTCGGGAAGGAACATTCAATGGCCCATTCGCCTCATCGTCGCAACCGGGGCTGCGCCCTGTGCAAGCCGCACCAGTGGCGCGGCCAGGGCACGGCCCGCAAATCCCCGTGGCGCGTTAACCGCGCACTCGGACGCAAACGGCGTTGGGACCGCCGCGTGATCGACGACTGACACACAAACACATAATCCAGACGGCCGGTTGGACATCCAACCATTGGATGCCACGCCGGCCGTTTCGCTTGCCACGTGAAAACCCCGCGGTTCCGTGTTCTTCAGGAAATGCTCGCGACACGCAACCAGGCGGCATCCCCGGAATTCGCATCGGCACACTCCCAGGCTTCAGGCGCGTCGTAGTGGCGCGCATCGTCGGTGAACCAATAGGTCTCGTCCGGGTTCCAGCCGGCAATCACGCTCGCGCTGTCCTCGTCGATCGCAATGGCCTCCCCCGCCAGCGCAAGGTATGCGGCGACCGTCAGGTGCACACCGTCGTGGTCGCGTGCCGCCTGCGAAAAATCTGGCATGGTCCAGCGGCCGATCCGGCCCGTGGTGCGGTACCAATCGTGCCGCTTCTGTGCCGTGACATCCAGCGGATATTCGCGGCACAGTTCCGCCCAGGCCTGGGCGTCGGTGATTTCAAGGATGCGAGCCGAGGGCAACACGCTCAGCCGTCGCGTCTCCGCGCGGTCCCACCCGAATCCGTCTTCCACGCACCACAGGCCCACCGGGGACCCGTCGGTGAAGGCGCCCGTGGAATGCCGCAACTTCGCCGGCGGCATCGACCACCACTCCCCGCTGAAATTGGCTGACGGGTCGGCAAAGCGGTCGGGCATGGCGCGGCGTTCCGCGTTCTCCACCTCCGTCCGCCACGAAGCGAGCACTGCTGATGCCGCTTCGCCGGCGGGCCAGGACGGAGCTGCTCCGGCGTGCGATTCCCCTTCAACGCTCCATTGGTCCGCGGTTGATGCGGGTCGCATCCACCGGGCGGCATCCGCCGATCCGGCGAGGTGTTCCGCGACGCGCACCAGCAGTTTCCGCACCGGCTCCGACCCGGCGATGACGTCATGGCCGTCGGGCTGCTGCCAGTAGCGCGCGGAATCGACGCTCCGGAACAGGGCCCTGCGCAGCGTCCCTTCTGTCGCAGGCACCAGCGCAACGGCGGCCAACAATGACGCAACCTCATCGGCCGTGACCATCGTGTTGCGGGCCGCCTCGGCACCGGGCCCGAAGAAGGCTACACCCTGCCCGCGGTCCGGATCCGCCTGGTAGGAGGCGTAGTACATTCCCGTATTCAGGGGGTTCTCGGCGTCTTCCCCCAGCAGGATCGATTCGGATTCCAGCGCGAACTCCAGCAGCAACCGCCGCCCCCGCCGCCCGCCGAGCAACGCATCAACCAGTTTCACATGCACCCTTCCGATGGGGATCGCCGTCCGTCACACTGCGACCGTCTTTCCACCGTACGCGGTCGCCGGCTTCTAGGATGAAGCCATGCGCATAGCGATCCTCGATGACTACCAGAATGCCGCCCGATCCCTGGCCGACTGGGATTCGCTGCCCGGCGAGCCCACGTTCTTCACCGAATTCCTCGGGCATGACGATGACACCGTCTGTCGTGCCCTGCAGGACTTCGAAGTGGTCGTGGCGATGCGCGAACGCACGCCGTTCACTGGCACCCGGCTGCGGAGCCTTCCGAATCTCAAGCTGCTGGTCACCACCGGCATGCGCAATGCCTCGATCGACCTGGATGCCGCGCAGGAGCTGGGCATCACCGTATGCGGCACCGCGGGAAGCCCGACGGCCGCCGCCGAACACACCTGGGCGCTGATCCTGGCCGCTGCCCGCCGCTTGGACGTGGAGCTGTTCTCTGTCGCACGTCCGCGCGCCGCCTCCGCACCGTGGCAGCAGACCCTGGGCACCGGGCTGTCGGGAAAGACCCTCGGGGTCTACGGCCTGGGCAACTTGGGCAGCCAGATCGCCCGGATCGGCCAGGCCTTCGGGATGCGGGTCATCGCTCACAGCCAGAACCTGACGACGGCCCGTGCCGCAGAGGTCGGGGTCGAATGGGTCGACCAGGACGGGCTCTTCGCCGAAAGCGACGTGCTCACCATCCACCTGAAACTCTCCGAGCGCACCACCAAGGTTGTGGGCGTGAAGCAACTGGCGCTGATGAAACCCGGATCGATCCTTGTCAACACCTCGCGAAGCCCCATGATCGACGAGGATGCGTTGGTTGAGGCCCTCGACACGGGTGTGCCGTTTCTGGCGGCCCTCGACGTGTTCGACGAAGAACCCCTGCCCTCGGACAGCCGGCTGCTGCAGACGCCCGGGGTGATTGCCACCCCGCACCTGGGATACGTGACCGAAGAGCAGTTCCGGATCTTCTACACCGACGCGGTCGAGGACATCGCCGCGTGGTCGGCCGGGGCCCCGACCAATTTGCTGGCCTGAGCCTCGCAGGCCGGGCGGCGTTTCCAAGCCCCCGGCAACGACCGCCGGGGAGCTACCCGTTGACGATGTCGTCGGCGTGTTCGCTGATCCAGACGACCAGTGGCAACAGTTGTTGTACCAACCCTTGTCCCAATTTGGTAAGGCTGTAGTCGACGCGCGGCGGGATCACGGGTTGGGCCTCGCGGTGGATGAAGCCGTCGGCCTCGAGGGTCTTCAGTGTCTGCGCGAGCATCTTTTCGCTGATGCCCTCGGCGCGGCGGCGCAATTCGCTCCAGCGCAACGGCCCGTTCGCCAATGACACCAGGATCAACACGCCCCATTTGCTGGTGACGTGGTCAAGGACCGTCCGGTTCGGGCAGCCGGCCTCGAAAACCGGGGCCGGGCCAGCTGGCTCTTGGGGACTGGTGGTTACCGACGTGAAAGCAGCTTACTTTAAAGTGCGTACTCTCTTTTGGGAAGTAATCGAATTGGTGCTCGGTTGTGATGGGAGGAAGTTCAGTTCACCCTCGAAAGGAATCCCCTCATGACCATCCTCATTACAGGTGCCACCGGCCAACTCGGTCGACTCGTCATCGAATCCCTGCTCGAGCGCAACGTCCCCGCCGGGCAGATCGTGGCGGGAGGGCGAAACGCCGCCAAGCTCGAAGAACTGGCCGGGCTGGGTGTCCAGACCCGCACACTGGACTACTCAGACCCGGTATCGCTGCGCGAGGCCATGGTCGGGGTCGACAAGGTGCTGCTGGTCTCCGGCAATGAGCCCGGCCCGCAGCGGGTGCCCCAGCACCTGAACGTCATCGAAGCCGCCAAGGATGCGGGCGTCGGGCTTCTGGCCTACACCAGCATCACCAAGGCGGACACCAACACCATGGCGCTGGCCGCCGACCACCGGGCCACGGAGCAGGCATTGCGCGAGTCCGGGGTTCCCTTCGCCATGCTGCGCAACGGCTGGTACCTCGAGAACTACACCGACCAGCTCGGAGGCTACCTGCAGCACGGCTCCGTCTTTGGCAGCGCGGGCGAGGGGCGCGTCAGCGCCGCAACCCGGGCGGACCTGGCCGAGGCCGCCGCGGCGATCCTGCTGGCCGACGGCCAGGCCGGCACCGTCCACGAGCTGGGCGGCGACGAGGCGATATCCCTCGAGGACCTGGCCCGCGAGGTCAGCGCCGCAACCGGCCAGAGCGTGACCTACCAGGACCTGCCGGAGGCGGACTTCGCACGACTGCTGGTGGGTGCCGGGGTTCCAGAGCCCTTTGCCCGGATCCTGGCCGACAGCGATCGCGGTATCTCCCGCGGCGAACTGCTCGTGCCGGGCAACGACCTGGCAACCGCCCTGGGACGACCCACCACTTCCCTGGGCGAGGCAGTCCGGGCTGCGGCCGGCCAGTTCGCAGCCAAGGGCGCCGAATAGCCGGTTGTATCCGTTGGATTAAGTGCGCAAACGCGGCGGCCCGGTTCCCCTCCCGGGAGTCGGGCAGCCGCGCTTGCGGTACGGCGCGCGTCGGCCATTGCCACGGGATGCGATGGAATTCCTCTGGCCGGAAGCAATGCCCGGCGGCAGAATTGGCGCATGACCCAGAATGCGCCGGACCCCGAGTGGCAGACCCACCCGGTCACCCCCGACCGGTTCGAGGACTTCGCCGACGTCATCAATCCGACCCGGCGTGACACCCACTGCTGGTGCCTGTCCCACCGGGTGGGCGCCAAGGACATCGACGAGCTTGGGCACGGCAGCCGCGAGGCCGCAATGCGCAGGCTCTGCGAGCGGGAGAACCCGCCCGGGGTGATCACCTACCGCGACGGTGTTCCGGTCGGGTGGTGCAGCATCGGACCGCGCGCCGAGATCCCGCGCTTGGCGGCCTCCAAACTCATCCGGCCCGTGGATGAAGCTCCGGTGTGGAGCATCATCTGCGTGGTGGTGCGCAGCGGACACCGCCGGCAGGGCGTCACCGAGCACCTTCTGCAGGGTGCGCTCGACTACGCGGCCTCGCGCGGGGCACCCGCGGTCGAGGCCCACCCCGTGGACCCGGCAGGGCGCATGGACACCACCATGGCGTTCGTCGGCACCCGGGCCATGTTTGAGCATGCGGGGTTCCGGGTCATCGGCACCACCGATGCGGTGGCCAGCCGGATGCCGCGGCTCATCATGCGCCGCGACCTCTGATGGCGGCCTCGGGCCGCGCGTCGATGTCTAGGTGAGCGACCAGGACCGCTTGGAAAGCCCGTACCAGAAGCCGTCGATTGCCGTCTTGGTCTCGATGCCTCCGGAAGCGTAGGCCGCGCCGAGCGCAACATAGAGCGGCGCCCAGTGTTCCGAGCGCGGGTGCGCCTCCCGGGCAGCCGGGGCCTTGTGCAGGAAGTCGAGGATGGAATCCACGTCGCCGCGGGCCATGGCCTCCTGCGCCCAGTGGTCGAATTCGCTCGATGCCGCTGGCGGAGCCGTGTTCGGGCCGTCGGCGGGGTTGAACCAGCGCAGGTTGTGCGTGGTGAATCCGGAGCCGATGATCATGGTGCCGCGGTCACGCAGCGGGGCAAGCGTCTGCCCGAGCTCAAACAGGCCCTGGGGGTCAAGCGTGGGCATGGACATCTGCACCACCGGGACGTCCGCGTCGGGGAACATCTCCTTGAGCGGGACGTAGGCGCCGTGATCAAGGCCGCGGGTCTCGTCGCGCTCCACGTGGTGGCCGTGCGTGCCGGTCAGCCGCGCGACCTCGTCCGCCAGGTCCGGTGCCATCGGGGCGTCGTAGCGCACGTCGTAGTAGTGCTGCGGGAAGCCCCAGAAGTCGTAGACAAGCCCCTGCTTCCGGTGGGTGGCGCTCAGCGTCACCGGCGCGTTTTCCCAGTGCGCGGACACCATCAGGATGTCCTTGGGCTTCTCCATGGCCCCCGACCACGACGCCAGCTCGGCGGTCCAGGTGGCGTCGTCGGCAAGCGGCGGAGCGCCATGGGAGAGGAAGAGTACCGGGGGTCGATCGGCTGAAGTAGTCATGAATCCAGCGTAAACCAATTTGGTTGACGCTTCAAGCAAATTGGGATCGGAAGTTCGCCACCCAACACAGCCGGAGACGAAAAACACCGCCATCTTGGACACATTGCAAAGCGAGAACCCTGCGGCTCCCTTAGTATTGGGCTGAATCCCCGTAGTGCGCCCGCGCCCATGATCCTGCCCGCCGTTCTCGCGCGGACCAGGCCCTCTCGCCGGCGGCTACGTGCAGCAACCAATTCTCGAACGGACACATTCATGCCTTCCCTGACCGCGGCCGCGCCGACACCCGAGGAACGCCAATCGGTGCTGCGCACGCTTCGCCACCCCAGGCTGCTCGGCATCGAGGTCCTGGGCGGCCTGGTGGTGGCGCTCGCGCTGATCCCGGAGGCCATCGCATTTTCAGTGATTGCCGGGGTCGACCCGCGGGTGGGACTGTTCTCGGCGTTCACCATGGCGGTGACCATTGCGTTCACCGGCGGCCGGCCGGCGATGATTTCAGCGGCGACGGGTGCCGTCGCCCTGGTGATCGCCCCGCTGGTGGCAAGCCACGGAATCCACTACCTGGTGGCGGCGATCCTGCTGGCCGGCGTCTTCCAGATCCTGTTGGTTCTCCTGGGCGTCGCCAAGCTCATGCGCTTCATCCCCCGCCAGGTCATGGTCGGATTCGTCAATGCGCTGGCGATCCTGGTGTTCATCGCCCAGCTTCCGGAGCTGGTGAATGTCCCGTGGCTGGTCTACCCGCTGCTGGCCCTGGCGCTGGCCATCATCTTCGGGCTGCCGAAGCTGACCACCGCGGTCCCGGCGCCACTGGTGGCGATCGTGGTGCTCACGCTCATCACGGTGCTCAGCGGAGCGATCGTTCCCACGGTCGGGGACAAGGGCGAGCTGCCGGACAGCCTGCCCACATTGTTCTTGCCGCAGGTTCCGCTCGACTTCCAGACCTTCCAGGTCATCGCCCCCTACGCGTTGGCGGTGGCCTTCGTGGGGCTGCTTGAATCCCTGATGACGGCGAAACTCGTCGACGACGTGACCGACACCCGCTCGAATAAGACCCGCGAGGCCTGGGGCCAGGGCGTGGCCAACCTGGTCACCGGGTTCTTCGGCGGCATGGGCGGTTGCGCGATGATCGGCCAGACCATGGTCAACGTGAAGGGCTCCGGGGCCCGGACCCGCATCTCGACGTTCCTGGCCGGCGTCTTCCTGCTGGTGCTCGTGGTGGTGTTCGGCGACGTGGTCTCGCTGATTCCCATGGCCGCGCTGGTGGCCGTGATGATCTTCGTGTCGGTGGCGACCTTCGACTGGCACGGCATCCGCCCCTCGTCGCTGCGCCGCATGCCCAAGAGCGAAACCGCGGTCATGGTCATCACCGTGGTGGCGACCGTCTTCTCGCACAACCTCGCGATCGGTGTGGGCTTGGGCGTGCTCTCCGCGATGGTGCTTTTTGCCCGGCGGGTCGCTCACTTTGCCACGGTGGAGCGCCGCCTGGACCCGAGCGGGGACACCGTCACCTACACGATCCACGGCGAGCTGTTCTTCGCCTCCTCGAACGACCTCTACACGCAGTTCGAGTACGCGCTTGACCCGGCGAACGTCGTGATCGACATGCACGAATCCCACCTCTGGGACGTCTCCACGATCGCCGCGCTGGAGGCGATCACGGCCAAGTACGCGGGCCGGGACAAACATGTCAGCATCACCGGCATGAACGAGGCCAGCGCAGCCATGCACGAACGCATGGCCGGACACCTGGGCTAACTGCCGAGCTAGACCCGGGCCTCGACGAATGCACCCTCGAGCCAGGCACGTTCGAGATCGTTGAGCGCACGGCTGGAGACCTTGTCCTCAGCCAGCGGAACCATCACCGAGGTGCCGTCGAAAACCGGCTGCCCGTCCTGGATTCCCACGTGCCGCAGTGAGAACGACTTGGTGCCGATGCGCACCACGGACAGCTGGACGACCAACGTTGGCTGGTAATAAAGCGGACGCAGGTAGTTCAGCTGCAGCGAGGCAACGACCGTGCCGAAGGGGAAACGGCCGGACTTGCCCCGTGGCTGCGTCCAGCGGATGCGGGCCTCCTCCATCAGCGTGACGACGCGGGCGTTGTTCACGTGTCCCAACGCGTCCTCGTCGGACCAACGCAATTGCAATTCCATGTCGATGGGCACTCCGGTGCCCGCGGGGGTGTTTTCACTCATGAAGCCCATTGCACCAGAGCCGGGGCCAAGTGCGCAGAAGATTAAGCACTCGGCAACCGAATCGGGCCGATAGGCTGGGCAGATGCGTCTTTGGAGCCTGCACCCGCGATACCTGGACACCAAGGGGCTGCTCGCCTGCTGGCGCGAAACCCTGCTGGCGCAAAAGGTGCTGGACGGCGGGACCACCGGATACCGGAACCATCCGCAACTCGAACGGTTCCGCGCCACGGCCGACCCGCTGGCGACGATCGGACTCTACCTGGGGAAGCTGGCCGTGGAGTCCGATGCGCGGGGCTACAACTTCAACCGGGGCCTGATCCTGCGCCCGCCGATTGGCGGCGAAGGGCCCCGGATTGCCGTGACCAGTGGCCAGGTTGCCTACGAGCGGGAGCACTTGCTTGCAAAGCTGGCGGTGCGCGACAGCCACCGCGAAGCCGTTCTGGCCGCCGAGGATCCGCCGGCCCTGCACCCGCTCTTCGAGGCGGTTCCCGGGGACATCGAGCCCTGGGAACGGCCCTCGAACCAGCCCACGGGACCCTAGGACACCGGGAACTCAATGATCTCGCTGCGGATCAAAAAGCGCTTGCCCTCCGGTGCCTCCACCGAGAAGCCGGAGCCGCGCCCGGGCACCACGTCGATGGTCAGCTTGGTGTGTTTCCAGTACTCGAACTGTTCCTTGCTCATCCAGAAATCCAGTGTCCCCAGGGCGCTGCCGTCGGCATCGGGCAGCGTGAAGACGCCCAGCAGGATATCCGAATCCCCTGTCTTGAATTCGCCGGCCGGGAAGCACATGGGCGAGGAGCCGTCGCAGCAGCCGCCGGACTGGTGGAACATCAGCGGACCGTGCCGGTGCCACAGCAAACGCAGGAGGTCTGCGGCTTCCTCGGTCATGGCCACCCGGGAGAAGTTCTCCCCGTAAATGGCCGACGCTGATTCAATGACGGTTTCCATGATGTGCTCCCTAGTGTCCGCCGCCAGGCGGAAGCTCTGATTCAAACACCGAGGTCCGGCGCCGCTCCATGACGGTGGTGCCGGACCTCGATGCTGACCTGGATGGCTTGGCCGGTGTTGGGCCAATTGTCCTGCTTTTGCCCGATGCCGTCGATGGCCAGACGGCCGTCGCTCCTTGCGTGGATCGGTGTGGGCAGGAAATGGTGGAGGGTCCCCGGGACGCCGACGGGCAAGGGATGAGGCTGTTGGCCTGCGTCCCGGGGAAAATGCGGTTTAGAAGAAGCCGAGCTTGTCCTCCGAGTAGGAGACCAGCAGGTTCTTGGTCTGCTGGTAGTGGTCCAGCATCATCTTGTGGTTCTCACGCCCGATGCCAGAGGACTTGTAGCCGCCGAACGCCGAGTGCGCCGGGTAGGCGTGGTATTGGTTGACCCAGACGCGGCCGGCCTGGATGTCGCGGCCGGCGCGGTAGGCGGTGTTGCCGTTGCGGCTCCACACGCCCGAGCCCAGCCCGTACAGGGTGTCGTTGGCGATCTCGATGGCATGGTCGTAGTCGCTGAAGCGGGCCACCGAGACGACGGGGCCGAAGATCTCCTCCTGGAAGATGCGCATCTTGTTGTGGCCCTCGAAGATGGTCGGCTGCACGTAGTAGCCGCCCTCAAGGTCCCCGCCGAGCTCGGCGCGCCCGCCGCCGGTGAGCACCTTGGCGCCCTCGGCCTTGCCGATGTCCAGGTAGGACAGGATCTTTTCCAGCTGGTCGTTGGAGGCTTGGGCACCCATCATGGTCTCGGTGTCCAGCGGGTTGCCCTGCTTGATGGCCTCGGTGCGCTTGATGACGTCCGGCATGAACGTGTCGTAGATGGAGTCCTGCACCAGCGCGCGCGACGGGCAGGTGCAGACCTCGCCCTGGTTCAGCGCGAACATGGTGAAGCCCTCCTGGGCCTTGTCGTAGAACGCGTCGTCCTTGGCCGCGATGTCCTCGAAGAAGATGTTCGGGGACTTGCCGCCGAGCTCCAGGGTGACCGGGATGAGGTTCTCGGAGGCATACTGCATGATCAGCCGGCCCGTGGTCGTCTCGCCGGTGAACGCGATCTTGCGGATGCGCTTGTTGGAGGCCAGCGGCTTGCCCGCCTCCACGCCGAAGCCGTTGACGACGTTCAGTACGCCGGCCGGGATCAGGTCGCCGATCAGTTCCATAAGGACCAGGATGGAGACGGGGGTCTGCTCGGCGGGCTTCAGGACGATGGCGTTGCCCGCCGCGAGGGCCGGGGCGAGCTTCCAGACGGCCATGAGGATCGGGAAGTTCCACGGGATGATCTGGCCGACCACGCCGAGCGGCTCGTGGAAGTGGTACGAGGTGGTGTTGTCGTCGAGCTGCGAGAGGCCGCCCTCCTGGGCGCGGATGGCGCCGGCGAAGTAGCGGAAGTGGTCGATGGCCAGCGGGAGGTCGGCGTTGATCGTTTCGCGCACGGCCTTGCCGTTGTCCCAGGTTTCGGCGACGGCGAGCATTTCCAGGTTTTCCTCGATGCGGTCGGCGATCTTGTTCAGGATCACCGCGCGCGCAGCCGGGCTGGTCTTGCCCCACGGGCCCGCCGCGGCCTCCGCTGCATCAATTGCCGCCTCGATGTCCTCCGCAGTGCCGCGGCCGACCTCGCAGAATCCCTTGCCGGTGACAGGGGTGACGTTTTCGAAATACTGCCCCTTGATCGGAGCCACCCACTGCCCACCGATGTAGTGGTCGTATCGGGTCTTGAAGTGAACGAGGGATCCTTCGGTGTTCGGGTTTACGTAGACAGTCATGGTGTCTCCTTGGATTTCGAGGGGTTTTCACTACCATGTGTGAGCCTACTCACGCCGACGTTGCGGCAACGTTGCATGCCTTCGCGGGCAAGGTTGCAACCGCGGGAAGAAAGCATGCAGCGAAAACAGGCCGCATCGCAGTCTCTTCCCCGTGTCCGCAACGAGCCGGTTCCGCCCGTCGGAGTTGTTCGTGCCAAGTCAGGACGTTCGCCGGCGACTTGTGTTCGGAATTTCCGCGGGAGATCATCAAGAGTCTGCATCCAGACCGCCAACGAAAGCGAAGTGCCACATATGCTCACCGCCATCGGCGAATTCCTGCCCCTCGCACTCGGCATGACGCTCAGTCCGCTGCCGTTGATCGCGATTGTTGTCCTGGTGCTCTCCGCCAACGGGACCGGACGCAGCCTGGGGTTCATGGCAGGGCGCCTGATTGGCATCGCGATGATGCTCACCGCTATGACGCTTGCGGCCGAGGCCTTGCCGGAGTCCTCGGAAGCCACCACGCTCAGCGGCCTGCTGAAGATCTCGCTTGGCCTTGGACTCATCTATGTGGCCGCGCGAAAGTGGCGCAAGAGGCCGCAGGGGGAAACCGAACCCAAGGTGCCGGGGTGGATGTCGAGCCTCAACACGATTTCCGCGCCGCGCGCCTTCAGCATGGGTCTCGCGTTGACTGTCGCCAACCCGAAGGAACTGGCCTTCACCTTGGGCGCGGCGATCTCCATCGGCGCAGCGCACGAGCAGCCCGGAGCCATCATCGTCCTGGCATTGATCTACACGGTGTTGTCCGGTGCCAGCGTCCTGGCGCCTGTCATCCTGCACCTCGTTGCGCCCGGGCGCGCCCGGAGCGTCCTGGGCCCCGTTCAAGCATGGCTGTTGCGCCACCAGTCAACGGTGGTCGGCGTCGTGCTGTTGGCCTTGGGCGTCGTGCTGATCAGTGACGGGCTGACCTACCTCTAGCCGTTCGCTTCCAGCCGCTCGAGCGCGGCAACTATCAGCGCGCGGTGCGGCGAACGGGCCGGCAGCACCTGCAAAGTGGTGCTCAGCAATTCCTCGTCGCTTTGTGTTTCGGGGGCCTGCAGGAAATGCAGCAATTGTTGTTCGGTGCCGTCCTGCAGCATCGCCTGGCGCAGCGCGGCAAAGACTTCCTCACGGATCGCTTCGATGCCCGGTGCGCTCGAACGTTCAATCACCGGCCCGTCGTAGTGTTTCAGGGCGGCGTCCAAATCACCCGACTCGATGGCCGTCAGAACGTCGCGTGCGTCGCTGCGCGGAACCTTCGCCAGTCGATAGGGGCGCGAAAGCGGAACCAGGGACTTGTCGAAGCCGGATAGCACCTTGCGTAGCCGCACCAGTTCCGCACGCAGGGTTCCAAGGTCCGCGGCATCCGGGTTCACGTGCAGCAGGTCCACGAGTTCTTCGCCGCTGAGCCCTCGTGGATGCCAGCTCAGCAGGGTCAGGAGTTCCGCATGCCTGGTGCTGAGCTCCAGTTGTCTGGTCCCGCGAACCACCGCGGGCCCGGTGGCCGGCATGAGCCGCAACCGGGAATCGGCATCCGTCTTGGCACGCCGGCCGGGAACGGTGAAAATGCTGTGCTTTGCGGCGGTCGGTTCGATTCTTTGCTGCTGCCAGCGAAGCTCGGATTCCGCCGCTGCCACGGCCGCCTTGAGCAGGGCCAGCGAATACGGGGCAACTGCTTCCTCCCCGCCGGTCAGGTCGACCACGCCAATCACTTCGCCGGTGTCAGGCGCGTGGATGGGAACGGCGGAACAACTCCAAGAGTGGGCGATTTCGTTGAAATGTTCGGCGCCCGAGACCTGCACCCCCCCGCCCGTGGCCAGGGCCGTGCCCGGCGCGGAGGTTCCCACCGTGCGCTCGGACCAGTCTGCCCCCGGGACAAAGGCCATGGATTCGGCTTTCCGGAGCACTTGGCTTTCGCCCTTGACCCAGAGCAGGCGACCGGTGTGGTCGCCGATGGCGAGGATCAACCCAGTGTCCCGAGCAGGCTCCAACAGAAGCCTGTCAAAGACGGGAAGCACCAGGCGCAGCGGAGAGTCGGTGCGCAATTGGTGCAGGTCCCCGTCGGCCAGCACCGTGTGTTCATTGGATGTCGAGTCCTCTTGGAAGCCGATGGAGCGAATCCATGATTCCCTGACGACGTCGCGCAATTGAAGGACGGAATTTCGATGGTCATTTGCACCCAAAATTTCATGGGCCCTTAGCGCACGACGCTGGTGCGACTGCGAAGCCGGGGAAATCAGCGGCATTCTCTACCTTTCGAGGCAGGTTTCATGGCGGTCGTCTGGAGACATGGTCAACACGATTCCATCGCAATGTTTAGCCCAGCCTAGGTGAGATTGAGTCCCTTTTGAACCCTTGGAAGTGCCCCTCCCTCATGCCAGAGTATGTGTCGGGCCACATTGTCGCCCGACCAAGGGCACAAGCCTGACAGAAGGGAGCGGTCGGATGAACCGCATGGTATTCATCAATCTTCCAACGAAGGATCTCGCGGCCTCGGATGTTTTTTACGCCGGCCTCGGTTTCAAGAAGAATGAAGATTTTTCAAATGACATGGCCAGTTCGTGGATGATCACGGATACCAGCTGGATCATGATCCTGTCGAAGGGGTTCTACGAATCGTTCCTGCGCAACGGCGACACCCCCGCCTATGGCGCGGGCGGACGCGAAGTACTCAACGCCCTCAGTGGCGAGAGCCGCGCCGAGGTTGACGAATTCGCCAGCCGCGCGCTTGCGCATGGCGGCACGATCTACCGAGAGGCTGCCGAGGAAATGCCGGGCATGTACTCGGTGGCGTTCCTCGACCCCGACGGGCACGAGTGGGAGGTCGGCTGGTTGGACATGTCGGCCTTTGGTGCCGACGGGGATTAGCGGAGAAACTTTCCCGCGCCGTTGGGAGTGCCGGCGGTTTCGAAGCATCCGAAACCACCGGCAAAACTCTCTGTGTCCCGGGCTTCGCTTTCCCGATCGCCACGTTGGCGTTCCCTCGCCTAGGTCTCCAGCAGGTCATTGAGGAAGGACCGCGCGCACACGACGTCGTCACTGGTCTGCCTGATGAGCTCGTCCACGGTGTCGAAGCGTTCCATGGGGCGCAGGAATGCAATAACATGAACGCCGATTCTGCGCCCATAGAGATCCGCATCGAAATCGTGGATGTATGCTTCCACGCGCTTTTCCTTCACGTCGCCGAACGTGGGGTTGTTGCCCACGCTGACGGTTGCCCCAAACGTTTCAGCCCCTGGCGGGAAGGAGACCAGGCCGGCATAGACGCCGTCCTCCAGATCCCCCGACAGGGCATCGACCTGAATGTTCGCGGTAGGGAACCCCAAAACCCGGCCACGCTTGTTGCCGCCGACCACGACTCCGGCAAACCGGGCCAGCAGCCCGGTCGGGCCGGCTGGACCGGCAAGCATCCGGTTCACCTCCGGGTCCCGTGCGGCGTCGGAGCTTGGATGGTCATTCGGCAATCTGCAGCTCACGGAACTTGCTCTGGTGGAACACCAGCGGGGTCACGTCGGGGAACAGGTCGGACTTGACGACCTCCAGCAGGACAACCACGTGGTCTCCCCCGTCAAAGGTCGAGCGCACCTCGCATTCGAGCCAAAGCGCCGCGCCCTCCATGACCACGGCCCCGGCGTCGGTGGCGCGCCACGGCGCATCAAGGAACCTGTCGGTGTTGCGCGAAGCCAGGCTGCGGCAAAGCTGCCCCTGGTGCGAACCAAGCACGCTGAGACCCAGGCGATTGCTATCAGCCAGGACCGGCCAGGTTGCGGAGGACTTGGCAACACAGATCCCCACCAGGGGCGGGTCGAGCGAAACGGAGGTAAACGAGTTGACCGCGATGCCCACCGGAGCCTCGTCAACGACCGAGCAGACAGCAACGACGCCCGTGGGAAAAAGCGAGAATGCCTGTCGCAGGGCAAGCTGGTCCGGTGCGCCCTCGGTGTTTGTCTGTATTGACATTTTCTGGCTCCTTCTCGATCCAACGATTGCTCGCAACTTATATTCAAGTTTGATTAGTTAGAAAGATACTATTGCGGGTTTGTCGTCCTAACAAGTGCGCCCTTGATGTTTTTCACGACTTTTTTTGACTACGATGGGAGCCATGTCAACCACAACGCGTCTCCTGGTGCTGGGTGCGGTGCACCAGTTCCAACCAGTGCATGGCTACTTCCTGCGACGTGAGTTGCTCACGTGGCATGTTGACGAGTGGGCGAACATCCAGCCGGGCTCGATCTATAACGCATTACGGTCCCTGAAGAAGGATGGCTACGTCGAGGAAACCGGGACCGAATCCGAGGGCAACCGGCCCGAGCGCACCACCTACAGCATCACCCCCGAGGGCGAGGTCGAGTTCTTGCGCCTGCTCCGGGGGGCATTATGGACGGTGGAAACCTTCGACATCGGACCGGTCATGGCCCTGACGTCGTTCATGTATGCGCTCAGCCGTGAGGAAGTCCTTGCCGCGCTGGATCACCGCGTACGTGAGATTGACGCAAAGATCGCCAGCAACCAATACAGCATCGAGGATGTCCACCGGTCGACGTCCACCCCCGCCTATGTCCGGGAGATCTTCGAGCTCTCCATCAGCCGGCTGCGCGGGGAGCAGCAATGGGTCCGGGGGCTCTCCGAACGCATGCGCGCAGGCGAGTACACCTTCGCAGGGGAAACCAAGACCCCCAAGGCGACCCGGGGCAGGGAAACCCCGAACGCAGGGACCCCGCCGCAGGTTGCCGAGCCCGCCCCCTAAGGCACCGCTGGCTTGGCCGCCAGGGCAAGCAAAAATGCCGGTCTTCCCGCTTTTTCGAAGCGGCAAGACCGGCATTTCCGATGCGCAACGGAGCCGGAACGGACCCGTCGACACACACCCTGGCTAGCGGGTCGCCACCAGCTCGGCGAGCGATTCAACGCACAGCCGAGCCGTCTGCGCACCCAGGTCCATGGCCACCAGCGCCCCGGCGGCCGAGGCCCGTTTCATGGCCTCCGGCATCGACGCCCCATCGCTGAGGGCCGCCGCCAGCGCGCCGCAGAAGGCATCCCCGGCCCCGGTGGTGTCCACGGCGTCGACGGCAAACGCCGGAACCCGCAGGTCGTCGCCTGCACGGCTTTTCCACCAGGAACCCTGGGAGCCCAAGGTCACGATGACCGATTCGGGGCCCGCACCCAGCAGCGCATCGACGCCGCCCAGCGCCGCGGCCTCCGTCTCGTTGACCACCAACACGTCCACATGCGCCAGCAGGGATTCGGTGAAACCGGTGGTCGGTGCCGCATTCAGGATGTTCAGCGCACCGGCCACCCGGCCGGCGGCCAGCGCCACCTCCACCGTCGACGCGGGAACCTCAAGCTGCGCCAGCACCACATCCGCGCCGTCGACGGCGGTTGCCGCGGCGCGGGCGGACAGCGCGGCGTTGGCCCCCTGCGAAACGATGATGGAGTTCCCGGATTCGGGCAGCATGGCCACGTGGGCCATTCCCGTCGGCAGGTCCTTGCTCACCGACAGGAACGCGTCGTCGAGCCCCGTGTCATGCAACGCCCTACGTAGGAATAATCCGTCAGGGTCGTCGCCGACGCTGCCGCAAAAACGCGTTTGGGCTCCGCTGCGCCCGGCGGCGACCGCCTGGTTGAAGCCCTTGCCGCCGGGGAGCCGGGCAACGGCCTCGCCGAGCACCGTCTCCCCGACCTCGGGGTTGCGATCGACCCGCACCATCACGTCAAGGTTGATGCTGCCAACCACGCACACGACCCCCACGCCGTCGTCCCCTTAGCGGTTCAGCGCGGCGGCCGGCTGCACACGATGGCCCGCGGCCGGATGGCTGGCGCCCAGCACCGGGGTGCCGGTGCCGAAGAGGCGCTCGCGCAACGTGGAACCCTCGTAGTCGGTGGCCGCGACGCCGCGTTCGCGCAGGATCGGCAGGACCATTTCGACGAAGTCGAGCGTCGACCCCGGCTGGATCACCGGGGTGAGCAGGAAACCGTCAAGGTCGGCGGTCTCCGCCAGCGCGCAGATGGCGTCGGCCACCTCCTCCGGGGTGCCGACGACCGGCTTGCTGCGCACGCCGTGGGCGTGCCAGTCCGCGAGCACGTCACCCACCGTGAGGTCGGCAAAGCGGGAGACCTGGGTCTGCGAAAGCTCGGTGCGCAGCTCGGCCATCGGGGTTTCCGGGGCGTAGGAGGACAGGTCCAGGCCGGTGAACATGGCGTAGGAGGCCACGGCGACGGCTGGATCCTGGGCCTGAAGCACCGACTCGTACTTGGCCTGCGCCTCCTGCCGGGTCGGGGCAATGACGCAGGAGAACGCGGCCATCAGCTTCACCGAATCCGCGTCGCGGCCCGAGGCGACCGCCTCGTCGCGGATGGCCTTGACCTGCGCGGCCATCTTGGTCGCGGAGGCCCCGCCCAGGAAGATGCATTCGCCGTGGCGCCCGCCGAACTGGCGGCCGCGGTCGGAGGACCCGGCCTGGAAGAGCACCGGGGTGCCCTGCGGGGAATAAGAGGTGTTTCCGTAGCCCTCGGAGCGGAAGTACGGCCCCTCGTGGCTGATCCGGTGGACCTTGGCCGGGTCGGCGAAGCGGCCGTCCTTGTTCCGTTCCAGCGCGTCGGGCTCCCAGCTTCCCTCCCACAGCTTGTAGACGACCTCCATGAAGTCGTCGGCCATGTCGTAGCGTTCGTCGTGGGCGACCATCGGGATGCCGAACGCGGCCGCCGCGGTCTCCGCGGTGCCGGTGGTGACGACGTTCCAGCCCAGCCGCCCATTGGAGAGCTGGTCGAGGCTGGACATGCGGCGTGCGAAGGAATACGGCTGTTCGATCAGCGTCGAGCCGGTGATCACGAAGCCCAGGTCCGTGGTGGCCGAGACCATGGCGGCGGCGACGATCGCCGGGTCCAGCCGCGGCAGGTCCAGGGATTCGACGGTGCAGATCTCCGGGCGTTCCCCGTTGACTTCCGACCAGCCCCAGGCGTCGGCGAGGAACACGAAGTCCAGTCGGGCCGCCTCGCAGATGCGGGCGATGTTCTTCCAGTAGTCCAGGTTGTCGAAGTGGTCGCGTTCGTTCTCCGGGTGGCGCCAGGTGGCGGTTCCCGAGTCGTTGGCCTGGGCGTTTTCGAACAGGCCGAAGCGTAGCTGTTTCATGTCATTACCCTTCATCAAAAAATTTGTTGGATCCCGATGGCACGGGTGGGAAACCCGGCTGGAGGCGGTCCAGCGGGCGACTATCTGAGGTGCGGCTAAATGGGGGTGTGCGGGGGTCTCGCGGGCGACGAGCTAGCGGGCGACGACGTTGCCGTCGCTCCACCACAGGACCTTCTTGCGCACCAGGGCCAGGACGGCGACCAGGCCGACGCCCATGAGGCAGAGCAGCACGATGCTGGCCCAGACGACCGGCAGGTTTGCCTGTGCGGCGGAGATCGTCACCAGCGAGCCGAGGCCCGCCTGCTGTCCGGCCGCCACGAACTCGGCCACGGCCGCGCCCACGATCGCCAGCGGCAGCGCCACGCGCAGCCCGGCGAAGACAAACGGCATGCAGCCGGGCAGGCGCAGGTCTCGGAAGATCTCCCAGCGGCTGGCGTGCAGGGTGCGCATGACGTCCATGGTCCGCGGGTCCACGTCGCGCAGGCCGGCCAGCGCGTTGACGAGCATCGGGAAGAAGACCACCAGGGCCGTGACGATGTACTTCGGCGTCATGCCGAAGCCGAAGGCCACCACCAGCGCGGGGGCGATCGCCACGATCGGGGTGACCATGATGACCACGAAGAGCGGCATGACCGCGCGTTCCATGATCTCGAACTCGGCCATCACCACGGCGATGGCAAAGCCGATCAGGATGCCGGCCGCGGCGCCCACGAGAACCTCCTGGAGTGTGACAAGCATGTTGCTCCAGTACATCTCGGGGTCACCGGCCAGGCTGGCCCAGATGTCGCCGATGGTCGGGATGACGTAGGGATTGGCCAGCGCGACCACCTGCCAGAGCATCCCGACCACCAGGAAGGTGATGGCCGGCGGGACCCACAGCCGCCACCTGGTCGCCTTGGAGAACTTCGCGCCGGCGGAGAGTTGCCCGGCCTGCGGGCCGGCCCTCAGGATTCCGGCCCGCGCGCTGTCGGACAGCGGGGGCTCGTTTTTTGTTGCGGCCTGGGCCACATGTACATCAGACACGGGCAACCTCCATGACGTTGTGCAGGGTTGATCGGACGCGGCCTTCGAGGTCGCGGAACTCGTCTGTCGCGTAGACGTCTGCATCCCGCGGGCGGGGCAGGTCCACTTCGATGACCTCGGCAATGCGGCCCGGGTGCGCCTGCATCACGATGATGCGGTCCGAGAGCATGATGGCCTCGGGCACCGAGTGGGTCACGAAGAGCACCGTCTTGCGGTTGGACTGCCAGAAATCGAGCAGGCCCAGCCGCTGCTGGTCGCGGTTCATCTCGTCGAGCGCGGAGAACGGCTCGTCCATGAGCAGCACGCTCGGGTCGAAGACGAAGGCGCGGGCGATCGCGACGCGTTGCTGCATGCCGCCGGAGAGCTGCGAGGGGTACTTGTGCAGCGCGTGCCCCAGCCCGAACGAGGCCAGGATTTCCTTGGGGTCCCGCAGCGTGCGCCCCGCGTTGGCCTTGCGGTTCACGGACATCGGCAGGGTGACGTTGTCCAGCACGGTGCGCCACGGCAGCAGCGCCGGGGACTGCGGGACCAAGCCGATCATCTTGTTCTTGGTGGCGGTCTTGATGGAGGTTCCGTCCACCAGGACGTCGCCGGAATCGGCCTCGCCCAGGCCGGCGATCATCTTCAGCAGCGTGGATTTGCCGCAGCCGCTGGGTCCGATCACCGAGACGAATTCGCCCTTCTTGATGGTGATGCTGACGTCGTCGAGCACCAGGGTCTTGGACCCCACGGCACCGAAGCTCTTGGAGACGTTGCTGATCTGCACGCCCGCATGCTCGGGGGTCCCGTGCGCGAGGCTCACGACGCCGCCTTTTCGGTCGGCCAGATGAGGTTGCCGTCCTTGTAGAGGTCCGTGACCAGGGTGGTGTCCATCATGTCGGTGACGGGGGGAACCGCGGCAAGCTTTCCGTATTTCATCACCAGTTCGTATTCCGAGGCCCACTGGTCAGCGGTCTGCATGCCGGGGCTCAGTGCCGGATCGCTCTTCACCCATTTGGATTCGACGCTCCAGGTGCGCTCGAGCTGCTCGCGCGGGAACGCCGATCCCTGGTTGTTGTCCGCCGCAAGCTTGCTGATCCGGTCCAAGCAGTCCGCGTCGTTCTCGAGGCAGTAGTCCAGGGCCTTGAGCGAGGCGCGCATGAAGTCGGAGGCGGTTTCCCGGTGCTTGGTCAGGAACTCGGTGTTGGCTTCCATCACGTTGTAGGTGCCCTTGACGCTCAGGTCCGCGGGGAGAAATTCCTTGAACGGCAGGTTCATGGCCTTGAGCGTTTGCGGCTGGTTCGAGGCGTAGCCGACGATCGCGTCAACCTGGCCGCGCGTCACGACGGTGGGGTCGTAGTTGGTCATCTTGATCAGTTCGACCTTGGAAACATCCACGCCGGCCGCGTCGAGCATGGCGGATGCGATCGGGGTGAGGTTGATGAAGTAGCCGAGCTTCTTTCCCTCGAGGTCCTTGAGGCTGGCGACCTTTTCATTGGCGAAGATCGAGAACGGGGAGACGCTGCCGTAGGTGGCGACGGCTGTCAGGTTCTTGCTGTTCGCCGCTGCGAGCATCACGTCCGAGGCGGAGCCCAGTGCGGTGAACTGGGCTTGGCCCGAGGAGACCAGCTGCTGGCCGTTGGCGCCCGAGGCATTGATCTCAACGTCGAGGCACAATGCGTCAAAGTAGCCGAGTTCCTTCGCCAGGAAAACATCCAGCTGGCCGGCGCTGGCCGAATAGCCGTATCCGGAAATGTAGGTGATCTTTCCGGCATCCTTGTTGCGCTGGCAGGCCGCGTCGTCGAGGACTGTCTCAGTGTTGGATGGCTTCGTCGCAACGGGTGCGCCGCCGCCACAGGCACTCAGTGAAAGCGCTGCGGCAATGCCGCCGACAACGAGAAGACTGCGGCGACGGGCGCCTTTTTTCAGCAGATTGCTCACGAGTTGAAATTCCTTCCTAGGTCCGGATGGGGCATTTCAGTCAGCATAAACTTGAATGGATAAACTTGTCTATACTTTTGAGCAATCAAGATCACACCACTTCGACTGGCCACAAAGCAGGTTTCGCGAGAGCCTTCGCGCCACCATTTACTCCATCAAAGTGGCTAGATCCGGCCGGAAAACCGACCTCGAAAACTGCGGGCACACGGCATTGCGCAGCGGTGTTTCAAAATCTCGAACATAGTTAAGTTTGACCATTCTTCGCTCAGATCGCTCGCGGAGTGAGAACGGGTGGGCAGAGCGGAAACACGACCCCGCGCACCAGGCGAAGCAACAAGTCAACGTTCGGCGAACTGGACGCGGCGACACCGCGGCCGCCCGACGAACACACAACGCAAGACCTAAGACGCAAGAGACACGTGGGCGACAGATGCACTCGGCCCGCAACAGGGATTCATCCGCGACACAGAAATGCGCCGGGTTATTCAAGATTCCTGAATCACCCGGCGCACTTTTGGCGTGCGGACTGGTTGCTGAAGTTACGAGGTGCAGGCCTCGTTGGAACAGCCTGCGTCCCTCGGCGACCAGTGGGCTTCACCCTCGCCGCGATCCTCCCAGACAACATGCCGGTGCTGGCCGCAGCGTTCGCAAGCAGGGGCCATGTACGTGGCCTTCTCAGCATCCGTGTACAACTTGTACTCGCCCATGGCGTTCTCCTTAGGGTTCCCCGACGGCGGTAGCAACACTCTACGCCGGGGCACCGGGCGAACTCTAGGGCGCCGGGTAGTGGCGCTTGAACTTTCGGTAGTGGTTCAGGGTGCTGACCAGGATGTAGTACCAGCGGCGGGGGTCGGTTTCCTTGCGGTAGAACAGCGGGTGGCTGTAGGACTTCGAGGAAATGAGCTTTTCCACCTTCTGCTTCATGTCCTCGGGGACATAACGGCGCAGCAAACGCAGCGGCAGGATGGTGTAGAGGTGTTCGTCTTGGAATTGCGTGAATTCGGGATCCTCCGGCAGGCCATCCTGAAGGAATTCCTGCACGTAGAAACGAGAGACGTTTGCCCCGGCCGCGGAGATGTAGAAGTGGTTGCGTCCCAGCCGCGGGTTCAGTTCAAAGAACTTGTAGCTGCCATCGCGCGGATCCAGCTTCATGTCAAACATGGAGAACCCCGTCCAGCCGAGTTCGTTGAGCATCTTGGTTCCGGCCTCGATGGCCACGTCGTTGGGCTGGGCCACGATGGCGGCGGAGTTTCCCAGTGCACCCGGCGCGTGCTCCTCAACGATGACCCGCCCGCAGGAGGCAAAGCGCACCTTGCCGCTTTGGTCGCTGAAGAACGTGGCGATGTGCATGCCGCTGTCTCCGCCGGGAATCAGGTCCTGGATGACCAGTGTTCCCGCGTACCCGGCGGCCGTGGCCTTGGACACCAGGTCCTTCAGCTCTGCCTCCGTTGCAACCGTGTGGACCTTCTTCTTGCCGGCGAATTCAAGCTGTCCCCAGGCAACCCCGTCGGAGGGCTTGACGATGGCGGGCAACGGAACCGTGGCCTCGGCCAGGCGCGCGGGCAGTGCTTCGATGTCCGCGGCCGCATCGGCACAGTCGTGGACCACGGTGCCCGGGAACGGGATGTCCAGACTGCGGCAGAGTTCGTAGAACGCGTCCTTTTCCGTGGCTCGATCCAGCTGGCTTTCGCCAACGTACGGGACGGTGAACCAAACTCGCAGGCGCTCCGCGTTGCGGGCGATGAAGCGGATGTGCTGGTCGGCTCCGCCCAGCAGCAGCAGCGGTCGAGGCCCGCTCGCGCCGGCGGAAAATTCGCGGCCGAGCGAAATCACGAAGTCCAGGAAAGCCGCCTCGTTGCCTTGGTCGGCAAAGGGGCGTGCGTCGAGGATGCGGGAGTGGTCCACGATTCCGGTCATGACGGATGGGACAACGGCGGAAATGGCCCCGTGCTCCTGGTGGAACTCTCGAGCCAATGAGTATGTGCCGATGTCGCCCCCCAGGATGACAGGGACAAAGGACTGCTCGGAGGGAATACGCATAAACCAAAGTTATCAATCATTCGCCCATCGCATACCCCGGGAGGGTACTTGACAAGATACCCCCAAGGGGTATTATTGCGACTATGGAAAACGTTGCAGCCCCCGTCGATGAACATGTAAACCACGCCTACACCGCCAACAAGGAGGCCCTCCTGAAGCGGCTCAGTCGCATCGAGGGCCAGGTGCGCGGGGTCAGCCGCATGGTTGACGAGGAGAAATACTGCATCGACATCCTCACCCAGATTTCGGCCATCAACGCCGCGCTGCACAAGGTCAGCCTCGGCCTGGTGGAGGACCACGTTTCACACTGTGTGGTCAACGCCGCAGCCCAGTCGATCGAAACCGGCGACCAGAGCATCGTGGCGGACAAGGTCGCAGAGGTGACTACCGCCATCGGCCGCCTGCTGCGCTAATCACCGGCACGCATACATTCCACACCCCTCAAGAACCACCCAAGGAGAACACATGAGCAACGAATCAAGCTGCGGCGGTTGCGGCTGCGGAAGCAACTCAAACGAAGGCCTCACCATCACTGCACGACCCACTGAGGAAGCCATGAGCCAGAGCAGCATCACCCTGAAGATCGACGGCATGACCTGCGGCCACTGCGTCGCCTCCGTCACCGAGGAACTCAATGAGGTTCCGGGCGTCAGCAACGTCGAGGTCTTCCTCTCCGCCGGCGGCACCTCCACCGCCACCATCACCACCAGCGCACCCGTCGAGAACTCTGTTCTCGAAGCAGCAGTCACGGAGGCCGGCTACACGCTCGTCTCCGCGAGCGCCTAAACCCCCTCACCTGCGGCCGGAGGCCGGACCACGCGTCCGGCCCGCCGCCAGGTTCGAGAGAAGAAAAGGAATCATGAGCAACGACATCACGTTCCCCGTCAACCAACGCATCGTCGAACTGGACATCCAGGGCATGACCTGCGCATCGTGTGTCGGCCGGGTCGAACGCAAGCTTGGCAAGATCGAGGGCGTCGAAGCACTGGTGAACCTGCCGCTGGAATCGGCGCGCATCACGGTCCCCGACAACGTCAGCGACGAGCAACTCATCGCCACGGTCCAGTCCGCCGGCTACCAGGCCAGCCTCAAGGTCGACCAATACGCTTCCGCACCCGCGGCCCCTGCCTCACACGCCCACGCGACGGCGGAACCGACCTCCGACTCCCCCGCGGCCAACGAACCGCACCAGATGCCGGGCATGAACCATGCCGCGGAACCGGCCAGCGGCGACCTGAAGAAGCGCCTCGTCGTGGGCGCAATCTTCACGGTGCCGCTGTTCATCATCTCCATGGTCCCCGCCGCACAATTCCCGCACTGGGGTTGGGTCGCACTGGCCCTCGCCACTCCCGTGGTGTTCTGGTCCGCGTGGCCGTTCCACCGCGCCGCGGCCATCAACGCCCGCCACTTCGCCTCGACCATGGACACCCTGGTGTCGATCGGCGTGCTGGCGGCCTACTTCTTCTCGCTCTGGCAGCTGATCGCGGACCCGAACATCACGGCCCACACGGGCATGTCGATGAGCGAACACGCACTCTACTTCGAGACCGCGGGCGTCGTGGCAACATTCCTGCTGCTCGGCCGCTACCTTGAGGCCCGCGCCAAGGCCCGCGCCGGCGATGCCTTGAAGACCCTGCTCAACCTGGGCGCCAAGGAAGCGACGGTGCTGCGCGACGGCGTCGAAACCAAGATCGCGGCTTCCGAGCTGGTTCCGGGCGACGAGATTGTCGTCCGCCCGGGCGAGAAGATCGCCACCGACGGTTTTGTGGTCTCAGGCCACTCGGCCATCGACACCGCGCTGGTCACTGGCGAATCCGTGCCCGTCGAGGTGGGCCCGGACGACACCGTCACCGGCGCCACCATCAACACTTCCGGCAGGCTGGTGGTTCGCGCCACCCGCGTCGGCAAGGACACCACGCTGGCCCAGATGGGCCGCCTGGTTTCCGAGGCACAGACCGGCAAGGCACCCATTGCCCGGCTGGCCGACCGCATCTCCGCGGTCTTCGTCCCGATCGTGCTGGCCATCGCCGCACTCACGTTTGTCCTGTGGATGGTGCTCACCGGCGACCTGGATTCGGCATTCGCCGCGGCCGTTGCGGTGTTGGTCATCGCCTGCCCGTGCGCCCTGGGCCTCGCGACACCCATCGGCCTGCTGGTCGGAACGGGCCGCGGCGCCCAGCTGGGCATCCTGATCCGCGGACCGCAGGTCCTCGAGGACACCCGCAAGATCGACACCGTCCTGCTGGACAAGACCGGCACCATCACCGAGGGCAACCTCTCCGTCACCTCGGCCACCCCGGCCGCCGGATTCGACAAGGCCGAGCTGCTGGCCCTGGCCGGCGCGGCCGAGTCCAGCTCCGAGCACCCGATCGCCCACGCCATCGTCGCGGCCGCGAAGGCCGTCGCCCCGCTGGCCGAGGCCACCGCGTTCACCTCCGCCCCGGGCGGCGGCGTCCGCGCCGCCGTCGGCACCCGCATGGTCGTCGCGGGACGGGAAAGCTGGCTCAGGGAGAACGGGATCGAGCTGAGCGACGAGCACCGTGCAAGCCTCGCCGCGGCACAGCAGTCCGGCGCAACCTCCATCATGGTCGGCGTCGACGGCTCCTTTGCCGGTCTGGTCAACCTGACCGACACCGTCAAGGAATCCTCCGCGGCCGCAATCGCCAAGCTGAAGGAACTGGGCCTGCGCCCGGTCCTGCTCACCGGCGACAACGCGGCAGTGGCCGGGCAGGTTGCCGCGAAGGTGGGAATCGCCCCGGAGGATGTCTTTGCCGACGTCTTCCCCGACGGCAAGGCGAAGGCCGTTCGCGACCTCCAGGCACGCGGACAGGTCGTGGCCATGGTCGGCGACGGAGTGAACGACGCCCCGGCCCTGGCACAGGCGGACCTCGGCATCGCCATGGGCTCGGGAACGGATGTTGCCATCGAGGCCGCCGACCTGACCATCATGGGCAACGACCTGAACCAGGTAACACAGTCCATCGAACTTTCCCGCAAGACCCTGGGCACCATCAAGATGAACCTGTTCTGGGCCTTCGCCTACAACACCGCGGGCATCCCGATCGCCGCCCTGGGTTTCCTGAACCCGATGATCGCCGGCGCCGCAATGGCCGCCAGTTCGGTGCTGGTTGTTGCCAACTCGCTGCGCCTGCGCAGCTTCGGAAAACGCGGCTAGCAACGTCCGGCCACCCACGCCCGAAGGTTCGGTGTCCCCGAAAGGGAACGCCGGACCTTCGACGTTTTGCGGGCTTTGCATGGTTGCGTCCCGGATGTCGGCCCGCCGCGCACTACCCCAACGCTGGATGGGCCCTTCAGTGAAATTTTTCCTTGTCACCGAAAGGTTTTCATTGTGCCGCGAGTCACACGCCCCTAGAGTGGTCGTGAACAACATGTTTAGTGAGGCGTGACGGAATGTTTGATTCCGGGAAACGGGATTCTGCATCGATGGAAACGGAAGCCTTGGAAACCCTCGGGGCCCGCGTTCGGGCCGCGCGCGAACTGCGCGGGCTCACCCTGCGCCGGCTGGCCAGCATGACCGGCCTGAGCTCCGGATTCATCAGCCAATTGGAAAACGACAGGTCCAACGCGAGCGTCGCCAGCCTCAGGAGCCTCGCCTCTGCACTGGGCGTGAGCGCGGCCGAACTCATCGACGGACGGATCAAGGACTCGCAGGGCGTCCTTCGCAAAGACCAACGCCCCCGGATCCACATGGCCGACGGATTGACCAAGTTCAGCCTGACCCGAGCCCCCTTGCGCAACCTGGAAATCTACTCCGGCTATCTCGAACCCGGCGGCAGCACCGGAGAAGAGCATTACAGCCACGGAAACGCCCAGGAGTTCGTGACGTGCCTCAACGGCCGGATCGAACTGTTTGTCGGAGACGAAAAACATGTCCTCGATGCCGGGGACAGCATCGAGTACCTGAGCTCCGTCGAACATGGACTGCGCAACATCGGCGACGACACCGCCGAAGTCCTCTGGGTCATCTCCCCGCCCACCAACTGACACACCCCGCCGATACCCACCCCGAAGAGCAAGCAGGAGCAATCTCATGACAGTGAACGGCAATGTTTCGTTCTGGTACGCAGCCGACGGCCTACCCGGCCAGCGAACACCCCTGACCGGGGACACCACGGCCGACGTGGCAATCGTCGGCGCGGGCTACACCGGGCTGTGGACCGCGTACTACCTGAAGAAGGCGGATCCGTCGCTGGATGTCGTGGTGCTCGAAAGCCGCTTCGCCGGGTTCGGTGCCTCCGGGCGCAACGGCGGCTGGCTGACCAACTCGATCACCGGCGGCCGCGGCCAGTACGTCAAGTCCCACGGCCGCAAGACCGTCGGCCGCTTCCAGGAGCTGCTGAACGAGACGGTCGACGAGGTCATTTCCGCGGCCGGGGCCGAGGGCATCGACGCGCACTTCCACAAGGGCGGGGAACTGACCGTCGCCCGCAACGAGGCACAGCTGGCCCGGCTCAAGGACGCGGCAAGCGCCGAAGCCCTCTGGCCGGAGGCCGGCGTCCGGTTCCTCGACGCAAGGGAAACCGGGGAACGTATCAACGTCGCCAACACACTGGGGTCCATCCACCATCCACATGCGGCACGCATCCATCCGGCCAAGCTCGTGCGCGGCCTGGCCGAGGCCTGCGAACGCCTGGGCGTGCGGATCTACGAGGGCACCGCCGTCACCGATATCCTGCCGCGCAAGGCCGTCACCGCGTACGGCACCGTCGAGGCGACCTACGTCCTGCGCGCCACCGAGGGCTTCACCGCAAACCTCAAGGGCTCCCACCGCGAATGGCTGCCCATGAACTCCTCGATGATCGCCACCGCCCCCTTGCCGGACTCGGTCTGGGACGAAATCGGGTGGGGCGAGCGGGACACCGTCGGGGACATGGCCCACGCCTACATGTATGCACAGCACACCGAGGACGGGCGCATCGCCCTCGGCGGGCGCGGGGTGCCCTACCGCTACGGGTCCAAGACCGACACCGACGGAGCCACCCAGCCCGGCACCATCAAGCTGCTCACGGACATCCTGCACGACATGTTCCCGGCAACCCGGGGCGCGGCGATCGACCACGCCTGGGCCGGGGTGCTGGGCGTGCCCCGGGACTGGAAGGCAACCGTCGGGCTGGACAAGGAAACGGGCATCGGCTGGGCGGGCGGCTATGTCGGAACCGGCGTCACCGCGACCAACCTCGCCGGGCGCACGCTCCGGGACCTGATCCTTGATCCGGGCAGCGAGCTGGCGCAGATGCCATGGGTGAACCGCAAGGTGAGGCGCTGGGAGGTCGAGCCCGCCCGCTGGATTGCCGTCCAGTCGCTCTACAAGGCCTACGGCATTGCGGACCAGGCGGAGAAGAACGGGCGTTCGGCAACCTCGAAGATCGCCCACATCGCGGACCTCGTCTCCGGCCGGGCCTGAACGACACCGAAACGCTCCCGCACAGAACACAACAACGAGCAAAGGAACCTGGCAGACATGGCAGCACATTTGATCCACCTTCCCTCCGCCGGCACCGCCGAACTCGGGGCATTCGAACCCAAGGCCACGGCAGTCACCGAGGGCATGCAGGAGGCCTCGCGGGAGGTCTGGTCCGCCGACTCCCTGGAAGTCGGGGTGTGGGAGGCGACCCCCGGCACGTTCGCAGCCTTCCGCGACGAATACCACGAGGTCTGCCAGATCCTCAGCGGGTCCGTGACAATCACCTCGGAGGGCGGCCTCGGGGTGCTGGTCGGCGCAGGCGACACGGTGGTGATGCCCGCCGGATGGAAGGGGCTCTGGGAGGTCCACGAAACCGTTCGCAAGACCTATGTGATCCTCTCCGGAGTCGACAACGCCATCTAGCCGGAAACGCGAAGTTGCCTTGATCGGTTGTAGCCACGTCGTTGCGGCGCGGCTACAACCGATGCGTGCGCGGCCGGTGCGGCACCCCCTTGCCTGCTCCCTACGGACTGCGCAATTCATCGGCGCGCACCAGCAGCACACCGCCGACGATCAGTGCGCCGCCGACCAGCTGGATGCCCGCCGGAAGCTGCCCGAGCAGCAACCAGGCCCACACCACGGCAAAGAGCACCTCCGTCAGCGAAATGAACGAGGCAAGCTTCGACCCCAGGGCCCGGGCGGCCATGATGCCCGTGACATAGGAAATGACGGTGGAGAAGAGAATGAGCCCGCCCAGGGCAACCCACCATTGCGTTTCCCAGTTGGCTAGCTTCACCGGCGCGAACGCCATGTGCATCTCAAGGAGCCCGACCGCTGCCAGCAGGGCCATGGTCGCAGCACCCACAAAGAGTCCGCCGGAGGCCAACACCAATGGCGGCAACGCCCCTTCGACCCGCGCACTGACAAAGAAGTAGACGACCAGCCCGACCGCGGCCCCGAGTCCCCACAGCACGCCGATCGGATCCACCCGGGTGCTCCCCGTCAGGTCCAGCACGGCAGCCAGGCCGAGCAGGGAGAGTACCGCCCCGCCGATGGTCAGGGCTGCGGGGCGCTTGAGGTGGCGGACCCACAGGAAGAGCACGATGAGCACCGGCGCCAGGAACTCAAGCAGCAGGGCCACTCCCACGTCCAGGCGTTCGACGGCCTGGAAGTAGAAGAACTGGCAGACCGCCACCCCGAAGAACCCGAAGAGCAGGATCGACTTCCAGTTCTTCGCGGCGAGCCCCCACTTGCCGCGCATCACGATGATCGTGGGAATCAGCAGCACCAACGAGGCCCCGGCCAGCCGCAGCGTCACGGCGGCGGCAGGCGACCACCCGGAATCCAAGAGCGCCTTGGCGAAAGAGCCGGAGAGGCCGAAGATCGCCGAGGAAAACAGCGCGATGCCGACACCGCCCATGCGGGGCCTTGCGCGGCGGACCGCCAAGACTGGCGAGCCGGCCGGCTCCGATGAAACTTTCTCCAATGGCATGCGCGCTCCTCAGCTTGGCGGGGTTCCGACGTTTGAGTGGTCGCGCACAACCAGATCGACTGTCAGGAGTAAATGAATGTATGCTAATGACATTAGAACCAATGGTGATAATCCGTCAATCCACAAGGCCCCACAGGAGTCATAATGATCTTTGCCCCTGACACAGAAGTCGCGCTTGCCACGGTCGTCGATCTGATCAACACGGTTGCCATGGACACCGACGGCCTGCTGACCCTTGCGGACCTTGACCAATTCGTCACCGAGCAGCGCTTCTTCGGATCCCGCACCCACAGCGATGCGGAGCTGCGCTCGGTACGCCAGCTGCGCACCCAATTACGCGACATCTGGGTGGCGCCCGAGGACGAGGCCGTCGAGCAGGTCAACTTCATCCTGCGCAACGCCCGGGCGCTGCCACAGCTGGTCAAGCACGACGGCTTGGATTACCACATCCACGCCACGACCCAACAGACGCCGCTGAGTGAGCGCATGGCCGTGGAGGCCGCCATGGCCCTGGTCGATGTCATTCGCTCCGGGGAGCGTGACAGGTTGCGCTCCTGTGCGGCATCGAATTGCGCCGCCGTGCTCCTGGATCTATCGAAGAACCGCTCCAAGCTCTACTGCGATACCGGCAACTGCGCGAACCGCGAACACGTCCGTGCGTACCGCCAACGCAAATCCGCACAAAAACTGTAATCCTCGCCATACACTGGTCTCATAACCGGAGATGGTTCCGATCAATCGAACCGAGGAGCAGCAGTGAGCAACGAACAAGTACCCCAAAAACACGCCTCTGATGACTTCGATGTTGACCTGGAAAAGGCCAACGAAAGCCCCCTGCGCGCCGCCACACGCTGGGCCGCCGGCCTCGTCGAAGGGTTCTTCGGCGGCGACGGATCCGATGTCGTGGGCGCCGCTGTCGTGGTGCACCGGCTCGACGACCACTCCGAGGTCATTCGCATCAACACCGGCAGCATCGAGGAGGCAGAGTCCCTTGTGAGCATGGTTCGCTCGGATCTGGACGAGCTCACTGCCGATGATTTCCTGGACCGCTGGAGCGCCGCCGACAACGAGGAAAACGCCTCCTGAGGCGCATCCCTGCGGCCCCCGGAAAATGGACTGGAAACACAAAAGCCACCGAGGTTTGAACCTCGGTGGCTTTCGTTGCATATTCCTGGTTAGTGGCCCGACTTCTTGTCCGGATTCTCCGAGGAGCGGTTGACACCAGATCCGGCGCCCAGGTCCTCGGGATTCTCCTTGCCGGCCATGGTCATCACGGAGATGATCAGCAGGCAGGCCACGAACGCCACGCCGAAGGCAACAAGCCCGACGTCCAACCGCAGCGGGTTGTTTGATCCGCCGGTCGCCGAAATCGTGGCCACGACGCCAGCGATCAAGGCCATGACAAGCGAGAAGGACAGTGGCGCCTTGATGCTCTGCTGCCAAGATTTCTTCTCAGCCGGGTTGTTGCCCACGTTAAGGCCCTCCTACAGGTTTGGTTCAACGTCTAGTCTAGCGCCAAAGGCCGGCTTGGCCTTCTTTGGCATCATGCCGCAACCCGAACGCAGAGATCAGTTCGAAGACGGCCAGGATGATGGCACCGCCACCGGCCAGCCCGAGCAACGCGTGGGCATCCAGGTGCAGTCCCATCAAGAGAGCGGCGCCGACGCCCAGGCCAACAAAGCCCGTGACCAGCTGGTCCTTGAACGGAACAAAGTCGGCACGGTGGCGGATGAAAACAACGATTTCCAGGACGCCGGCGATGATGAAGGCGGCGGCCGCGGCGATGCCGATGACCAACACCTCCGGGCGCAACACCATGACCAGTCCGGACAGGATCATCGCCAGCGCCGCACCGGCGTAGAGGCCTCGGGCGGCCTTCGGCGCACTGGGCGCCTTGGCGTAATCCCACATGAACTTGGCGCTGGCCACCATGAACGCGGCAAGGCCGTAGGCCAGGACCTGGCTTGTGGCGCCGGGCCAGAAGATTGAAATGATCGCGAACCCGGCGGCCGTGATTGCGCGGCCCATGACGGGGGTTGCAACTTCGGCGGCAAGAGTGGCGGGGATTTTTACAGCGGGCACCCTTCGAGTCTAACGGCGTTCGCTCTATCCCTTGAATTCAGGGGGGCGCCGGCGCATCAGTTCCGGGCCAAGATCGGCAATGGTCGCGGCCCCCATCAGTTGCATGTTGACGCGAATCTCCTCGGCCAGAAGTTCAATGACCCGGTCCACGCCTTCCTCGCCGCCTGCCATGAGCCCGTAGAGGTAGGCGCGTCCGATCAGCACAAAGTCGGCGCCGGCGCAGAGCGATGCAACGATGTCTGCCCCGGACATGATGCCCGAGTCCAGGATGATTTCCACATCCCGGCCGACTTCCGCGCGCACCTCGGACAGGGCCTCGAAGGAAACCGGGGCGCGGTCCAGCTGACGGCCGCCGTGGTTGGAGACGACCAGGCCGTCGGCACCGGCGTCCACCGACTTGCGGGCATCCTCGGCGGTCAACACACCCTTGACGAAGAGCTTCCCCGGCCAGATCGAGCGGATCCATTCCAGGTCGGCGAAGGAAAGCGTCGGGTCGAACATCGAATTGATCAGCGTCGGCAGGTCGGTGCTGGTGTTGGACAGCGAGGCGAACTTCAACGAGTCAGTGGTCAGGAAGTTGAACCACCATTCGGGGCGGTAGGAGGCATCCAGCACCGTCTTCAGGTTCAGCTTCGGCGGGATGACCATGCCGTTGCGGGCATCTCGCAGGCGCTGGCCGGCAACCGGGGTATCGACGGTGACAAGCAGCGTGTCGTATCCGGAATCCCGGGCGCGCTGGAGCAGCTCGCGGGACTTGTCGCGGTCCTTCCACAGGTAGAGCTGGAACCAGCGGCGGGATTCCGGGGCTGCCTCGGCGACCTCCTCCAGGGAACGCGTGCCCATGGTCGAGAGCGAGAACGGGATGCCGGCGCGGGCCGCCGCGCGAACGGCGCCGGTCTCCCCCTCGGCGTGCATGAATCGCGTGAAACCCGTCGGCGCAATGCCGAAGGGCAGCGACGACTTCGCGCCGGCGATGGTGGTGGACAGGTCGGCACTGGCCGTGCCGTGCAGGATCCGCGGGATCAGCTCGATGGAATCGAAGACCCGACGCGAGCGGCGGTAGGTCAGCTCGCGCTGGGCCGCGCCGTCCACGTAGTCAAAGGCAGGCGTCGGGGTGCGCCGCTTGGCGATGGCCCTGATGTCCCACACGTCGGCGGCCTTGGCCAGCCGCGCCGCGCGCCGGTCCAGGTTAATCGGCTCGAACTTCATCAGCGAACGCAGTTCGGAGATTTGCGGCAGGCGTCGCTTCATCGTTTTTTGTTCCTTTGGGTAGGGGTGGCGGGATTCGGGCTCGGGAGGGCCCGACAACTACCGGTTGGTGCGAAGCCGGTTGGATGCTGCCACGGCAATCGCCGAGGCCAGGCAGCAGGCCAGCAGGTATCCGGCGGCCAGGTAGGTTTGCCCGTCGGCGGCCGTGACCAGCGCCGCGGCGATCAGCGGGCTGAGCCCGGCAACCAGCGCGCCGTTGGTCTCGCGTGCCAGCCCGATGCCGCTTAGCCGGCGTTGCGGCGGGAAGAGGTTGGTGAGGAAGGCGCCCTGCGCACCGCTGGTGGCGGGGATGACAAGACCGTAGCCCAGGGCAATCGCGGTGAAGGCCAGGGCGAAATCACCGGCGCTGAGCAACGCGAAGATCGGGTAGGCCAAGGCCGCGCCCATGAGGCTACCGAAGAGCAGGACGCGCGGGGCACCGAACCTGTCCGACATCCAACCACCAACCGGAGTCAGGACCACGCTGACCAGAGAGCCCAGCGTGACGGCCAGCAGGGCCGCGGGTTTGTCCAACCCCACCGCCGGGGAGGTCATCAGCGTGAGGGCATAGACGGCCAGGATGTAGTTCATGGCATTGTGGCCGGTGATCGAGAAGAAACCGACGATGACCTGGCGCCAGTCGCGGGCCAGCACGTCGCGCAGCGGCAGCCGCGTCTTGGTGCGTTCGTTTTCGGCCTTCTTGATGGCCGCCGAGTACTCGGGGGTTTCCTCGAGCCTGTTGCGGATGTACAGGGCCAGGAAGAAGAGCACAGCCGAGAACAGGAACGGGATCCTCCAGGCCCAGCCCAGCAGCGCGTCTGTTCCCATGGACGAGACGGCGAAGAATGCGAAGGTCGCCAGGGCGATACCCGCGGGTGGCGTGGAAAGCACCAGCGAGGTGTAGAAACCGCGGCGCTTGGGCGGCGCGAACTCGGCAACCAACGTCATCGCACCGGCCAGCTCGGCACCGGCACCGAATCCCTGCAGCAGGCGCAGGACCACCAGCAGCAACGGGGCGGCCGCACCGATGGCTATGCTGGTGGGCAGCAAGCCGACACCGACCGTGGCAACGCCCATGAGGATGATTGTCAGCATCATGGCCGGTCGGCGGCCGTACTTGTCGCCGATATGGCCGACGATCACACCACCCAGCGGACGGGCAACGAAGCCCACGGCGAATGTCGCAAAAGCCATCATCGCCCCAGCCGAGGCCACCGCATCGGAGAAGAACAGCGGTGCAATCACGAGCCCGGCCGCGGCGCCGTAGAGGGCGTAGTCGTACCATTCGATCACCGTTCCGAGCACTGCGGCAAAGACCGCGCGGCGACCGGCAGGGGTGAGCCGCTGCGGATCTGCTGATTGTTCCTTGAGTGGTGGTGCCAGGTTTTGTGCCATGTTGAATGAGCGTCCTTGCAAAATTTCGTGAAAAATCTCTGAAATATATTTCTAACAGGCGGGTAGTATCTTTCACAACAGTCTGATCTGCATTTTCCCAATATGACGCCCACGTGCGGGCATACATCCCCCAGGAGGCAGCATGGGAACCTCGTTGACCGATGGCTTGGTCGTCCAGTTGCGCTCGGCGATTCTCACCGGAGAGCTGGCGCCCGGAAGTATCGTGGTTGAACCGCGCCTGGCGGAGGAATACTCGGTGTCGAAGACCCCCGTGCGGGAGGCCCTCAGGATCCTGACCACCCAGGGCCTTCTGACGGTCCTGCCCAAGAAGGGCTATCTGGTGAGGACCATGGGACTGAACGACGTCCAGGAAACCCTAGACCTGCGGATGTTGTTGGAACCTCATGCAGCGGCGTCGGCGGCAGGCTATCTCTCCCCCGCACTCGTCGCGGAGTTGCGCCAGATTCTGGACTCGCAGGCCGAGGTCTCCACCGAAAATCCCTTGGCCGCCATGGAAGCAGCCCAGCGCTTTCACCAGTGCATTGCCGATGCCTCGCGCAACACCAGGCTGGCGGATACGCTGCGCCATTGCTTCGACGAAACGGCCCGCGCGCATCATGTCCTGCCGGGGCTCCAGCGCTACATGAGCGCACCCGCGGAGCAGGCCGAACACGAGGCGATATACGAGGCGATCGCCGGTGCCGATGCGCGGGCCGCCGAAGCCGCAATGCGGGCCCACCTGCGCTCCATCCGCGCCACGATGGCCCAGCAGTTCAACGATCCGGGAAGTCTCTGGGCCTGAAGAACTGGACGCCGAGCTTGTGCCCCTGATGCCTTAGCGTTTCGATTTTGCTTTCCCCGGCGCCGGACCACGGCCATAGACCGCACCATCTTGCGGGTTGGCCGAGGCAAGCAACTCGGAGACCGTTACAAAGTGGTAGCCCTTGGCGCGCAATCCCTTCAGGATCGCGGGAACTGCTTCGATGGTGCTGAAGTGAATATCGTGCATCAGCACGATCGATCCCGGCCTGGTGTCTCGCAGCGCATTCGACACAACTTTGCTCGCATCGCGCACTTTCCAATCCAGGGTGTCCACATCCCACAAGATGACTGGAACTCCAGCGGCCTTCTTGACCGTGGCGTTGGTGGCTCCGTACGGCGGACGCAAGAGTGTGGGTGCCGTACCCGTTGCATCCTCGACCGCGTCCGCGACACCGCTGATCTCCATGGCCACGCGACCCGGGGCCAGTGAGGTGAGCACGCGGTGGTTCCACGTGTGATTTCCTATTTCATGTCCCTCCGCCACCATGCGAGCCAGCACCTGTGGTCGAGCCTCCGCATTCGGACCGACCACAAAGAAGGTTGCCGCCGCATTTTCCTGCTTCAACGCATCCAACAGCTGCTCCGTCTTCGGCCCGGGTCCGTCGTCAAAGGTCAATGCCACGCACTTGACCTTGCGGCAATCTACATCTCTCCCGTCAACGTCATGGGTGCCGTCAACGGGATCCTTGGTTCCGGAGTTGCTGCCCGAAGCCGACGAAGTGGATGAAGGCTTCGGCGCAGGCATGCCGGTGGGGCGCATGCCAGCGTCACGAACCTGCTGACCAGGTGCGCTGAGAAGCGGTGTGATCACGGTGCCGGACAGCTTGATTACTACGTTGCCCTCCGTGCTTGCCGCAACGGTGTTTTCGCCGAACTCCACCAGTGCGTCACCGGCGGCATCAAAGTTGAGTGATGCCGGCTGTTGTGGGTCCACCGGGGCGGCAGCCCCTTCACCGATTCCGGGGCGTCCGCGCAGGCCGTAGCCCACGAGGTCTACAAACTTCTGCAGGGCCGCGGCATCGACAAAGAGCTCCTTGGTCTCAAGCATCCGTCCTGCACCTAGATCAAACCACTGCGTCCAATAGCCCTTGGATGTATTGTCGCCAACAACGGCGGAGATGCTGGATCTGATTCCGAGCATCGTGCGCGAGGAACCTGTCAGTTCCGGGTCAATACTCAGCTCGTGAGCCGAGGCCGCTCCGGTTGACTTCTCTTCCAGCGCGCCAAGGAACGACGCGATCGTCTCATCGACGGTGGCTCGTTGCGCGCTCTCCACCTCCGGATGGCCGGGTACTGCCAACCATTGCGCGAAGATTCGGTTCACTTCGTCGGTACGCGCCAGCGTATGGATTCCCGGCACCAATTCCAGGGACAGCCCCTGACGCGGGGAGAATCGCTTGGGCTCGCTGGCCGGCGCAGAAGTTGGTGTCGGCTCCGATGCCAGGGTACTCGGTGCGACAACCGGCGCGCACCCGCTCATCAAGGCGGCGACCAGCGCCAGTCCCGCGATGCGGTAGGTAAAAACCCTGCGACGGGAACGCGGATGCAAGACGGACAAGATGTGACCTTTCAATCTGAAGCCGACAAGCGGCGGCTAAACGTGGGGGGAAGCAGGAAAGCGGTGGTTCAGGAATTTCTCAGCGCACTTGACATCAGACGTGCGTATTCTTGGGTACCTTGGGGGCCCGGATGGACTCTGTCGCGTGCAAAATCGTCGAGTTCCGGCGCCAAGGAAGCCCAATCAACCAGGTGAACGTTTGGGTACTTCGCGGCAGCGCTCCGGTATTTTTCGTTGACCGAATCGGACCATGCCCGCGGGGCATGCACAGTGACCAAAAGCAGTTCGCGGTCCGGACCAATGACGTCACGCACCTTCTCCAGCGTGCCCGCCGGCAGGTCCCCGTTGGTGCCCAAACCCAGCACGACTACTCGGCGCAACCGGTTTTCGTACCGCAACCGCTCCAGTTTCTCCGGGGCCTCGCGCATCTGGGCGCCCACGGCCGCATGGATGGAGATGCCCGGCAGCTCCTTCAGCAATTCTCTGGTGGAGGCGAGCATGACAGAGTCGCCCAGCGCCGTGACGTCGCCACCCGTGGCGTGTTTCCCCTTCGCTGAGCCCGTGGTTTTTCCTGTTCCTTTACCGGTGACGGGCGCAGTCTGCGGTTCGGGCGCCGCCGCGATGCCAAGAGTGTCGACTTGCTCACCGAGCATCTCTTGAGCCTCGGTCAATTGCTGCTGCAGACTGCTCTGCCTCGGTGAAGCCACCAATACGGTGATTGTGCACAGGGGAATCAGTAGCAGTGCCGTCAACGGCACGATCTGGCTGTAACGGCCGGGTGCACCGGAAACCAGTGGCTCAAAACGCCCCGCAACATTCGATCGCCACGCGCTCAGCGAGACCTTGAACCCGTCACGCATGATGGGCTGCTCCACCAGATGCCAAGACGCGGCGGCAGCCAGGAACGTTGCAGCGAGGACGCAGAGATTTGCTGCCGTGGCCGCTTGGGGCGGGAAGAGCACACCGGCGAGCACCAGGAGCGGCCAATGCCAAAGATAGAGACCATAGCTGCGATTGCCCATCCACCGCAGATGCTGCTGATTCAAGAGCGCGCGCACCAGCGTATGCCGTCGTTCCAGAGACAGAATCAGTCCGGCGCTGGCCACACAAAACAGAGCCATGCCCCCGCGATAGGCCACCGACGACGTGTCGGGCAAGAGGAACATGGCCATGAGAATTGCGGCGAACAGCACTCCGACGGCCAGATCCCCCGAACGGCGCACTCGCGGCAGCAGCCCGAATGCGAGCGCGCTCGGACGGAAGCTGGTGTATATGGCCGCCCCGGAACCGATGAGCAACCCGAATCCGTGGGTCCAGGTGCCAAAGTAGAGCGGACTCGCATCCTGTCCCGGAACAAAAGCCCACGCCATGCTTGCCGCCGCGGCAACCCCCAACATAGCCACGGCGGCCAACAGCTTGGTCCTGGTGCGAAGCACTACAACCAGCAAAACCAGTACCACCGGCCAAAGCAGGTAGAACTGCTCTTCGATGGCAAGTGACCACAGATGTTGAAAATATGGTGGTTCTGCCGACGCAAAGTAACTGTTCCCTGACGCGATCTGCAGCCAGTTACTGGTGTAGCTCAACGCGCCAAGCCATTGCGCACGCAGATTCGCGGGAAGCTCACCGCCGGCAAGGATCGCCAGTGCCGTAGCACCCACCAGCATCAGCAGCATTGCCGGGATCAGCCGTCTGGCCCTCCGAATCCAGAATCCGCGCAACCCCACGGACAATCCCGCGTCTAGGCGCCTGAGCAATCCACCGGTAATCAGGTAACCACTGAGCACAAAGAACAGATCAACGCCGAGGAATCCGCCGGGCAGCACCTGCGGCCACAGGTGATAGGCAATCACCGCCAGCACTGCTATTCCACGCAGTCCATCGAGGGCGGGGTTGCGCGCCGGTGTCGGCGAAGAGCCGGCAACCCCTGCTGCGGGGTCGGTGATTGAGATGGGGGTGGAATTCACCGCCTCAATGTTTCCCGATGCAGGCAACGGTTCACGGCCGGGGACGTCTCGAACGACACACGAAGTTGTTACACAATCGACAGGTTGGGACTGCATTTTGTCACAATTCCTACGCATGACACCGGGCATAATGGCACTAACCCCCGAATTCCGCCGGGGTCAGCACTCCCCTGAAAGGAACGCCATGGCTCTGCGCCGCGGCCTGGGCATCGTCCTGGCCATGGCCTTCTGCGTGATGCTCGGTGCCTGCTCGACGGGTAAGGCCTTGCGCGTGGAGGTACCGTCCGTGGGTTCTTCGCCGTCGGCGACAGCAACAAAGCAACGCACCATCAGCCCCGAAGAAGCGGAGGCTTGGGAAAAACCCTTTACCCCCGCGCAGATCCGTAGCCTGCTGCTGAACACCGATTTGAGCGGCCTGCGCGCCGACGGCGCGGATCCCGCGGAAATCCACGAGTACCTCAGCACCTGTGCCCGCTGCGTGATCGCCCTGCCCAGCCATGAGGCGGCAGGCGAGCGGTTCCAAGTTTTTTCAGTGAGTACTGCCGGGGATAGCTACAGCTTCGCATCCTTTGTGGTGCGCAACGATGCCGGCACTCCCCGTATTGTGTTGGCGGTGGGCGGTTCAGACATCTATCTGACCTCGGGCAGTGACGGAAGTCTGGTTGCGCAGGAAGCCATCTACGAACCCCAAGACCCAATGTGTTGCCCCTCGGGCTGGTCGGTTCGGCTCTTTCGCTACCAAGACGGCCGATTCATCGAAGGAGACACGTTCGAGAGCCCCGTCGACTATGCGGAACCTGAAGGAGAGAAGTGATGGAGACCCCGGGAATCCGGTTGCTCATGATCGAGGACGACGAGGTGATCCGCGAGGCCACGACGCTTGGACTTTCCCGGCTTGGCTATCTGGTGGAGGGCGTCGGAGACGGTTTGGAGGGTCTGGAGCGCCTCAAGGCACAGCAGACCACAAACCCGGTGGATGCCGTGCTGCTCGATGTCATGCTGCCGACCATGAACGGCACCCAGGTCTGCCGCGCGTTGCGCCGTTTCAGCCGCGTCCCGGTGATCATGGTATCGGCACGCGGAGACGGCATCGACATGGTCAACGGGTTGGATGCCGGGGCCGACGACTACCTCGCCAAACCCTTTGACCTGCAGGTTCTTGATGCACGCCTGCGCGCTGTGCTGCGCCGCACCCGCGAACTGATTCCCGCACCCATTGAGGCCGAATCGCCCAAGACCCCGGGAAACGGGCTGGACATTGATCCACACCGGCTCAGCGTCACGCTGGATGGACAGGTGGTGCACCTGACCCCCACCGAAATGCGCATCCTGCTGATCTTGAGCCAGGATCCCGGCAGCGTCGTATCCCGCACGGAAATCCTCACGGAGGTCTGGGGGCACGGCTGGGATAGCGACCACCGCGTCATCGACGTGCACGTCCAGCGCCTACGCCGCAAGATCGGGGCCGAGCGCGTGGAGACAGTGCGCGGCTTCGGGTATCGATTACATGGTTGAGCAAGCATGAGTCTGCGGTGGAAAATCACGCTCGTCACCACGGTATCGGTGTTCATGGCACTGTTGGTCTCCGCGTTGCTGGTGCGCCAGATGATCAACACCTCGGAAGAGCAACGCCTGCGCACCGAGGCCACGGCATCACTGCAGCAGGCGGTGAAAATCCTGGGCGAGACAGGCATCAGCGTGCTGGGAGCCACCGTCAACGATCCGGACCTGCCGATTCAGGCGCGGGAAGCCGCCGGCGCCGGGGACATGGTGTCCTATCGGGGAACCTTGGATGGGGTGCCCGTGATCTTTGCGGCCGCCCCCGTCGAGCTCGGTTCACAGCCAGCCATCCTCTCGCTCTCCGTGTCCTGGGCCGACAGCCTGCAGGTGCGCACGCACATGGACACCGCGCTGTTCTGGGCGGGCATCGCCACGCTCTTCGCTGTCTCGGCGCTGGGAATTCTGGTGGCGTCTCGCCTGGTTCGACGGCTTGCACATGGGGCGCACGCCGCACGGGCCATCGCCGCCGGGCAGCGGCACATCGTTGTGGAGGAAGCCATCGGCCCACCCTTCGTCGGCAAGGACGAGGTCGACGAATTCGCCGCGGCGGTGGACGTCATGGCAGCGGAACTTACGGCGAAGATTGCGGCGGAACAGCGTTTTACGGCCGACTTGGCCCATGAACTTCGCACGCCGTTGACGGGATTGGTCACCGCGGCCAGCCTGTTGCCCCCCTCTCGCCCCACGGAGCTGGTGCAGGACCGGGTAGCCAAGTTGCGTACGCTGATCGAGGACCTATTGGAGGTCTCGCGGCTCGAATCGGGCACGGAATCCATCGATCTGGTGGCCACCAAACTTGATGCCTGCGTCCGCGGCATCATCTCCCGCATCCGGGAACACTGCCCCGACCAATGCGCATCGCTGGTTCTGGAACTGGAGTCACCGGAGTCCACGGTGTGGCTTGAGCCCCGTCGGCTGGAGAGGATCTTGGAGAACCTGGTCCGCAATGCCCTCACGCATGGAGGAGGTCAGGTGGTGGTTAGCAGTTCCCCGGGGCACCTGGAAGTCTTCGACCACGGCCCCGGTTTCCCCGGTTTTATTTTGGAAACCGGTCCGGAGCGCTTCGTTTCCAGGGGTGGCGGCATCGGGCTGGGCCTGACCATCGCCTGCGGCCAGGCCGCTGCCATGGGTGCACAGGTGAACCTCTCCAATGCCCCGGGTGCTCGAATCACGTTGGATTTCACCGACGCTGCACTGCCACGACCGATCCCCCAGGTCAGCGCACAGTCGTTGACAGCCCAGGCCCTGCGGACCTAGACGCCCAGGCGCATCCATTTGTCGTTGCGCACACGCCATGACAGCGTCGCCGCACGGGCAGCCATGAAGCCGATCCCGAAGACCACCCAGATCCAGGCCACGGCGGAAACCCCGCCGTGCTCGAAACGCGTGACGGCATAGAGCATCGGCAGGTAGGCGACGAGATTGATCATCCCGACAACGGCCAGGTAGCGGGCGTCGCCGGCACCGATGAGCACTCCATCGAGCACAAAGACCAATCCGCAGAGCGGCTGCGCCACCGCAAGGATCCAGATTCCCACCATCGTCGCCTGGCGCACCGACTCGTCGGTCGTGAACAGGGCTCCGGCAAACGGGGCGGCCACGGCCAGCGCCGCACCCGTGACGAGCCCAAAATAGACTCCCCAGCGGCACATGGTCCGGGTCAGCAGCCGCGCCCGCTGCGCGTTGGCCGCCCCGAGCTCCTTGCCGATCAGCGCCTGGGCGGCGATGGCCAGCGCGTCAAGGGCGAAGGCCATGAAGGTGAAGATGGTGAACACCAGCTGGTGGGCCGCGAGAGTGAGCGCCCCCTGCCCGGTGGCGACCCACACCGTTGCGATCAGGGCGAGTCGCAAGCTCAGGGTGCGCAGCATGAGCCAGGAGCCGACCCGCCCGGTCCTCAGCACGCCGCGACCGTGCGGGGCCAGCGACTGTCCCGCCCTGCGGATGCGAGGAACCAGCATCCACAGGTACACCAGCGCCATGCCCCACTGGGCGATCGAGGTGCCCAGGGCGGCGCCGGCAACAGACATGTTCAGCGGGTACACCAGGATGAAGTTCAGGATGATGTTCGCGGCGAACCCGAACCCGGCCACATAGAGCGGGGTCTTGGTGTCCTGCATGCCCCGCAGCACGCCGGTCGCGGCAAGCACCAGCAGCATCGCCGGGATTCCGAAGGTCGAATACTGGATGTAGTCGACGGCGAACCCGAGCACGGGGCCCTGTGCACCCATGGCCGCGGCCAGGGGCTTGGCGCCGAAGAAGCCGACCAGTGCCAGGACCGTACCCAGCCCCAAGGCCAGCCAGATGCCGTCGCGGCCCGCCGCCATGGCCTTGCCGGTTTGCCCCGCACCGATGGCCCGGGCGACCGCCGGCGTCGTCGAGTAGGCAAGGAAAACCATGAGGCCCACCGCGGTTTGCAGCACCGTGGTCCCCAGCCCGGCCCCGGCCAGTTCGTTGATTCCCAGGTGCCCGATGATGGCGGTGTCGGCCAGCAGGAAGAGCGGTTCGGCGATCAGCGCGCCGAGCGCCGGAATGGCGAGCGCCAGGATGGTGCGGCCAAGACCCCGCGATGACTCGTGGGTCTGGGCCTGGTTTTTGGCAGCTTCATTCACCCCACCAGACTACCGGGGCGCGGTGTTGCGGATCCTCCGCAAACCTCTTGACACAAACCAGTTTGCGTTACAAACTGATTTGCAGATCGATCGTCACTTCACCATCCGGCTTTCACCGAACCCGAAGGACAGGCATCATGAATACCAACGCGACCCCCGCCCCGGAACCGCAGCTGGACCCCCGCACGGCACTGGCCTCCATCAACCAGGCTGTGGCCGCCACCCGCGCCTCCACCGAACCCAACACGGCAGTGATCTACTTTGTGTGGGCCGCCGCCTACCTGGCCGGATACGGGCTGCTGCACGGCGCGGCATTCGGCTGGCTCCCGCTGGCCTACGGCACCGCGCTGCTCATCGGCGCCGCGATCCTCTTCGCGGCAGTGGCCTACACCGCGGTTCTCGGCATCCGCTCCGGGTCCGGGATCCGGGGGGATTCGAAGTTCGCCGGCATGGCCTACGGGCTGAGCTGGATGGGCGGCTTCGCCGCCGTGGCGGTGTTCTCCATCGCTTTCTCCAAGCTGATGGTCAACGGCGACCAGCTGGTCACCGGCTGGTTGATCAACGCCGTGGCAATCCTCGTGGTGGGCATCATGTACATGGCAGGGTCCGCGGTCTTCCAGGACCGCCCGATGTTCATCCTGGGCGTCTGCTTCACCGTGCTGAACATCGCCGGCCTGATCGCAGGGGCTTCGGCATTCATCTCGATCTTCGCCATCGGCGGCCCGGTCCTCTTCACGGCCGCAGGCATCACCATGCTGGTGCTGCGCCGCCGCGACAACACCGCGGCGGTGAAGTAGGCCATGGCCGAACTCGATCCGGTCATCCACGCCGACGCCCGCCTGCGTGTCATGTCGGCGCTGAACACCCTGGGCCCCCACGAATCCGTGGCCTTCCCGAAGCTACGCGAAATCCTGGGCATGACCGCCGGGAACCTCTCCACGCACCTGCGCAAGCTCGAGGACGCCGGATACATTTCCCAGCAAAAAGTCATCGAGGGACGCTCCCCCGCAACCTATCTGGGTATCACGGCAGCGGGTGTCGCCGCCTTCGACGCCTATAAGAAGCAACTCATGGAACTGCTCTAGGAGCCCGCCGCCCCGGGTTGTTCGCTACGCCGCAATCCCAGCAGTGCCAACACCGCGGCCAGAACCAACAGCGACGAAACTGCAAGGCTCAACGCGGGCCAGCCTCCGGCGTCGAAAGCCAGGCCGATGGCCCAGCCGAAGAGCGAGGAACCGCCGTAGTAGGCCAGGTTGTAGAGGCTCGCGGCCTGCGCCCGCCCGCCAACGGCGGCCAGGGGAATCCATCCGCTGGCCACCGCATGGGCGGCAAAGAATCCGGCGGTGAACAGGAGCATGCCGAACACTACCGAGGGCAGCCAGTCAATCAGGGTGACCAGCAGCCCGCCAAGCATGATGCCGATCGACCCGAGCAACACCGGCAGCCGCGCGAAGCGCGCAACCATCGTCCCGGATTGGCGCGAGGACCAGGTTCCGGAAAGGTATGCGACGAACACCAGCGAGGCCAGCGATGCGGGAATCAGGAACGGCGGCGCCTCCAGGCGGAAGCCTAGGTAGTTGTACACCGCCACGAATCCGCCCATGAGCAGGAAACCCTGGGCATAAAGCGCCAACAGCGAACCGTGGCGCAGGTTCATCCACAGTTTTTTCCACAACGGAATCGTGTGCGGGCTGGACCAGGGAACGGGGGTGAAGCCCCTGGGCTTCGGGGCCACCGCAATGAAAACCGTCGCGGCTATCGCGGCCATGACGCTCACCACGAGGGTTCCCACCCGCCAGTTCCAGAATTCGCTCAGCGGACCGGCGACCAAACGCCCGGCCAGTCCCCCGAGGCTCGTGCCGGAAATGTAGGTTCCCGCTGCAACCGCCGCGTGCAGGTGCGACACCTCCTCGGCCAGGTACGCCAGGGCAACCGCCGGAATCCCGCCCAGCGCCAGGCCCTCGACGAAGCGCAGGGCCAGCAGCCACTCGAATCCCGGCGAGAACGGCACCGCCAGCCCCAGGACCACCGCGCAAACCACGGCAATGGTCATGGTGCGCAAACGGCCAATCCGGTCCGCCAGCAGCGACCACACCAGCACCGAACAGGCCAGCCCCAGTGTCGCCGAGGAAACGGCAAGTGCGGCCTGCGACTGGCTGATGCCAAGATCGCGCGAGAGTTCGGGAAGCACGCCCTGGACCGAGTACAACTGCGAGAACGTGGCAACGCCGGCGGCAAAAAGCGCGAGGATCATGCGCTTGTAGCCCTTGCTGCCATGCACATGCCCCTGCCACGGCGAATCACCGTGCCCTTGGATACCCATGATTTCTTTTTGCTCCACGAACAGGGGTTACAGCTGGAAGAGCGGCAGCAGCGTATAGGAAATGATCAGCGCCACGGAGTTGTTGAAGACGTGCAGGATGTACGAATAGGCAAGGGACTTGCCGGTGAGGACGTAGGCAACGGACATCATGATGCCCAGCGTCATGTAGGGAACGGCCGAGGTGATGTCGAAGGACCCCGCACCGACAAAATGCAGCCCGGTGAACAGCACCACGGAGATGGCAACGCACACCCACACGTTGATCTTGCGGCTCAATTTCCCGATGAGCAGGTGCCGGAAAACGTACTCCTCCACAAATGGTCCCAGGAGCGCCGTGACAACAAACATCGTCAGGAACGGCACCGAACGGGTCATGCCCTCGATGGCCAGCTGGTTTTCGCTCTTCACCGGGTTGCCCAGCGTCACCATCACGGCCGCCCCGATAAACAGCGTGGCCAGCCAGGCGCCCGGGATCGCCAGGGCCTTGACCCACGGGTAGTACTTGAACGTCGCAAAGGAACTTCGCAGCGCATCGAATCCCATGATGATCGCCGCGGTGAAAACCACGACATAGGCGATCATGTTCACGCCGAAGATCGCGGATTCCTGGTCGTTGAAGGCCTCGGTGAATCCCGGGATCATGGCCATCAGGCCGGCCGCGCCGAAGATGAACAGCACCGTGTACAGGCCAATGACCACCCAATCCCCGCGGCGCATCTTGCCCGAATCGAAGACAGGTTGGCGCGGCCGCGGCGCAGGCGGCACGTAGGGGTGCTGGGGGTACGGTTGGTGCATAACCACCACCCTATCGAGCCAAGCTGGACATTGGGGTCCAGCGTGAATGCGGAACTACTCGATTTTGAGGCCCAGCTCGCCGGCCAGGATCGGGGCTAGGTCCATGAGCTGCTCATAGGTGACGGTCGCCCCCTTCAACGAGGAAATGCCCGAAAGCGTGCGCAGGCGGGCCCCGCGCAGGTCCACGTCCTTGAGCTTGGCGCCGTTGAGCACCAACGTGTCGATCGTGCAGTCGACGAAGGAGACGCGCTCCAGGTTTGCGGTGCCGGCATCCAATTCCTCGATGTGCACGTCACGGAACATCACGTCCTTGATCTTGGCGCGGCGCAGGTTCAGGTAGCCGAGCTTGGCGCGCTCAAAAAGCACCGAGCGGAACGTCGCCCCGTAGAGTTCGGCCGAGCCGATGCGCCCGCCGACGACGGCAGTGTTCCACCAACCCGATTCGGGGGCCTCGAGCACCGGGGCGTTGACCTCCTCGATGCGGCAGTCACCGAAAGTCACCCGGGCCATCGGGGCACCCTGCAACGCGACGGAACGGAAGATGCACTCCGTGAAAACCGCATCCTCGAGGTCGACCCCGTCCGCGTCGTCGGATTCGAAGAGCAGCCCCTCGGCACGCCCGTCGAGGTCCAGCCCGGTCAGGTCGCCCGATCCTTGCGTGGTCGGTTCCTTAAAGGCAGGCAGGCGGGGTGCTTTCACGGGTGCAGACATGGGCAATAGCTTATGCCGGTCAAGGGACAGGTGCTTACCGAAAACCGCGTTGGCATTCTCACCCAACCCCGGCTTGACGAACCCGTGACCACATGGCAAAGCCGCCCCCGGACACCGAAATGAAACGGTGGCCTGAGGCGGCCCTGTGGATTACGGTCCGGAAACCGCAGTTTTCCGCCGCGGCGGCGTGGCTAGGACGCTAGGACGCTAGGACGCTAGGACGCTAGGACGCTAGCATTTCAGGTCTTCGCCGACAGCCTCCTGCGCCGCCTCGACCTTGGCGACATCATCTGACAGCGATGCCTTGGCTTCGGGAACCGTCATGCTCGAACTCACGTCGTTTACCGCCTTGTTCAGGTCATTCCAGGCGGTGTCGAGCTCGCCCTTGCGATCCTCGGCGACATTTTCCATCGACTTTCGCAGGTCGTCGTAGGTGGAGGCGACCTTGTCGCGCGCCGCCTGGATATCGCCCACGGTGGAGCCGCTGTCCAGGGAGGTTTTCACCTCGGCGACGGAACCGACAAATGCCGCGTATGATTCGCAAGCGGCGGCCGTGTTTTCCTCCGGCGTGGAACTGCACGCCGCCAGGGAAACCCCCAAAAGGGCGGTCAAGGTCAGGGACGTGAACATCTTGGTGGTGTTGCGCATGAAAGGCTCCTTAGGGTCGTGCTTGGTGTCGGATACGGTAGCCCCTTTGGCGGGGCTTGCTGCTGGAACAGCTCCTCTATACCCGCAGGCGGGAAGTTCCACGGCTTCGGTCTCAAAGGCTTGCGTGTCCTCCGCTTTCATTCATGGTTACGGTTGTCCCCGTCGTCTCGGGTCTTGTCTAATCGTCCATTCCCTTTCGAAGTAAGACATCACCTTTCTCGGATGATGCCGCACTTCGTACGCGTCGCGACGCAGCGGCGCTCAGGATGCTTCCGGCGCACTGAACGCGTCGTCCATCGAATCGAACACGCGGTCTTCCTCGCTCAACCCCCGGTACCAAGCCGTCTTCATGGCCATCGCCGCCGACATGTCGGACACGCATGCCAAGCGCAGCATAATTCCCATTTCGGCGAGCTCATGGTCGAGGTCCACCAGTGTGTCCAGGACCGTGACCGAGGTCTGGTGCATGAGTGTGAGGTCAAGAACCACGGTGTCGATGCCTTCTTGTTCGCCGGCCAGGCGCAAGACCAGGTTCTCGGTCTCCAAGGCATTTGCCGTGTATAGCGGTCCCCCGACCGCTAGGCAGAGCGCAGATCCCCGGCGCTCGACCACGCTCAAGCGCACGCGGCCCAATTCATGGAGCAGCAGGCCGAAGGTCGCCCCGACGCCGACGGCAACGGCCGCGAGCAAGCCCACCGTGAGACCGACAACGGCCGTCGCGAGCGCAATCCAGAATTCGCGGGGACTGATCCGCGCCAACCGGGCAAGCCCCTTGACGTCAATCAAGCCGAACACCGCGACGAACACCAGGGAGGCAAGGGTGGCGCTGGGCAGCAGGCTCAGCACCGGGCCCAGGAAGAGGGCAACCAGGATCGCAAGGGCCACCGTCACCATGCCGGAGAACTGCGATTTGGCCCCGGCCCCCTGGTTGACGGCGCTTTGGGAGAAGCCGCCCGCCGCCGGCATTGTCTGGAAGAGGGAACCTGCAACGTTGGCGGCCGCCGTGGCAAGAAGCTCCTGGTTGCTGTCGATCCGGTGCTCTCCGGCCTGGCGGATGCCGCGGGCCACCGCAGCGGATTCAAGGAAGGCCATGATCGAGATGGCCAGCGCCCCCGGCAACAGGGCCCCGATGTTCTCAAAGGAGGGAAGCCCCGGCAACGGCAGCCCCTGCGGAACCTTGTCGATCAGCTGCACCCCGGCATCCCGCAGCCCGGTGAAGGCGACAAGCAGGATCCCGGCGGCCACCACGACCAGTGGCCCGGGCACCCGGGGGGCAAAGCGCTTGAGCAGGAACAGCGTGGCGATCGACCCGGCGGAGAGCGCGAACGTGGCCCCGTTGAGCTGCGGCAGCGCCTCAACGGTCGCGGTCACCGAGCGGATGAAGCCGTGCCCGGTGAACCCGCTGTCCACCCCGAACAGCGTGGGCAGTTGCCCCGCCGCAACGGTGGCGCCCACACCGACCTGGATGCCGGTGATCGTTGCCTTGTTGATGTTTTCGACAATGGATCCGAGTTTCAACAGCCTGGCAAGCATGAGGATGGCCCCGACGAGCAGGGTGAGCATCATCAGGTTGCCGATGGCATCCTCCGAGCCCGACGCGACCCCGGCGGAAACCAGCGTGGTCGCGGTCAGCGTGGCGATGGTCGAGGTTGTTGAAACGCTCATGGCCCGCGAGCCGCCGAGCATCGCGTACACAAGCATGGGAACCATGCACGTGTACAAGCCGATCTGCACCGGAAGGTTCGCGATGGTCGCGTAGGCCATGGCCTGCGGGATCACCACTGCCCCGGCCGAAACCCCCGCGAGGATGTCACTCCTGAGCCACCGGTGCTGGTAGCCGGCCAGGGTGGGCGGCAGCCAGCCGCGCCGCCCACCTGTTGTCGAATTCATGACGAACCTGCGCTACTGCCTAGTCATAGCGATGTTCACCAAATGCTGCTGATCGATCAGGTGGTCGTGGTTGTCATCGCCGAGGTCAAGGCGAATCCACGAGATTTCTCCCGTGAACTGGTTGTCGCTCGGCCCGTAGTCGCTCGACACCGGAGAGGCAACATCCTCACCGATGTCCAGGGTTTCATCAATGGAAAACAGGAACGGCTGAGTACGTTCAACCCGGCCCGTCGCATAGTCGGTGCCGTCTGCGGAGATCGTCACCGTTCCGCCCTTGCCAAGTCCCCCGCCGTCGTAGACGAAGTGCACAACCAGCGAATGTTCACCGGGCTCAAGCACCTTTTCCGAGCGCGTGAAGTCGGTGCTCAGGCCCAGCACGTTGTACGCAAACGCGGGCTTGCCGTCGGTCAGATACACCGACCAGCCTCCGAACGCGCCACCCTGGGCAATGAGCACGCCGTTCGCACCGCCGTCCGGAACCGTGATGGCCGCAGTGACGGTGAACGACTTGTTCTTGATGCTCAGGACGGAGCCCTCGCTCAAGCGCTTCATGCCGGGGTGGAAGGTCTGCGACGCGCCCTTCAGCAACTGGGGCCTGCCGGCGATGTCAGCATTGATGCGTTCGGCCGAGCGGATGTCCATCGGCAACACGTTGAACCGGGCTGCCTGGATGAGGAACAAGCGCTGCAGCTCGGCCAGTTTCTCCGGTTCCTGGGCCGCGAGGTCGTTTGTCTGGGTCCAGTCCTCCTCGACGTTGTACAGCTCCCAGACATCGTCGTCGAGTCCGTGGTCGGAGGCGAGCCAAGGCTTCTTGTGGATGGCCACGGCCGTCCACCCGTTGTGGAAGATCGCGCGGTTGCCAAGCATCTCGAAGTACTGGGTGGTGTGCCGCTCCGGTGCGTCGACGGACTCGAAACTGTAGTTCATCGGCGTGCCCTCATAGGGACGCTGGGTCACGCCGTTCACGGTGGAGGGCTCCGGGATGCCCGCGGCCTCCAAAACGGTGGGTGCCACGTCGATGACGTGGGCGAACTGGTTGCGGATCTCGCCCCGCGCCGCGATCCCGTTGGGCCAGGAGACGATCGTTCCGTTCCGCGTGCCGCCCCAGTGCGAAGCCACCTGCTTGGTCCACTGGTACGGCGTGTCCATCGCATGGGCCCACCCGACCGCATAGTGGTTGTAGGAGGCCGGCGTGCCCAAGTCGTCGATGTGGGCGAGCTTGAATGCGGCATCCTCCATGTCGGTCATGTGGTTCATGGTGAAAATCTCGTTGGTTGTACCCTCCATCGTGCCCTCGGCCGATGCCCCGTTGTCACCGATGATCACGTACAGCAGCGTGTCATCGAGCACCTCGAGTTCCTCGAGCGCGTCCAGGAGCATCCCGACGTGGTGGTCGGCGTATTCGAGGTAGCCTGCGTAGACTTCCATTTCGCGTGCGAGCAGCGGCTTGAGCTGCTCGTCCATCTCATCCCACGACGGGATTCCCTCGCTGCGGGTCGTGAGATTCGCACCCTCGGGAATGACCCCCAGGGCCTTCTGCCGGGCGTACGTCTCTTCGCGCAGCTTGTCCCAGCCCTGGTCGAACTTTCCCTTGTACTTGTCCGCCCACTCGGCCGGGACATGGTGCGGTGCGTGCGTCGCACCGGGGGCAAAGTAGGTGAAGAACGGCTTGTCAGGTGCGAGCGACTTTTGCTGCTTGGTCCAGTTGATGGCCCGTTGAGTCATGTCGTCCATGAAGTGGTACCCCTCTTCGGGGGTTCCCCACGGTTCAACGGGCGTCGTTCCCTCGTAGATTGCCGGGTACCACTGGTTCGTCTCGCCGCCGATGAACCCGTAGAAGTACTCGAAGCCGCCACCTGGCGTCGGCCAGTGGTCAAACGGGCCGACCGCGCTCGTTTCCCACACCGGCACCTCATGGCATTTGCCGAACTGTGCCGTGCTGTATCCATTGAGTCGAAGCGTCTCGGCCAGCGGTGCACAGTTGTTCGGCCGCACCGAACTGTACCCCGGTGCGCTCGTCGCGATTTCCGTGATGCCGCCCATCCCGACCGTGTGGTGGTTGCGGCCCGAGAGCAACGCGGCCCGTGTGGGGGAGCAAATCGCCGTCGTGTGGAAGCGGGTGTACTTCAACCCGGCTGCGGCGACCCGCTCAAAATTCGGGGTGTGGATCGGGCCGCCGAAGGCGCTGGACGCCCCGAATCCGACATCGTCAAGCAGGACCACGAGCACGTTCGGCGCGCCCTCCGGCGGGAGCAACCGCTTGATCGGCGGGTATTTCGTGTCGGGCGAGGTCGCGTCGTATGTGACGGTGCCTGTGTAGGCAAGGTCCGGGATCGGAAGCGCTGAACGTTGGATGTCATTCGAGTTGTTCGCCATTTCTCTCTTCTTCCTCATGCTTTCGATGTGATGTCTGCTGGAGATTTTTTTGGCGCACCCGGTTTCGGTGGCCCGCCGACCCTCCACAGCCCGTCTGCGGTGGGCTTCTTGTACCGGGCACACCCATACAGGGTGAGGTCGATGTTGGAATTCAACGAATCAACCAAAATGGTGGCGGCATTCTCCCCTCACCCGCAGACTGCCGGCATCGCGCCTGGCCCGAGCCGCATCAAGAATTGTTTGCCGACGCCGAACGGGTGTGGACACGGACACCGCTGGACGCAAATTCGACGGGCTACAACGCGGAATACACATTCGGCGACGGCTGGCCCCGAGACGACTTCGAACTCCTCGAGTGACCGGCCGGCCGGCCCATGGGCGGCATGCGGGATCCGGAAAGCGGAACCCCTTCTCCCGAGGGGTTTTGCTCGTTTCGTGGCGTGCCGGTCGAGACCTGGTTCATCGAACCACCGGGACCGCACGTTCACTCGAATGCGGCCGGAGAACTCAATGCTCGGAGCCGTTCTCCGAATGAAACGCCACAGGCACCAGCTGGCGGCCGCTTTCCCTGGACCTGCGCCACCCGGCAGACGCGGGAAGACACGTCTGGAACTTCAGGAGAATTTTCGGTGTTCCCCGGTTGCGAAACCCGCACTCACTGGGATTCCCGCATTTTTGGAACCGGATTACAAGCGTCTAAAGACCCTAGAGAAACCTGCTGCCGATCGGTTACGCTGACGCTGCCCACGCTATGCCGCCTAAGTGCTCCCATTTGGAGGTCGATGAAGGATGCAAGAAGAGCAACAACTGAAGACAATTGTCAACCCATTGCCGGGAGTTCCGCCGCAAGGTGCCCGATTCGTAAGCCGACCACGGCTCGATGCAACACTCGACGAGCTCCTCGCCGGTTCACACCGGGCGATCACCATCTGGAGCGCTGCCGGGTCGGGCAAGACGACACTGCTTGCGCATTGGGCGCGCCGGCTAGCGGCGGCAGGCCTCAAGGTCACCTGGATCATGGAAGAGGACCTGGGGCAGGTACCCGAAATCCTTGAGGACATCATCGAAACCGACACCGAGAGGCTCATGCACACCCATCCCCCCAGACGCATCGTGATCATCGATGATATCCATTTGCTCGCGGCCGGCAGGGCCAAATCCACAGCGGCAGCACTCGTCAAGACGCTGCCTTCTTTGGCGGGGTTCATCGTCGCCGGGCGCTACCAACCCTTTGCCGCGCTTAGGGACTTGCAAGCGGCCGGGGTACTGGCGGAATTGCGCACTGCCGATCTTTCCTTCACCCGTGCGGAGCTGGACGTATTGGTCGAGCACCACGAATGCGAACTCGACGATTCCGCTGCCCAGGTGCTGCTGCGCAGAACGGCCGGATGGGCGACGGCATTGACCCTCGCCGTTCCGTGGTTGAAGGGCAGGCACAATGCGAATGCGGCTGTCACCGGGTTCGATGGCGACCATCGCGCTGTTGCCGATTACTTGGTGAGCGAGGTTCTGGAAAGTTTGAGCGTTGAGGAGCGATCCGTGCTCTCCCGGACGGCCATCAGAAGTGACGTGCCCTTCGAACTGGCCTTTCACTTGGCAGGCATGCCAAACACCGGCGAGTTGCTGCACCATGTAGCCCAACGGAATTCATTGCTGGTCGAGGACTCGGATGGCTACCACTACCACCCGGTGCTGCTCAGCTTCCTGCAAGCCGATGCCCGCCGCAAGGACGCGGAGGCCTTCGCTGCGGCCCATGCGAGCGCCTGCAGATGGTTCAGCGCCCAGGAAGACGCCACGAATGCGCTGGAGGAGGCCATCGCTTCTGCCCGGCCGACCACCATCCAGCAGACCATCGAGCATTTCGGCCTGGAACTCATCCTCGCCGGCGAAACCGACCTTGTAACCCGCGCCGCGGCCACCCTGCCTGCACACTGCGCACCCGTGGCGCTCTTGGCAACGAACCTCCTGCTCGAGGCGCCGTACTTCGCCGACGTGACGCGGACGTCCCATTTGTTCCTAAAAGCCTTAAAACATGACACAACGGACGCGGCAACACAGGACCAATGGCTGGCCGCCGCCATCGCCGTCCACTGCCTGGACGGCCGCTCGAAACTACAGCTCGCCGAGCGAGTCGAACGCCTGCGAAAAGACGACATCTCGGCCCTGCGCAGGGAGAGCCTTGCCCTGGACCTACTGGCCGAAACGGCGGAGGCCTGGTGCATCGGCCAGCTGGGCGAGTCTGCGGACGGACTGCGGATGCTGCGTGAGGTGGGAATCAGCGCCGACCGTGCCGGCTACACCTGGCTGACATTGCTCGCGACCGAGCTGGGGGCGCAGGTGGCAGCTCTTTCGGGGCAGTGGGAGAAGGCCGCCGCGTTCGAAGACGAAATCACCGTCCGGGTTCTGGACGGCCCGCGCACCCAGCACGACTGGGTGCGTTCGGCCGCGACCATCATGTCTGCGGCACGGTCGTTCAGGCGCTGCGAGCAGGTGCCCCTCGAAGAGCTCGACGAGATCATCACCGCCGATGCGTACCATGCGACCCACGGCACGCTGGTGCCGGCCATCGCCCTGCGCAGCTTCCCCGATTTGGATTCGGAAGCCAATCCGCGGGTCTCGCTGGAAACGGTGGACCGCCTGCTGCGCGACCACGGCGACCAGTATCCCAGGGTGTTCGCCCCGGCCGCCCTGCGTGTGGCCAGCCTGCACCTGAAGCTGGACGGACGATCCGAAGCGCTGGAGAGCGCCGAAGAAATCTTCAATGCATTCGGGGAAAACACCCTGGAATCGGAAACCGTTCGATTCGCACTCGCGTTTCCGTCGCGAACCGGCGATGCCGCGGAAGAACAGCTTCTTTCTGCGCTCGACCGCAGGGCGCAGACTTGGCATGCGGGCGCCCCCGTTGGAGCATGGATCTTGCTGGCCCGCGCCGCCGAGCTCCAGGGGCGCGGCAGCGAGGCGGACCTGCGACTGGCCAAGGCACTAAAGCTGGCGCACCGGTTCGATGCGGTGCAGCCGTTCGCGGCACGCGGCGGTGAGGGCGCTGCCATGCTCGGCGCGCGGATCGGCCGCCTCGGCCACCTGGACGAATTCGCTGCCCACATACATCGCCGGGTGCGGATGATCCTTCCTGAAGAGCCCGTCGGCGCTACCAGCGGCGAGACCTTGACACCGCGGGAACATGAGATCCTCAAGGAATTGCCGGTGCATCAAAGTGTTGCCGAAATCGCCCGCAAACTGACGCTGAGCGTGAATACCGTGAAGACGCATTTGCGCAGCATCTACCAGAAGCTCGGCGTTTCCGACCGCAGCGAAGCCGTCTCAGTTGCCCAAAACAGGGGGCTGCTCTGACCCGTTCCCTTGCTTTCGCGAAGGTCACCGGGGTTCACCCGCGCGAGGTGATGTGTGGGCGCTGGCGCCGCGGGAAGATCGAAGAGTCTTCTGGAACCGGGGGATGAAAAGGCTCCTTGCACCCGGAGGTGGTTGTGGTCATGAATCGCTACGAAATCCGACTCCCTTACGCCCTGTCGGATAGTCTTGCGGCGGCGTTCCCGGAGTTGGACGCCGTGCAGATCACCCCATCGACGACCGTACTCACCGGCATGCTCCATGACCAAGCCGAACTCCACGGGATCCTGGCCCGGATCGCGGACATGGGCTTGGAACTCGCCGAAGTCCATGTGCGCAAGGAATCCTCCTAGATGAGTAATTCCAAGGGATGACATCGCGGGCAAGGGTGTCCAAAATCGAGGTGCAACAACCAACATGTGAACCTGGAGAGTTCCGATGGACAACGACCTGGACACCCTTGCCACAGCCTTCTATGTCGCAGCGGATGACTTGTTGAAGGACCATCCGGAGCGGGTTCCCTACCGTCCTCGGATCGGGATCAGCCCGCGTATTTCGGACGCCGAACCGATGACGCTGGCCTTGATGCAGGCGTTTCTGGGCTTCGTGTCCCAGGCCCGCTGGCTGCGCCATGCCCGGGCACAATTCGAGGGCATGTTTCCCTGCCTGCCGGGCCAGACGGGCTACAACAAGCGTCTGCGCAGGCTTTATCCGACGATGACCTGGCTCATGGGCACCCTGGTGCGGGCCGCCGATGTCGGTGCGGATGATGTGTGGGTGGTTGATTCGACCCCGGTAGAGTGCGGGCGTTCCCGCGAGACGGCGCAGCGCTCGGACCTGGCGGGGTGGGCGGAGTACGGGTATTGCGCCTCGCATTCGCGTTGGTTCTGGGGGTTTCGCCTGCACTTGGCCTGCACCCTGCAGGGGCTTCCGGTCGGCTTCGCGCTGACCGGCGCGAAGGCCGGTGAGCGCCAGATGTTCCTCGACATCCTCGACGGCACCGAAACCATGAACCAGCTGCAGGAGGGCGGGATCCGCCAGCTCCTGATCGGGGACAGAGAGTACTACGGCGCCGACTTTGAGGACACCGTGGATGCGGCCGGCATCGAGATGCTGCGCCCGGGCCCGCAAGGGCGAGAAACTCCGGCCCGGTTCCCGGTTCGTCAAGCCCTTGCGGCAGGTCATAGAATCCATCCACGACACCCTCAAGGGGCAGCTTGACCCGGAACGGCACGGAGGACGCACCCCGGCGGGTGTCATCACCCGCGTGGTGCAGCGGCTGCTGGCGATGACGGCGGCGATCTGGCACAACGAGAACATCGGTGCCGCGATCCGCCACTCATTGGTGGTTTACGACCAACTAAGCCTTGGAATTACTCATCTAGCGGCTCCGAAGCCCTCGGTATGGCCTCAATGCCAATGACGTTGAAGAGACTACACTTCCGGGACGTCCGCAACAGCCACGGAAATGGCTATGGCGACTCTTCGTCGCCTCTGCGTTCCCCGCGGCGTGTCCGCCGGGCTTCCTTCGCCACTGCGTCGTCCTCCATGAGCAAACGGCGAGTCTCAGTGACGTCCCCGATGGCCGGGCGCCACAGCCGGACTTTCGGATCCGAATCAACCAGCACGGCACGGAAAATCAACGTCAGCGGGATGGCCAGAATGGCACCGATTGGCCCGAACACGACGGCCCAGAACAGTACCGAGAAGAACGTGAGTGACTGGCTCAGCGCCACCGCGTTGCCGACGACCCGCGGCTGGATGATGGACTGAACCACGCCGTTGATCAGCCCGTACGCGATGACGACGGCAATCATTGTTGACCAGCCGCCGACAAAGAACCCGAACACCATGGGCGGGATGATCGCCAGGAAATATCCGACGTTCGGAATGAAACTGCACAGGAACGCCAGCAGGCCCCAGAGAATGGCGGCGGGAACGTGAAGGACGAAAAGCACCAAGGTATTCAGCACGCCTTGGACGACGCCGAGCACCGTGGTGACGACCATGTAGCGCCGCACGTTGGATGCGTAGCTCGTCAACGCAACGACGAGGTCTTTTTGCGTTACGGCCAGTTGCCGCAGGATCGTGGGAACGTATACGGCATCCGCCGCCATCAGGATCAACATGGTCAGGATGATCACCAGGGAACCCGTGATGCTGAAGACGCTTCCGAAGAGCCCGGTTGCCAATGCCACAAGTTTGCCCGGGTCGATGCCCTTGATAATGGCTTGGGTCTGTTCCGTGCCGATCCCGATGCTGCCCAGCCATTCGGTGACCACCGTGCCGAGTTGGGCGAGCTGGCCGGCAAACTGCGGCAGCATCGTGACGAACTGGGCGAAGGCGATGATCAACGCAAAGATGAACCCCGCCAGCAGCAGGAAGACGACAAGGATGACGGATCCGGTGGCGAGCCCGTGCGGAACCCCCCGCTTCTCCATCGCCACCCGGACCGGGTGGGCGCAAATGGTCAGGATCAGCGTCAGGATGACCGGGGCTAGGATGTGCCGGATCGAGCTCATCCCGATTGCTGCGACCGTCGCGGCCGCGAGCGCGAGCAAGATCATCGTTCCTCGACGGGTGCTTTCCACAGTAGCCTCCTCCATTGGCGGGCAACGGTTCGCGCGGTTCCGGGTGCCCCGAAGACCGGTCCGGCCCAAACGCTACGTGGTGCCTGATCCCAAAACATCATCTTGTCTGGGTGAGACATCGCGGCGACGGCCCTTTTAGGGTTTACATACGCCTGTATGCGTACAAGGGGAGCTGCCTGCATGATCATGATCCTTCAAGCCATTGGGCACTTGCTGCCGCTGGCCGTGGCGATGGCGATCAGTTCCGTGCCCATCACCGCAGCGCTGCTAATCCTGCTCTCCCCGAACCCCGGGCGTTCACCCATCGCGTACCTGTCCGGCTGGATCCTGGGAATCATTGTGGTGGTGGTGCTCTTCGCGCTCGGGGCGGCCACGCTCCCCGCCCACGTGGACCTCCAACCGGTGTTCCTCGTGGGCATCTTCCTGATCGCCATCGGCCTCACGATGGAGGCCTTCGCGCTGGTGCTGTGGCGGCGCTCCGATCGGACGGCCGCCAGCGAACTGCCAAAATGGCTGCGGGCAGTGGGCGCGGTGCGGCCTTGGCAGGCGTTCGGCTTCGGGTTCGCACTGAACCTCCGACCCAAGTCCCTGCTGATCGGTGTCGCCGCGGGCGTTGTGCTTACGGCCCACCCGCTCACGGTCGCAGACGCGACGATTGCCGTTGCGGTGTACACCGCACTGTCCGCGTCAACCGTCGGCATCCCCGTGGTGTTCGCCTTCGTGAGCCCCGAACGCGCCGAACCGCACCTGGTGCTGGTGCACGACTGGATTATCGCGAACAACCGCGTCATCACCATCCTGGTCATGGTCCTCATCGGATTTGTCATCATCGGCACCGGAATGACCATGCTGTAGGACGGCGCCAAACCACGTACCCAAGGCCGGGTGCTGCACCGTCGATGCGGCGAAGCAACCTTTAGGGCCTGGCGCAGCGGAACCCGATGTGGCTTGTCGCCGAGTCTTCGGTCTGCGGCGAGCGCGCCGCCGGGCGGTAGCGCAGGCAGTACTCGGGTGCGCACAGGTGGGAGCCGCCCTTCAGGACCCGGCGCGGCGCGGCGGAACCCGGTTCCGCGCTCTGCGCGGCGAGCCGCGAATCCTGCGAGCCGCAACTGCAACCGCCTGCCGGTGCGGCCGGCCCGGTCCGGGTCGCCTCATGCGAGCTGGTGTAGTAATCGGCCGTCCACTCCCACACGTTGCCGATGCAGTCGTACAACCCGTACCCGTTGGCGGGGAATGCCCCAACCGGGGAGGTGCCGGCCCATCCGGCCGAGCCGGTGTTCAGGTACGGGAACCGGCCGTGCCACGTGTTGGCCATGGCGGTCCCGCCCGGGTCGCGCTGCCTGCCCCACACGTAGGGGTCCGGGGCGGCTCCGCCGGAGGCCGCATACTCGTGTTCCGCTTCGGTGGGCAGCCGGGCCCCAGCCCATTGGGCGTAGCTGAGCGCGTCGGCATAGGAAACCTGCACCACGGGGTGGTTTTCCTTGCCAGCCAGGTCGCTACCGGGTCCCAGCGGGTGGCGCCATTGCGCTCCGGGCACCCACGCCCACCACTGTTGCCAGTCCCCCAGGTCCACCGGCCCGCCCGTGGGGGTGAACACCAGAGAACCCGGGGCGCGTTCGGCCTCGTCCAGGTGCGGGAAATCGACGGCGGACAGGGCCCGCTCCGCGACCGTCACATAGCCTGTCGCCTCGATGAATGCGGCGAACTGCGCGTTGGTCGTCGGGCCGGCCGCAATCTGGAAGCCGCCGACGGACCGTTCGTGCCGGGGGGCCTCGTCGGGGTAGAAGTCATGGGAACCCATCTGGAAGGTCCCGGCCGGAATCGTTTTCCATTCGGGGTGCCCCGCGGTGTTGGTCGCTGCTTCCGGCATCTTCACAATTCCCCTACCCTCGCTTATGCCCTGCCTTCCGAACCATTCTGCCCTGCCCGTGGGGCGGCGAGGGTCATCCGTTACAGATGAAGCCGGCTGATCGCCATCTACCGCGGTTCACCCGGGCGGGGTGATGCCTCCCCGATCTGCCTCGAATGACCATTGGTGCAGACAACCACATCTCCGGAGGCAAACATGCAGCGACCCCTGGCCGGGCTCACACGGGGCAACCTCGTGCAAGAGCTGGTCGCCGGCGTGACGCTGCTCGCCATCGCGATTCCGCTGAACATCGGCTACGCGCAGATTGCCGGGTTGCCGCCCACCGCGGGCCTGTACGCGTTGGTCCTCCCGGCCATCGTGTACGCGCTGACGGTGTCCTCGCGACAGCTGGTGGCTTCGCCGGATGCTGCTGCCGCGGCCCTCGTCGCGTCCTCGATCGGAGGGCTCGCTGTCGCCGGAAGCGCGGAGTATTCAACCCTTGCCTTCGCCCAGGCGATCATCATCGGCATCATGTTCATCCTGCTGTCGGTGTTCAAGCTCGGGTTCTTGGCCAATTTCCTTTCCAAGCCGATTCTCGTCGGGTTCGTCGGCGGCCTGGCCCTGGACATCATGGTCAGCCAGATCGCAAAGATGCTGGGCGTGCACATCAACTCGGGCGGAGAGTTCGTGGAAAAGGTCGGCGACCTGCTCTCGGGTCTCGGCACCGCCAATGTGTACTCGATGCTGATCGCCGCGGGCTCCGTCGCCGTGCTGTTGGGCGGGCGCAAGCTCTTGGCTGCGGTGCCGTGGGCGCTCGTGGTTCTCGTCGTCTCCACCGTGGTCGTGGTCCTCACCAACGCACAGGCGGCAGGTGTCAACGTGCTGGGGGAAGTCCCGGCCGGACCGCCGCAGCTGTCCTGGCCCGTGCTCGACTGGTCGATGTGGATTGCGCTCATCCCCGCGGCCGCGGCCCTGACGATGGTCACGACGGCCGAAGGCCTGCTGGTCTCGCGATCCTACGGCGAGAAACGGGACTATGAGACCAATCCCAATCGCGACCTGTTCGCATTCGGCGTCGGCAACATCGCCGCCGGGGCCTCGGCGAGCTTCACATTGGGTTCTTCAACCTCCCGCACCGCAGCCATGGACCAGGCAGGCTCCCGCACGCAGCTGCCCACCCTGGTGATGGCCGCCGGGACGCTGCTGCTGCTGGTGTTCGGCACGGCGCTGCTGGCCGACATCCCCTCGCCGGCGATCGGCGCTGTCGTTGGAGTGGCAATCATTCCGCTGCTGGGCATCAAGGAATTCAGGGAACTGTGGCGCCAAGACCGCTTCGAATTCATCATCGGCGCCGTCTGTTTCCTCACGACCCTCCTCGTCGGGTCCATCATCGGCATCCTCGTCGCGTTCGTACTCGCCTTGGTCAACCTCGCCAAACGCGCCTCCAACCCGGCCATCGACGTGCTGAAGGCATCCGGGGAACCCGGTGAGTCATTGCTGGAGGACGCATCCGCCGGCTCCATGACCACTCCCGGCGTGCTCGTCATCCGCCTGGCCGCTCCACTGTTCTTCGCCAACGGCGACGTGTTCGTCCAGGCGGCCAGGCGTGCCGTGCTGGCGGCCGACCCCGATAAGGTGGACCACCTGGTGATCGACATGGAAGCCGTGACAGACATCGACGTGACAGGTGCCGAATCATTCACGGCACTCCAGAACTGGCTCGCCGGACAAGACGTGGAGTTGAGCTTCAGCCGCGTGCGCCCGGAAGCCCGGGAGCGCCTCACCCTTCTGGGCCTGCTCGACAAGCAGCGGGTTTTCCCGACCAATCGCTCCGCCATCGCGGCGCTGTCGACGAGTGCCGCAGTCTCCGGCCCGGCCAACGAAGAAGGATGACCATGGTTCCCGTCATCGGGGAAATACTCCCGCTCGCTGTCGGCATTGCGATCAGCCCGTTGCCGGTCATTGCCGCGATCCTCATGCTTCTCTCCCCCAAGGCCCGGGTCACCTCCGTCGGGTTCCTGCTCGGCTGGGTTGTCGGCATCATAGTAGCCGTCACCGTCTTCACGCTGCTCTCCTCAATCCTGCCTGAGCAGGATCCGGAGGCTTCCAAACCCGTCCAAGGAATCATCCAGCTCCTGCTCGGGGCAGGGTTGCTCCTGCTGGCGATCGGCCAATGGCGCAAACGGCCCAAGCCGGGCGAGGACCCCGCCCTGCCCAAGTGGATGCAGGCAATCGACAAGGTCACCTTCATCACCGCGCTCGGGTTGGGATTCCTGCTCTCGGCCCTGAATCCCAAGAACCTGATCATGGCGGCCGGCGCCGGGCTGGACATCGGCAGTGCCGAGCTGTCCACCGGGGCCGTCGTCCTCGTGGTTGCAATCTTCACGGTGATCGCGGCGTCAACCGTCATGGTCCCCGTGCTCGGCTACCTGATTGCCGCCGAGAAACTCCGCAGACCGCTAGATTCATTGCGCACCTGGCTCGCCAAGGAAAATGCGCTCATCATGGCAATCCTTTTGCTGCTGATCGGGGTGTCGATGATCGGCAAGGGAATCGGGCATTTCTAGATACGAAACACGCCACGCCACAGCCCGGCCCCGGGTCCGCCACTGAAGCTCACCCTGACAGGGTGATGCTCGTCCAAGCGGCCGCGAAGGACTATTGGTGCAGGCAAGCACTTTTCCCGGAGGCGAACATGCAGCGACCCCTGGCAAGACTCACACGAGGCAGTCTCGTGCGGGCGCGGCTGACCCCACGCCCGAGATGGATGCAGCCGATTGACAGGGGCACGGCAATCAAGGCGATTCCGTTGTCGTTCATCCAGGCCTCGTTAGGCAGCAACAGAAGCGGAAATTCCTAGAAAGGAAATGCCATGGGACAGTTCACATTTGGACCCGTCGAGCTCTACCTCATCGGGTTGGAGGGCAGCCGCCCCTCGGCGGGCGTGCTTGACGCTCTCGGGGAACTACTCGATGCGGGGCTCGTTCGGCTGCTGGACTTCGTGATCATTGCCAAGAGCGATGGCGGGGAAGTCTCGGTCACCGAGCTCGAGACCGGCGACGACGAATATGGACTGGCCGGCACGGAAATGGCTGCGATCGGCATTGCCGGGGACGACGACATCGAAGAGCTCTCCGAGCTTGTCCCGCCGGGAAGCTCGGCGGCACTCGTCGTGTTGGAGCTCGCGTGGGCCAGGACCCTCAGCCAGCGGTTCGCCGCGTCCGGCGCTGAAGTGCTGAATGTCGAGCGCATCCCCGCCCCCGTTGTCAACGGCCTCGTTGACGCCCTCCACGGTCTGAACGAAGAGTAAAGGAAAACCATCATGCTAAGAAGAGGACGTCCGGGCCTCATCGGCCTGGCAGCTCGTACCGCTGTCGTCGCCGGCACCGCGACCGCAGTCCAAGGAGGTATGGCCAATCGCCAGCAGAGGAAGGCACAGTCCTCGTACGAGCAGGAACAGTACGAGGCGGCCCAGCAACAGGCCATGATGCAACAGGCGGCGCAGGATGCCGTGGCCCAGCAGCAAGCCGCCGCGCCTCCCCCACCGGCGGCGGCGCCCGCGGCGGCGGCACCGGGCATCGACCTCATCGCCGAGTTGCAGAAGCTGGCCTCGCTCAAGGACGCGGGTGTACTCACCGATGCCGAGTTCACCGCGGCGAAGTCCAAATTGCTCGGCTGAGACGCCCGTCGGTGTTCGATTGGAAAAGCGGGAGTGAGGGCTGGCCAAACCAATCCTCCAGTTAATTCCGCTGGCTTTCGGTATCGGGTGCAGAACCCGCTCGCCGTCGTGGCGCTCGTGTCCTCCGTGTCTCGAAGCCTGCCAGGGCCCGAACGGCACTACACAGACAATGCCGTTCGGGCCCTGGCTCTTCTATGCGTTCGACGTGAAAATCGTGCCCGAGTCGACCCCGAGACCTTCGTGGTGCGCCTGGTTCTGGGCGCGTTCCTAATCTTGGCGACGGTGTGGGCGTACCGGCGCGGTACCGACACGTTGAGGGAAATTTCTATGCCCGCAACATCCATGGAGGTAGGCCCCGGAGACTGCGGCGAATGGCCGGCGTTGGGATCCAAAAACCCGACGCGACAATCGTCTAGACCGGGGTGCGAACCTTCCGCACCCGTTGGATGATCGCCGGGATCAGCGCACCAAACAGCAATGCAAGGGAGATGCCGAGCAGAGTCTCCATGGTGCGTTCCACAAAACGATCGCCCGGGGACTCGGTTGTGTCTGCCTGCATGATGAACGTGAGCACGATGAATGACGCAAACCCCGGCGTCACGTACCAGCGGCTCGCCGTGGTCGCGGCCATCGCTGCAACGACCACGCCAACAACCAATGCGGTACCCAAGCCCTGCGTGCTGAACACCGCGAACGCGGCCGCGGCAAGCGAGCCCAGGAGAACTGATGCAGCACGGCCAATGCTTCTGAGCACGAGCTGGGATCTCGCGGGCCGCATCACGAGCAGCACGGCTCCCGTCGGCCAGCCAACGTGTTCAAGGTCAAGGAGGTAGCCGATCGCCGCGGCACTGGCAGCCGCTAGCCCCAGGAGCGTCCCGTAGACGAACATGGTGTTCAACGGCAATTTCGGAGGCGGAACGGGTGCCGTTGGCGGCACCCGTTCGGGCCAGAGCAACGACACCAGCCACGCATAGACGGATCCAGCAACCATGAGCCCACCAAGAATCACGGCCGTTCCAAAACTGTGGATGCTGAGCCCAATACCCGTGAGCGGGAGCGCGAGAAACAGGGTGAGCGTACCGAAACGGCTTGCGCGCGACCAAACGCTCGTAAGCACGGCCAGAACAAATATTGCAGGCACCGCGACCGCGGGAACGTTTGTGAGGAGCGATCCTATTTGCAAGGCTACTGCGCACAGGACTCCGACGATTATGATCGTATGTCTCTCCTGGCGGACGCCAGGTAGCTTGAAGGCGGCCGCTGGCAAGACGCCGAGCGCCAAGGCCAGTCCCGCCATGGGATTAGTCGGGATGACGAGTGCTGCAGGCAAAGCCATGACGAGACCGTAAATGAACAGGGGCCAATCCCAGGTGATCCCGCGGGGTGCACGTGCCTTCATGGCGCACCCCACACGGGCAAGAGGCAGCGTGCCGGCGTGTTTGCGCGTGTTCGGGAGAGAACCATCACGGCTTTGACGCTAGCGTTCACCTACAGGATTTTCATCGCCCGCAAAGGGTGAAGAATGCCCCGAAAATGCGTGCGCGGGGGCACTAGTGGGCAATTCAGTTTATCTTCAATAATTAGAAACAAGCTGTCGTTGACAACACGGAATCCAATGGCCAACACTGGGAAAGCAACGGCTCGCCGTGCACAGAAAATTCCTATCCCCGGGCTTTAGACGCCCCAAAGTGCGAAGGAAAACGACAGTGGAATTTTGGTCATCTTTCTGGAATATCATTTGGTTTTTCATCTGGGCGTTTGTTTTCATCGCCTACCTGATGGCGCTCTTCTCGATCATCGCCGATCTCTTTCGAGACCGAGAGCTCAATGGATGGTGGAAGGCGGTATGGCTCATCACTATGGTCTTCATCCCGTTCCTGACCGCGCTGGTCTACCTGATCTTCCGCGGCAAGGGCATGGCGGAACGAAACTACAAGAATGCCGTTGACAAAACCGTGGCCACCGAAGACTACATCCGCAGCCTTGCGCAGGTGAGCCCGAGCGACGAGATTGTCAAGGCCAAGGCGCTCCTTGAGAGCGGAACCATCACCGCCGACGAGTACGAAAATCTGAAGCAGCGTGCCATGGGCCGCATAAACGCGACGACCGCCGACGTATGAGCATGGCGTAGTTTGGGATCTCACCGACACCGTATTCCGAGCGCCGAGCCCTTCGTACTTGACAGCCGAAAGGGTGCACCGAATCAGGAAACCAGGGCCTCCGTGCCTGGTTCTCGCCGGTTCGATGGTGCACCCTTTCTGCGTTTATAAGGTGCCCAAATTTTCGCACTTATCGTCACTCCGAACGGACAACCGCGGAATTCGGGGAGTATGGCGGCAAGGAGCATGGGCTCGACATCTGCAAGGTCGACGATGGTTTCGCTCCGGGTGGCCCGCCGGCAATGCGGGATAATCTGCTAGGTCGCCGGCATCCGCAGGTAGCTTTCAATCCCATGCCGTCAACAAAAAATCGCAGCGACCCAGAGCACAAGAACAAGGGGAAACGCAGGCTTCCTTGTGACGCAACGTATCGGGTCTTGCGAGGTTTGCTAGGAGTCACCGTGGTTCCTTGACGCGGAACCACGGTCCTTTTACGATCAGCAACATGATCATCTTCCTGATTCGGGTAGCGATTTACATTGGAAGCGCAGCGATAGGTTTGTTGGTCGCTTCATGGATACTTCCTAATTTTGTGCTCACGGCCAACGGATTCATCGTTGCGGTAGTGGTCTTTGCAGTAGTCCAAACAGTTCTCTCGCGGGTAGGTTCCTGGACTGCCTCCAAATTTGCTCCACTCGCGGCGGGCGGAGTCGGGTTGCTCTCGACATTCGTTGCACTCTTCGTGGCCCAAATATTCCCCGAGGGCTTGGGCATTCACGGTATAGATACTTGGATCCTTGCGCCACTCATTGTTTGGATCATCACGACGCTGGGCTCTTGGCTGTTGCCCATGGTTTTCTTAAAGAAGCGCTTGGCCGCAAAGAAGCATTGAATGCTCGGGGCAACCGGAACCTCGTGACCAACACCGGGACGTTGCCCAGGGCAACACCGGCTGGCAAACCAGTATCGGGGACGAAGGATCCGAACAGGAGATTAAACAAGCGCAGGACCGGCAAGGATTTTCATCCACGCCGGTCCTGCGCTTGTTTCGCCCCTAGGCGCTTGCGATTTATCCCGACCAGGGGGCAGCGGTTGCTAGCTCGTGGCGCCCGAGCCCTGTGCATCCTCCGGCGCAAAGACCCCTTCCAGGGGCGCGCCGCCGCCTGCCTGCACGGTGTCGTCCTCCACCGGGCCGGCGAATTGCGACTGGTACAGGCGGTAGTAGGCGCCACGGACCGTAAGCAGTTCGCGGTGGTTGCCCTGCTCTACGATCCGGCCCTCCTCCATCACCAAAATGGTGTCTGCATCGCGGATCGTGGAGAGTCGGTGCGCGATCACGAAGCTTGTCCGGTCGCTGCGCAGCGCTGCCATGGCGTGCTGAACCAGCAGCTCGGTGCGCGTGTCAACGCTCGAGGTCGCCTCGTCCAGGATTAGCAGCGACGGGTTGGCAACGAATGCGCGGGCGATGGTGATCAACTGCTTTTCACCGGCCGACACGTTGGTGCCTTCCTCGTCGATGACCGTCTCGTAGCCGTCGGGCAGCGCACGGACGAACCTGTCCACGAAGGTGGCCTTGGCCGCGGCCATGACCTCGGCATCGGTTGCATCAAGGCGTCCGTAGCGGATGTTTTCCATGATGGTTCCACCGAAGAGCCAGGCATCCTGCAACACCATGCCAACCTTGGAACGCAGGTCGGCGCGTGAGATCGCGGTGATGTCCACGCCGTCCAGGGTGATGCGCCCTGAGTTGAGTTCGTAGAAACGCATGACCAGGTTCACCAGCGTGGTCTTGCCGGCGCCGGTGGGGCCGACGATCGCCACGGTGTGGCCCGGGTGCGCCTCGAAGGACAGGTCCTCGATCAGCGGCTTTTCCGGCGAGTAGGAGAAGCTGACGTTCTCGAACTCGACGTGCCCGTCGGTGCGGGCGGGCAGCTTGTCGGTGATGGTGTCCGGATCCTGTTCCTCGGCATCCAGCAGCTCGAAGGTGCGCTCCGCGGAGGCCACGCCGGACTGGAGCATGTTGGCCATGCCGGCCATCTGGCCCAGCGGCTGGGTGAACTCGCGGGAGTACTGGATGAATGCGGTGGCATCGCCAAGGCTCATCTGGCCCGAGGCCACGCGCAGACCGCCGACCACGGCAATGCCGACGTAGGACAGGTAAGAAATGAAGTTCATGACCGGGAAGATCATGCCGGAAACAAACTGGGCACCGAAGGATGCCTCGTAGAGTTCGTCGTTCTTCTCGTGGAAGCGGTCGAGCATGTCCTTTTCGCGTCCGAAGACCTTCATGAGGTCGTGGCCGGAGAAGGATTCCTCGATCTGCCCGTTCAGGGCGCCGGTGTTCTTCCACTGCGCGGTGAACAGACCCTGCGCGCGCGAGCCGATGACGCCCGCGGCAACCGCGGAAAGCGGCAGCGCGATCAACGCGATCAACGCCATCTGCCAGGAGACGATGAACATCATGATGACAATGCCGACGACCGTGAGCAGCGACTGCACCAGCTGGCTGACCGCCTGCTGCAACGCGTTCTGGATGTTGTCCACGTCGTTTGTCACGCGGGAGAGCAGGTCTCCGCGCTGTCGGGTGTCGAAGTAGTTCAGCGGCAGCTTGTTGAGCTTGTCCTCGACGTCCTTGCGCAGCTTGTAGACGACCTTCATGACCAGGCGGTTCAGCAGCCAGCCCTGCGCCCACATGAACAGCGAGGAGACGAAGTACATTGCCAGCACAATGAGGATGTAGCGGCTGAGCAGCGTGAAGTCGATGCCGACCCCGGGAACCAGGTTCATCTTGGACATCATGTCCGCGAGGTCGTTCTGGCCCGATTGGCGCAGGCCCTCGACGACCTGGTCGACGGGCACGTTGGGATCCATCTGCTTGCTGAAGGCGCCGGCGAAGATGACGTCCATGGCCTCGCCCAGGATCTTCGGGGCAATGACCGAGAGCACGACTCCCGCTGCGACCAGAACGAGCACCAGGCTCATGCCGACCTTTTGCGGGGCCAGCAGGCCGATCAGGCGCTTGGCCGACGGCCAGAAGTGCTTGGCCTTGCGGACGGGCACCGAGTCGCCGAACATGTCGGAGGACCCGGCGGTGTCGAACTCGTCGATCTCGTCGATCTCGTCGGTTGCTTCAACCGCTGGTGCGGCGTTTTCCTTGGTACGTTTTGCCATTTAGGCCACCTCCTCCACTGCCAGCTGCGATGTCACGATTTCTTGGTAGGTTTCCGATGACTCAAGCAGTTCCTCGTGGGTTCCGCGGGCGACGATTTCGCCGTGGTCCAACACCAGGATCTGGTCGGCCCCGGTGATCGTGGAAACGCGCTGGGCAACGATGATGACCGCCGCGTCCCGGGTCGGTTCCCGAAGGGCGGAGCGCAAACGCGCGTCGGTTGCCACGTCGAGCGCGGAGAACGAATCGTCAAAGAGGTAGATCTCCGGCTTTGCCGCAAGCGCACGGGCAATGCACAAACGCTGGCGCTGGCCACCGGAAACGTTGGTGCCGCCCTGCGAGATCCGGCCTTCAAGGCCGTCCTCGCGCGCCGAGACAAACTCGTGGGCCTGGGCAACGTCGAGCGCCGCCCAGAGTTCCTCGTCGGTGGCCGTGTCGGCGCCGAAACGCAGGTTGCTCGCCACGGTTCCGGAGAACAGGTACGGGCGTTGCGGGACGGTGGCGACGCTGTTGGACAGCTGTGCACGGGTCAGTTCGGTGACGGGTGCGCCGCCAACCAGCACCTGGCCTTCGCCGGCGTCGTAGAGGCGCGGGATCAGGTTCAACAGGGTGGATTTGCCCGAACCGGTCGATCCGATGATTGCGGTGGTTTCGCCGCGCTTGGCGGTGAAGGACACGTTGTTGAGCACCGGGGCCTCGGCTCCCGGGTAGCCGAAGGTCACGTTGCGGAATTCAACGGTTCCCGGGGCGGTCATGTCCGTAATGTGGTCGGTCTGGTCCATCAGGCTTGGCTCGAGGGTGACGACCTCGTTGATGCGCTCGGCGCACACGATGGCGCGCGGGATCATCATGGCCATAAAGGTACCCATCATGACCGCCATGAGGATCTGCAGCAGGTACTGCAGGAAAGCGGTCAGCGCACCGATCTGCATTTCACCGGTGTCGACACGGTGTCCGCCGAACCAGAGGACAGAGGCCGTGGCGATGTGCAGGATCATACCGATCAGAGGGAACATCAGCACAAAGAGGTTGCCGACCTTCACGCCCACGCGGGTGAGCTTGGCGTTGGCGTCCTCGAAACGTTCGGTTTCGTGGGGCTCGCGCACGAAGGCGCGCACCACGCGGATGCCGGTGATCTGCTCGCGCAGCACCCCGTTGATGCTGTCGATGCGGTCCTGCATCTGGCGGAAGAGCGGCATCAGGAAGAACACGAGCGTGCCCACCACGGCGATGAGTACGGGCACCGAGACCCACACCAGCCAGGAGAGTCCGACGTCTTCGCGTACGGCCATGATGATGCCGCCGATGCACATGATCGGCGCCGAAACCATGAAGTTCAGTCCCATCAGAACGAGCATCTGTACCTGCTGCACGTCGTTGGTGCCTCGGGTGATCAGCGTTGCGGCACCGAACTTGTTGACGTCCTGTGCGGAGAACGAAGTGACGGAGTCAAACACGGAGTGGCGCAGGTCCCGGCCGATGGCCATGGCCGTTTTTGCGCCGAAATAGACGGCGGCAATGGCCGTGATGACCTGGACGAATGCGACGGCGAGCATGACGCCGCCGGTGCGCCAGATGAAGTCGGTGTCGCCCTTGACCACACCGGTGTCAATGATGCGTGCATTGAGGCTTGGCAGGAACAAAGTGGCGATCGTGGTTGCCAGCTGGAAGAACAGCACGGCAACGATCCACCCCTTGTAGGGCTTTGAGTATCTGAGTATGAGTTTTAAGAGCATCTAGTGGGTGTCCTCATGGTGTTAGCTTCACAAAGGGCCGGTGGCTCCGGGCTTTGATTTAGCGGTCCGGCGGTGGTTCTCGGCCGAAGCATTGGCCACTCTACACTCGATCGCCCATGCGTTGACCCTCCCTGGGGGTGATTTTTGCGCTACCGCCTACATCATTTGGAGTATCGCCCGGCCAACGGTGTCGTGCATTCAATTCACCGTCATCCACTACCTGTTGGATGGACCACAAATCCCCTAGGATGAAAATGCAATACCACCATGCGAAAATGAATGGAGTTCTTTGTGTCGGACCTTTCAACACCTTTGACAGTCGGCGAGCGCGCGCCCGAATTTTCCTTGGCCGATGCGCGAGGCAACAAGATTTCGCTTTCCGACTACGCCGGCAAAAATGTCGTTGTGTATTTCTACCCGAAGGCAGCCACCCCAGGGTGCACCACCGAGGCCTGCGATTTCCGCGACAACCTCAATTCGTTGCGCTCGGCAGGCTACGAAGTACTGGGTATCTCCCCCGACCAGGGTGAGGCCCTCGCGTCCTTTGCTGAGGCGGAATCCCTGAATTTCCCATTGCTGTCCGACCCCGACCTCGCCGTCACCAAGGCCTACGGCTCCTTCGGTGAAAAGGAAGTCAACGGCAACCAAGTCGAAGGCCTACTGCGCAGCACCGTCGTGGTCGGTCCCGACGGCAGGGTCACTCTGGCCGAGTACAAGGTCGCTGCCAGTGGGCACGTTGCCCGGTTGCGTGAAGAGCTAGGCGTTTAGCCGGCCCGCGGTAACTACACGGACGGGCGGCCGGGGCGGATTCAAAGCGCCTCGGGCCGTCCTGCCGACCACGTAGGTTCGATGACCTGCGGATTTCCACCAAGTCGAAGGCAGCTGGCCAGCTCCGAAAGCTGTCTGCGCTCCGCCTCGGTCCATGTCTCGACGGCGCGCACCGTACCGTCGATCAGTGTCACCCAAAGTTGTTCCCGGTGACGCTCATCTTCGCCGTCGTCGTCCCAAGCGACATATCTGATCTTCGCCGAGTTCAGCGGGACCGTGAACAAGCTGCCCATGGTGCGTTCAAAGACCAGGCCCATCTCATAAACGTGGGCCAAGAGCATTCCACGCACCCCAACTCGGTACTTGTGCACGAGATCCCGGGCGAAGATCGCCATCAGGCTTAGGCCAACGACCCCCAGAGCCAGGACGACCACCCATAGTTCAAGGGCTTGCGGATGCCATCTGGCAAGAAACAAGACGCTGGCGGTTGTCACGATGGCACCCACGATCATGCCAACCACGTCGTTGGTGCGTGACTTCTTGTCCTCTTCCTTGTTCAGGCGGAGAGTCGTTCTCCAATTACCCAAATCCGCGGCCATGGCTTGCTCGTGCGCGCGGATCGTCGAACTCCATCCTTGGATGGTACTCATGACGGATCGAGGTTCGAGGACGTGCAGTGAAGGGGGATGAACATTGCTGGCGGCAGTAGCTTGCTCATGCTGCGAGGCTAGCAGGGCCGGGCATAAAAGTATCCGGCCCTTGGCAGTGAATTCTTAATACCTCGGGGCAATCGTGGTCCGGCGTTCCTCAAGATGGTCGATCGTGGCTGCGCCCGGCGCCAATACCCCTTTGGATATCCCCGTGCCCGCGTTGGTAGTCAACAACGCGGGCACGGGGATCCGATTGGCGCGGGGCACGTGCGCTGCATCTGCCGGACTTGCGCGTGTCTGGGTTACTTTTCCGAACCCCATTAGGCAAGACTCTTGCTAGGCAACCCCACTGTCCAGTCCCCCGCAGGAGCGTGTCGCAGATGAAGAAACAGTCATTGGTGGGCCGTCTTTGCCTCCTCGGGCTCGGCGCCCTGTTGCTGCCCGCGTGCACCACCCTGACCACCCCGGACGGCGCCACCACCCCGGCTCCCGCCTCGGGCTCCGCAGTGCTCTCCCCTCCATCACCGGGGCCCTCGGCACTGCGCGTGCCAGGACTCAAATGGCCCGAGGACCCGGACTTCATTGACACCCGGCTCAATCTCGGGGACGCCGTGGCTGCGCGGCCCGGCACGGATTACCGGAAGGAGTACAACACGCAGGACCTTGCAAAGGACGGCCGGGTCCTGGTTCCCTTTGCCTTGACTGAACAGGGGTCGCTGGTTGGGTCCACCGGCAAACAGGAAGACTACGAACACGTACTCGACGCCCTGTCCGCCACTGACAGTGTAGGAACCTACGCCGGCGGGAAGTTCACGCCATTCACCACCGCGGGTGCCGACACCAAGGCACGCAAGCCGAATTTCGTTGCGGGCGGTTCCGCAACGGAGGCGGGAACCGTGTGGGCGGAACTCGATGAAGATTCGTTCATGGAAGGCACCTGGAAAATCATGGGCGTTCCCGCGGGCCAGAAGACGGCGAGGGTGCTGTCCACCTCGAAGGAGGCCTCGGTTCCGGCAGACTCGCCAATGGCGTTCGTCATGCCGGTGCCCATCATTGCCAACGACCGCGCCTATTGGCATGTGGCATTCCCCGCCGACACCGCCAGGGGCTACGAAGCGCGGGTCCTGTCGGCCCCGCTGGAGGGCGGGAAGGACCTTCGGGTCGAGCGCACGCAGGCGTACGCACCGGCGAACTTTGGCTCTGACGTTGCGGTCCTTGGCACCGAGCACACGGGCAGCGAGTTCGCCGACAACAAGAGCACCTCGCTGATTGAATCCAGCCACGGTGACGTCGATCTGGTCCGCATCTCGGCGTCGGCACCGGAGGGCAGCTCCTTGGAATCGCTGGGCGCCGATGGAAACATCTTCAGCTTTACCTATCTGGGCGACTTCTACATCGCGAACACCACCTCCGGAAAGGTCGTCGCAATCCCCCTGCCGGGCACGACGCATGTGGCGAATGTCGCGCATTGCGGCGACCGCGCCACGTGGTCTTTTGTCGACCAGAATTCCAGTCCCGCGGAATCACGCTATGTGTACAACGCCCTGGACGCCTCGCTGCGGGTGCTCACCGACCCGGCATTCACCGGCACCGCCCAGTGCGGCGGTGACTACCTCTCCTGGGGTGTCAGCGGATCAATCGGGGGCAATCCCGCCGTCTGGGATGTGGTGACCCGATGGGAAAACTAGACGGGTCGTCACCAACCGCACCAATAAGGAGCAGCATGCACGGCACTTTCCGCACCCTCTTCACCCTTGGAGCTGCCTGCGCGGCGATGTCCCTCGGCCTCACGGGCTGCACCCCGCTGACCCAACCTTCCGGCGCTGGCAGCACCCCGCCGTCCAGCAAGTCCGCACAGCCGGTGTCACCCGAGTTCGCACTGGTGTGGGCAGACGGAACCGAGGTCGCCGCCAATGAGCGAAGCATCGACGAGGCCCGTGAAGCAACCAAGGACAAGGACTTCACCGAAGTATTCTCGACTGTTGACATGAAGACGGCTGAAACGGCCTTCGTGCCATTGGGAGTGGAAGCCTCGGGCACCCCGGTGGGTCTTCATGGAACCCGCCTGTCGGAGGAGGAATTCGAGGAGACCGGGAATCGAATCGATCCTGAATCCATGCAGATCGGGCGCTACGTGGGGAAGTCATTTGAACCCTTCGCCACTTCGGGAGCGTTGAAGAAAAAGTACATCCCGCACGGCATCACCAGCATTTCGGTCACCGACGCCGGGATCATTTGGAGCGAAAACTTTTCCAGGGATCCTGAAACCGGTGGATGGAGGATCCTTGGAGTCTCCCCGGGAACCACCGATGTCCGGGTTCTGGCAACGCAGACGCCGCTAGACGGCCAAGAAACTGGCTGGGATCCCCAAACCGTCTCCGACCCAATCCTTGTGAACGAACGCGTCTACTGGAACAGCTTCCAACCCCACGATGCCGAAGGATCAGCCGTCTACAAAATGCTGTCCGTCGACTTCAAGAAACCCGCCGCAATGCGCGAAGAACTCGGACCGGATGGCGCCGACCGCCAATTGGATGGGGAAAACCTGTACACCTGGGGAGATGGTCTGGCTTCCGTTGCCGAAGTCCAGGACGACAGCGACCTCGGAATCTCCCAGACGGTCAGCGCCTACCTCCCGGGAGAAGAACGGCGGGAAATCCTGCATCTGGAGCGTTTGGAGCCCCTGAAAGAAGAGGACACCGACGACACGTCACGAATGGCGCTACGGGGCTCCGATGGGCAAGTGCTCTCGGTGGTCCATGGCGGAGACCTGTTCCTCGTTGATCCGGACACTCGTCAAACAGAACTGTTCCGGGGCCCCGAGCTCTCCCAAGTTGTGGGGGTGACGCACTGCGGGACCCGAATCTCATGGACCTATGCACAGGAATCCGAAGACATGCCCACCGAGCGCTACGTGTTTGATCGCGACTCCAATGAACTCACCGTGGTGCCCGATGCGCAGCAGACCGGAGCCGGCTATTGCACAGGCGACTACATCGGCTGGTCCCCGGTTGGCCCCGAGGGCAGCGGAGCCGACACATGGGACGTCATCACCCGGTGGGCCTCGTAGATTCGGCAACGCTCACGGTGGCCACCTCGTAAAACGGGTGCGCAGCGGTGTCGTTGTGCTCGTTGGCGTTGAAGCCCAGCCGCGCATAGAACTCGACGGCGCCCACGGAGGACTGCCATTCCATCCAGTACACATCCGGCCGCTCGGCCGCCCACAGCCGGGCCCGCTCAAACAGCGCCCGGCCAATGCCCGAACGGCGCTGCCCCTCAACCACAAACAGGTCATGGAGCCGGGCGGCCCTCCTGCGGGCCCGGATGGTGGGACCGCGGTCCTGGACGGCGGCGTTGCCCACCAGCTCGCCATCGAGTTCGGCAACAAAAATCCCGTGGAACGGGTCCTTCAGCAGGGCCGCAATGTTCGCCTTGCTCTGTTCCAGGTCCAGGTCCATCGCTTCAACCATCACCGCCAGCGCCGGGACATCGCCGGGCACGGCCGGACGGACCAGATAGGAGCTCATGGGTGCGGGCCTCTCGTCATGCGCCGGGCATTGCCCGGTGCGCTCAGCGGTTAACAACCAGCGTAGGTGCTCAACCCGTGTTCCGCACCCCCTCATCGGGCCGCGCGGCACAGTCCGGAAGCATGAAAAAAACCCGGGCCGCCCCTTCTTGATCGCCGGAACGAGAGGGAGTGGCCCGGGAAATTTCCGGTGTTACTACGGCTTAGATCTCGCCGCGGCGGATCAGCTGGCCCTTGGGGGTCTTGAAGTCGACCTCGGTGCCGCGGACGAACGTGCGGCGGACCTTGCCGGCCAGCACCTTGCCCTGGTACGGGGAGATCGGGTTCTTGTGGTGCAACTTGTTCACGTCGACCACAAAGCTGTCGCCCGGGGCGAAGAACGCGAAGTCGGCGTCGTTGCCCAGCGCGATGGCGCCCTTGTGGTGCAGCCCGGCGATTTCCGCCGGACGGGTGGACATCCACTTGAGCACGGTTTCCAGCTTGATGCCGCGGCGCTGCGCCTCGGTCCAGATCAGGGCCAGGCCCAGCTGCAGCGATGCGACGCCGCCCCAGGCCACCCCGAAGTCGCCGTTTTCGATGTCCTTCAGATCCAGCGTGGAGGGCGAGTGGTCGGAGACGATGCAGTCGATGACCCCGTCCTCCAGGCCCTTCCAGAGCAGCTCGCGGTTGGAGGCCTCGCGGATCGGCGGGCAGCACTTGAACGCGGTGGCGCCGTCCGGGATCTCCTCGGCCAGCAGCGTGAGGTAGTGCGGGCACGTCTCGACCGTCAGCTTCACGCCGTCGCGCTTGGCCGACGAAATCATGGCCAGCGCGTCGGAGGAGGACAGGTGCAGGATGTGGGCGCGGGCCCCGGTCCAGCGTGCTCGTTCGATGACCTCCGCGACGGCAACGTTCTCGGCGCCGCGCGGGCGGGAGGCCAGGAAGCGGTCGTAGTGGTCGCCCTCGGCGTTCGGTGCGCGGTCGATGGCGCGCGAGTCTTCGGCGTGGACAAGCATCATGGAGTCGAACGATGCGATCTCACCCATGTCCTCTTCCATCTCGTCCGGCTCAAGGTACGGGAATTCCTCGACGCCCGAGTGCAGCAGGAAGCACTTGAAGCCGAAGACTCCGGCATCGTGCAGCTTGCGCAGGTCGGTCTTGTTGCCCGGGATGGCGCCGCCCCAGAATCCCACGTCGACGAACGCCTTGGGGCGCGCGGCAGCCTGCTTGAGCTCCAGCGACTCGACGTTGACGGTCGGCGGGATGGAGTTCAGCGGCATGTCCACGATGGTGGTCACGCCGCCGGCGGCCGCTGCCTTGGTGGCGGACTCGAAGCCTTCCCATTCGGTGCGGCCGGGCTCGTTGACGTGCACGTGGGTGTCCACGAGGCCGGGGATCAGCACCTCCTCGTCGGTCAGGTCAATGGTCTTCTCGCCACGCAGGTTGTTGCCCAGCGGCTCGATGGCGACGATCTTGCCGGCGCGGATGCCGACCTCGCGTGCGACGGTGCCTGCGGTGGTGACGATGTGCTCGCCACGAATCACCAGGTCGAAATCGGCACCGGCGCCATGCGCTGAATCATCGCTTGGCGTCGTGTCCTCGGCGAGCTCTGTGTTGCTCATGGGATTCATTCCTTACGTTGTTGAGGGTGGTGGGGGCTAGCTGGTCACGGTGTTCAGGCCGGAAGGGTCGGTGGTGCGCAGCAGCACCGGTGCGATGCGCTCGGCGGCCTGGGCCACCAGGGCCTCGGCGTTGTCCATTGAACGGCGCACATCCGGTTCGAGTTCATGCAGGGAGACAACGTGCACGAATCCCGCGGCCTTCAGTTCCTCCGCGCCCAGCAGCGTGCGCCCGCAGATGGCAAAGACGGGGACCGAGTGGCGGGCGGCAAGCTCGGCCACCCCGATCGGCGTCTTGCCCTCGAGCGACTGGCTGTCAAGGCTGCCCTCGCCGGTGATCACCGCGTCGGCGCCCTCGAGCGCGCGTTCCAGCCCCGTGAGTTCCAGCACCACGTCGATGCCGCGCCTGCGCGTTGCGCCCAGGACGGCCAGGGCCGCGAAGCCCACGCCGCCGGCGGCGCCGGCACCGGGGGCCGCGGCCTGGGCCGCCACCTTGTCCGCATCCAGCGCCAGGCCAAGCACACGAGCAAAGTTGGCAAGGCCCGCGTCGAGGAGTTCAACGTCCTGCCGGGTTGCGCCCTTCTGCGGCCCGAACACCACCGCTGCCCCGTTGGGGCCGGTCAGCGGGTTGTCCACATCTGCGGCAAGGACCACGGTGCTTTCGGCGATGCGCGGGTCAAGCCCGCCCAGGTCTACGCTCGCCAGGTTGCCCAGGGCCCCGCCGCCGCGTGGCAGCTCGGCGCCCGAGGCATCCAGCAAGCGGGCACCCAGGGCCTGGATCATTCCGGCTCCGCCGTCGGTGCAGGCGCTGCCGCCGACGCCGAGCACGATTTCCCGTGCCCCGGCATCCAGCGCCGCAGCGATGAGTTCACCCGTTCCGTAGCTGGTAGCCCCCAAGGGATCCTTTGTCCCATCCGGAAGCAGGTCCAGTCCGGAGGCGGTCGCCAATTCGACGACCGCGGTTCCTTCGCGGAGCCCGATGGAGCCCGGAACGGGCTCCCCGGTGGGGCCCGCGACCGCCAGCTCGCGGGCAAGGAATCCGGCCTCAAGGGCCGCACTGAGCGTACCCTCGCCGCCGTCCGCCACGGGCACCACGCGGGTGCGCAGCCCTGGAATCTTACGGCCCAGGCCCGTCTCGACGGCGCGGGCCACCTGGGCTCCCGTGAGGGAGCCCTTGAACTTGTCGGAGGCGATGACTACCAGCATGATCGGAGGTTTCCTTTAGGCGGAGATGTCGGCCCGAAGACCGGTCTCGGCGTCCAGGGGGACCAGCGCGCTCGGGGCGTCCGCGGCCGCGGCGGCCAGGTCCTCGAACTCGTTGACCGCATCCAGTTCAGCACCCATTGCGATGTTTGTCACCCGTTCCAGGATGACCTCGACGACAACCGGAACCTGGAACTCGGCGGCCAGGCGGCCTGCCTCGGCGAAGGCCTCGGCAAGCTTGGACGGATCCTCGACGCGCACGGCCTTGCAGCCCAGGCCCTCGGCGACCTTGACGTGGTCGACGCCGTAGCCGTTGGTCTCCGGGGAGTTGATGTTCTCGAAGCCCAGGGAGACGTGGTAATCCATCTCGAACGGACGCTGCGACTGGCGGATAAGGCCCAGATAGGAGTTGTTGACGACCACGTGGATGTACGGCAGCTTGAACTGCGCGCCGACTGCAAGTTCCTCGATCATGAACTGGAAGTCGTAGTCGCCGGAGAGCGCCACCACGGTGGAGCCCGGCTTGGCACGCGCAACACCCAGGGCTGCGGGGCCGGTCCAGCCCAGCGGGCCGGCCTGGCCTGCGTTGATCCACTGGCGCGGACCGTAGACGTGCAGCATCTGCGCGCCGGCGATCTGGCTCAGGCCGATCGTGGACACGTAGGTGGTGTCGCGGCCGAAGGCCGTGTTCATCTCCTGGTACACGCGCTGCGGCTTGATCGGGATGTTGTCGAAGTTGGTCTTGCGGTGCAGCGTCGACTTGCGGGCGGTGCACTCGTCGGCCCATGCCGAGTAGTCCGGCAGGGTGCCTGCGGCCTTGCGGTCGCGGGCTGCGGCGAGCAGCTGATCGATCGCTGCCGCGGCATCGGAGGTGACGCCCAGGTCCGGCGCGAACACGCGGCCGATCTGGGTGGCCTCGATGTCGATGTGCACGAACTTGCGGCCCTTGCGGTAGGTGTCCAGGCCGCCGGTGTGGCGGTTGGCCCAGCGGTTGCCGATGCCCAGGACGAAGTCCGAGGCCAGGAAGGAGACATTGCCGTAACGGGTGTGGGTCTGGATGCCGACCATGCCCGACTGCAGGCGATGGTCATCCGGGATCGAGCCCCAGCCCATCAGGGTCGGGGAGACCGGGATGTTCAGCAGTTCGGCCAGCTCAACGAGCTGTGCGGAGGCGTTTGCGTTGATGACGCCGCCGCCGGAGATGATGATCGGGCGTTCGGCCGCCACGAGCATGTCCAGGACCTTCTCTATCTGGCCGCGGGTAGCCGCGGGCTTGTCGGCAGCGAGCGGCTCGTAGGCGTCGATGTCGAATTCAATCTCGGCGAGCTGCACGTTGATCGGCAGGTCAAGCAGGACCGGGCCGGGACGTGCCGAGCGCATGACCTGGAAGGCCTTGGCGAAGTAGCCCGGGATCTGGCCCGGCTCCAGGATGGTGGCGGCGAACTTGGTGACCGGCTTGGCAATGGTTTCGATGTCCACTGCCTGGAAGTCTTCCTTGTGCAGCTTGTCGGTCGGTGCCTGCCCGGTGATGCAGAGCATCGGGATGGAGTCGGCGATCGCGGCGTACAGGCCGGTGATCATGTCGGTGCCTGCCGGGCCGGAGGTGCCGAGGCACAGTCCGATCTTGCCGGTGGCACGGGAGTAGCCGTCCGCCATGTGGCTGGCGCCCTCGACGTGGCGGGCCAGCGTGTGGCGGATGCCACCGTGGGCCTTCATGGCCGAGTACAGCGGGTTGATGGCGGCACCTGGAAGGCCGAAGGCTTCGGTGGCGCCTTCCTTTTCCAGGATCAGTGCAATGGCGTCTACTGCGCGCATCTTGGTCATGGGTCTTCGTCCTTAGCTTGTGGCCCGGGTTCCGACCTGACTGGTGCGGTTGGCCATCCGGGAAAAAATTGTGAATCGTTGGGAAGTCTTACGGTCGCCGGCACCCATCAGGGAACGAATACCGGCGACCGGTTCTTGCCGGGCCCCCGCCAGGAGGTGGGGAGGGGGCCCGAAGCCTTAGGAAGCGGAAAGGGCCGCAACCTCGGATTTGCCCGAGAGGCGTTCGACACCGCGGAACAGTGCCGAGTGGTCAAGCGCGCCGTCGCCGCTGGCCACGGTGGAGGCCACGAGCTGGGCCACAATGGCACCGAGCGGGAGGATCACCCCGGCTTCGCGGGCGGCGGAGGTCACGATGCCCATGTCCTTGTGGTGCAGGGCCAGGCGGAAGCCGGGCTCGAAGTTGCGGTCCAGGATCTTCTGGCCCTTCTGGTCAAGGACCTTGGAGCCGGCCAGGCCGCCGCCGAGCACCTTGAGCGCGGCGTCGGTGTCCACGCCGTAGGCCTCGAGGAAGACCACTGCTTCGCTGAGCGCCTGGATGTTGGCGGCAACGATCAGCTGGTTGGCTGCCTTGACGGTCTGTCCGGAGCCGGAGGGTCCCACGTGGACGATGGTCTTGCCCACCGCGTTGAGGACCGGCTCTGCATCCGCGAAGTCGGCGCTGTCGCCACCGACCATGATGGAAAGAACAGCGTCGATGGCGCCAGCCTCGCCGCCGGAGACCGGGGCGTCGAGCGGGCGGATGCCTGCGGCGCGGGCCTCGTTGGACAGGCGTGCAGCCACGTCCGGGCGGATCGAGGAGTTGTCGATCCACAGGGCGCCGACCTTCGCGTGGGCGAAGGCGCCGGCCTCGCCGGAAACAACGCCTTCGACGTCCGCGGAATCCGGAACCATGGTGATGATGACGTCGGCGCCGGCGACGGCCTCGGCAATGCTGGTGGCCCCCGTGCCGCCGGCGGCGACGAGTTCTGCCACCTTTTCCGGGCTGCGGTTGTAACCCGTGACGTTGAATCCGGCCTTGGTCAGGTTGATGGCCATGGGCAGGCCCATGATTCCGAGACCGATGAAGGCGATGTTTTTGGTGTTCGACATATCTAGCTCCTGAAAATTCTTGGGTCCGTGACGGGGAAGCGGCGTTTAGGCGTTCTGGCGAATCAGCCAGTTGAAGGCGGTTTCGCGTTCCTGCTTGTACTCCAGGGCGATGCCGCCGTTGTAGCCAAGTTCGCGGGACCGGGTGATCCACTCGCCCAGCGGCAGGTTTCCGGTTCCCGGTGCGCCGCGGCCCGGCGCGTCGGCGATCTGCACGTGGCCGAACTCGTGGGCGTGCTTTTCGATGACATCGGCAACGTCGTCGCCATTGACCGACAGGTGGTAGAAATCGGCGAGCAGCGCGATGTTCCCGGCGCCCGCTTCCTTGACCTTGTTGACAACCGACAGCGCGTCGGCGGCGGTCTTCAGCGGGTAGGCGGGGGTGCCGGAAACGGGCTCGATGAGCACGGTGCCGCCGATCGGCGCCACCCCGGCGGTTGCGGCGAGCAGGTTCTTCAAGGCGAGCTCATCCTGTTCCTCCGGGGTGTGCTCGTCCTGGCGGTTTCCGTACAGGGCGTTGAAGGCCTTGCAGCCGGTGGCCGCGCCAATGGCTGCAACCACGGAGACGTTGTCCTTGAATTCCGAGCTGCGTCCGATCCAGGAAACGAGCCCTCGGTCGCCCGCGGGCATGTCGCCTGCGAAGAAGTTAAGCCCGGCAAGTTGAACGCCGGCGTTCTTGATGGAGGCAATGAAGGCGTCCACGTCTGCTTCGGCGGGGACTGCCTCGGCAAATGGCCACCAGAATTCGACGCTGTCGAACCCCGCCGCTTTGGCCGCTTCGGCGCGTTCGAGCAGCGGAAGCTCGGTCAGCAGGATTGAACAGTTGACGGTGTAAGACATCTTCGACTCCTTCACAGGATTATTTCCGCAGAGCGAAATATGATTATTGCTTTATGAGAACTCTAGCGAGTGGCCTCGGTCACTGTCAAGGGGTTTCAAAGGCGATCAATGAGTGACTTTGCCGCTCAGCCACGGCGATGTTACTGCCTCGCGACGGCCGCGACCTGCGTATTTATGGTCAACACTTTTCCACCACTTTTCCACCATGCGAAAACGCTTTTCTTTTGGGTGGAATCGTGTCATCATTTTTCTCAGCAGCTGTAATCCCCATCACACCGCTCGGCCGAAAGGCGCAATCCCATGACCACCCCAAACGTGAGCACCCCGCGATTGAAGGCTCCGGCCGAAGTCGCGTCACTCGAGCTCAACCCCCACGACCTCAGTGCAACGCTCTACAACAACGACTTGGCCCCGACCACTAGGAAGGGTCGGACTTGGTCCAGCTACAGCATCTTCACGCTGTGGGCCAACGATGTACACTCCCTTGGAAACTATGCGTTTGCCATCGGACTCTTCGCTCTTGGTTTGGGTGGCTGGCAGATCCTGCTGGCCCTCGGATTCGGCGCAATCCTGCTCTTCGCACTCCTGAACTTCTCCGGGTTCATGGGCGAAAAGACCGGCGTCCCGTTCCCGGTCATGAGCCGCATCGCCTTCGGCATCCGCGGGGCGCAAATCCCGGCCCTGATCCGTGGCGCAGTCGCCGTTGCCTGGTTCGGCATCCAGACCTATTTGGCCTCGGTCGTCTTGGTGGTCATGGTCCTTGCAGTGGCACCTGGTGCCGCGGCAATCAATTCCAACAACTTCCTCGGGCTCTCCACACTCGGCTGGATCTGCTTCGTGTCCCTGTGGGCCATCCAGCTGGTCATCGTCAGCTACGGCATGGAAATGATCCGTAAGTACGAGGCCTTCGCCGGCCCCGTCATTCTTTTCACCATGGGCGCCCTGGCGCTGTGGATGTTCATCCAGGCCGGCGGTTCCATCGCATGGTCCACCGGCGAAGCCAAGACCGGCGCGGACATGTGGCTCAGCATCCTGGGCGGCGGCGCACTGTGGGTTTCCATCTACGCCACCTTCGTGCTGAACTTCTGCGACTTCACCCGCAACGCCATCTCCAAGAAGTCGGTCGTTCGTGGCAACTTCTTCGGCATTCCGCTGAACATGCTGCTCTTCGGCGTGATCGTTGTCATGATGACCGGCGCCCAGTTCAAGATCGACGGCACCATCATCACGAGCCCCTCGGATGTTGTTGAATCCATCCCGAACGTCTTCCTGCTGCTGGCCGCCTCGACGGCCCTGCTGGTCCTGACCATTGCCGTGAACCTGATGGCAAACTTCGTCGCCCCGATCTACGCACTGACGAACCTCTTCCCGAAGCACCTGAACTTCCGCCGGGCCGGAATAATCTCGGGCACCATCGGCCTGCTGATCCTGCCGTGGAACCTCTACAACTCCCCCGCGGTCATCACCTACTTCCTGGGTGGCCTGGGCGCCATCCTCGGCCCGCTGTTCGGCATCATCATGGCCGACTACTGGATCATGCGCCGTGCCAAGGTCAACATCCCCGACCTGTACCGGACAAGCCCCACCGGCACCTACTTCTTCACCCGCGGCGTGAACTTCCGGGCAGTCATTGCCCTGGCCGTTTCCGCGGTCGCGGCCCTGGTGCTCGCGTTCTCGCCGGCATTCGCCCATCTCTCCTCCTTTGCCTGGTTCATCGGCTCCGGACTGGGTGCGGTCATTTACCTGGCCATCGCCAAGCACGGCCAGGAGTACAAGGACGTCAGCGGCGAAGAAATCGCAGTCGCCCCAACTCACTAACCACCCCAACCCACTTCGATAGGCTCCAAGGAGTTTCACCATGCGAATTCTGGTCCTCAACGTCAACACGACGGCCAGCATGACCCGTTCGATCGGCGACTCGGCCCGTTCGGCAGCCTCGCCAGGCACCGAAATCATCGAGCTGACCCCGAATTTCGGCGCAGATTCCTGCGAAGGCAACTTTGAAAGCTACCTGGCGGCTATCGCGGTGATGGACAAAGTTGTGAACTACACCGAGCCATTCGATGCGGTTATCCAGGCAGGTTACGGAGAACACGGCCGCGAGGGCCTGCAGGAACTGCTCGACGTTCCGGTCGTGGACATCACCGAGGCTGCCGCCTCGACGGCCCAGTTCCTGGGCCACAAGTACTCTGTGGTGACCACGCTGGATCGCACCGTCCCGCTGATCGAGGATCGGCTGAAGTTGGCCGGACTCACCGATCGTTGCGCCTCGGTCCGGGCCAGCGGGTTGGGCGTGCTCGAACTCGAATCCGATCCGGAGCGCGCGGTGGCAGCAATCGTGGAGCAGTCACGCCAGGCCGTGGAAAACGACAAGGCCGAGGTCATCGTGCTCGGTTGCGGCGGCATGGCGGAACTCGAGGCAAAGGTTGCCGCGGCGACCGGGGTTCCCATCGTGGATGGAGTTCGGGCAGCGGTGACCATCGCCGAGTCCCTGGTTCGCCTGGGCTTGAGCACCTCCAAGGTCCGCACCTACGCCACCCCGCGTCCCAAGGTCGTGACCGGGTGGCCGATCACCAAGGAAAGCATCGAAGTCAACGCCGACTAGCAGCAAAGCCAGCCAGCAGAAATTTCACATCCAACCGCCCCCGTCGATCAATCGACGGGGGCGGTTGGATGTGGGGGCAGCAACGCGGCCAGGCGCCGCATCCCCTCCGGAATCTTTTCGGCACGGATCACGCCGAACCCAACCCGGATGAAACCGCTCCCGTCCGCCGGGTTGGAGAAGTAGTGGTCTCCGGCATCAATCAGGATTCCCCGTTCGCGGGCATCGGCGGCGATTTCGCGCGCGGGGCGCTCCGCACCGGTGCGCAGCCACAGACCGGTGCCCCCGGGAGGCAGGATCTGTCCCGGCGGGAACAATTCCAGCGCAGACTCCGTGGCGGCCCGCCACCGTAGGCGCAGGTCGTTCCTGTAGCGCCGGTAGGACCGGGCCAGGTCCCCGGCGTTCATGAGCAGCGCTATGGCACGCTGGATGTGGCCCGGCGGTTGGCGGTGGGCATACCGACGGCGCTGGCGAAGCGCGGCAATGAACTTCCTCGGCCCGACCACGTATCCGACGCGGAGTCCCGGGGCCAGGATCTTGGAGATGGTGCCCACGTAGATGGTGCTCCCATTGGGATCAAGGCTGGCCATGCAGGGACTGGTCTGGCCGCTGTACTGAAGTTCGGCGTCATAGTCGTCCTCGACGATGAGGAAATCCTGCTCTTCGGCCCCCCGGGCAATCATCTGCAGGCGGCGCTCCAGCGACAGGGTCACGTTGGTTGGGTGCTGGTGGCTCGGCGTGACATAGACCAACCGTGCACCAGCATAATCCCGCTGCGGCACGGCCCCCTGGGCATCCACCGGAACGTCGAGCAGCTGGGCCCCGGCGCGATGGAAAACATGGCGCGCATCGATGTAGCCGGGATTTTCCATGGCGACCCTGTCGCCCCAGCGCAGCGTCGTCTCGGCAATCACTGGCCCGGAGGCGTTGCCTTGGGCATCCACGGCCGTCACCGTGTTGTTCACGCACGCGCCGCCGACCACGCGGGGTACCCTCACAACGCAAAAAACCGGGTGCGTTTGAATCCAGGAAGATTGGATTCTCACGCACCCGGTTTTGGCTATTGAACCTGGTGATTGCCTACAAGGCGATCTGGCGGTTCTGGTCCTTGTACAGCAGGTAGCGGAAGTTCGACGGTCCGCCGGCGTAGCAAGCCTGCGGGCAGAAGGCGCGCAGCGACATGTAGTCCCCGGCCTCGACCTCGACCCAGTCGGCGTTCAGGCGGTAAACGGCCTTGCCCTCGAGCACGTACAGGCCGTGCTCCATGACATGGGTTTCCGCGAACGGAATCGAGGCGCCCGGCTCGAAGGTCACGATGTTCACGCCGAAGTCGAATGCCAAATCCTCGGGATCAAGCATGCGCGTGGTGCGCCACTTGCCCTCGGTGCCTGGCATTGCGCCCGGCACGACGTCCTTTTCGTTGCCAACGACCGCACCCGGGGCCGCGACGCCGGCCAGCGGCTCGTAGCGCTTGCGGATCCAGTGGAAGGTGGTGATGTCGCCGCCGTTGTTCAGCACGGACCAGTCGGCGCCGGCCGGAACGTAGGCGAAGCCGCCCTCTTCCAGCTTGTGCTCGGTGCCGTTGATCGTCACCGTCAGCACGCCGGCGACGACAAAGATGAACGACTGGACCTCGGCCTGCGGTTCCGGCTTCTGCGAACCGCCACCCGGGGTGACCTCCACGATCGACTGGGCGAAGGTAGTCGAACCGCCGGCGACCGGGCGGTTAAGCACCCAAGCCCGGGTGCCCGTCCACTCGGGGAAGACGGAGGTGACGATGTCGCGCAGCACGCCGCGCGGGATCACAGTGTACGCCTCGGTGACGATGGCGCGGTCGGTCAGCAGGTCGGTCTGCGGCGGGTGTCCGCCGTAGTTGGTGTAGTAGCTTGCATCGGCACGAGTCTCGATGTTAGGCATTGGATTCCTCCGTCTGTGTTGCTCGCGCCAGGGCGATCGATTCAAGGGTGGTTACGGAAATCTCGGCCTTGGCGGTGATTTCCTCGGCGGTCAGCGCGCCGCAGATCATGCCGCGGCGGATGAAGTTTGCAAGCGCCTTGGCAGTTGCAGGCTCGTCCATGATCGCGGATTCGACCTTGTGCACGTAGTTGCGCAGGCGGGCCGCGGCTGCCTCGAAACCCTCGCGGTAGAACGCGTAGGTTGCCAGGTAGCGGGTGGCCAGCTGGTTCTGGTGCAGGTCCCAGCCCTGGTAGATGCCGCGTTCCAGGTGACGGCGCACCAGGCGGGCATGCAGCGCCCAGGCGCTTTCCATGGCTTCGGCATCGCCCAGCGGCAGGATGTTCGTCGAGCCGTCGGAGAGGTGCACGCCGGTGCCGGCGACCGCCACCTGCATGACGTTCTTGGCGTAGTCCGCCGCCGGGTGTTCCATCGACTGGTAGGCCGCCGCGATGCCGAGGGAGGCCGAGTAGTCGTAGGTGCCGTAGTGCAGCGAGGAAACGCGTCCCTTGCCGGCGTGGATCAACGCGGCGGAGGGCACGGTGCCCTCGTGCGAGAGGATCAGCTGCGGGGTTTCCATCTGCACCTCGAAGCGCAGGCGGCCTGCGGGCAGGCCGTGCACCTCCTCGAGCTTCTCGCAGACGTAGACCATGGCCTCGACCTGATCGATCGTGGTGACCTTGGGCAGCGTCAGCACGAGTCCTTCCGGCAGCGGACCCTGGGCGACGAGCTCGGAAATGAACAGGTCAAGGGTGCGCAACGCGCGGGCACGGGTGGGTGCCTCGAAGCACTTGAAGCGGATGCCGATGAAGGGCGGCGCCACGCCGTCGGCGACGGCCTGGGCCACCTGGCGGGCGGCCTCGACGACGGCGGCGTCTTCCTCGGCGTCACTGCGGACACCGAATCCGTCCTCGAAGTCCAGTCGCAGGTCCTCAATGGGTTCGCTGTTCAGCTTCGCCGCCACCAGCTCTGCCAGGGCTGCGGGGTCTTCCAACCCGAGCTTCTGGGCCAGGGCGGCCAGGCCGGCAAAGCCGCCCGCGGCGTTCAGCGCGTCGGCTCCCCATTGGGCGGGAAGCTCGGGCGCGAAACGGTCGGCGGGGACGTAGGCGGTGTGGATGGGCTGGCGGCGCCCGTCGTCACCCGGGTAGCTGTTGGCCAGCAACTCGTCGGTGGCTGCCAGACGCGATTCAACCTCGGCCAGGGCCGCGGCATCCAGTGCGTGACGTGTGCTCATTTGGCGGCCACTCCGGTGTCCAGCAGGCGGTAGGCGGGAAGGGTGAGGAAGTCCTCAAAGTCTTCCTCGCGGCCCGAGACCAGGCGGCCGATGAGGGCGGCAGCCGGCACGTAGTACTTCTCGAAGGTCTCGGCGTTGTCGACCTCACCGCGCAGCTTCTCCACCTGGACGGCGAGGGCCTTGGCGACGAGTTCGGCGGTGATGGTGTTGCCGGTGTCGGCTGCGACGACCTTGTTGTTGATCTGCTGCCAGATCTGCGAACGGGAGATCTCCGCGGTTGCGGCATCCTCCATGAGGTTGTGGATGGCCACGGCGCCGGTGCCCGAAAGCCACACGGCGGTGTAGGCGACTGCCACGTAGAGGTTGGCGTTGACCCCGGCCTCGGTGACCGAGCCCGGCGCCGAGGCGACGTCGAGCAGCTGGTCGGCAGTGACGGAGACCTCGGGGCGCTGGCGGTCGACCTGGTTCGACTTTTCGCCGAGCACCGAGTCGAAGACTTCACGGCAGATGGAGACCAGGTCCGGGTGTGCAACCCAGGATCCGTCGAAGCCGTCGTTGGCCTCGCGGGTCTTGTCGTTGCGGACCTTGTCGAAGGCGGCGGCGGTGACTTCCGGTTCGCGGCGGTTCGGGATGACTGCGGCCATGCCGCCCATCGCGAAGGCGCCGCGCTTGTGGCAGGTCTGCACCAGGAGCTCGGTGTAAGCGCGCATCATCGGGGCCGTCATCGCCACATCGGCGCGGTCGGGCATGATGAACTTGTCGCCGGCCTCGCGGAAGTACTTGATGATGGAAAAGAGGTAGTCCCAGCGTCCGGCGTTCAGGCCCGAGGCGTAGTCACGCAGCTCGAAGAGCATCTCGTCCATCTGGAATGCCGCCGGGATGGTCTCGATGAGCATGGTGGCGCGGATGGTGCCGTGTTCGATGCCCAGCTCGGCCTCGGCGAAGGCGAAGACGTCGTTCCACAGGCGGGACTCGAGGGAGGACTCCATCTTGGGCAGGTAGTAGAACGGGCCCTGGCCCGACTCGCTGAGAACCTTGGCGTTGTGGAAGAAGTGCAGGCCGAAGTCGACGAGGGCGCCAACGGTTGCTTCGCCGTTGACCAGCAGGTTGGCTTCCTCCATGTGCCAGCCGCGCGGGCGGACCACGACGGTGGCCAGCGGCGCGTCGGTGCGCAGCGCGTATTCCTTGCCCTCCGGGGACACGAACGCCAAGGTTCCGCGTGCTGCGGCACCCAGGTTGGCCAGGGCGTCGATGACGTTGTGCCAGGTCGGGGTCGAGGCGTCCTCGAGGTCCGCGAGCCACACCTTGGCGCCGGAGTTCAGCGCGTTGATGGCCATCTTGGCCGGGGTTGCCGGGCCGGTGATTTCCACGCGGCGGTCCTGCAACGCTGCAGGTGCCGGGGCGACCTTCCAGTCGCCGTTGCGGATCTCGGCGGTGGCCGGGTCGAAGTCCAGGCTTCCGGTGCGGGCTGCCTCGGCGCGGGCCACGCCGCGGGCCTCAAGCAGGGAGTCGCGGGTGGGTGCGAACTTTTCTTGCAGCTTTCCGACAAAGGCCAGTGCCTCGGTGGAAAGGATCTCTTCGGCCTGTGCAACGGCCGGGTAGTGGGTGACGGTGATAGTCATTGGAGGCGCTCTTTCTTGCTACTTGTTCTTTGCTGCCGCGTGTGCAACGGCTTCGGCCACATCGGAGGCCACGTGCGGGTCAAAGACGCTCGGGATGATGAATCCCGGGTTCAGTTCGTCCTGGCTCACGCGGGCGGAGATGGCGTCGGCCGCGGCCAACAGCATCGAGTCGGTGATGTCCGAGACTCCGGCATCGAGCAATCCGCGGAAGAATCCGGGGAAGGCAAGCACGTTGTTGATCTGGTTCGGGAAGTCGGAACGACCCGTGGCGACGATGGCCGCGTGGCGCCCTGCTGCGATCGGGTCGACCTCGGGATCCGGGTTCGCCATGGCGAAGACGATTGCATCCGTGTTCATGGAGGCGATGTGCTCTTCTTCGAGGATGTTCGGTGCGGAAACGCCGATGAAGACGTCGGCGCCGGCAATGGCCTCGTGCAGGGAACCCTTGAAGTTCTCGGGGTTGGTGTTCTCGGCCAGCCAGTTGCGGTGCGCGTCCGCCGAGACATCATCGCGGCTGATGGCGCCGTTGCGACCGCAGGCAATGATGTTCTTTGCGCCGCGTGCGGCCAGGAGCTGGATGATCGCGTTGCCCGCGGCGCCGACGCCGGAGACAACGATCTTGATCTGGTCGATCTGCTTGCCAACCACCAGCAGCGCGTTGGTCAACGCGGCGAGGGTGACGATTGCGGTGCCGTGCTGGTCATCGTGGAAGACCGGAATGTCGAGTTCCTCGCGCAGGCGGGCTTCGATCTCGAAGCAGCGCGGGGCTGCGATGTCTTCGAGGTTCACGCCGCCGTAGACGGGGGCGAGAGCCTTGACGATCATGATGATTTCCTCGGTGTCCTGGGTGTCCAGGCAGACCGGCCAGGCGTCGACGTTGGCGAACTGCTTGAACAGTGCGGCCTTGCCTTCCATGACCGGCAGGGCCGCGGCAGGGCCGATGTTGCCCAGGCCCAGGACGGCGGAACCGTCGGTGACCACGGCAATGGTGTTGCGCTTGATGGTGAGGTTGCGGGCGGCCGCTGGGTTCTCGGCGATTGCCAAACAGACGCGGGCAACACCCGGGGTGTAGGCGCGAGAGAGATCGTCGCGGTTGCGAAGTGCCACCTTGGGGACGACCTCGAGCTTGCCGCCGAGGTGCATCAGGAAGGTGCGGTCGGAGACGTTACGGACCGTGACACCTTCGAGCGCGTTAAGTGCGTCGCGGATGAGGTCGCCGTGGGCCGCATCGGTGGTGTTGCAGCTGACGTCGACAACCATGTGCTCATGGCCGGATTCGGTCACATCCAACGCGGTAATCGAACCGCCGGCCTTGCCAACGGCAGCGGCGAGCTCGCTCGTCGCGGTAATCGTGGCAGGGGTTTCTACCCTAAGGGTCAATGAATAGCCTGGGCTAGGTACAGCCATGAGGTCCTCCTCGAGAAAAGTTTTCCGTATAGTGGATACTATTATCTACAGGATGAAAATACAAGCCCTAAATGTGGCTTGGCTCATACATTTTCCGCCGCACTTCCGGATCGCGGAATAATTATCACGCTCTCCGGTAAGTTAAGTACAGACCCTTCCATCGATCCCCCATATACGAGGAGTTTCGCAATGTCCGAACCCAAGGCGGCGTCCGGCGTCCAGTCCGTTGAACGTGCATTTGAGCTGCTGGAAGTCATCGCCCGCGCGGGCGGAGAGGCTGCTCTCAGCGAACTCGCGGTCGATACTCCGCTACCTCTGCCGACCATCCACCGCTTGCTGCGGACCCTCGTTGGCATCGGCTATGTCCGTCAGCTGGCAAACCGTCGATACTCCTTGGGCCCGCGACTTATCCGCCTGGGCGAGGTGGCCAACCGTCAGCTCGGCGCCCTGGCCACCCCGGTGCTCAAGAACCTGGTGAACACCCTGGGGGAATCGGCAAACATTGCCGTCCTGGACGGCGACATGGTCACGTACATCGCCCAGGCGCAGTCTCCGCAGTCCATGCGCATGATCACCGAGGTCGGGCGCCGTTCCACCCTTCACGGAACCGGCGTCGGCAAGGCCATCCTGTCCGTCCTGGATGATGACCGGGTCCGTCGCCTTGTCGATCAGGCCGGAATGGCCGTGTACACGCCGAACACGATCACCACCGTGAGCCGGCTCTTCGCCGATCTTGAACAGATTCGCCGTCGGGGATACGCAATCGACGAAGAAGAACAGGAACTTGGCGTCCGCTGCTTTGCCATGGCAGTGCCTGGCGCGCCGACGCCGATGGCAATCTCCATCTCCGGGCCCGTCACGCGTGTCACCGAGGACTTCGCCGAGCGCGCGATTCCCGAACTCAGGAGCGCTGCCCTGCAACTGTCCAATTCGCTTGCGGTGCGCGTCGACTAATCGTTCACGCGCAATCGGTCAAGGCAGCATTCGAGCCAGGTCAAGCACGTAAATCACCCGGGGCCGCCCATGCGGCCCCGGGTGATGTTCTTTTCGGCCGCACATGGCACCGAACCCCAAAAGCGGAGCGGGTGATCCGAAGGCCCATCCCCCTCGGATCACCCGCCCCGCCAGTCATCTCGTTAGCAGTTGTATTCCCCGCCCGCTAGGCGTGTTTGAACTCACTTCCTTTCGCCCTGTGCCCGGTATTTTCAGCCGGAACCCGAATACCGACCCCGGCCAGCTCCTGTTGGTGCTGTTCAAGGGCCTGCTTGAACTCTTCGTCGCTCACCACCGGCACTTCCTCGCCGTTGGCGTCGATCAGCTTGCCTGCCTCATAGTGGTCCCCGTCCAGCAGGCTGCGGACTTCCTCTTCACGCACCATGCGCGGCGGAGCCGCGACGAACACCGAGGCATCCTTCTTAGGCGTTCCGAACTTCATTTCGTTGAACAGCAGGTTCAGCAGGATGGCCATGACCGCGGCCGAGCTGATTCCCGAGTGGAAAATCGTCCCGAACCAAGTGGGGAACGCATCGTAGAAATCTGGCTTGACGATCGGGAGGCAGCCGAAGGCAATCGAGGTGGCAACGATGATCAGGTTGAGGTTTCCCTCGTACTTGACCTTGCTCAACGTGCGGATGCCGGAAGCGGCAACGGTGCCGAAGAGTACGATCCCCGCGCCGCCTAACACCGCGGTGGGCACTGCGGCAACGACCCTGCCCAAGACCGGTAGGAGGCCAAGTACCACCAGGATGCCGCCGCCAGCGGTCACCACAAAGCGGCTCTTGACACCGGTGATGGCCACCAGGCCCACGTTCTGGGCGAAGGCGCTCTGCGTGAATGTGTTCAGGAACGGCGCCACAATGCTTGATGCCATGTCGGCGCGCAGGCCGTCGGCGATGCGGCGCGAGTCGACCTTGGTGCCGGCAATCTCACCCACGGCCAGGATGTCGGCGGTGGTTTCCGTGAGGATCACCAGGACAACGATGATCATCGAAATGATGCCGCCGAGTTCAAAGACGGGCCAGCCGAAGGCCAGCGGCTGCGGGAAGGCAAAGAGTGCACCCTGGCCGACCTTGGAGAAGTCCGCCATGCCCAAAAGCAGCGCCAAGACGGTTCCGAGCACCATTGCCAGCAGGATCGAAAGACGGGAGATCGCGGCATTGCCGAGCTTGGAAAGCAGCAGCGCAATCAAAAGCGTGGCGGCGGCGAGCCCGATGTTCTCAAGGCTTCCGTAGTTCTCGGCCTTGGCGTTTCCGCCCATGGCCCAGTTGGCTGCCACCGGCGTCAGCGAAATGCCGATCATGGTGATGACCACGCCGGTGACAACGGGCGGGAAGAAGCGCACGATCCTGGCGAAGAAGGGAGCTATCAGGAAGCCGACGGCAGAGGCCGCGAGTACGGCGCCGAACACGGCCTGGATTCCCCCGCCGCCGTTGACGATCGCCACCATGGTGGCCACCGAGGCAAACGAGGTGCCCTGCACCAGCGGCAGCTGGCAACCGAAGAACGGGATGCCCACCGTCTGCAGGATGGTCGCGAGCCCACCGACAAAGAGACAGCTGGCGATCAAGACGCCGATCTCTTCCGAAGAGAGCCCCGCGGCACCGCCAATGATCAGGGGCGGCGCGATGATGCCCCCGTACATGGTCAGCACATGCTGCAATCCATAGGCGATGGTTCTGCCCAAGGGAAGGCGCTCGTCCTCGGGTCGAAGTTTGGTAGTTTTGTCTTGCGTAGCGTTCACAACTGACCTCCTAGTCGGTTGCTGCGATGAAGGGTGCGCCGGTGCTGCTACATCGGCGCACCCTGTTACTCATCGCTTAGCAAAAACCGGGTGTGTTTTCCCAGATCGGATGCGTGGCGGGGACTCCCTCACGCGTGATGGTTGCTTCAATGAGTCCATACGGGCGATCTGCCGCGAAGAAGACTTCGTTGGGGTTGTCCTGGCCGAACGGAGTGAGGTCCACCAGGAAGTGGTGTTTGTTGGGCAGCGACATCTTGATCTCATCGATTTCGGGATGCGCCTCGAGTACCGCACGGCCCATTTCAAACATGGTCTGCTGCAGCGCGTACGAGTGGTTGTTGGCGAATTCCGAGAGCAGGTGCCCCCGGACCGAGGTGTAGATCGCATCGAAGTCGAGCTCTCCCTCGTTGACGACCTTGGTGTTGTAGCGCCAACGGGCGGTGACATCAGTGGCCAGGATGCGGTCCGAGGTTTCCTGCAGCGTGGTGTAGCGGTCAACGGGGAAACCGTTGAATTCGCTGCCCGTGGACTTCAGGACCGTCAGCCCCTGGATGCCGGCAACAATGTTCTTCTCGCCGTTGACGATCTCGAGAACCGCGGTGCGGACCTCGGACTTGTTGCGGGAGAACGCGTGGTCGTGGTCGTTGATGCGGTCCCAGAAGTACTGCTCGGCCGACCAACGGCCACCGGTGATCCAGTCGAATTCGCCGGTGAAGTGCGTTCCCAACCGGACCAGGAAGTTCTCGACGGCGCCCACGCCGTCGCGGGCCAGCCCGTAAACCGTGTTCTTCTGGGTGTCGGTGGGCACCACCAGGGCGTTGTCGCCATCGATGTGCGCCCGGGTGAAATCGCCATGGAGTTGCGAAGTGACGTTCAGGTCCTCGATCTCGTGGCGCTTGGTGTCGCGGGTGATCTTGACGAGCCGGACTTCGGCCTTGCCGTACTGGTTCTGTCCCAGGACGATCTTGGTCGAAACAGGGGTTTCGATCTTTGTGGCAGTCATTGTATTAGCTCCCTCGGTACGTGGAAAATGCAAACGGGCTGATAAGAAGGGGTACGTGGTAGTGATCAGCGGTGTTGCTCACCAGGAAATTGATCGTTACCGCGGGGAAGAAGGTTTCCGTACCCTTCGACCCGAAGTAGGCACCGGTCTCGAATGAAACCCGGTATTCACCTGCTTCAACCTGCACCGGACCAAGGTTTGCGATCCGACCATCACTGTCGGTCACCCCGGTTCCGATTTCTTGCCAACCGGATGCCGTCTTGGCTTCCAGCGTGGCCTTGACACCGGAGGAAGGCCTCCCGGTCCCGGTGTCGAGTACATGGGTTGTGATGTGGCTGCGATTTGTCATGATTGCGGGCTCCGAGCTCCTCAAAGATGGTTTTGGCGAATGCCGCTAGCGTGCGGAAACGGATTCGAAGAGCGCGCGGAGGCGAAGCAATGCGATTTCACGCAACTGCTGCCCGACCTCGCGCGTTTCCTCTTCGTCGTCGTTCAAGAGGCGCCGATCAAGCTCGGCCAGGATCTCTTCACTGCTGCGGCCGGCCGCGCGAATAAGAAAGACGCGGTCAAACCGCTGTTCATAGGCCCGGTTTCCCGCGGAGAGGGATTCCTTGATGCCCTCGCCCAGGGTGAGTGTCGACTGTTCCGCGCGACTCAGTGTCGCTTCGGTCGAACCGCCCTCGGCGCGCTCGCCAATACGAGGGTGGTGGGCCAGCGCCGAGGCAATTTCTTCCTCGGATAGCGGCGCCGCGGCAAGCCCTGCGTGCGCAACAAGATCGTCGATCGATGCGAAGGGGCGCTTGCAGACAATGGAATCAATCCACCTGTCAACGTCAAGGCAGGGACGAAGGACGCCTGCAGCGGCAGGGGTGTCAAGGGTGTTGAAATGCAATAAGTTCATGGGTGATCAGCTCTTTCAATACTTTTAGGCCACGCCCAAACGCTGAACACCCTTACCACCGGCAACGCCGGCTTCGACTCGATGTTTTTGAATCGTGGAATCTTTCCTTCGATACATGTAACCCCCATCACATCACTGCCGTCAAGCGTTTCGCCGAAAAAGTCTTTTCGGCTTCTTTGTAGGGACGAAACATTTGGCTCCCGCGGCAACTTTTTCCCGCCGAACCCTTGTGCATGCGCCGAGAATGTGATGATAATTATTCCATCAGACAAAATCCGTATTCCGCAATACGAAATTAATCACCTCGAAGGGGGTAACATGAACACCGTCGATTCGGCAGCTGAATCATCCAAAGGACATGAGGCACTGGCATCCGGAGAACTATCCGTGAGGCCTTTCATCACGATGTTCGAACCCATTCGAGGCCTAGATCCCGACTTCGGATCCGGGACTTCGCGGAACAGGAAGTCGACATCGTGGTGGTCTTGGTTGCACCGCAGCAAGGCACGCAGCTAAAACCACGGACGCAGTAGCAAGCAACAACACCCCACCAGTCCACGAGGGGATGCTATTGGAGGCGCCATGGCATCCCCTCGTTTGTGGTGTTTAAAGCCTGGCAAGCTTTGGGCGGGCGTCCCCCGGCGATCTCTCACAACATGGCTCACCCGCAAGACGGAGCCTGCCCGTCCACATGCGCGGGCTCCTGCGTGTGCTCTGGGCCTCGCTGCCCCTCGGGGCGGTACGCCGGGGCCCATGACCGCATGCTGCGATTTCCAACGCCCCCCTGAAGTCGAGCGCCGTTCCCGTGCCACGGCTTCCTGCGCGCTCTTACGCGGCTCCTACGCGTCTTCTTGCCCGGTTCGCCCCGAGGTGAAACACCCATCATGCCTGCCCGCAACAAAACCACGGCGATGGAAGCAAACAGTCCAGATTCCCGGCGGCCACACCCGGCAAACCAGGAATTGTCTCGGCATAAAGGGCAAAGAAAATGTCCTCGGCACATAGCTGAGGACATTTCCCCACAATCGATGTCGCGGGCCACGCTTGGAACGTGTCTCGCGACGTCGCAGGCGGGTTCCGTTCTGAAACGACCCCGCGCTGCCCGTGCGAGCCCTAAGTGCTAGGCTTCGCCGCCGGCGCTTCCGCTGGTGCCGGCGTTGACGTCGTTCAGCTGGTACTTGGCGAAGGCTGCGGCCGGTGCCGAGGCGTCGACCTCCCCGCGCTTGGCCAGCATCTGCAGGGTGCGGACAACCATTGACTGGGCGTCGATCTTGAAGAAGCGGCGCGCGGCGGCGCGGGTGTCGGAGAAGCCGAACCCGTCGGCACCCAGGGTCGCGAACTCGTTCGGGACGAACTGGCGGATCTGGTCCGGGACCAAAGACATGTAGTCGGTGGCGGCGATAACCGGTCCCTGCGCACCCTCAAGCTGCCGGGCGACGAACGGGACGCGCGGCTCCGAGCCGGGGTTCATGAAGTTCTCCCGCTCGGCAGCCAGGCCGTCGCGGCGCAACTCGTTCCACGAGGTCACGGACCAGACATCGGCCGAGACGCCCCACTCCTCGGCCAGCAGGCGCTGTGCCTCGAGTGCCCACGGAACCGCAACGCCCGAAGCCATGAGCTGGGCACGGGGGCCTTCCATGTGGTTCTCGGAGACCCGGTAGATTCCCTTGACGATGCCCTCGACATCCAGGTCTTCCGGTTCCTTGGGCTGCCGGTACGGCTCGTTGTAGAGCGTGATGTAGTACATCACGTTCGGGTCCTCGTGCGCCCCGCCGTACATGCGCTCCAGGCCGGCACGCATGATGTGGCCGATCTCGTAGCCGTAGGCCGGGTCGTAGGTCAGGACCGCGGAGTTGGTGGCCGCGAGGATCGGGGAGTGCCCGTCCGCGTGCTGCAGGCCCTCGCCGGTCAGCGTGGTGCGGCCCGCGGTGGCGCCCATGATGAAGCCCCGGGCCATCTGGTCGGCGGCGGCCCAGAAGGAGTCGCCGGTGCGCTGGAAGCCGAACATCGAGTAGAACACGTAGATCGGGATCAACGGCTCGTCGTGGGTGGAGTAGGAGGTGCCCGCGGCGGTGAACGCCGCGACGGCTCCGGCCTCGTTGATGCCCGGGTGGATCAGCTGCCCGGCCGGGGATTCCTTGTAGGCCAGGACCAGGTCGCGGTCCACGGAGAGGTAGTTCTGGCCGGCCGGGTTGTAGATCTTGGCGGTCGGGAAGAACGCGTCCATGCCGAAGGTGCGCGACTCGTCGGGCACGATCGGGACCACGCGCTTGCCGAAGTCCTTGTCGCGCATCAGGTCCTTGAGCAGGCGGACGAACGCCATGGTGGTGGCGGCCTGCTGCTTGCCCGAGCCGCGCGAAGCGGTGTCGTAGGCCTTGTCCTCGGGGAGGTGGATCTCCTTGGACGTGGTGCGGCGCGACGGCACGGCGCCGCCGAGCGCGGCGCGGCGCTCCATCATGTACTTGTACTCGGCCGAGTCGTCGGCCGGGCGGTAGTACGGCGGCAGGTACGGGTCCGCCTCCAGCTGCTCGTCGGTGATCGGGATGCGCAGGTGGTCGCGGAAGCCCTTGAGGTCCTCCAGGGTCATCTTCTTCATCTGGTGCGTCGCGTTGCGCGCCTCGAAGTGCGGGCCCAGGCCGTAGCCCTTGACCGTCTTGGTCAGGATGACCGTCGGCTTGCCCTTGAACTCGGTCGCTGCCTTGTAGGCGGCGTAGACCTTGTGGTAGTCGTGGCCGCCGCGCTTGAGGTTCCAGATGTCCTCGTCGGTGAGGTCGGCAACCATTTCCTTGGTTTCCGGGGTCTTGCCGAAGAAGTGCTCGCGCACGAAGGCGCCGTTCTCGGCCTTGTAGGTCTGGTAGTCCCCGTCCGGGGTCTGGTTCATGATGTCAACCAGGGCGCTGCCGGCGTCCTTTTCGAGCAGGGCATCCCACTCGCGGCCCCAGACGACCTTGATGACGTTCCAGCCCGCGCCGCGGAAGAACGCCTCGAGCTCCTGCATGATCTTGCCGTTGCCGCGCACCGGGCCGTCCAGGCGCTGCAGGTTGCAGTTGACCACGAAGGTGAGGTTGTCGAGCTTCTCGTTGGCCGCCAGCTGCAGGAACCCACGAGCCTCCGGCTCGTCCATTTCGCCGTCGCCCAGGAAGGCCCAGACGTGCTGGCCGGAGGTGTCCTTGATGCCGCGGTTCTGCAGGTAGCGGTTGGACTGCGCCTGGTAGATCGCATTGGCCGGGCCGATGCCCATCGAGACGGTGGGGAACTCCCAGAAGTCCGGCAGCGAGCGCGGGTGCGGGTAGGAGGGCAGGGCGTGGCCGGCGCGGGACTTTTCCTGGCGGAAGCCGTCCATGTCCTCCTCGGACAGGCGGCCTTCCATGAAGGCGCGGGCGTACATGCCCGGGGAGGCGTGGCCCTGGAAGAAGACCTGGTCGCCGCCGCCGGGGTGGTTCTTGCCGCGGAAGAAGTGGTTGAAGCCCACCTCGTACAGGGTGGCGGCGCCGGCGTAGGTGGAGATGTGCCCGCCGACGCCCACGCCGGGGCGCTGGCCGCGGTGCACCATGACGGCGGCGTTCCAGCGCATGTAGGCGCGGTAGCGGCGTTCGACCTGCTCGTCGCCCGGGAACTCGGGTTCCTGGTCCACGGGAATGGTGTTCACGTAATCCGTGGTGTGGACCAGCGGCAAATTCACGCTGGCCTGGCCCGCTCGACTCATGAGAGTGCTCATGATGCCTTCCGCGGTTTGCGTGCCGCGTGCCTGGACCAACGCATCAAATGATTCGATCCATTCAGAGGTTTCCTCTGGATCGAACGACGATGCTTGAGCGAACTCATCAACGAGGGTCATGGGTGTTTCCTTCAGATGTGGAGAGGGGTGGCTACTTTTGGTCACCATTTGAAGCACGAGAGTATTTCACTGTACGAAATCTTTCTCTCGCATACTAAGATTAAGTGAACGCTGTTTTAAGCCCAGAAGTCAACGCCGTGTCATGGATTACAGCAATATTCATAGAATCCCGTGCAGCTGGACACGTCCTCCGCGGACACATCCGCGCAACCGGCTTGCAATCGCAAAGGCATGCGGAAGACTTGAAACCATGCCTCGCACACCCGAAAACACCGGGCCGTTCGCCTCCATCCCCGCAGGCACCGTGCAGCTGCGGGACGCCCGTTCCTCATCCACTCGCGCTGTGGCACTCGTGCCCTTCGAAATTGGAACCACCCCGGTTACCGCCGGCCAATGGTCCAACCCCGGAACAATGGCCAATCCGCAGGGTTCATTACCCGCGCACCCGGTGACCTGGTTCGAGGCAATACATTGGTGCAATGGTGCGTCAATTGTTGCCGGGCTGAAACCCGTGTACGACATCAACGACCGGGAGGTCGTCTGGGACGTGGGTGCCGACGGCTACAGGCTTCCCACGGAGGCCGAATGGGAATGGGCCTGCCGGGCGGGAACCGCCGGGCCTACCTACGGTCCCCTCGAAAACATCGCCTGGACGGCAGCTGACAACGTCGAGAAACCTCAGGGCGTTGCGCTGAAGCAGCCAAACGGTTTCGACCTCTTCGACACCATCGGCAACGTCTGGGAATGGTGCTGGGATTACGCGGACACTGCCAGGTACGGGGATTACCGCAGCCTGCGCGGAGGCGGCTGGGCGGACAAAAGGTGGAGCTGCCGCGCCGCGGTGCGCCGTGGCAGTGCACCCGACGCCCTGTTGGAGGACGTCGGATTCCGGGTGGCGCGCGGTGCCGTCGGAGAACCGGGCGGCACCGTCGCACAAGGTTGGTCCGCCGAAGCCGACCGCCGGCGCGCCGATATCCGAGGGCCCCTGCCCGTTGGCTGGACGCCGTTGCGTGGCTTGCTCAAATCAAGCGGGAGCCTCGAAGGTCGCTGAACCGCGGCCGATCGACGTGGCCGGGTTCCCGGCGGGCGTATAGTTTTCCCATGTTCGTTTTCATCTCGACCCAGCTGCCCACGCGGCGTCCGGAGGTTGCCGGCGTCTTTTCCGCCGGCTCGAGATAACGCTGTCTTTCGCGGTTCTTTTCCCGCGCCACACGGCGCGACGGATTCCGTCATGCGGTCTTGGCCCACCATCGGGCGCCCCTTGGACGGTTTCCTTCCCACCCGAATCACCTTCCCGCCTCGTGCCCGGCCACTGCCGCCGAGCGGAAAAGACAGTTAGGCAACATTTTTCATGCTTCCCCTCACAGAACAACAAATCCGGTCATCGTTCATCAATGCCTCGCTCCGCGAGCGCAAGTCCCTCACGCTGCCAAGCAACTTTGACGAGCTCTCCTGGGAAAGCCTCGACTTCCTCGGCTGGCGCGACGAAAAACTTCCGCTCATTGGCTACGTGGTCACGTTCCTGGACGGCGAGCCCGTCGGCATCATTTTCCGCAAGGCCGAGGGAAAAACCCGCAGTCGTCCCCAGTGCTCATGGTGCGAGGACATAAACCTGCCCAACGACGTGACGTTCTTCAACGCCAGGCAGGCCGGCCCCGCCGGGCGCAACGGCGACACCATCAGCACGTTGGTGTGTGAGAAGTTCGAATGCTCGGTCAACGTCCGCACACCCCAGTCCCTGCCGTATGTCGGCTTTGACCGGGAGGCGGCAATCGCACACAGGATCCAGGTTCTGCAGGACCACGTACAAAACTTCACCCAGCGGGTCCGCGACGGAGAAAAATAGGACTCTTCCGGCGCAGGAGAACGGCTCTTCTGCGCCGGAGGTTTACCCGCCCGCCGCAGGTCGCTGCCGGGCAACGTGCGCACTGGCTTCAAGACCTTGCGCCTCAGTGCACAGGCCCGTCATGGCACTCAGCATCCGGAATGTTGGTTCGCTCAGCGCTTCACTCATGAGGGAAACCGGTTCTATCCGAAGGACCATGCGCAGCATGAAGTTTTTGCTATCCGCGGGAAGCCAGCCAACCCAGCATTCCCGGGTCAAGGTCGCGGTCGGCAAAAATGAGCCGTTGCACCGTTTCCTGCCCGACGGCCGCAATCGTTTCTTTCGAGGGAGCACCCTGCCACGCCAGCTTGAGGCCCGCCTTCTGCGCGACCTTGGCCGAGGCCGGGTTCGTTGACAACACCCTGGCGATCACCGGTGCCTCGGGATTCACCTCCCGCGCAATCCCCACGGCCCTGGCGGCGACCTCCGTGGCGAAGCCCCGCCCCCAACCTTCTGGCGCAATCCGGTATCCGAGATTCCAGAACGGGCTCGCCGCCGGAGGCTCAAAGAGGTGGACTCCCCCGGTACCTAGAAGCATCCCGGGACGAATCCGCGGATCCTCATGTTGCAGCCCCAGGCGCACGACCCAATTTGAAAGCCCGTGCGCGGTCCACCCCTCGCGAAACATTTCAACAAGCTCGGCGGTTTTCTTTGGGTCACTGCTTCGCTCCCCCGGAATGTGCGTCCACGTGCGCGGATCGCTGGCAATCGCAAAAATTTCCGCGCAGTCGCCCCTACTCGGGACGTCGAGGACCAGCCTCGAAGATTGCTGTTCTGAACCCATGACTGTTCCAACCTATCCCCGGAACCCCACAGCCGACCCGCATGAAACAGGTTTTTCCCGGTCTGTAACCGACATGCACGCAAGATATTTCGCACAGTAGGATCGGGGAAACCCACCCCCAAGACCCGTTCGGGGACACCACCACGAATCACTCGACTCTTCAACAGCCAAGGACCACCCCCATGAATGCTTCATCCCCGCAGCACACCGCCCCACACCCCATGCCCCGAACAATTCTTGTCACCGGTGCAGGGTCGGGTATCGGGCAGGCGGTGACGCGGCGCATGCTGGCAGCGGGGTGGAATGTGGTGCTTGCCGGCCGCCGGGAACAGCCGCTGCTCGACACCGCGGCACAGCACCCGCAGGCACTGGTGGTTTCCGCAGACATCACGGATCCTGAGGCGGTTGAGCAGCTTTTTGCGGCGGCCATCGAACGTTTCGGACGCATCGACGTGCTTTTCAACAACGCCGGGATCTTCGGGCCCGCGGCAAACATTGGCGAGCTCAGCCCCGCACAGTGGCAAGAGGTCTGCGCGGTGAACCTCAGCGGGGCCATGTACTGCGCAGGTTCGGCGTTCAGGCACATGCAGCGGTCCGGCGGCGGGCGGATCATCAACAACGGATCCATCAGCGCCCAGGTTCCACGCCCGTCAACGGTTGCCTACGCGGTCACCAAGCACGCAGTCACTGGCTTGACCAAGTCCATCGAACTGGACGGACGAGCCCACGGCATCACTTGCTCCCAAATCGACATCGGGAACGCCGCCTCTGAAATGATGCAAGATGTCGGGGCCAACTCGGGCGCGCTTCAGGCAGACGGAAGCCGCAAGCCGGAACCCACGTTTGATTTGGAGCAGGCTGCGGCAACCATCGAATTCATTGCAGCCTCCCCCGCCAATGTCGCAGTGAACCACGTGACCATCACGGCCGCGGGCATGCCGTTCATCGGCAGGGGCTAAGAGCTACATAAAGTCCGCGAAGACCTTCTCGAGCTTCGTGAAGGAGGATTCCCAGCCGGCACGGGCGGGTTCGATGACCTCTGCCGGCAGCGGGCCCTGGGTGATCTTCAGCAGCGAACCGTTGGGGCGGTCGAAGAGCTCGACGCGCAATTCGATGACAAGGCTCAGCGTCATCTCGTGCGGGCCGTCCTGGCCCACGAGCAGCTCGTGCTCGCGCACCTCGGTGAACTTTGCCTTCACCGGAGAGGTTTGGGTCGGGTCCTCAAGAGAGTGCATGACAAATTCCTGGACGCCGCCAACGCGCGGGTCAATGGTGACGGTGTCAAGGTGAACGCCCCAGCCCTCGGGACCAAACCATTCGGCTAGGATTTCGGGTTCAATAAAGGCCGCCCACAATGCGGGGCGCGGCACGGCGAATTCATGTTCAAGTACGAGTTGTCCCATATCCATGCGCCTGAGGTTACCGCTAAACCGCCGCCGAACCGAATGCCGGCCGCTCCTTCCGGGCTCCGCGCGAAGCCACACAGGGTGAAAGGATGGAGCCCATGACAATACTCAAATCGGTTCTGCTCTTTGGTGTTGCGGCGTTCCTGGAAATCGGCGGTGCCTGGATGATCTGGCAGGGCGTCCGCGAAAACCGCGGCTGGCTGTGGATCGGGGCCGGTGCCATCGCGCTGGGCCTCTACGGTTTTGTCGCCACGCTGCAGCCGGATGCGAATTTCGGGCGAATCCTGGCCGCCTACGGCGGGGTCTTCGTCGCCGGTTCCCTGCTCTGGGGCGTGTTGGTCGACGGGTTCCGGCCCGACCGCTGGGATGTCGCCGGCGCCATCGTTGCCCTGGGTGGCGTAGCACTGATCATGTACGGACCGCGCAACGCCTAGGCATCGAAGTTGGGCTTGCCGGTCTCCGTGTCGACCGGCAGGACGGAACGTTCGTGGGCGGTCCTCTCTGCGGCGCGACCTTCACGCCATCTGCAGGCGGTGCCACACCCGGGGCACACCGGTTAGGCTGATCGCATGATTCCGGAAACCCCGCCGTTCCCCGCGCTGAAGGCCCGGGCCCTGCTCTTTGACATGGACGGAACCCTCGTCGATTCCACGGCCGTCGTTGAGGACCTGTGGACGGATTTCGCGAGGCAATACGGGATCGACATCGGCGAACTGCTTGAATACTCGCACGGACGCCAGACCCTGGACACCCTGCGCCGGTTCCTGCCTGGTTCCAACGGCGACCTGGCCAGACTCGCCGCCGAGCTCGAAGCGCAGGAGGTCACCCGCGTGGACGGAATCATCGAGGTGCCCGGCGCCGGGGCGTTCCTGGACCAGTTGGGAAAGATCCCCCATGCCGTTGTCACCTCGGCCGGGCGGACGCTGGCCGAAACCCGCCTGCGGGCCGCGGGCCTGCCCATCCCGGAGGTCCTGGTTGCCGCGGAGGACGTCATCGCCGGCAAGCCGTCGCCCGAGGGCTACCTGCAGGCGGCCGCGGAGCTGGGGGTCGACATTTCCGCCTGCGTGGTCTTCGAGGATGCACCCGCAGGGCTGCAGTCTGCGGTCAATTCGGGGGCCACTACCGTCGTCGTCGGAACCCACGAATCCCCGCTGACAAAACGCCTTTCCCGCATCGAAAACTTCAGGGGTTTGCTCTACGTCGACGGGTTCATCACGGTCGCCGACGGCCATTGAAAACATCACGCCGAGGTCCGATCCACCCTTGAAATCGACCCCGGGCGATGTTGCACTGTTTCCCATGGAAAACGACCAAAACACCGTGCTTGCCATCGGAACCAAGAAGGGCCTCTGGCTGGCCCAGAGCCCGAACCGGCAGGATTGGACGCTCACCGGACCGCATTTCACCACCCTTGAGGTCCCGTCCGTCGCCATAGACACCCGCGGGGGCCGCACCAGGATCTTCGCCGGCGTCAACGACTGGCATTGGGGGCCCACCATCGTGCACAGCGACGACCTGGGGGCCACCTGGTCCGAGACCGAGAAGGGCGCGGTGAAGTTCCCCGAGGACACCGACACCGCGCTGGCCCGCATCTGGCACATCCGCCCCGACACCGCCGAGCGCCCGGGAGTCGTCTGGGCGGGCTGCGAGCCCATCTCCGTGTTCAAGTCCACCGACGACGGCGAAAACTTCGAGCTGAACCGCGGGCTCTGGGACCACCCGCACCGCAGCGAATGGGGTGCCGGCTTCGGCGGGGCCGCGGTGCACAGCATCGTGCCGAACGCGGCTGACCCGAACGTGGTCCACGCGGCGATGAGCACCGGCGGCGTGTACCGCAGCGCCGACGGCGGAGACTCCTGGGAACCGCGGAACAAGGGCATCAAGGCCGATTTCTTCCCCGACCCGTGGCCCGAGTTCGGCCAGTGCGTCCACCACATCACCGCGGACGCGGGAAACCCGGACAGGCTCTACGCCCAGAACCACGGCGGCGTGTACCGGACCGACAACGCGGGCGATGAATGGACAAGCATCGCCCAGGGGCTTCCGGCCGATTTCGGCTTCGTGTTCCTCGCCCACCCGCGCACCCCCGGCATGGTCTGGACCATTCCGTTGAAGGCCGCCGAGGAGCGCAACCCAGTGGGCGGGCGGCTCTCGGTCTACCGCTCGACCGATGCCGGGAACAATTGGGCGGAACAGCACGACGGGCTTCCGGAACCCGACTACAACGCGGTGTTGCGCGACGCGGCGGCCGTGGACGACAACCCCGGATCCGTCGGGGTGTACTTCGGGACCCGCGGCGGCGAGGTCTTTGCGAGCCCCGACGAGGGGGCGCATTTCAACACCGTCGCGCAACGGCTGCCCGATGTGCTCAGCGTGCGCGCATCAGTGGTTGTTGGCGGCTGAGCATGCAAACGATCCAGATCGAGGTGCCGTCGGTGCTGGCCGCGACGCTGGGCGGGAACCGCAGGCTCGAGGCCCACATGCCTGCGGGTTCCAGCATCGGCAACCTTCTTGACGAGCTTGGGGAAGCGTACCCGCTGTTTGCCCGCCGGGTCAGGGACGAACGCGGGCAGGTGCGCCGCTTCGTGAACATCTTCATCGGTCCGGACAACATCCGCGCGCTGCGTGGGCTGGACTCCGAGCTGCCCGCCGGCTCCACGGTCATGATCATGCAATCGGTCGCCGGAGGCTGAGGCGGGTCGGGCGGCGGGGTTTCACGGCGGCATCCGGGAGCGCTGGACACCGGCGGGCCTGCCCGTGGGTCCCCTCGCCGGATCCGGCGCCCGGCACTACGCTATGGTCATGAGCAATCTCGAGACCGCACCCGAAGAACTTGTGTGCAGCGACCACCGCGCGTGCGCAGGCATCGAGCTGCTGGCCCCGCGGGACGTTCCGCTGGGCGGGCCTCGGGCCATGGATGTGCGCAGGACCCTGCCGCAGAAGCAGCGCAGCCTGATCGGCGCCTGGTGCTTCCTCGACCACTACGGGCCGGACCCCGTGGGCGCATCCGGCGGCATGCGCGTTCCGCGCCACCCGCACACCGGCCTGCAAACGGTCTCCTGGCTCTTCACCGGCGAAATCGAGCACCGCGACTCCGCGGGGCACCACGCCATGGTCCGTCCGGGCGAGGTCAACCTGATGACCGCGGGGCGGGGCATCAGCCACTCCGAATTCTCGACCCCCGACACCACGGTGCTGCACGGCGCCCAGTTGTGGATCGCGCTGCCGGACCGGGCCAGGCACACCGCGCCGACCTTCGTCCACCACCGCCCGGAGCCCATGGGAACCAACGACTGGACGGTGCGCGTGTTCCTTGGATCGCTCAGCGTTTCCGCGGACCGCGGGGCCGAGCACTACTCGGCCTCCCCCGTCCACACGCACACCGAGCTGGTGGGTGCCGAGATCCTGATGGAACCGGGCACGCGGATCAAGGTGGCGCTCAAGGCTCACCACGAACACGGCATCCTGCTCGATGCCGGATGCCTGAAGGTCGAGGCGGACGATGTCCCTGTCGACCATTTGGCGTTCCTGCCCGCCGGGTTCCAAACCGTCACGCTCACCGCCGGCAGCAAGCCCGTGCGCGCACTGTTGATCGGCGGCGAGCCGCTCCATGAGCAGATCCTCATGTGGTGGAACTTCGTGGGGCGCACCCACGAGGAAGTCGTGAAGTACCGCGAGCAGTGGCAGGCGGAAATCGGTGCCGAACCCGGGGACGCCTCGGCACGGCGCTTCGGCGCCTTCCCGGACGGCGAACCCGATCCGCTGCCCGCCCCGGTGTTGCCCACCGTCCGCCTGCGCCCGCGCAACTAGGCGCCGACCGCCCGATGAATCCCGGACCCGCGACGTCGCGGGACGGCGGAGAGGAAGGAACCCATGAGCCTGGAGACGGAGCTTGAACGGCTGCGGCGTTCGCTGAATGAACGGGCCGAGCTCGGCGACCTGCTCGAAGCCAAGCGCGAGGTGGAACATTTCGTTTCGTACGCCTCGGCGCAGCAGGCCCAGGACGCCTGTGCGCACTTTGAAAGCGCGGGCTGGTCGGTCGACCGTTCCGACGGGCAGGATGCCAACGGCCTGTTCCCGGTGCGCGTGTACCGGCGGCAGGCCATCGACGCGGAGAGCGCGGAGCGATCCATCCGCGCCATCTACGCCATCAACGAGCAACACCACGGATACTACGACGGCTTCGGTGCCATGGTGGTCCTGGCCGAGGGCAGCGAGCCGCAGGGGTTTTTCAGCCGCCTGTTCGGCCGGCAAGGCAGCGACGGATAAGGAGCCGGAAATGAGCGAAATCCAGGTCGGGCAGCTCGCCGAGAGGCAGCGATATGCCCTGTTTGACGGCGAAAAAATCATCGGGGCGGCCCACTACCGGGACCTGTCAACCGACCACGGCATCGAGCGCGTCTTCTTCCACACCGTCGTCGACGAAGCCTTTTCCGGGCAGGGGCTGGCCTCGAAGCTTGCCGCCTTTGCCCTGGAAGACACCATTGCGCAGGGGCACAAGGTCGTGGCGGTGTGCCCGTACATCAAGGCGTACACGGCCAAGCACCACCAATACGATGCCCAACTCGTCACCCCGGGAAGCCAGCACCTGCGGATCCTGCCGACGGCGTAAGAGCCCGGGCCCCTGCCGCTGCGGGGCGTTGGTTTCCGGGGTTCCCACGATTTTGCGTGCCTCGATCGGTAGTCGGTGTGCAAGACCGGACTTCACTCGGCCAGCTCCGAGCCATTCTCCTGCAGCGCTTCGCGCAGGATCCGGATGGCCTTGGGTCCGACCCCGTGCATGGCCAACAGTTCCTTCTCGCCCCGGGCCGCGGCCTGTTCAAGTGTGGTGATTCCGTCGGCCTTCAGCGCCCCCGTTGCGGGGGCACCGATCTTCGGCAGTTCGTGATCGCTCATGCTCCGAGTGTATTCGTCACATCGGCAGCCGGCACGGCCGTTTCAACGGCCCGCGTCCGCGGGGTCAAGACGATCAACGCCAACCCGATGAGCGCGGTGAAGGCGAAGACCGCGACGAACGAGTCGTTTCCGCTGAAGGCCGCGAAGATCAGTCCGGCGGCGGCCAGCGCCAACGCCGAGCCCATGGAATCGGCGATACCCAGCGCCGATGAATTGAAGCCCTGGTTGGCGGTGGTCGACAGCTTGATCATGTGCACGTTCTGCCTCGGGTACACCAGCCCCATGCCGGCTCCCCCGAGGGCCCAGGCCGCGATCGCCACGAAGGCGGGCCAGTGCCAGGCCGCGGTCGCCAAGACCAGGATGATTGCCGTCACGCCGAGCACAGAGCCGATGAGCATTGCCAGTTCATTGCCCAGCGTCTCTCCCAAACGACCCTGGACCGCGGATCCCAGCGACCAGAAGATTGCAGCGCCGGTCAGCGCCAGGCCCGCCACGGCGGGAGTGAGTGCGTAGCGGTCCATCAGCAGGTATGGCAGGTACACCTCGGTGCCGAAGAACGCTGCCGCTGCCAATCCCCGAACCAGGATCGTGGTCGGCAGGCCACGCCCCGCACTCAGGGTCCTGCGCGGAAACAGCGGGCGCACCGCCACGAGCACCACCACCAGGGACAGCACCATCAGCCATGTTCCCACGGTGGGGATGTCGGCCAGCAGATTCATGGCCAGGACCGCAGCCGCGGCCAGGGCCGCCCAGCCCAAGGGCATCCAGGCGATCTTGCCTTTCGGGTTCTCCCCGCCGCCGAGCCCGCGCAGCGACGGCACCACCGCGGCCATGGCAAAGACCACGAGCCCCACAACGCCCAGAAACACCCAACGCCAACCAACCGTTTGCGCCGCAAGTCCCGCCGCAAACGGGCCGATCAGCGATGGAATGACCCAGGCCGCGGCAAACGCGGCGAAAATCTTCGGATGCAGACGCGGAACGTAAACCCGTGCCACCACCACGTACAGCGCCACGGTGATGGCACCGCCGCCGAGTCCCTGGACCAGGCGCCCCACCACCAGCGCCTGCATGCTCGGTGCCAGGCCGCACAGCAGCAGTCCGACAATGAACACGATCGAGGACACGTAGAGTGGACCCGTCGGGCCCTTTCGGTCGGACCAGCCACCCGCGGCCACCATGCCGATGACGCCGCTGGCCATGGGCGCTGCGAACGCCAGCGCGTACATGGACGCGCCATCCAGCTCCTTGCTGACCAGCGGCATGACCGTCGTGACGGCAAGCGATTCGAAGGCGACAAGGAACACCAGGGCGAACATTCCCACGGTGACCCAACGGTATTGGGGGGCGAAAAGACCGAGGGGCGCTTTCGCGCCGGATCCGGCAGCAGACAAGGTCATGGTTAGAGCTTAAAGCTTGCGCTTTCCGCCGCCGCATCGTTCTGCGGAGTGTCTTGTCACCAATGCTTTTGGGGGACGCGTTTGCCCTTAAATAGGGGTGCCCACAGGTAGGGTTGCGAGCGTGGAGTTCACTAACGAAATAACCGTCAACGTCCCGCGCAACAGGTTCATCGAGCTCTTCGACGACCCTGAGAACCTGAAGCTCTGGCAGAAGGGCCTGCTCTCCTTCGATGCGGTCTCCGGCACGCCCGGGGAGCCCGGCACCACCTCGAGGCTGCTCTACAAACAGGGCAGGGGAACCATGGAAATGGTCGAGACGGTCACCCGCCGCAAACTGCCCGACGCATTCGACGGAACCTATGATGCCAAGGGCGTGCACAACGTCTGCAAGAACGAATTCCACGACGTGGACGGAATCTCGACCCGTTGGGTCGCGCACAACACCTTCGAATTCTCCGGGTTCATGAAGATCGTCGGGCTGCTGTTCGGCTCGATGTTCCCGAAGCAGAACCTGAAGACGATGAATGAGTTCAAGTCGTTTGCCGAGGCTCAGGCGTAGGGCAACAGGAAGCCCTGCTGCCCCTTACCGCAGTGGTGCGGCCACTCCCAAGAAGATTGGGAATGGCCGCACCATCGTGTTGGGGGGCGGCTACATCCCGCCCTCTTGCGCCATGTTGTTGAAGCGCGAGTAGTGGCCCTGGAAGGCAACCACCATGGTCTTGGTCGGACCGTTACGGTGTTTTGCCACGATCACGTCGGCCTCGCCGGCGCGCGCCGACTCCTTGTCGTAGATATCCTCACGGTGGAGCAGAATGACCATGTCGGCATCCTGCTCGATCGATCCGGATTCGCGAAGGTCGGAAACCATCGGCTTCTTGTCCGTACGTTGTTCGGAGCCACGGTTCAGCTGCGAGAGCGCAATGACCGGCACGTCGAGTTCCTTGGCGAGCAGCTTCAGTGCACGCGAGAACTCGGAGACTTCCTGCTGGCGCGATTCGACGCGCTTGCCGGAGCTCATCAGCTGCAGGTAGTCCAAGACCACGAGCTTGAGGTCGTGCTTCTGCTTCAGGCGGCGGCACTTGGCGCGGATTTCCATCAGCGACATGTTCGGCGAGTCGTCGATGAACAACGGCGCGTCGTTGAGCCTGCCCATGGTGGTCGCGATCTTCGACCACTGTTCGTCCTTGATGGTGCCCTTGCGCAGGTCCTGCAGCGCGATGCTGGCCTCGGCCGAGAGCAGGCGCATGGCGATTTCGTTTCGGCCCATTTCCAGGGAGAAGAATACTGCGGTCATGTTGTTCTTGATGGCCGCCGACCTGGCGAAGTCCAACGCGAACGTTGACTTGCCGACGGCCGGGCGGGCGGCGATGACGATCATCTGGCCGCCATGCAGGCCCTGGGTCAACTCATCGAGCTCGTAGAAGCCGGTGGGCACGCCGGTCATGCCCTCGCCACGGGAACCAGCCGACTCGATTTCGTCGACGGTTCCCTCGATGATGTCGCGAAGCGGCACGTAGTCTTCCGCGGTGCGGCGTTCGGCGACCTTGTAGACCTCGGCCTGGGCTTCGTTGACGATCGCGTCGACTTCGCCGTCCTGCGAATAGCCAAGCTGGACGATCTTGGTACCCGCGTCAACCAATCGGCGCAGCACCGCGCGCTCGCGAACGATCTCGGCGTAGAAGCCGGCATTGGCAGCCGTGGGGACGGACTGGATCAACGTGTGGAGGTAGGCCGGACCGCCAATGCGGGTGATTTCCCCGCGCTTGGTCAAGAGGTCGGAGACCGTCACGGCGTCGGCGGGCTCGCCGCGGCCGTAGAGGTCGATGATCGCTTCGTAGATGGCTTCGTGCGCCGGGCGATAGAAATCGAGTCCGCGCAGGACCTCCACGCAATCCGCGATGGCATCCTTGGAGAGCATCATGCCGCCGAGCACGCTCTGTTCGGCCACGAGATCCTGAGGCGGCGTGCGGCCGTAGGCTGAATCGCCGGATTCAGAATTGGTTTCGATGTTGGCTAGCGACACGGGTCTTCCCTTCAAGCACCGCGGGTTCCCAGTTTCCGCGTCATTTCCTACTTCAGTGTCGCAGGGTCGGCCGACCTTTTGGTACGTCCAATCTCACGTGTGCGAAGAGACACGCAAGCCTGTGGAAATAGGTGGGGAACACTGTCACCTTAGACCCCATTTGCCTCAAACCCAACACCGTTATCCACAGGGGCTGTGCATAACCTGTGTACCTCGCGGCGTGTTGTGTGCACAGCTTGGGGAGAACATTGTGGATTACCGACAATTATTCTCTAAAAATGGCAGTTGACTAGGCTTTATATATTTACATGCCTGTGGACAGAAAGTAGTTATCCACAGTTTCTCAGGATGAAAAACCTGGTTATACACACAAAAACCCCGAGATTCCGCGGTTAACACCTGATGAATTCCACGGTTACCCACAAACTATCCACAGCTATCCACAGAGCTCGAAGGTTTCTGGGGATTAACGAGGTTGATGAGCGTCGACGGCGCTGCAATACTGACTCGCATGGCTGCCAATAAAACTGTCCCCACCCGGGTTGACCCGCATGAATTCATCGCCTCCGTCGCCCATCCGACTCGGCGCGCCGATGCGCAGGTCTTGCTGGAAATGATGGAGGGGGTCTCCGGGCAGCCGGCAACCATGTGGGGACCAAGCATCATCGGGTTTGGGACTTACCACTACAAATACGATTCGGGCAGGGAAGGCGATGCGCCGGCCATTGGATTCTCACCACGCTCGGCAAATCTTTCCCTCTACGTGCTGACCGGCACCGAGGAATCGCGCGAGCTCTTGGCCAAGCTTGGGAAGCACAAACGAGGCGCTGCCTGCCTCTACGTCAACAAGCTCTCCGATATCGACTTTGAGGTCCTCACCGAGCTGGCCCGTCACGGCTTCCAGCACACGATGAACGTATTACACGACCCCTCCTAGCGACCGGGACTACGGCCGCAAAAGTGAAGGGCCGCAGGGCCGCAAGACCACGTACGTGGCGGATCGCGGACCTGCAGCCCTCGTGCTTCTGGACCGCGTCTAGGAGACGAGCTGTTCAGCCTCCAGGCGACGGAAGGCCGACCCGTGGAAGACCAGCGGGGAATTCGTTTCATCGCTCGTCCGGTGGCCGTGCACGCGCAACAGCACCACGTGGTGGTCGCCCGCGGGAATCTCCTGCTCCACCGAGCAGTCGAGCCACAGGCTTGCATCATGGAGCAACAGGGCGCCTTCGTCGGTGGAATCCAGGCGAAGCCCCGCAAAGCGGTCCCCGGTCTTGGAAGCAATCTGGCGGCAAACGCCCTCGTTCTTCTCGCTGAGCACGGAGACACCAATACGGGCATTGGAGCGAACGACGGGCCAGGTGCGCGACGTGTTCTGGACCGCGAACATCACCAAGGGCGGATCCATCGAAACACCCACGGTGAAAGATGAAGCGACGATGCCCTGGGGCTCCCCGTCGACGATGGCGCACAATGCTGCAATGCCGGACGGATGCTGGGCGAAAACGTTGCGCAAGGCATCTGGGGTGAGGTCTGTTGCAAGAGTCATGGCTCGGTCCTTCGGCTTCGTGCCCACCTTGTACCGGGTACGCGCCAAAAGCGCAGCTGCCCATCAAAGGTGTGCGGTACTTGCCCCCGGGGTCCCGGTAGGCCGAATCGTCACCTGGAGCACCCCACTACCGTGAGAGGGTTGCCGGTCAACAAGCCAGGGCTTTTACGTTGACGCTCTTGATTCATGACTAACGTTAAGAGAAACGTTTAGCGTCCGTCAAAGATTGTTTCGACACATTGGGACATGTGGCGTAAGAATCGAAGATTCTGCGACCAAATCTCGCTATCTACCGGCAGTAGTCGATATAGCCTGATTTGGAAGGTTGGACAAGACCGCGCATCGGGCGTTTCCCCGGGGCAAAGCAATGAGGACCCCACCCGAAGGTGGAGTCCTCATCGTTTATCGACCCGGGGGACGATGGGTGCGCAGAGAATTACTTCTTTGCGGCAACAACTACCAGCGAGATGGTCGCGGATACATCGGTGTGCAGACGCACGGTAGCCGAGTAGTTGCCCGTCGACTTGATGTGATCGTTGATCTCGATGTTGCGCTTGTCGATCGCGCCAACGCCGGCGGCTGCAACAGCCTTGGCGATGTCGTCGGTCTTGACGGTGCCGAAGAGGCGACCGGTAGCGCCGGCCTTGACGGTCAGCTTGACCGGCTTGGCGGAGATAGCGGCGGCAAGTGCCTGTGCTTCTTCCAAGGACGCAACGGCGCGAGCAGCACGGGCGGCCTTGATCGACTCAACCTGCTTCTCACCGCCCGGGGTCCAGGTGATGGCGAACGAGCGCGGGAGAAGGTAGTTACGTGCGTAACCGTTCTTCACCTCAACGATGTTGCCTGCGGCACCGAGGCCGGTAACTTCGTGGGTCAGAATGAGCTTTGCCATGTTTGTATACCTTCCTTAGCCGCGGCCAGCGCCGGAGTAAGGCAGCAAGGCTACTTCACGCGCGTTCTTGATGGCCTGTGCGATCTTGCGCTGTTCCTGAACGGAAACGCCGGTAACGCGACGGGCACGGATCTTTCCGCGATCCGAAATGAACTTGCGCAGCAATGCTACGTCCTTGTAGTCGATGACAGTGATGTCAGCGGCCTTCAAGGGGTTGGACTTTGGTTTGGGCTTACGGAGTTCAGCCTTAGCCATCGTGGAGCTCCTTTATCAGGTGGAGCCCGCAGAATTTTCTGCGGGATGGTGAATAATTTTGTTTAGAAGGGCGGTTCGTCAGAACCCGGGTTGCCCCATCCGCCGTTGTTTCCTCCGGCAGGAGCGCCCCATGGATCGGCTGCAGGTGCATTCCAGCCGCCACCGCTGTTTCCGCCGGCGTTGCCGCCACCGAAACCACCCTGGCCGCCGGCATTGCCGCCGCCGAATCCGCCGGCGTTGCCGCCGGCATTCTGTCCACCAAAGCCACCATTGCCACCATTGCCGGAGCGCTGGGTGCGGGTGACCTTTGCGGAAGCGTAACGCAGCGACGGGCCGATTTCATCGACCTCGAGCTCGGTGACGTTGCGCTTTTCGCCTTCCTTGGTTTCGTAAGAACGCGACTTGAGGCGGCCCTGAGCAATGACACGAGTGCCCTTGGTCAACGTCTCAGCGACGTTTTCGGCAGCCTCACGCCACACCGATGCGCGGAGGAACAGCGTGTCGCCGTCCTTCCACTCATTGGACTGGCGATCGAAGGTTCGCGGGGTCGAAGCGATCGTGAAGTTCGCGACTGCCGACCCTGACGGGGTGAAACGTAGTTCTGGGTCACCGGTCAAATTGCCGATTACCGTAATGACGGTCTCGCCTGCCATTGGAGCCTCCTAAAGGTGTTGTTCTACGAAGATCGAAAAGCAGAATTACTCTGCAACGACCTTTGCCTCTTCCGGACGGGTGATCTTGGTGCGCATGATGGTCTCATTGAGGCTCAACTGGCGATCAAGTTCCGCGGAAGTAGCGGGGGTGGCGGTGAAGTTAACTACCGCGTAGATGGCTTCCGACTTCTTCTGAATGTCGTAGGCAAGGCGGCGACGGCCCCAGATGTCAACGTTCTCGATGGTTCCACCATCGTTACGGACAACGTCCAGGAACTTACCGAGGGTCGGTTCAACGGTTCGCTCGTCGACCTCGGGGTCGATCAGCACCATCAATTCATAAGCACGCATGTGAACCCACCTCCTTTGGGCTAAACGGTCACGGCATTTCCGCAACAGGAGGTTCTTTGCATTTGCTGTCGTCGATGCCCGATTGCCAGGCACGACAGAAACAGCCTCATCCAGTCTAACGGAAAAACCATGCCGGCCAAGACTTCGCCGGGTTGCATGCGTCACCCGCGCGTTGTCCAGCACACGGGTCACCGCACGTCGTCGTTCAGCCCGTCGGCATGCAGCATCGCCTCGATCCGGATGCCGAAAACCGGGGCAAGGGTGCGCATGTAGGTGTCGGAGACGTGGTGCCCGTCCCGGTACACCAACACGTTCCCGATCACGGCCGGGCAGAATCCGCGGACACAGAACTGGTCGGAGAAATCCAGTACGCCGACCCGCGGCTCGCGTTCGGCCGCGGCGAGGGTGGAGTCGTTGGCTTCGAAGGCCTTGGACGCCGGGGCACCGCAGGATTCCAGTTCCTCCGGGTGCAACGCCACGCAGTCCCGTGCATAGGACTTCGTCCCGGGGCGCGGGGTGTCGATAATCGGGTAGACCTTGATGCCAGCATCCTCAAGCTGGCCCCAGTAGTCGGCGAAACCCTCGGCGGCACCCTTTTCGAAGACGGACCCGGCCCAGTGGCTGGTCACCACCGCATCCACGATTCCACGGGAGACGATCCGCTTCAAGGTGTCCTCGTTGGCCTGGTGGCACGAAATGCTGCCGTTCTTCTCGGCGGTGCGCTCGGCGGCGGTGAACGGGCAGGAATTCTTCAGATAGGTCAACAGCGTCCAGCCGTGTTCCTTGGCGGTGGCCTCCAGCGCCCGGTACCAATGCGTAGCGTGCGAGTCGCCCACCAGGGCAATGGTCAGGGACCCGTCCGCCGCACCCGTGGTGCATTCAAGGGTGACCCGGGAACGCGGTTTTTGGACGCACTCGCCCAGGTGCGGCAGGTCATGCTCGGCGTCGGCGGGGACCGGGACGATCTGCTTCACGCCCCGCAGGTAGGGCGGCGCGCCGGCGGGCACCGAGGCGGCACCGAACCCGGGCGGAGGTGCGGCGAGCAGGGTGGCGGCCGTACCTTCCTGCGCGACGGTGTCACGTTGGGCCAGGGGCCCGGGGGCCAGTGACATCGCCGCGACCAGTCCGACCACGATCACCCCGATGCCCAGGGTCCGCCACTTTGAGGAAGCCAGCGGCGCCAGGGAACGCACCGGGGTTTCGATCCAGCGGTGGCTGGCCCCGGCGAGCAGCAACGACAGGGCCAGCAACCCGATCCCCTGGGCCGGGCCCGGCTCGCTGCCGGAGAAGTGGAGGAAGAAGATGAGCACCGGCCAGTGCCACAGGTACAGCGAGTAGGACACGTTGCCCACCCATTGCACCGGGGGAAGTTCGAGGATCTTTTGCGGGGCGAACGGGCCTCGGGTCTCCCCGGCCATGACCACCGCCAGGGTTCCGGCCACCGGCAGCGCCGCGGACAGACCCGGGAAGGGCGTGGCCGAACCAAAGCCAAAGGCCGCCGCCGCGATGGCGGCAAAACCGCTCCAGGCTAGCGCGGTGCGGGCTCCGGCAGCATGGAACCAGCGGCCGTTGCCTCGTTCAAGACCAGGTCCGGACGGGGCGAGCAGCAGTGCCAGCAGGCCGCCGGCGGCCAGTTCCCAGACACGGGCCGGGGTGACGAAATAGGCGGCCGGATTCCCTGAGCCCACCAACACCATCGAGTATGCCAGCGAGGCGACGATGACCGCACCGAAGACCAGCAGGAGCGCGATGCGTGGCAACCCTCCGGCGGTATCCTCGCGGCCCGCGCGCTCCCGGGCCAGGGAGCCCAACCGCAGTCGCACCCACAACCTGCCCAGCCACACGGCCAGCAACACCAGCAGCGGCCAGGCCAGGTAGAACTGTTCTTCGACCCCGAGGGACCAGAAATGGTGTAGCGCCGTGGGTTCGGTGTCGGCCGCAAGGTAGTCCACGGAGGCGGCGGCCAGCACCCAGTTTTCCACCGAAAAGACGGCGGCCAGGGCCGCAGTCCCCACGGCTTTCCACTGCGTGGCGGGCAGAAAGGCCAGAGTTGCTCCCAGCACCGCAATGATCACCGCAACCGCGGCGGGCAGGATCCTGCGCACCCGCGCGGCCCAGAACCCCGGCAGGTCGATGCGGCCGGACGTGCGAACCTCGCGCAGCAGGTGCCCGGTGATCAGAAACCCGGAGATCGCAAAGAACACGTCGACCCCGATGAATCCGCCGGGGACCAGTTGCGGGGCGAAATGGTAGCCCGCCACGAGCAACACCGCGACGGCGCGCAGCGCCTGGACCTCTGGCAGGACTCGGCGCGGAAGCTTCGGTTCGGCGGTCATACCGCGAGCAAAGCACGCCGGGATGAACAGCGGGTAAAGCGTCCAGGCCGGGAGCTGCAGGCGGGTGCCTGCCACTGCCCGGCCGGAGGCTTGGTCCCGCTCCCCTATATACGGCGTGCAGACTCCGGATGAGACCTTAATGCTGTCAAGAGAGGTCGTCCCGGCATCGCCGGACGGTCGCGCCCGAGGAGCAAAGGGGCGCTGCTATACCTTGGGTGGTCCCGCTGTCCGCAACGCGACGGGAACAGGCAGAAGCGCCCCGGGCCAATGTGCCAGGGGCGCTTCCGTGGATAAAACCGGTGTTGCTAGAGGCCCAGCTTGTCTGCCAGATCGTCCACCAGGTTGTCGGCAGCGATCAGAGCAGTTTCCGCCGTGGCCACAGCAGCGGTAGCCACTCCGGCTGCTGCAACTGCGTCTGCGTGTGCATTCTGGGCTGCGGTGCTAAGTGCGGCGAGCGGTGCCAAGGTGGTTGCGGCCCCGGTCTGGATGAACTTTGCGACCTGCAGTTCCCCATCCTTGGCATTCTTGGTAGCCAGCGTGCTCTGCTCGGTAGCAGCCAGCGGGACAATGGCGTTTGCCAGACCCGGGAGGCTTGCCACGACGCCAGCCTTGGCTGCTTCGTCGCTAGCAACTACGGCTTCAGCAGTCTGGATGGCAGCCGTGTTGGCGTCCAGTGCGGCCTTGGCCTCGTCGCGCTTGACCACTGCGGCCTTGGCTACGTCGTCGGCAACCTCGGCCTCATCCTTGGCGTCGTCGAGCTCAATGGCCAGCTCATCGACGTTGGTCTTTGCATTGCCAGCCGCAGTCTTTGCAGCGGCAACAGCGTTCACCAATGCAGGGTCGACATCGGCCGCGGCGACAGCCGCGTTGTGGGTGGTGGTGGCCTTGGAGAGGGACACCGCGTCGGCGGTCGCCTTGGCGGTCGCAGCCTGGTTTGCGGTCTCCAGAGCCGGAACCAATGCCTGGGCGTCGATCAACTTGGTCGCCAGTGCGGCCAACTCGCTTTCACGCGTGGCCTCGATGGCCACCGCATCGTTTGCGGCGGTCTGCTTGGTGGTGACGTCCGTGCGCGCATCGGCAGCAGCCGTCACAGCGGTGCCGTGCTCGGTAGTTGCCGTGGTCAGGTTGTTGTTGGCCGTGGTCAGCTCTGCCAAGGCAGCGTCCCTGGCCGTAACGAGGGCCGGGTTAAGGGGGTCGGCCGCTAGTGCGGTTTCCGCGGCGCTGAGGTCGGCCTGCTTCTGATCCTTGATCGTCGAAGCGGCGGCCTTCGCACCGAGTTTGGTTTCAACAAGCGCGTCAGCGTCGACAACTGCAGTCTTGGCTGCGGCAAGGGCATTCGCGGTAGTGGTGACGACGGCCTCCGCGTTGTCGACCTGGGTCTGCTTGGCGGCCTTGTCAGCGGTCAAGTCGGTAACCGTTGCCTTGGCCTTGTTCAGGTCGTCGGTTGCCTTCGCAAGGGCGCTGTTCGAAGCGTCCGAGACAGTCTTGGCGGCGTCGAGGGCGGCCTTCGCGTCGGTGACTGCCTTGAGTTCTTCCGGCGTCGCTGCGGCAGCTAGCAATGCGGCCTCGGCGGCGGCCACTGCCTGGTCGGCCACTACCTGGGCATCAACGGCTTCGTCGTACTCATCCTGCGCGTCGGCCAGGATGCCGTTGGCGTTATTCAGAGCGGTGTTGGCGGTGTTCCACTTGCCCAATTCGGTGTTGGCGGTGGTCGTGAGGCCTGCCGTCTCACCCTTGAGCGTCACGATCGCAGCCTTCTTGGCAACGATGTTGGCCGTCAGGTTGTCGACCAGGGTGTTGGCATCGGAAAGGTTAGTCTCTGCGACCGTGAGGGCATCCTTGGCGGCCTTGTGGGCTGCGACGGCGGTGTCGTATGGGCCCTGCGCGGCGGCTACGAGGCCATCGGCGTTGTCCTTGGCCAACTGGGCAGGCGCGGCGTTCGCTACGGCGTCGTCGAAGGCAGTTTTCATTGCGGTGACGGTCAGTGCCGCACCTGCGCTGGCGATCTTGGCGTCGGTGACGGCCGTCTCGGCCTTGAAGAGGTCAGTCACAGCCTTGCGGTAGTCGGCAGCGTCCTTCTTGGTCTGCTCAGCATCGGCAAGATCCTGGGCAGCCTTGTCTGAGGCAGCCTTGGCATCGGCGACGGCCTTGTCAGCGGCAGCCTTGTCAGCGGCGGCCTTGTCAGCGGCGGCCTGGGCCTCGGCGATCTGGGCGTCGGAAGCGGCCTTGTCTGCGGCAGCCTTCGCGGCGAGCACGTCGGCCTCGGCGGCGGCCTTGTCGGCGGCAGCTTTCGCGGCGACAGCCTTGTCGGCGGCGACCTTGGCCTCGGCGGCGGTCTTCGCGGCGGCGGCCTTGTCGACGGCAGCCTGGGCGACAGCGGCCTTGGCCTCGGCGGTGGCCTTAGCGGCGGCAGCCTTATCCTCGGCTGCCTTTGCGGTTGCAGCCTTTGCTGCTGCGGTCTCTGCCTCTGCCGCAACCTTCTCTGCGGCGGCCTTCGCTGCTGCGGTTGCCTTGTCTGCGGCAGTCTTGGCAGCTGCAGCCTTCACTGCGGCGGCCTTGGCGGCAGCGGCTTTCGCATCTGCGGCCTTGGATGCAGCGGCGGCCTTGGATGCGGCGGCCTTGGCGGCCTTGACAGCCTTCTGGGCTGCAACCTTGGCCTTGGCCGAAGCCTTCTTAGCTGCGGCCTCGGCCTTCTTCAGCTTCGACTTAGCGGAGGCTTCTGCCTTGTCGGCTTTTTCGGCCGCGGACTTGGCTTCAGCAGCTTTCTTGTCTGCGGAGACCTTGGCCTTCGCTGCAGCATCGGATGCAGTGTTTGCGGCTGCAGCCTTGACTGCTGCGGCCTTGTGCTGTGCGGCCTTGGCCTGCGCTGCAGTGATCGCGGTGTTCGTCGGGGTTGAGTATCCCGCCAGCTGGATGTTGTGCGCCGTCGGCGCAGTCGCCGATCCTGCGGCCGGACTGGAAGCAGAAGTGCAACCCGTCAGGGCAAGCGATGCCAGAGTGGCAAACGATGCTACGGCCAGTACTGCCTTATTACGCTTGGGCGTGCTGTAGTTCAAGAGATACTCCATCGAGTTAAAAAGGATTTCGAACAAAAAAAGATGAGCGGATGTGTCCTGAAAGGATTAGCGATCAGGCCCCAACACAATGAACCGCTCCGAGTTTTAGACACTCATTTTTAATGATTTCGAGGTACCAAAGAACTTGATTTTTCTTGAATATTTTTCAAATTCCCCCGGTACAACACACTGTAACTCAAGCGATCAACGCTTTGGCAAAAACTGCTGAAGAGGCCAAGAGCTTCCGGCAAACAAATTATTAACAATATGAAGAATTGTTCAACAATCGATAACCGTGCGTTGAACTGTTTTTAATCCACGGACAAGTATTTATCAATTCGATGGCGCTCAAATGCTTGAATTTTCAAGGTTATTTTGGGTTTTTCTGCGAAGTGGCCCCGAGGTTCAAACAGAGCCACTTTCCGCTGAGTTACCGCAACGGCCGGAGCAATTCACCCTCCGATTCACCCTCCGATTCACCCTCCGATTGCCCGGAGAATTTCCGCGTCATCTTCGGGTCACAATCGACAGACTTAGCCCCGGATGCCCCTGGGCCCGGTTTCGTGGGGCGCGAGCAACCTCTGCGTGGGTTGGCCAAAAGGGCCTTCCGTGGCATCGCCTGGCGATGCAGAGCGCCGCGACGCCTGATATTTGTTCAGGGGCATTCCGAATGGTTTCCAGTCGAAAAATGATCATAAAAAACTAGACAGTGAACTGTTTCACAGGGCAATGCGCATCCACTCTGGTAACTGCGCCCCGGTACACACTCGGCGTCCTCTTCGGGTCGGGAAAGGTGCGTATTCGGGAAGGGCTTCGGTGCAATCGGCGCGTTGCAATCCTCGACCTGTCCGGGATGCAAGTGTTCGCATTTTCTCGCAGACACGCGGCGCAAGTTGTCCTCCGGATGGAAACCTCCGCGTTCACCGCATGGTGCCGCCAGCTCAGGACCACGAAAAAATCGATGGCAGGCATGGTGTGTCCACGGCGCACCGTGCCTCGGACAGCAAGAAGCACCAAGGGCGAAAACGGGTCTTCCGTTGCCGGTGACCCGCCGCAGGATCGCGGCCTGCGCCAAGGAACACTGCGGCAACCCGGTGTCGGTTCGCATGGGATCTGGAACGGCAACGAACCGTCGGCGCAGCAACCAGGCCTGTGGCGGCTGCCTGAAAGCACAACCTGCCGCGTTCGTCATAGCGCCCTCAAGGCCATTCGATGCGCGGCCAGGCGATTTCGCGACCTTGAGAACCACTGACTCGGCTCACACATGGCCGGCGGCGACCAGTAGCCCTCCCGAACCAATGAGCAACTCGTGCTGCCGAAGTCCGGAGAGTCGGCAATTCACGCGACGCACCATCTTGAGAACTTCGAACGTGACAGTTCCGAGACGGAGCGCTATCGAGTGCGGGTTTCGCCATCTCGAAAATGCCCAGCCTATCTTCGGGATGGAAGCCGCCCTATGGTTCTGCTCCTCGGCATCGGCTGACCGCAGACCTGGATTCCCCTGCGGCTTGCCGGGCCCTGTTCCAGGGCCCGGCGTGTACTGCGAAATCCCGACCAGCACGGCCACCTGGGACCGGGAAATGTCGGGGTTTCATGTGGCCCTCCGGCGCCGTGTTGTCTGGCACCGGAGGGCCACGCGGTACTAGGCCGAGAAGAAGCCGCCCGCAACCTTGGCCAGGCGCAAGGGATCCTCGACGCCGCACAGCTCGCGGGCCGAGTGCATCGACAATAGCGGGATGCCCACATCAACGGTGCGGATACCCAAGCGGGTGGCCGTCAGCGGGCCGATGGTGGAGCCGCAGGGCATCTGGTTGTTGGACACGAACTCCTGGTACGGAACCCCTGCCTGCTTGCAGAGCGTCGCGAAGAGTGCGGCCCCCACGGCGTCGGTGGCGTAACGCTGGTTGGCGTTGATCTTCAGCAGCGGGCCCTGCCCCAGCAGCGGGCGGTTTGCCGGATCATGGCGGCCCGCGTAGTTGGGGTGCACCGAGTGCCCGGCGTCGGCCGAGAGGCAGAATGAATCGGCATAGGCGCGGTTGCGGTCCTCGGTGTTGGCACCCAGTCCGTGGCCGATGCGCTCGAGCACGTCCTGCAGGAACGGGCCGCAGGCGCCCGAGCGGGAGGCGGAGCCGATTTCCTCGTGGTCGAAGGCCGCAAAGAGGGCAATGTGGTCGCCGCTGCCGGTTGCGGCGTGCTCGATCATGGCAACCAGCGAGGCATGCACCGAGGAAAGGTTGTCCAGCCGCCCGCTGGCGAAGAATTCGTTGGAACCGCCAAAGACCTCGCCGCGCTGCGCGTCGGCGATGACCACGTCGTAGCCGCCGACCTGTGCCGCGTCGACGCCGGCGGATTCCGCCAGCACGGCCAGCACGTCGGCCTCGTCCGGGTTGCCGATGCCCCACACCGGGTTCATGTGGACCTGCTTGTCCAGGGTCAGCCCGTCGTTGACAGCGCGGTCCAGGTGGATGGCGAGCTGCGGGAAGCGCAGCATCGGTGCGGTGCGGGCCAGCACGGTGCTGCCGTCGGCCATGGCCAGGCGCCCGGCGAGCAGCAGTTCGCGGTCCAGCCAGGAGTTCAGCAGCGGGCCGCCGTAGACCTCGACCCCTGCCTGCAGCCAGCCGTACGCACCGGTGGTCGGCTTGGGCTTGAGCTTGAAGGAGGGCGAGTCGGTGTGTGAGCCCAGGATGTGGAAGCCGGTGGTTGCGGTTGCCGATTCGGGCTGCACCCAGGCGATGATCGCCCCGTCGCGGACCACAAAGTACTTGCCGGCCCCCAGATCCCAGGATGCGCGCTCATCGAGTCCGGTGAAGCCGGCCTCGGCCAGGCGACGGGCCGATTCTGCCGCCGCGTGGAAACTGGAGGGAGAGGCCGCCACAAAGGTAGCGAGGTCGTTGACGTGGTCAAGTGCTGCTGCACTGGGCATGGGGGCGTTTCCTTGTGTCGTTGGGCCCGAAAGGCCGTTGGTATCAAGATTCGCGGAGCCGCCGGGAACAGCGGCCGGCCGCTAGATGCGGGTGCGAAGAACCGCTGTCACCAGTGAAAACACTCCAAGAACGATGCTAGCCCACCCGGCGAGCGGCCAGCCGAACACCGAAAGCAGGAAGGCCCCCGCGACCAGCAACACCACGGCCAGCAGCAGCCACGGGCTGCGCAACAATTCGCTGTTCATTGGCGGCCTAGTAGTCCAGTCCCTGGCTGGGGATGACAAGGCCCGTCTCATAGGCGTAGACGACGGCCTGGACGCGGTCGCGCAGGTGCAGCTTGGTCAGGATCCTTCGCACATGCGTCTTGACGGTTGCCTCCGAGAGGAAAAACCGGTGCGCGATTTCGGCGTTGGAGAGCCCCTCGGACATGGCTCCGAGCACCTCCAGCTCGCGCGGGGTCAGGTCCTCGAGCAGTGGGTCGCGTTCCGGCGCGGGGGCCGCGCCGCGGGCCGGGGACGCCGAGCGCACGTAGGTTTCCAGCAGCCTGGCGGTGACCCGTGGTGCGACGACCGCGTCGCCGCTGGCCACAAGGCGCACGGCGTTGACCAGCTCCTCCGGGGCGACGTCCTTGAGCAGGAACGCGGAGGCGCCCGCCTGCAGCCCGGAGAACGCGTATTCGTCCAGATCGAACGTGGTCAGGATGATGACCTTGGTGCCGCAAAGCTGTTCGGCGATGCGCTTGGTCGCCTCGATGCCGTCCATGTTCGGCATGCGCACGTCCATGAGCACCACGTCGGGTTTCAGCTCCAGCGCCATCTTCACGCCCTCGGCACCGTCGGAGGCCTCGCCGAGCACCTCAAGGTCTTCCTCGCCCTCGAGGATGAGCCGGAACCCCATGCGCAGCAGTGGCTGGTCATCGACCAGCAGCACGCCGATCCGGGGTTTTTGCGTGGTTTCTTCTGGATTCATGATTCGGTCCTGGTTTCGGTGGTCGGGGTGGTGACGGCAGCCGTATTCGCGCCGGCTGCCGGATGCGGGAGTTTCAGGGTGGCGACAACGCCCCAGCCGCCTTCCGTGGACGGGCCGGCGGTCAGCGTGCCGTCAAAGAGCGCCGCGCGCTCGCCCATGCCGCGGATGCCCTGGGCGGAGCCGACGGCCTCGCGCCTGCCGCCCTGCTGGGTCCCGTCGTCGTTGACCCGGATGGACACCTCGTCGCCATTGCGTTCGACCAGCACGCCGACCCGCGTGACGTTGCGGCCGTAGCGCAGCACGTTGGTGAGGGATTCCTGGATGATCCGGTAGACGGTCAGCTGGAAGGTCGCGTCCTTGGGAAGCGGAGGGCCGGATTGGGTGAAGCGCAGGGGCAGGCCGGCCACCGTGAACCCCTCCAGCATCTTTTCCATGGAGTCCACGGCCGGCTGGGGTTCAAGCGAGGCATCGTCGCCGGTGCGCAGCACGCCGATGACCCGGCGCATGTCCGCCAGCGCGTGCCGTCCGGTGGCGGAGAGTTCGGCAAGCACCTCGCCGGCCCGTTGCGGGTCGCGCTTGAGCACCACGGATGCGCCGTCGGAAAGGGCGATCATCACGGAGAGCGAGTGGGCCACGACGTCGTGCATCTCGCGGGCGATCCTGTTGCGTTCGCGCACCTGGGCGAGGGTCTGCACGCGCACCGCCCAGTTGTTCAGTTCGGCCTCGTGCAACCTGTGGTTTCGCACCGCCGAACCGATCGCCACGAACACCACGTTGGAACCGACCAGGAAGGCCACGCCGATGATTGTCAGCACGGCCCGGCCGCCGACATCGGCCAGGAATTGTTGGTCCTCGGGGGAATCGGTGAACATGCCGGGGATGCCGATCACCACGAAGATCAGGCCCTGCAGCGCGCTGATCAGGATGGTGAGGATGAACATGCGCCTGGCGGCGTATTGCGTGGAGGCCGTGTAGAGCGCGATCCACAGGCCGGTGCTGCTGCCCAGGTAGGAGGAATCCAGGAGCGTTGCGGCGCTGTCGGTCACCGCCACCAGGATCAGGATGGCCATGGGCCAGCGGCGCCTGAAGTACAGCACGAACCCGGTCACGACCAGCAGCGCCACGGTCGGCCAGTGGGCGCTCAGTGCCGAGTCGATGATGCTCGGCAACGACAGCAGGAAGTACAGCAGCACCACTGCCGCGTCGACCCCGCGTGGCTTGCGGCGCATCAGGGAACGAAGGCGTCCCACGCGTTGGGCCGAAAGCTCGTCGAAGGAGACCTCCGGGGTTCCGGCGGCCTCCTTCGACAGGTTTTCGCTCATGCTCCGAGCCTATCCAGTGCTTGCCCCGAATCTAGATATCGCGGCGCTGAAGCACCAACGCGGCGGCCGCCAGCGGGATGATGATCCATGCCGCGACCACCAGGCCGGACTGCCAGGTTTCGAGCATGTCCTCGCCGCCGGGAGCCTGCATGAGTGCGCTTGCTGCGCGGTCGGGCAGGAAACGGACGGCGTCGGCCACCCAGTCCACGAAACCCTGCAGGATGTTCGTGGCGATCGGCAGCACGAAGAAGATCGCTGCCAACACCACGATGCCGCCGGCCGAGTTGCGCATCAACGTACCAAGGGACAGGCCGATCAGGGCCACCATGACCACGTACACCACACCGAACCACAGGTTGCGCTGGAAGGTGTCGGAAGCGAACTCGAGCGGCATATTGTACTTTTCCGCGATCGGCTTGGAAACCGCGTATCCCAAAAGGATCGATACCAGGGCTACCGCTGCGGAGACAAGTGTCGTCATCAGGACCTTGGCCCAAAAAACGGGCTGGCGCGTGGGGACCGCAACGAAGGTCGAGCGGGCGGAGCCCGTCGCGAACTCGGAGCTCATGACCATGACGGCCAGCGCTCCGATGATCAACTGGGCGAAGGTGATGCCGCTGGCGGGCAACGATGCGGTCAGCTCGTTGATGTCGCCCATCTGGGCTGCCATTTCCGGCGAAGAGTTCATCGCGCCCAGGGTCGCTCCAATGCCCCAGGTGCTCAGGGCGGCAAAGCCCACCATGACCACGATCGTGGAAAGAACCAGGACCAGGGTGGAGGGCAGGGACGTGAACTTGATGAATTCGCCGCGCAGCACGCCGGCGAAGGTCAGCTTCCCGTTTCCCGCGGCTCCGGGAACCGACGACCGGGGTCGGGTCATGGCTTCGGTGCTCATTTCAGGCCCTGCTTTCCGTTGGCGCTTGCTGCCAGTTCGTTTCCCAAATGGGAGTGGTATTCGACTTCGTCTTGGGTCAGCGACATGTAGGCGTCCTCCAGCGACTGCTGGATCGGGGTCAATTCATGGAGCAGGATCTGGTGGTCCAGTGCGCGCCGGGCAATCATCCTGGAATCCAGCCCCACCACCTGGACGGTCTCGGCATCCACGCGGGTCAACTGGACGTGCTCGGCGGCCAGCGCGTTCATGAGGGAATCGACGTGGTCGGTCTTGACCCTGCTGGTGGGCAGGCTCCGCCCCTCGATGATCTGCTCGATCGGTGCATCCGCAATGATGCGGCCGCGCCCGATCACGATCAAGTGGTCGGCGGTCAGCGCCATTTCACTCATCAGGTGGGAGGAGATGAACACTGTCTTGCCCTGGGCGGCCTGGTGCCGCGCCAGGTTGCGCACCCACTGCACGCCCTCCGGGTCCAGCCCGTTGACCGGCTCGTCGAGGATCAGCGTTTGCGGATCCCCCAGCAGCGCCACGGCGATGCCCAGTCGCTGACCCATGCCGAGGGAGAATCCGCCGACCTTCTTCCTGGCGACCGCGCCAAGACCTGTCAGTTCGATGACCTCGTCGACCCGGGAGTTGGGTATCGAGTGTGTTGCCGCCAGGGCCCGCAGGTGGGTGCGGGCGCTGCGGGACTTGTGGACGGACTTGGCTTCCAGGAGGGCGCCCACCTCGCGCAGCGGCGCCGAGTGCTCGGCGTACTTGCGTCCGTTGACCGTGACCGTGCCGGCCGTTGGCCGATCCAGTCCGACGATCATGCGCATGGTGGTGGATTTTCCGGCGCCGTTCGGGCCAAGGAAGCCCGTGACCTTGCCGGGTTGGACGGTGAAGGAAACACCGTCGACCGCTTGTTTGGTGCCGTAGGCTTTCGCCAATGCTTCAGCTCTGATCATGGCTTCAACGCTACGGAGGATTCGCTTCCCCGTCACCGCCCCAGCGGATGATCTTGGATGAGCGAATCGTCAATCTTTTGGCGTACGGGTAAACCCCTAAGCGGTGCCCCCAAGGCGCATCTGCCGGAGAATAGCCCGCGGCCGCAAGACAGCAGTTATGCAAAGAAGTACGAGGAGACCGACACAAGCCTCAACGCCCGGACCACGCTTCCATGCCATAACCCCGCCCAAATGGCGCATGGAAATTCCATCAACAAGTTTCATGAATCACGCATGCGACTCTGCCCGAGCCATGGACATTTGTATAGGCGACGAGGTCCTTTGTAGTCATTTTGCGGCTATTCACAATGATGTGGGTCACGAATGATTGGGGTACTTACCTCCCGGTCAGCGAAAACACTCAAATGAGATCAACAATCCATCTTGTTGACGTCACCCCACGGACATGATTCCGCAAAGCCCTGGCTTCCTAGCCTCACCATCTCCGGGTTCGACCCTCCGGGGTTTTCCTGTCCCACCAAGTCGGCATACACCCCGATTAAGAGACCACCACGAAAAACGGCAAGCAACTGGAGGATTCCCACTGTGACCGCACATCAGCACGTCAGCTCCGGCAACGAAGTCCATTCCGGAGACTATGAAGCGTCTCTTCAACCGATTCCAGAATCGGCGCGTACTCAAAAAGTGTCGGGTCAATTCTGGATCTGGGCCGGCGCCAACTTGGCGCCAATCAACTGGGTACTGGGGGCGTTCGGCATTCATCTGGGCCTTGGGCTCGGTGACACCGTCTTCGTTCTCGTTTTGGGGAACCTGATCGGCATGCTGCTGTTCGGGTGTTTTGCCTTGCTCGGTCAGCAAACCGGCGCAACGGCCATGGTGCAGTCCCGGGCCGCGTTCGGGCGCCGCGGAAACTACATTCCTGCAGGAATGCAAGCCCTGTTGGTCATTGGGTGGTGTGCGGTGAACACGTGGGTCATTTTGGATCTCGTGATGGCCCTTTTCGGCACGCTTGGATGGGTTGATCCAGACGCGGAAAACCACGCCTGGAAAATTTGTGTCGCCGCCGCCATCATGGCCACCCAAGTGGCAATTGCATGGTTTGGCTACAAGGCAATCGCGACCTTTGAGCGCTGGACCGTGCCACCCACTCTCGTCATTCTTGCTGTCATGTCGGCTGTGGCGTGGTTCGGCCTGGATATCGATTGGTCATATGCGGGTCCCCCGGGGCAAATCCTCGAAGGAGCCGACCGGGTAGCAGCGATGAGCGCCGTCATGACCGCCATCGGCATCGGCTGGGGAATTACTTGGTTCACCTACGCCTCAGACTACTCACGGTTTGTCAGCACCTCGGTACCCAAACGCAAGCTGTACATTGCCTCGGTGCTAGGTCAGTTCATCCCGGTTGTCTGGCTAGGTATCCTCGGTGCAAGCTTGGCAACCAATAGCGGTCAGATCGATCCGGGCAAGCTCATCGTCCAAAACTTTGGAGCGCTGGCTCTCCCCGTGCTCTTCATGGTTCTGCATGGCCCGATCGCTACCAACATCCTCAACATTTACAGCTTTTCAGTAACTACCCAGGCTCTGGACATCGCAATCAGCCGACGAAAACTTAACCTCTTCGTTGGGGTCCTCTCGTTTATGGCCGTGATCTTCTTTATCTTCCAGGATGACTTTGCATCAGTGCTTGACTCTTGGCTCATCGGCCTCGTCGGATGGGTGGCCGCTTGGAGCGGCATCATGCTGGTTCACTTCTTTTGGCTGGAAAGGAAGTGGCCGCGTCGCACAGACCGCCTGTTCGCGGCTCCCGATGATCACAAACTTCCTGTCGTGAATTGGGCCGGAATTACGTCCCTCCTGCTCGGCGTTGTCGCTACATGGCTGTTCATGTACGGAATGGTGCCGCAGATGCAGGGCCCGATAGCTACGGCGCTTGGCGGGTGGGACTTCTCCTGGCTCGCCGGAGGACTGACCAGCGCTGCCAGCTATGCGATGCTGGGTCGCCGAGTCCATCAACGGTCCAATTCCGACTCGGGTCACCTGGAAGAACCAAAAGTGAATCTGTACTGAACACGAAAGTCGAGATCATAGGGGCTGGCTGGGCTCCTGAGGTTTCTTCGCGTTGCCGCTGGTCGGTTGACGTGATCACGATGCCGGCTTCCAGGACCACCAGGTCATGGACTTGGAACAGCGCCAGCGCAGGGTACCCCCGGCAACGTCGGTACACCGGTTCGCCGATGACGAATAGTGTTTGCCCGTTGGGTGGCCCATGGCGGAAGACTATGGGCCACCCAACGGGGGGCGAAAATATGGTGACCGGCGAACGACGCGTGGCGGACTGCTACGTATGCCCCGGGGAAAAGATCATCACGGAACCGGCACGCGAGTAGTTTTGCACCCGTAAGAAAGGCGCATTCTGCCATGTGGCGCGGAAGCGCCTCACTTGTGTGGGAGTTGTTGGAATGGCGCCTTATTTGAGGAAGCCCTTCGGCCTCTGAACCAGGATCACACAGCCCAAGATGGGAGGATCCTGCGGTCCTGCCACTGCCGTCCCGCACTAGGTCGTTTCCGATTCATACACGCAGATGGCCACCTGCACGCGGTTCTCCGCATCCAGCTTCTCCAACACCCTGCCGATGTGAGTCTTGACCGTGGACAGGCTGATGAAGAGCTGCTCGGCGATCTCGGAGTTCGACAGCCCCCGTGCGATTGCGGTGGCGATTTCGCGTTCGCGCTCGGTCAGCTGGCCCAGTTTTTCCAGGGCACCGAGCCGTCGGGCGTTCGGCGGGGTTGGACTTGCGGCGTCGATCAGTGTGCGGGTCACGGATTCGGAGAGCATGGTGCGTCCACCGGCCACCGCATGGATCGCACTGACCAATTCGGTGGGCACCGTGTCCTTGAGCAGGAACCCGCTCACCCCCATCTTGAGCGCGGTGAACACCATTTCGTCGACGTCGAAGGTGGTGAGCACCAGGATCTTGAGGTCCGGGCGATGTTCGAGGAGCCGCTGGCTGGCGCTGATCCCATCCATCCGCGGCATGCGGATATCCATGAGGACCAAGTCCGGGTTGAGAATCCTGACCGCGGAAAGGGCCTCCATCCCGTCGGAGCACTCCCCCACGATTTCGATCCCCGGGTCGCCCTCCAAGATCATCCGCAGCCCCACGCGCACCAGGTTTTCGTCGTCGACCAGCAGCACCCTGATGCGCCGCATTACTTCTGCCATGGCATCCATGCCTTCAACACAAACTTTCCATTGTCCTGACGCTCGACGACAAGGTCGCCGCCTGCCAGTCGCACGCGTTCCTGCAGCCCCGTCAGGCCCAGTCCGGAACACGGCATCGAAGTCTGCAGCTCCCCGGTCGCGGGCAAGGGAACGTGGTTGCTCAGTTGAACGTGGACCTTCCGCCCGGGCTTTCCCGCCAGACACAACTCGACCTCGGCGCCCGGGGCGTGCCGCAGGGCATTGGTCAGCGCTTCCTGGATGACTCGGTAGAGGTGTCGACTCGTGGATTCCGGCAGCAGCGCCATGCGCTCCTCGAACCCGGGGCTCATGGACAGGACCACCTCAGTACCTACGGAACGGCCCTGTTCCAACAGCTCCCGAAGCTGCCCCAACGTCGGCTGCGGCCTGGCATCCTCATCGACAAACAACGTGTTGGGGTCGCGCAGCATGCCCAGCACCTCGCGCAATTCGCCCAATGCCAGGTGAGTGTTCTCCCTGATCACCGTTGCGGTCCCGCGGGTGGCTTCGCGCGAAAGGTCGGTCCGGTACTCCAAGGCACCGGCGTGCAAGGCAACCAGCGAGAGCCTGTGTGCCAAGACATCATGCATTTCCCGTGCGATCCGGGTTCGCTCATCCGCCCGGGCCGTATGGATGTGCGCCTGATTCTCACGTTCGGCGCTCCGGGCCTGGTCGCGCAGGCTCTGAAACAACTGCCGACGGCCTCCGATGTAGAGCCCGGTGAGCACTATGACGCCAATGAAGAGACCGTTGTAGACCAGAGCCTCCCACCACGCGATGGGTTCAGGTCCCGGCAACAATTTGTCGCCCGCAATCGAACAGACCGCGAGGAGAAGCGAGATTCCGGCGATCTCGTATGGTTTGCGTCGCGTGGCCAGAGAGATGACGGCCATCGCGCAAACCCCTGCGGACAAGACCGAGAATGTAGATAGAACGACGATTGCCACAACCACCGGCAACGGGTAGCGGTGTCGCAAAGGGTAGAGCAGGATTGTCGCGATGCCACAGACCACATCGAGCAGAATCAGCAGATCCATGTGGATTACGTAGTTGGTCGGGTCCGCGAAATACGACTCGTAGACCAGAAAAAAGCCGACGACACCGGAAGTGATTCCCACGATCAACCGCCACGAATGTTCCCAAATGGTCCGCAGTGCTGAGGGCCGTGGATAGGCAACGATGTCAGTGGTCATTTATCCAATGCTACCGACGGCGCACGTCCCGGGGCATCGGCCAAAAGGACCAACCGATTTCCCGACTGATCAGGTGCAAAGATCCTCCTTTGGGTACACGATTAAGATGCGCCCTTGGTAAAGAATGGTCGTATGAGCAGCTATCCCGAGTTCCCGGTTCCGCCCGGAGGCGCACCGCACCCCGGCAACATGTACCCCGTGTATCAGCCGGCCGAGCTTCCGCCGGCAGAACCTCTGCCTTACCACCGGCTCTCAAGGACGTACCCCGTGTACCGCTGGTGGAAACCAGTGGTGGTCGGCCTGATCGCGCTCGGGCTATACATCGGCATGACGTTCCTGCTGATGCTCGCCTTGCTCATTGCCACCCTCGGCAGCACCTCGCTGGAAAGCTCCATGGAAGAGTCGCTTGGGGCGCTGGAAAGCATGGACATGAGCGATCCGCTGACGTTTGCGTTCACCATGCTCTCGCTGATCCTCATGATCCCCTCACTGTTCTGGGCCACACGCATCATGAACTTCCAGAAGGTGGGGATGCTGACCTCGGTGCGCGGAACCATGCGCTGGGGCTGGCTTGGAATCTGCATGGCCGTCGCTTTCGGCGTTCTGGTTCTCAGTTTCGGAATATCAACGGTGCTGGACCTGATCCAGGGATTCCCCTTCGAACCCGATTTTTCGGGCCCGGACATGTGGACGCTGCTGCTGCTGACCATCCTGCTGGTGCCATTCCAGGCTGCCGCCGAAGAGTACGTCTTCCGCGGCTACTTCATGCAGCTCATTGGCGGCTGGCTGCGCCACCCGGCATTCGCGATCCTGTTGCCCATCCCGTTCTTTGTGTTCGGGCACCAGTACGACATCTACGGACAGCTCGATGTGGCAATGTTTGCGCTCGTGGCCGGCTGGCTGGCTTGGCGGACCGGCGGACTGGAAGCAGCCATTGCCCTGCACGTCATCAACAACTCGGTCATCTTTGCCATGGGTGCCATCGGTTTGGTTGACGTCAACGCAACCGAAGGGAACCTGGGCAGCCTGCTGCTGTCGGCTTTCACCACGGCCATCTTCGTGGTCGCGATTGTGAAGCTGGCCGACAAGCGGAAGATCGAGCGGTTGAGTTTCTCGCCTGCCGCATAGTTGCGCATCCTGCGCTGAATTCTGACAGCCGGCGCCGGAGGGCCCTACCAACCCGTCATGACGGGGAAGTCCACGGCCAGGAGGGTTTCCTCCGGAAGCATCAGGATGCCCGCGGCATCGAGCTCCGAAACACCGATCCTTTCGGTGTTGCCGGGACGAACGGTTCCCTCGGGATTCCAGGTGCGCACGACGCAGACCCGGCTGGTGAAACGGGCGTGCCCGGGCAGTTCCCGGAGCCAGGCCGCGTAATCCTCCGGACCGGGCACATCGGATCGCAATTTCCCTTCGCCGTATCCGACGGCCGAGCCGCAATCGCACATGTTCAACGGCAGCGTGAAGGCGACGGCCGTCCTGCCGACCAGCTCCGGGGCGTCGATCCGCAGCGGGCTCACCCGGGGCTCCACGCCGAGCCGCCCGCGGGTCCAGTCACGGAACCCCGGCGTGTAGGCGGCGTGGTTGATCGTCCACAAGACGGTTGAGCACATGCCCACATCCTCGCATGCCACGGTGCCGATTGCCCGCGCCATGGCCGCACTCGAGGCTAGCGGATCAGCCGGTTGCCGCGCGCCCTGTCGATGGCGGCGGTGCGGTTGTCCACGCCGAGCTTGTCGTAGATGTGGATCAGGTGGGTCTTGACCGTCGACTGGGAGATGAACAGTTCCTGGGCAATTTCCTTGTTGCTCTGCCCGCGGGCCAGCAGCTGCAGCAGCTCGAGTTCGCGCGGGCTCAGGTCGGTGTTGTTGGCGCGCGCCTCCGGGGTAATCCGGGCGGCAATGCCGGCGGAAAGCACCTGTTCACCCTTGGCCGCCGACTCGACGGCGGCAAGCACGTCGGCCAGCGGGGCATCCTTGAGCAGGTAGCCGGCGGCCCCCGCATCCAGCGCCGCACGGATGTCCGCGTCCGAGTCGTAGGTGGTGAGGATCAGCACCGGCGGCCCGTCCTGCGCGCGGATCCGGGAGGTGGCGGTGACCCCGTCCATGCCGTCCATCTGCAGGTCCATCAGCACCACGTCGACGCGCTGGCCCAGCGTTTCAAGGCGCGCCAGCTGGGCCAGCGCCGCCGCTCCGTCGGAGGCCTCGGCCAGCACGGTGAGCCCGCCCTGTTCGGTGAGCACCGCGCGCAGGCCGGCACGCACCACCGGGTGGTCATCGACCAGCAGGATCTTCAGTTCAGGCATGGTTCTCTCTTTCCGTTCCGTTCCAGGGGATGCGCACGGCCAGAACCGTGCCCTCGCCCGGGGCCGACTCGATGTCCAGGGTGCCGTCCAGCAACGCCAGGCGCTCGCGCAGGCCGGCCAGGCCGAATCCGGTGCCGTCCGCCCGCGGCTCGCGGGGAAGTTCGTCCAGGTCCATGCCCCTGCCGTCGTCGAACACGTCAAGCGTGACGGCGTCGGGCAGGTAGCCCAGGCTGAGCACCGCGTGCGATGCCCGGGCATGGGAGGCGACGTTGGCCAACCCGCACTGGGCCGCGCGCCACAGCGCGGCGGAGACGGGGGACGGCAGGGCCGCGGCCGGGCCGTCCTGCTTGAAGACAACCTCGAAGCCCTGGCCCGCCGCCTCCGCCGTGCGTTCGGTGGAGGCGCACAGCCTGCGCAAGCGCCCGGCCAGTCCCTGGGCCCCCGTCTCCTCGCCGGTGAGGTCGCGAACGAAGTCGCGGGCCTCGGCCAGGTTTTCCGCGGCCGTGGCGCCGATGGTTTCAAGGCGCTCGGCGGCCGCCGCGGTGTCCCCCGCGGCCAGCGCGGCGCTGGCCGAGCGGGAGACCAGCACGATGCTGGAGAAGCCCTGGGCCAGGGTGTCGTGGATTTCGCGGGCCAGCCGGGTGCGTTCGGACAGGGTGCCGGCGCGGTGCTGTTCCTCCGCGAGCGCGGCCCGGGTGGCCCGCAATTCAATGAGCGCGCGGCGCTGGTTCACGCCCTCGGTGTACAGCGCCCGGTAGGCCATGCCCATGACCACGGCGAAGATCGCGCCGACCACCGGCCCGATCACCTGGGGTGCGCTCAGCGAGCCCGAGTGGAAGGCGCCGGCGCCGATCACCACGGCGGTCAGCAGGGTCACGGCGATCAGCGAGTGCCGGGGTCCCAGGATGTGCAGGTGCAGGAAGAAGAGCGGGAACGCCAGCCAGGAGTAGTCGGCATTCAGGTACATCAGCAGCAGCCAGAGCACCACCACCCCGCCGAGCCACCATTTGGCCCATTGCACGGTGCTTGGAGCACGGCCGCCGAAGTGGCGTTTTTCGGCGATGGTCCCGACCAGGTACAGGGCCGCTAGCAGGCCGGTGAGGATGATCGCCAGCAGCCGCCGGCCCAGCGATTCCTCGGAGACCATCATGCGGACCAGCCCGACGCCAAGCAGCGCGGCGAAGCCCACGTGGAGCCCCACGCGCAACACCCGAAGCACCAGGTCCCCGGCCGAGGCCGGCAGCTGGTCGGCATCCGCAAGGGTGTTGCCGGGGCTTGTCAGGTCATCGGGGTTGCTGGTCTTCACAGCTCCAGCGTAGCGCCGCTCCGGTGCTCACCGGATCCACCGAACGGTTGAGTCCGGTTGCAGCAACGACCTGAGTCCTCGGCTCGATCGACACCGTCTGGGCAGTCGCGCTGCCGCAGGTCGCCCGGTCGGTGGCGTTCGGCATGCGTTCCTGCAGCACACGCACACCGGTTGCCCCATCGCGAGCCGGGATTCGTCCTCATCGACGGCGAACAGAAACCGACCGGCCTCGTTGCGGTACTCCCGCCGCAGTACCGGTATCCACGGCCAGGATCGATCTGCTCATCGCGGCACCGGCTTGTGACCCCACCCGATGTTCAGGGGCGCGGTCAGGACGGCGAACGGCCCGTCCGCCGCCCGTTCCCGGATCATCCCGTCGAGGACGTCCCGCACGACTGCCTGTTCCCCCTCCGACACCTCGCTGAGGATCATTCCGACGACCGGGTTACTGTGGCACATCCACTTCCAGCATGCCGAACCCGAGTCGAATTCGACCCGCTCCCGAAACGAGGTGTCCACCTCGACCGCGCCCAGCCCGGCCGTTGTGAGCCGGTCGCGCAGGACGCCCGGATCCGATACCTGGAACTCCAACGGCGGAGGTTCCGGCAGTCCCTCGAAGGCGGGCACGACGGTACGAAGGGCCGAGATGAAGAACTGCAACGCCTCGAACTCGGTCGGGGACCCGTAGGCCACGATGAGGACCCGACCGCCGGGCTTGGTCACCCTCACCATTTCACGCAGGGCCAATGGCTGGTCGGGAACCAGCATCACACCGAACTGGGAACCAGTCACGTCATAGGAGTCGTCTGCCACGGTCAACGCGTGCGCATCCATGACCCGGGCTTCGGCGTTGTGGAGCTTTTCGGCGCGGATCCGCGCCTGGAACTGCGAGACCATTGCCGGTGCCCAGTCTGTGGCGAGTACGCTCGCGCCGAGCCGCGCGGCGGCCAGGGCGAGGCCGCCCGGGCCCGCGGCGACGTCCAAGAAAGCCTCCCCGCGGGTGAGCCCGACCAGGCGCAGTGCCTCGCTCGAGAAGAGCTGCTCCCCGGGTGCCACGAACCTAGCGTACCCGGCCGCGATTTCGTCCCAGGCCGCCGGGGGAGCAATTTCCGCGTGATTCGCGGAACCGGGTGCCTCATGATTCGTCTTCATCGGAGTGTTCCCTTGTATCGGTTGGTTGGGGTACATCAAGCCAACCACCGACCGTGACCGCGCCGCATCGGTCAATCTGCGTACTTCTGCGAGTGCGGTATCGGTCAAACTCCCGATGGTGCGGCTGGCCCGGTGGCGCAAGGACGGCTCACAGGCGTGCCGGGAAGGCCTACAGCAGGTGATGCTGGTACGCGTAGGCCGTCGCCGCGGCCCGGGATTCGACCCCGAGTTTGCGCAGGATGCTGCTGACGTGCGTGGCAACGGTCTTCTCCGACACGAACAACCGCGATGCGATGGCCCGGTTCGTCTTTCCGGTCGCCAGCTGCTGCAGCACCTCCAACTCACGACTGGACAACCCGTCGCCGCGTACGCGGGAGCGCACTGGCGCGGCGTCCTGGGCGGCCCCCAGTCGGGTGAGTTCGGAGTGTGCGGCGTCCAGTTCCAGGTCGGCTGTCGCCGAATCGCCCAGGTCCCGGCATGCTCTCCCGATCAGGATACGGGTACGCGCGGCTTCGTACGCCAACTCCAGCTCGACCCATGCTGCCCGGGCTCTGCGCAAGTGCGTCAGCGCCTGCGCAGGGTCACCCTCGGCGAGTAGCACCGAGCCGGTGGCATACGCGGACACCGCACCGAGGTAGGGGCTGTCCCAGCTGCCGGCTATGGTCGAGAGCTCATCCGCGCCGGAGCGAGCAGCCTCGATCGCGCCGGAGACCAGCGCGACGTTGACATATGGCCCCAGCAGTCGTGCACGCGCCACCGGATCGGCACCGGCTTCTTGAAGACCGCGGCGGAGGGCGGCATAGGCTTCCGCAACGTGGCCCTGGGCGAGCCGCAGCTCCGCCAGCCCGGGTTGCGGCTCGCGTCCCCAGATGCGCGCCTGCCGGTAGGCCGCCTCGGCCTCGGGTTCCTCGCCGCGCAACCGGTGCAACTCGGCCCGGACGTAGTATGCGGCCCCGAGAACGGGTTCGCTTCGGGGCCGGGAGAGGCGGTCGCAGGCACGTTGTACCTCGAGGAGCGCCTGCGACCACAATCCCGACAGAAGCATGAGCTCGGCTCGATGGATCAGACATTGGCCCCGGTAGAGGACCAGCCCGGGCTGGTCGTCGCACCATCGGCTCAATGCTTCCGTCCACTCTTGGGCCCGCCGGACGTCGAACGCCTCTTGGCAGCCATCGATCACGGTGCAGTACAGGTCTCCCATTGCCCCCGGGGAGACGACGGCCGGCGAGACGGTCGCCATGGCCTCGTCGAGTAGAGTCATGCCCCCGGGGATGTCACCGGTGTGGATCAGGCACCGCCCGTGGCCCACCCGGGCGAGCGCCGCCAGCTCCCGGTTGCCGAAACGGTCTCCAAACGAAGCCGCATTACTGAATCCGGCTTCGGCACCCGCAGGATCTCCTTGGAACACGCGCCGCAGCGCAGCGGCGTAGACGACGTAGCCCTCTTCGACGCAGTCGATCCCGACACTGTCAAGCAGTCGCTCGGCACGATGTATCCAGCCGCCACCACGGGCGAGGTCGCCGTGGTTGAGGAGCACGAACGCCAGCCAGAACGCGCACATGACTGCTCTCCTCAGGTCTCCCCCACTCTCGTGGGCAAGATACGCACGTTCCCAGCCTGCGACACTCTCGTCCAGCCGGCCCACAAGAAGTGCTGCGGTTGCAAGACGCTCCAGATCGGACGCGCCCAGCAAGGATCGCTCGTCGGCAGTCGCAAGTTCAGTGAAGGCGTCAGCCCAGACCCGCTGCTCGAACAGCGCGCGGCCCCGATCGGCGTGGGATGTCATGCCCCTATTCTGGCCCTCCGTCGTGGGTGCGTCGATCCCCGGCGGCACCCGCTGCAGGCCCGCCATCCTCCGGTCCTGATCCGCTCCGGCAACCAAAGGGTTCGGTGCGCGCCGCACGGGAACACCGTCATTGCCAGTGGTTTCTGCCCGCAGGATGGCACCGTTCAACTCCATCAGGCATGGCACAGACAACACGAAGTGGCCCGTACCCCTGAAACTTCCAGTACCGCACTGATTCTTCAGGTCAAGGTATGCCAACTGCATGCATGCATCCGGCCGTATGGGAGTATCCCTATGCTTTCACCTCGCGGAAGCGTGGCACCTACGCCCGGATACCGAACTCGCGGCGCAGCGCGCTAAGAGCGGCGAGGTGGCCGTTCATGCCGTGGACGGCCGGACCCGGCGGGGTGGAGCTCGACGCCAGGTAGAGCCCCTTGGCCGGGGTGGCCCACGCGTCGGCCGAGAACACCGGGCGCACCAGCATGCCGAGCATGTCCGTCATGCCGCCGGAAATGTCCCCGCCCACCAGGTTGGGGTTCTGCGCCTGCAGGCCCGGGGCCGTGACGGCCTCCGAGTATTCGACGGTGTCGGTGAAGCCGGGGGCGACGGCCTCCAGCTGCCTGCCGATCGCCGCCGTCATGTCGCTCGGGTCACCGTTCGGTACGTGGCAGTAGGCCCACAGCACGTGTTTGCCCTCCGGGGCGCGGCTCGGGTCGAAGCGGCTGGGCTGGGAAACGATGACGTAGGGCGCGCCGGATGCGACGGTGCGCGCCCGGCGTTCCCCGCGGCCGATCTGTGCGGCGGTCCCGCCCAGGTGCACGGTTCCCGCATCGGCAAGTTCGGCGTTGGCCCACGGGACCGGGGCGTTGAGCACGTAGTGGACGACGCAGGACCCGGGGGCCCGGCGCGTTCCGGTGAGCCGCTTGGCATACTTCTCCGGCAACCGGGCACCGGCGATCCGCGCCATGGACTCCGGCGAGGTGTCAAAGAGCACCGTCTTTTCAGGGATCTGCGCCAGGTCCCTGACCTCGGTGTCCAGCTCGATGCTGCCGCCGGCCTCGGTGAACATGTTCGCGAGCGCGTCGGAGATGGACTGGGATCCGCCGCGCGGGATCGGCCACCCGGCCGAGTGCGCGGCGGCGGCCAGGAAGAGGCCGGCACCGGTTGCCGAGGGCCCGCGTCCGCCGCCGGCGGTGTGGGCGCCGCAGCCGGCAATCATCGCGGCCGCCAGCTCCCCGGTGCCGAGCCGCGGGACCATGAGTTGGGCCGCGCGCAGCCCGAAGGCCGCCAGCGCGCCGGGGTGCCTGGGAAGGCGCAGCAGCGGGTGCAGTAGCATGTCCGCCGTGGCTTCCATGCGCTCGGCCACGGGGCCAAGAATCCGCCGGTAGCCGGGGCCCTCGGCGCCCAGGCCCGCCACCGTCCGGTCCAGGTCGCGCCAGGCGATGCCGGCCCGGCCGTCGGCCAGCGGGTGGGCAAAGGAGATCTCCGGGACGGTAAAGTCCACGTGCCGGCGCAACCCGATGCTCTCAAAGAACGGGGAGACCAGGGACATCGGGTGCACCGCCGAGCCGAGGTCGTGCACGGCACCGGGGTAGCCGAGTTCCCGGGTCCTCGCGGCGCCTCCGACACCGGGATTCCGCTCGATGAGCCTGACCTCCAGCCCGGCCCGGGCCAGGGTCAGCGCGGCGGCCAGCCCATTGGGGCCGGCGCCGATGACCGCCGCATCAAACGCCACGGCGTGCTCCCAGGACAAACTTGTCCGGCGCACCGGCAAAGGCGCCGGCCTGCGGGTCGAACTGCCCCACCCTGCGCACCGGATCCAGTTCCGGCCTGAACATGGATTCACTGACCCGGTACATCAGGTAGCCGGTGGCCACCATGTGGGCCAGCACGGCCATGACGTAGAAGGAAGCGGGGAACGTGTTGGAAGGCTTGATGTCCGCGGTGGAGGCGTAGAGGTACATCCAGATGGCCCAGAAGTGCAGCACTTCGAAGAGCTGCCAAATGAGGAAGTCCTTCCACTTGGGCCAGGCCAGGGCGGCCAGCGGGATCAGCCACACCACAAACTGCGGCGAGTAGACCTTGTTGAACATGACGAACGACGCCACGATCAGGAACACCAGTTGGCTCAAGCGCGGGGCCACCGGCGCGCGCAACCCCAGGTAGAGGATTGCCGCGCAGCTGGCCACAAAGAGTCCCATGGCCAGCACGTTGATGGCACTGGCCTCGAGCGTGGCCATGCCCGGGACCACCGCCGCGGTGACGTTCCAGATGTGCCAGAAGGAGGAGAGCCCGGCGCCGCGGTCCTCGGTGAAGGTGAAGAAGTGCTTCCATGCGTCGAAGTTCACCACCGCGAAGGGCAGGTTGACGGCCGTCCAAGACAGGGCCGCCCCGCCCAGGGACACCCACAGCGGCCTGTAGCGCCCGGTGCGGATGGCCAGCACTATCACCGCGCCGAAGAAGAGTATGGGGAAGAGTTTCATGGCTGTGCCCAGCCCGATCAGCACCCCGGCCAGGAAGGTGTTTTGGCGCGACCACGCGAGCATCGCCAGGGCCAGGAAGGCCACGGCCCACATGTCCCAGTTGATGCTTGCGGCCAGGATGATGCCCGGTCCCAGCGCGACCATCGCCGCGTCCCAGGGACGGCGCCCGGCGGTGCGTGCCGTGGCGATCACCACCACCATCCAGAGGCCCACCATCAGCAGGAAATTCACGTCGAAGAATGCCAGCGCCCTGTCATACTCCCCCGCGGGGATCAGCGCGGCGGTCAGCGAGGCCACCACCGACATGAGCACCGGGTACTCGAACTCGGCCCCCGTGGCGAACGGGGCAAAGGGGTTCTCGGCGAACCCTCGGGCGTGGAAAAGCGCGGTCCAGTCCGAGTAGCAGGCCCACTCGTAGGAGTTGGTGCCGCCCCAGCCGTTCATGCGGCAGGCGTTCTTCGAGGCCACGGCCAGCAGCGCGGCGACCACCGTGAGGATGATCAGCACGCGTTCGACGGTGAAGAAGCCCGGGCTGATGCGCCCGGGGCTCGAATGCCTGCCCAGCGGCCCGCCAATGACCTCGGTGAATTTGCGCAGGAACGCGTCGCTGCGGCTCGGCACGGTGATGCGCACCGGGCCAACGCGTGGTTTCGGGGGGCCTTGGGTAGGGGTGTGGCTCATGGATTTCAGCCTAGATGATTGATTCCAAGGGGTGACAGCGCAGGCAAGGGTGTCCAGACTCGAATTACTACCCGTATCGACCTTGGACGGTTCCGATGGACAACGACCTGGACACCCTTGCAACAGCACTGTACGCCTCGACGGACGACTTTTTGAAGGCCAATCCGCAGTTGCTTCCGTGGCGTCCGGCGGTCGGTTTGCAGCCGAGGATCACCGACGCGGAACTGGTCACCGTGTCCGTGCTCCAGGCCTTGCTGGGCTTCACCTCGGAACGCCGCTGGCTTCGCCATGCGAGGGCTGACCTCTGCGAATGGTTCCCACACCTGCCCGAGCAATCCGGCTACAACAAGCGCCTGCGGCACCTGGGAGAAACCCTCCAAGCCGTGATTGCCTACCTGGGCCGGGACACCGGCCTGTGGGCCGATGGCATCTGGGTGGCCGACTCCACCCCCGTCGAATGCGGGCGCTCCCGCGAGACGGCGCACCGCTCCGAGCTGGCGGGGTTCGCCGAATACGGGTACTGCGCCTCGCATTCACGCTGGTTCTGGGGCCTGCGCCTGCACCTGTTGTGCACGCTGTCCGGGCTGCCGGTGGGTTTCGCGTTGACCGGCGCGAAGGCCGACGAACGCGAAACCCTGCTGGGGATCCTGGACTCCATGCCCGCCGGGATCGGGGCCGGGCAAGTGATCCTGGCGGACAAGAACTACTACGGCAGGATCTTTGAACAGGACCTGGCCGAGGCCGGCATCGTCCTGGTGCGGCCCACCCGGCAGGGCGAGCGGCGACGACCGGGCAAGGAATTCCTGAAGCCATTGAGACAGGTCATCGAGTCAATCAACGACACACTCAAGGGCCAGCTGGACCTCGAATCACAAGGCGGGAGAACCATTGCCGGGGTCACCGTGCGGGTCCTGCAGCGGATCCTTGCCCTGACCGTGGTGATCTGGAACAACCAAAACACCGGCAGGCATCCGCTGCGCTCGTTGACCGCGTACGACCACTGATCCCTTGGAATCAATCATCTAGTTGGTCGACCGGCCATAGGCTCCAACCGAACGCCTGTGGCGCTGCCCGAGGACGGCGCCACAATGTTCCTACGGCGCTTAGTACCCTCTCGCCTTGGCAAAGCGCAGGGGTGCCAGCTCGGCCCGCCTGCGGACCAGGTCCAGTGCGTGTTCATCGAGGCGGATGTCCTCGTCGCTGCGGAGCACCAGTTGCGGCACCTCGGAAGCGTGTCCCGAGTCGTCCCGGGTGACAAAGATGGTCATGCATTGGGTGGTGTCCCGCCACTGCGTCCCGCTCGGGTCCTTCGCCCGCACGTGGACGACGATGTGCATGGAGTGCGGTCCGGTGTGGATCAGCCGGGCCTCGAGTTCGACGATGTCGCCGATGTGGATCGGGGTCAGGAAGTGGATGCCCCCGGAATAGACGGCCACCGCGTCCTTCCCGCACCAGCCCATGGCACAGGCCCGGGCCACCTCGTCGATCCAGCGCATGACGATCCCGCCGTGCGCGTTCCCACCCCAGTTCACGTCCGTCGGGGCGGCCAGGAACCTGAAGGTCTCCCGCGGAGTGGTGCCCGCATCCGTGTAGGACTGGCCGAACATGGCATCGCGGATCGCGGCCCGCCCGGCAATGCGTTCGGAGGCGTCCGATCCCAGTTGCGCAGTTTCGGCGTCGGCCGGCTCAAAGTGCGGGATCTGCTTGGGTCTGCGGTCTTCGTCCATCGCGACAAAAACCAGGATGCAGTCCATGGCCGGGCGGAAGATGCGTTCGCGCACGTCGGCGGCGTCGACGGTGACAACCACCTGCATGCTGCTGCGCCCGGTGTAGACGATGCGTGCGGTGACCTCGATCAGGTCTCCGTTTTCAATGGGCCGTGTGAAGTGCACGTTCCCGACGTATGCGGTCACGCAATAGCCGCCGCTGTAGCCGACGGCGCAGGCGTACCCCGCCTTGTCGATCCATTCGAGCACGCGTCCGGCCTGGACCGTGACGCCGTCCTCGGAGACATCGGTCGGGGCAGCCAGGAAGCGCAGCGTCATCACGTCGTTCATGGGCCAATCCTAGCCGCGAGCCCCTCCCCGGCATGGAATGTTTCGTCGCAGGACCGCCATGAACGGTGACCCCGAACAGGGTCTACGTTCATTGGCCCGCAGGTGTCGGCTTCGAGGCGAGGGCTCAGCCGGCCCGCACCCGCTCAAGCGCCGCCTTCAACCGGGTGTCCGCATCGTCGGCGATCTCGCGAATGGCCGGGTTGCCGCTGATACCCGCCAGGACCAGCGCGTCGATGGCTTCTATCGTCGTCTCGGTCGCGCCCCGGGCCCTGCGGACCACCACGTTGAATGGCAGCAGCGCGCCAAGTTCGAGTTCGGTGAGCAGTCCCCGATTCGCCAGATGCGGGTTCCAGGTCCCCAGTATCAGGTAGTCGCCGATCCTGTCGGCCGATTCCCCGCTGATCTCGGCCGTCAGGTCGGCGCACACATCGATCTCGGTGAGCACACCGAGGCCTTGGCGTCCCAGGGCCTCCTTGGTGCGGACCACTGCCTCCTCCCACTCCAGTGGAACGGTGATGCTGTGCGTGTAGCCCATGGCCGTGGTCCTCTCGCTAATGCAGTGCGTTGCGCGTCGGCTTGCCGGTGTTGCGGCCCAGCCTAGCCGCGTTCCAGGGCGCTGTCTGCCCCCTCGGGGACGCACGCGCCTGCGGCCGTTTTCCCCGCGGATTGTGCGGACCAAGTGCAGGATCCAAGTTCACCTGTTGCGGTGATGCCAGTTGGGGATATGCGCCCGCGGCCACAGGCGGCCGATCAGGATGAAACCCAGCCAACACATTGCATTGACCAGCAGCATGCCGGTCGACGGTGCCGAGGCCACCAGGATCATCGCCAGACCCATCGTCACGGCCGCCAGCCCAAGAAGAACCAGCAGGCGCGGCAGGTTGAATCCGGGTCCGACCGAATTCCCGGGGTCCGGGTCTCCTTCCCGCCAGGACGACCGCGTCGTGCCTAGCTGCGGCACCGAGCCCGTCGATGCGGCGGCAGGGGGAAGCCCGACCGGCAGGGATGGACGGCTTCCCACGGGCGGCAACGGCAAAGGTGCGCGTCGCTGCCCGGGCACCCGCGGTACATCGGGTTCGGGAATCCGTTGCGGGGCAGACCCGTGTTCGACCGCTGCGTAGGCCCCCGCGGGTGACGGGTGGGTCAGCAACCAGAAATCGTAGTCGAACCTACGATCCGGGTCTCCCACAACGTACCAAGCGTCCATGATCCGCTCGGTTAGCTCCGCATCGGCGCCATGGCGCAACAATGCCAGCCGTGCGGCGGACTCGATCTGGTTGGGGGACGCGGAACGCCCGACTCCCAGGCACTGGTAGTGATCCACTAATTCTCCCCGGGGAAACTGCCATCAACTCTCCCAGAGTTGCCCAAAAGAGGGCCATGCGCAAGAGGAACAGGGAGGGAAATATTTCCCCGAAACGGTGCGGAACTGGCCGGGTCATCCCGTTTTGGGCGGCCGCACCCGTCGTCGGTTGCCTGTCTCAAGGCCACCCCGAAAAACGGGCAAGGCCCTACCTGTCCACTGCGGGGAAAGCTAGCTGCCAGGCGTCGATCCCACCCTCGAGGTGCAGAACGCCGCCGTAGCCGGCCGCTGCCAGTGTTTCCAAGGCCTGGCCGGAACGTACGCCGGCCTTGCAGTGCAGGATCAGCGGAACGTCCCGCGGGATCCGCCCCAGCGACGACCCGTCCGTGATGCCACCCGCCGGGACCAGCACGGATCCGGGGATGCGGGCGATCTCGAATTCCACAGGTTCGCGCACGTCGACCAAGACAAAGCCGTCCTCACCTGCCTCCCTTCGGGCCAGTCTGGCGGCCAGCTCGTCGACGCTGATCAGGGCGTCGTTCGCGGCAGCCTGGCCGGCCGTTTCCGCGAGCCCGCAAAAGGTTTCGTAGTCGACAAGTTCGGTGATGGGCTCCGATTCCGGGTCCTTGGCAATGCGCAGCTCACGCCAGCGCGAGGAAAGCGCGTCAAAAACCAGCAATCTGCCCAGCAGCGTTTCGCCGACACCGGTGATGAGCTTGACGGCCTCGGTGACCATCATGGCCCCGATGGATGCGCACAGCATCCCGAAGACGCCGCCCTCGGCGCAGGATGGAACCGAGCCCGCGGCCGGCGGATCCGGATACAGGTCCCGGTAGTTGGGTCCGACCCTGTCCCAGAAAACGCTCACCTGGCCGTCAAAGCGCAGGATGGAACCCCAGACATACGGTTTGCCCAGCAGCGCTGCCGCGTCATTGACCAAGTACCTGGTGGCAAAGTTGTCCGCCCCGTCCAGGATGATGTCGTAGTCCGCAAAAATTTCAAGCACGTTTGAGGAGTCCAGCCGCACGTGATGCAACCGGACGGCGACCCCCGGGTTGATTTCCGCGATGGAATCCCGGGCCGACTCCAATTTGCTGCGTCCGATGTCGCTAATTCCGTGGATGACCTGGCGTTGCAGGTTGCTCAGTTCCACGGAGTCGTCGTCAACGATCCCGAGGGTTCCCACGCCCGCCGCCGCGAGGTAGAGCAGCGCCGGGGACCCCAGCCCGCCCGCCCCGATGACCAGTACCCTGGCATTGCGCAGCCGCCGTTGTCCTAGGAGGCCGATCTGTGGAATCAGCGCGTGCCGGGAGTATCTTTCGAGGTCCTCCGATGAAAGGGGCGGCCCGGGCTCCACCAGTGGAGCCAGTTCAATAATTTCGTTATGGGCAGAACGGTTAGTCATTGATTCTCGATTCCATTGGTTTTTTTGCGGACCGACATCATGGTTGTTCACTGTTAATAACTCGTTATATTTTCCGCTCACAAACGATAATTTTCTGTACACTCTTGGTTACAAAAGAACATTGATGATCGTCGCAAATTGGATTATCGCGTCGATCGACTTCCCGGAAAACCTACAGGCGCACTCGCCCCTCCATGGCGGAGGAGGCCAGGGCGTGCTCGCGCTTGGGAATGCGCCCTGCGGACGCGGCCAACCGACCGCCGATCACCGCATGCTTGAAGGCCTCTGCCATGCGAACCGGGTCCTGGGCGCGGGTCACGGCGGAAGCCAGCAACACCGCGTCGCACCCCAGTTCCATGGCCAGCGCCGCATCGGAAGCAGTGCCGATCCCGGCATCAAGGATCACGGGAATCCCGGCCCGTGCCACGATCAGTTCGATGTTGTGCGGGTTCAGGATGCCCAGCCCGGTGCCGATCGGTGCACCCAGCGGCATGACCGCGGCGACCCCGAGCTGTTCCAGGCGCAACGCCAGCACCGGATCGTCGTTGGTGTACGCGAACACCTTGAAGCCGCGGTTCACCAGCTGTTCGGTGGCCTCCACCAGCTCAACCGCATCGGGAAGCAGCGTGTGCTCGTCCGCGATGACCTCCAATTTCACCCAGTCCGTTTCCAGCGCTTCGCGGCCCAGCTCCGCAGTCATGAGTGCCTCGCGGGCGGTAAAGCAGCCGGCCGTGTTCGGCAGGACGCGGATGCCGTTTTCAACCAGCAGGTCGAAAAGGTTGCTTCCGCCCACCGTGCCGGCTCCGGGAACGCTGTATCGGCGCATGGCCACGGTGGTCAGTTCCGTGCCAGAGGCGACCAGGGCCGCCCCCAACCCGTCAAGGCTCGGGGCGCCGCCGGTGCCCATGATGAGGCGGGATCCCAGCTCAATGCCGTCGATGATCAGCGGGTCCGTCTGTGTCAGTACTTTGGTCATGATGCGTCGCTTTCTTTCAAGGAGGGGTGTTTGGGTGGCCGGGAGGATGGCCGGGGTGTGTGGACTGGCCGGCGAACGGGCCGTTCAGCCGCCCTGCACGGCGGTGACGATCTCCACGGAATCATTGCCAGTCAGCCCGGTGGAGCCCCACTGGCTGCGCGGAACAATGTCCGAGTTGAGTGCGACGGCCACGCCCAGCCTGCCGCCGTCGGCGGGGTGTCCGGTGGGCAGCAGGGTGCGCCCGGTGACCGCGGCGACCAGATCGGCCACGGTGTTCGCGCCGGCCAGGGGTCGGGTGGCGCCGTTGAGTTGGATGGTGCTCATGAAATCTCCTGTGGGTGAAGGGCGGGTGAGAAGCGGTCGGGGCGGAAGTGTGCCCAGGCAGGGTTGCTCCGGCCGTCCAATAGTTCGGTGGTGATGTGGGCGGCAATGGGGGCAAGCAGCACACCGTGCCGGAAGAACCCGGTGGCGATGACCAGCCCGGGCACCTCGGTCCCCGCCGCACCGGCCACGCGGCCCAGAAGCGGCGCGTTGTCAGGCGTGCCGGGCCGCGCCCGGGCCGTGGTCTCCAGGAGTTCAAGCTCGGCCACGGCGGGCAGGAGCACTTGGGCATCCCGCAGGAGCTGGTGCACTCCCCCGGCGCTGACGCCTGGGGCTCCGTCCTCCCGCGAGGTGGCCCCGATGACCACGGTGCCGTCGTTGCGCGGGACCACGTACACCGGAAGCCCCCGGACCAGGCCCCGCAGCGTGGCCGTGGTCAAAGGCCGCAGGCTTTCCGGCACGCGCAGCCGCAGGATGTCCCCATACACGGGCCGCAATGGAAGGGCCAGGCCCTCTGGAAGACCCGCCACGTCTGCGGCGCCGAGCCCGTTGGCGAGCACAGTTTCCCCCGCGCGGACCTCGCGTCCGTCCTCCAGCAGCACGCCGGCCACGCGGGAACGGGTGTCATCGGGATCCTCGTGCAGCAGGGCGACGGCGCTGGCGTGAACGAGGGTCCGCCCCGGGTGCGGTTCTCCCCTGGCGGCGGCGACCTCGGCAAGCCGCGCAGCGATTGCGGCGGCCACGGCGCGCGGATCGACTTGGTGGTCCCGGGGAACCAGGTAGGCAGCTGCAAGGTGCGGGGCCAGCATCGGTTCGCGCGCACGGGCTTCCCTGATGCCCAGCCGGGTGGTTTCCAGCCCGTGCCGTTGCTGGGCCTCGCACAGGTCGGCAAGCGCCTGCCGGTCCGCGGCGTCGGCGCCCAGCACCAGCGTCGGCGTGCTGCGCAACCCGGTTTCGGCGTGGGAACCGCCGGAGAGCGACGCGGCAAAGCCGGGCCAGCGTTCCGCGGAGGCCAGCGTCAGCTCCAGCAGGTCTTCTTCCTGGTAGTGCAGCTCGCTGACCGGCGCCAGCATGCCGGCGGCGGCAAAGGTGGCGCCGCTGCCCGGTGCGGGGTCGATGACCACCACCCGGCGACCGGTGCGCTGGGCTTCCCAGGCGATGCCGAGGCCCACGATTCCGCCGCCGATAACGGCCACGTCGGTGGTGATGGGGTCGGGCATGGTGCACGACATTGAGGCTCCTTCCCTACGCCGGCATGACCCGGATCAGGTTCCACACCCTCCCGTATCGGGAAGGCGTCTGTCGGTCGGCGCTTACGGCGCCCTCTCAGCCAGCATCACTGGCTCCCGCGGTACGAAACCCAGTGTAAGGGATATGAGCCAGCTCACCGTCGCCCATGACGTCACACCGCTTCGACCCGCCGGGGAACCCGCCGCGCTGCGGCCCGCATGTCCCCGGTCAGTTGCCCGTGGTTGCGGAGGTGGCCAGGAGGTGCTCGTTGATCGCGCCGAACATCGCTTCCGCCGCCGGACCCTCGAACGGGTCCACGGGAAGCGCGGTCGAGGAGAGCTTCACCCCGACCACGCCGCTTGCGCGGTTGATGTAGATCGTCTGCCCGTGGATGCCCAGGCAGAAGGCCGCGTCCCGGTCCCCCGAGGGGAACCAGAACTGGCTCCGGTACATGCCCCCGGGCATGTCTTCCGCATGGTCCCCCGCGGCGAATGCCTCCGCCGAGTCCGTTCCTCCGGCAAAGATGTCATCCACCCAGGCGCTGTCCAACACCCGTTGCCCGGTCAGCGACACCCCGCCGTTCCGGATCATCGCCCCGAACCGGACCAGGTCGCCCAGCGTGGCGCAGATGCCGGCGTCGAACACGCCGGTGCCCTGCGCGTCCTGGACGAGGTAGGCGTCGTTGCAGGCGCCGATCCTTGACCAAAGCAGCTCCGTGGCCAGCTCCGCGAACGGCTTGCCGCCGGCTTCCTCGCAGAGCGAGCCGAGCACGTCGGTCTCGCAGCTACGGTAGGCGAAGCTGCCGCCGTGTTCCCGCTCGCTTTCCAGGCTCCGCAGGAATTCCTTGAGCGTCGCGGGGCCTCCCGGAACCGGCGGCGCCCAACCGATCGCCTGGTCGAGTTGCCGGACCTCCGATGCCGGGTCGAGGTACTCCTCTGAGAACCTGATGCCGCTGCGCATGTCCAGCAGGTGCCGCACGGTGGCGCCCTCGTACCCGGTGCCGCGCAGCTCGGGGATGTAGTGCTCGATCCCCCTGGCCAGGTCGATGGCGCCGGAGCCGGCCAGCGAACCGACGATGCAGGACACCAGGGACTTGCTCACCGACATCAGCAGGTGGCGGGTGTCGGCGGCCATCTCCCCGAAGTACTCCTCGGTGACCAGCCGGTCCCCGTGCAGCACCGCCCACGCGTCGGTGCCGGTCAGCGCCAGGATCTCGGCGACGCTTAGGCTGACGCCGCCGGGCAGCGGCACCTCAAGGGCCCGCAGCTCTTGCGGATGCCGGGCGAGTTCCGCCGCCGGGCCGGCGGCGGCGATGGTTGCGCTCGGGAAGAGCCGGTCCATGTGCTGGAACGACCAGCGCAGCTGTTCGGGTTCCTGCCATTGTGCGGCGGTGGGGCGGTGCTGGTCGGTGGCCTCGGTCATGGGTTTCTCTCTGCTCGGGGGCTGGTTCAAATTCGGGGTCGCGCGGCGCGGCGCGCTAGCCGGCCAGACCGGATGCGGAGAGTTCCGCGTCGTAGGCGTCCTGCCCTGCCACCACGGTGCGCAGCACGCGGGCGGTGAGCAGCACGTCGTTGCCCTCGATGAAGGGGTCCGCGTCGATGACCGCGAAGTCCGCGGAGTATCCCGCGGCCAACCGCCCGTGGGTGGCGCCGTCGCCCACGGATTGGGCGGAATCGCGGGTGGCATGGATGATCGCGTTGGCCAGCGGCAGTGCCAGGTCCGGCTCGACGGCGCCGCGGGAGGGATCCAGCGCCGAACGCCGGGTCGTGGCGACGTACAGGTTGGGCAACGCCGCGTGGGGTGCCGTCGGCGCGTCGGAGGAGAAGGCCAGCAGCGCGCCGGCGGCCTCGTACTCCGGCCAGGCGAAGCCGCGCTCGGTGCGCTCGTCCCCGAGCATCGCATCCCAGTTCTCGCGCACCGCCGAGTCGGTGTGCACCGGCTGCATGGACGCGGTGACCCCGAGCTGCGCCATGCGTTCGGCGGTGCCGGGCGCGGCGTATTCCAGGTGCTCGATGCGGTGGCTGCGTTCCCGCGGCCCGTTGAGGTTGATGGCGTGTTCGATCGCGTCCAAGGCAATGGTGCTTGCCGCGTCGCCGATGGCGTGCACGGCGACCTGCAGCCCCGCGGCATCCGCCGCGGCGAGGACCGGCTTGAGCTGGTCCAGCGGCCAGATCGGTCCCTCGTTGCCGCCGTCGAAGTATGGTTCGTGCATGGCTGCGGTGCAGGCGTCGATCACCCCGTCGGACACGAACTTCACGCCGACCACCCGGAAGCTCGGGCCGAAGTCGCGGGCCGCCAGCTCGGCCGCGCGCCGCACCTGGGCGGTGTTTGCCGCCTCGTCCCCGGTGTTGGAGATGAACCAGTGCGCCGCCAGGCGCATGGGCAGCCGGCCACCGTGGCGTTGCAGCGCGCGCTCGAGCGTGGCCAGGCCGATCTCGTCGAAGGCCATGTCCACCGCGCCGGTGACCCCGGCGGCAAGGTACGCCTCGAAGACCCGGTCAAGGCCCGCATCGCGCTCGGCGTCGGTGGTCACCGAGGCAAGGTGCGGCCAAACGATCTGCTGGGCTGCGGTTTCCAGCAGCAGGCCCGTGGCGTCCCCGTTTTCGTCGCGCACGATCCGCCCGCCGATCGGGTCCGGCGTCTCGCGGGTGATGCCCAGCTCGGCCAGCGCCGCGCCGTTGACCCAGCAGGAGTGGTAGTCGTTGTTGTCCAGGTAGACGGGCACATCGGGGACCGCCGCGTCGAGCATGGCGGCCGTCGGCCGGCCGTCGGGAACCGAGTCGAAGAGCCAACCGCGGCCGAGCACGCGTGCGGCCCCGGGGGCCGCCGCCCGGGCTGCGGCGAGCCGGGCCTGGATTTCCCCCACGGTGCGGGCCGAGGTGAGCTCGACCTTGGCCAGGGCCTCGCCGGTCATCAGCAGGTGGGTGTGCGAGTCGATGAAGCCGGGAACCACCAGGCGGCCGTCAAGGTCGACCCGCTCGGCGCCGGGGCCGGCGAGGGCCCGGGCCTTGGCGGAGGTTCCGGCAAAGGTGATCTTCCCGTTTTCGACGACCAGTGCCTCGGTCCAGGACGCGTCCGGGTCGGTGTCGGCGGTGAAGATGCGGGCGTTTGTGTACAGCGTGGTGGTCACGGCGGAAACTCCTGGGTGGTGGGATTGTCTGTGGATGGACGGGTTGGTTGACGGCTGGATCGGGGCGAAGGTCCTACGGGGCGAGGGTCCCCGTTGCGAACGACGTCGCCTCTTCGGCCTGACCCTCGGCCGGCGTCACCCGGTTCAGCCGCGTAGAGAGCAGCGCGATGGCGACGGTCGGGACGGCCAGCACCATGCTGGCAATGCCCAGGAAGACGGTGAAGCCCTGGTTACCGAGCGCGGCCAACAGCCCTGCGCCGATCACCGGGGTCAGGCTGGAGCCGACCAGGTAGACGGCCAGCAGCGGGCCGGACCAGCGCCCGTCGGCCGAGAGCGCCGCGGCCACCGCCACGAAGTACATGAACGCGATGGCGTAGACGGTGTTCCAGGCGATGAACAGGACGATGAACGCGGTGGGGTCGGTGGCGAATCCGGTGGTGATCTTCAGGGCGCTGCCCAGCAGCATCAGGACGGCCAGCGGGACGGCGCGTCCCAGCTTTCCGCCGACGATCATCAGCAGCACCGAACCGATCAGCCCGCCGGCCGTGGCTCCGCTGAGCGCCAGGCCCAGGCCCTCAGGGGTCACCCCGGCCTGGGATTCGCCGAGCACCCCACCCATAGCCCAGAGCGAATCCTCCGTCACCGCCCAGAGCGCGAAGACCACCAGCAGGGTGAAGCCGGCGACAGTCACCAGCCTGTCCCCGGACCGCGCGGCCGTGCGGCCGGCGTGCAGCGGCACGGCCTCGGCCATTGCGGTCGCGGCCTGCGGGGCCTCGGCCGGCACCTGCGGCAGCCAGGCGCTGAGCACCAGGCCGATCAGGCTGAACAGCGCCAGTGCGCCGAAGACGTTGATCGGGGCGAGCCCCAGCACCGGCAGCACGGCAAGCACCACGGTGATCACCGCGCGGTTGGCCAGCCCGTTGAACCCGGCAACGCGGTCCGGGTTGATGAACGCGGCGAATGCGGCGCCGGAGGCAGCAACCGCACCGCCCGCCCCCGCGCCACCGATCAGCAGGCCGGCGATGATCACAGCCGGGCTGGGGACCAGCGCGGCGGCACCGAAGGCCAGCAGGCCCAGAAGCAGCCCGCCGCGGGCCACGGAAAGCCGGGAGCGCCCGACGCACAGCGGCGCGACGGACAGGCCGACGATCGCGGTGGCCAGCAGCACCCCGGTGACGATCCACCCGGCGGTGATGAAGTCGACCCCGATGGACACCTCCAGCGCGGTGATCATGTACGGCGACAGGTTGACACCGAGGTAGCCGGCGATGGCGATGGCAAAGGTGGCCGAGGCGCTGGGCAGCCGCAGGGGGATGCGGCCTGCGTTGGGAGCGTGGGACATGGCGGGGTCTCTCCAGGATTCTGACACTGATGACGTGGAAACGGCGAGCGGGGAATGCGCCGAGGGGGCTGCACTCACGTAAACTAACGGTGTTAGTTTTAACGATTATGACTGCCGTCACACCATTTGGGAAGACCCCCGCTGGAATTCGCCGGCCGCCCTGCCCGGCACTGCCCCCGCGGTGTCCTAGGCTGGGTAAGCCGGCGGGACACCACCCGCCCACGACCGACTTGCCCCCGACCTCAGGATTCAGCCCCCATGGCACGACCGCACCGTCCCGTGCTCACGGCGGAAATCATCGCCGACGCAGCCATCGCGCTCATCGACTCCGGGGAACCCTTCGGGGTCAACGCCCTGGCCCGGGCTCTGGGCGTCAAACCGCCCTCCCTCTACAACCATGTCCAGGGGCTTGAGGCCATCATCGAATTGGTGCGCGGACGCCTGGCGGACCGGTACATGGCGGATCTGCCCGTCAACGCGCCCTGGGACGAGACCATCGAATCGATCATCCGTGCCGAGCGAGTCATGTACACCTCGCACCCGCACGTCGTGCCGCTGATTGCCACCAGCACCGTGACCGACCAGCAGGCCATCACCGCCTATGACTCCATCGCCTCATCGCTTGTCGACGCCGGTTTCCCCGACGACGAAGTGCTGGTGCTCGTCCAGCTTTTCGACGCATTCGCGCTCGGGTCGGGTCTGGATTACGCGGCGCCCGATGCCGTCTGGCGGCCCGAGGGGGAAACCCGAAACCTGGGGCGGCTCCTGGAGCTCGAGCCGCGCGGGAAGGTGCGCAGCAACCAGGCCTTCGAAATCGGGCTTTCGATGCTGCTGGACGCCATGCGCGTCCGGCTGGAGGGGCACCAGCAGGACTAAGGCCGGCTGGTGTGCCTCATCAGTGGGTCACTCCTTCGCTTCGGCTGAACCCTCGGATTCAGTCACCGGCAAGCCTGCGGCTGCGATGGGTGCTTGAAATGCGCAAAGACATCCCCCAGATGACCGCTCGGAAGATGGATCCAGCCCTCGCTGCGAGCACTGCTGGCCAGAGACGGATCGACACCATAGGTCGAAGCAACCGCCACCGCCCGGGCAGTAAGCGAAGCAATGACCGCGTCCAAGAGATCGTCAGAGGCCACCATCTTCTCTTCGTGTGATCCCAACTGAAGCCACGGAGCTTCGACTTTCAACTGCTCGACCAATTCGCGCCGCGCCAAGGTTTCGGCTGAACCGGTTCCCTTGTACTTGGTTGCCTTGAATCCCCATAACTTCAGCGATGCCGCTGGATAAACCTCAGCCAATTTGCCCGCACCGTCACGCGACTGAGTTCCGTGCACCTGCCCAATCTTCGCCTGAATTGCCGCACACCGCATTGCGGTGTGTCCAAGTCGATCGGCCGAGACGCTAAGTGGTCTGATTCCCGTGGTCGCAGTGACGAACCGGTCAGTGGCACGATAGGCGAGACGCCGTCGACCCACCAGCCCATCCTGTTCGAGCACCGTCTGTGGATCGTTCAGTTGATGACCAATCAGAAATGGGAGAAGCGCTTCCGGCCAGCCAAGCGGGCAATCGATTCCCGTGACGTCTGTTGTCCCGAAAAGATCAACAATTTCATCGTCGGTGACAGCAAGAGACAGATGAGTTAGTGATGCATTTTCACCGGTCCAATGGATGGCGGCAACCGCCGTTTTCTTCGGGTCGGCCGCAAGATCTACACCAAGTGTCTTCATGCTCCACAACCCTACCGATGCCGACCCATGGCTCCAGGATTCCGGCGGACCTGCCTGCGTTCTGGACCTACGTCAATGAGGATTTTTCGAACGTTCGCCAGAGCCTTCGTCGACGAGTCTTGCAGAATGGCACCATTCGCCGACCGGCCATATTGGAAACCTCTCAAGGGGGCGGGGCGGGACACCCGCCCGGGGAAAGCTGCCTTCTAGTGAAGGGACTTGAGCCCCACCACGCCGCCGACAATCATGACAAGGAAGAGCACTTTCAGCAGCGAAACCGATTCGTCACCCGTGGCCATGGCATAAACGACGGTCAATGTCGCGCCGATTCCGACCCACACCGCGTAGGCGGTGCCCACCGGAAGATCCCGCATCGCGTATGCAAGTCCAAGCATGCTAAGGATCAAGCCCACCACAAAGACGATGGACGGGGCCAAGCGGGTAAAGCCCTCGGATTTGCCCAGGGCGGTGGCCCAAACGGCCTCCAGAACACCGGAAATAACAAGTACGAGCCAGGACATGACAGTCTCCTAAAGGGCCGTCTTGTCGCACACCGGGTACGGCACCCATCGTCCGGATCCCCTGTCATAGGGTCTTCCTTCTAAGGTCGCACACCCCGCGGCCCGATGGCAACTTCTCTGGTCGACCCGAGGGTACCCGCGAATCGGATGCTTTTGGCTGGGCTTCGGAACCGAGACCCCGGGGCCCACTGCCCGGGCGCCAGCACCAAGACCGGAAACCGGTCTATGGCAATCGGTTTCGATGTGCCATTCTGTGTTCACCGGCACCACCATAGGCGGGAAAACCAATGATCACTGGACCCACAGCGGCGGGCAACCAACCCGAGCCCGCAGTTGGGCTACTGCTCGGGCCGATGGTCCGTCACGTGGACGATACTTGCGCCAGCATTTGGGTCGAAACCGCTGCGGCCTGCACTGTCGAGGTCCGTTGCGGCGAGGACGCTTGGCGGGCCATGACCTTTGCTGCGCACGGCCACCACTACGCTCTCGTTGAGGTGTCCGGGTTGACTACCGGAAGCGTTCGCCCCTATGCCGTACATCTGGACGGAGCCCTCGTCTGGCCCGTCGATGATGGATTTCCGGATTCGATGATCGTAACCTTGGACCCCTCCAAAAAGCCACGGCTGGCTTTCGGTTCTTGCCGTACCAGTGTTCCTCATGATGAATCCGGAAATCGCACACACGGCATCGACGCGATGCGTGCCTATGCCCTGTCCATGGCCGGGCCCGAGCACGGCCGCTGGCCCGATTTGGTGCTGTTCCTCGGCGACCAGGTCTATGCGGACTCCACCAGCGAAGAGATGCAAGATTTCATCCGCAAGCGCCGCAACATCAAGGAAGAGCCAGGGGCCGAGCTGAAGGACTTTGAGGAATACGCCCACCTGTACCGGTTGGCTTGGTCGGACCCGGCCAACCGCTGGCTTCTCTCAACCCTGCCCAGCGCCATGATTTTCGATGACCACGATATCCGCGACGACTGGAACTCATCGCTGAGCTGGAAACAAGAGATGCAGAAGACCAGTTGGTGGCACGAACGCATCGTTTCGGGTCTTGGCTCGTACTGGATCTATCAACACCTCGGCAACCTCTCGCCCAAGGAACGGGCAGTGGATCCGCTGTGGCGGCGCATCTCCGGCCACGCAGGTCCCGGCGAATTGGATCTGACCGCGGACTTGGACGCGTTCGCCGAGCGCGTCGATGCCGTGCCTGAAAGCTACAGGTGGAGCTACTACCGCGACTGGGATCAGGTGCGCCTAATCGTGGTGGACTCTCGGGCCGCCCGCAAGCTCGAACCCGAGCAGCGCGGCTTGCTCGACCCTGCGGAGCTTGCGTGGCTGGACGAGCGGATGCGGGGCGGTTTCCGCCACCTGCTGATCGGCACGTCACTGCCGTTTCTGCTGCCCATGGGTCTGCACCACGTGGAATCCTGGGACGAAGTTCTCTCCACGGGCAAACGAGGACGCCGCCAGGCATGGCTCGGTGAACGGTTGCGCCTGGCCTTGGACCTTGAACATTGGGCAGCGTTCCAACGCAGCTTTCAGGACGTGGCCCGCTTCGCCTCCGAGGTCGCCGACGGCAAACGCGGGCCCGCCCCGCAAACTGTCACGTTCCTCTCGGGCGACGTGCACTTCTCCTACGTCTCCGAAGTCGAGCGGGAGAACGGCAGCAGGATCCTGCAGGCGGTCTGTTCGCCAATCAGAAACCCGCTTCCCCGGTTCCTTCGCTACTTTGCCGCAGCAATGGCCTTTGGACCCGCAGTCCCGTTCGGGGCCTGGATGGCGCGGGTCGCGAAGGTGCCAAATCCCCCGTTTCGTTGGGACGTGATCAAGGGCCCCTGGTTCGACAACAACCTCGCAATCCTGGAGGACACCGGCGATGGGCTGGCACTGAGCTGGCTCACCGGTGTGGTTGAGGATGGGGACCAGATGCACCCGAGGTTGGACAGTGTCGCCGAGGCAACCCTCGAGGCGCGGCGGAACTGAAGCCGTCGCCGGGGGCCGCGGCCCATGGTGAGCCCGCACTCCGGCAAGAGGTCCCCGGGGCATCGCTGCCACCACCCCACATTGCGGCTTCATGCCGCACGGCCCACTCCTCCGCAGACCCCTTGAGCCGGTGGCTTGGGCTACAGCTGGACGTTGACCTGCAGGTAGTTCTCCAGGATGTATTGGGCAATGGACAGGCTCGAGGTCGCGGCGGGCGAGGGTGCGTTGCGCAGCAATGTCACCGGCCCCACCTGGTCGACGGCAAAGTCATCCACCAGCGACCCGTCCCTCCCCCAGGCCTGTGCCCGGACGCCGGCTGAAGCCTTGGCCGCGAGGTCCGCGGGCTTCAGCTCGGGGATGAACCGCTGGGCCTTCCGGTAGGAAAGGGACTTGATCAGTGACCCGCCGATCTCATCGATGCCCATGCGCCAATGCCGCTTCGCCAACGGAAGGGCACCTGGCCACCGCAGCGATTCCAGGGTGTCCCGAATCGAGATCGTGGACCAGTTGTAGCCCTCGCGGGCCAGCGCCGGCACGGCGTTGGGGCCCATGTGCACGTCGTCATATACGCCGCGGGTGAAGTGGACACCCAGGAAGGGGAACCGCGGGTCGGGCACCGGGTAGACCATGCCCTTGACCAGGTGGTTCGCCGCCCCCGACAAGTGCCAGTATTCTCCGCGGAAGGGCAGGATCTTGGGCGAAGGGTCGCCTCCGACCATCCGTGCGACCAGGTCCGATTGCAACCCGGCACACGCTATGACCCTGTCGAAAACCCCATCGGAAACCGGGGTGGTGACCCGCACCCGACCCCGCTCGATTTCCAGTGCCGTGACTTCCTGGCCCAACAGGATCGTTCCGCCCGATGCCCGCACGTCCTGCGCCATGGCCTCGGTGATCGCGGCGTAGTCGACAACCGCGGTATGCGGCGAGTGCAGGGCGGCCACACCCGCAACATGCGGTTCGATCTCGCGCAACCTGGCGGAATCCTCGATCCTGACGAGCCCGGGAACCCCGTTGGCGCGGGAGCGCTTCTCGATGTCGGCCAGCGCCGTTAGTTCGGAGTCGTCAAGGGCCACCACCAGCTTTCCGAGCTCGCGGTATGGCAGCGACTTTTCCAGGCAGAATTCCTTGATTGCCACACGCCCCGCGGCGCATAGCCGGGCCTTGAGCGAACCTTCCGCGTAGTACAGGCCCGCATGCACAACCCCCGAATTGTGGCCGGTTTGGTGCTCGGCCAGCCGGTCTTCCTTTTCAAAGAGCGTGACCTCGCCGGTCTGGCGTTGGGCAAGGGCCCGCGCCAGGGCCACCCCGATGATGCCGCCACCAATGATTGCTATTCGTTCTGTCATCTCACGTCGTCCTTGTCGCAGCGGTTTTGACCCTCACATGGAAGAGCAGGGCCTCCGGCCATTGCTCCTTGAACGGCGACCCCGATTCCTTGAAACCTCCGAAGCGGTGGTGCACGTCCTCTCCGCTGGTCGGCCGGGTTTCCGAGACGTGGCCAATGCCCACGGCGTCAAGGAAACGATAAGCGCATTCGAGGCTCTGTGTGAAGACGGCGAAGGAACGTGGCGTTAAACTCTGCGCAGGTCAGGACCCCGGGGAGTCCGGACCTGCGCCGCGTTTGGCGGTCCGGCGCCGTTCCTAGAAACGGTTGAGTACCGACTCGGCAAAACCCATTCCGGTGCTCATGCCGGTCCCGTTGGTCACGCAGGCGATCAACACCCCGGGCTTGGGCTCCCGCACGAAGAAGGCCTCCTTCTTGGAGAAGGCGTACTGCCCGTGCCAGCGCTGGCGAACGGTCAGCGGGGCGCCGAGCAGGCGCTCGAATTCGCGCAGGAGCAAGTTGTCGAGCTCCTCGTCCTTGAACGGGTCGTGCGTGTGCGCGTAGGCGTGCGTATCGCCGATCACGAGCCTCCCGTTGGGGCGCTGCGACATCTTCACGTTGACGAATGCCTCCATCAGCTCGGGGCTTTCCCGGTGCATCCGTTCACGAATGCTGTCCGCGGCGTCGCAGGTGGCCAGTCCGCCGTAGCGCAGGACCGCGGTGCCGGTGAGGATCACCGGGTCAAAGTGGCTTCCCTCGGGGGCATCGACCTCCAGCATGTGCAGCAGGCAACGCTCGATTTCCGCTTCTTCCGCAAGGTCGGGGAAGAGCCTGTCGGTGTCGTGTCCGGCGGCGACCACGATCTTCGAGGCGTGCACGTCGCCGCGGCTGGTCTGGACGATTCCGGAGTCGATCCCGGAGACCTGGGTGCGGTACCGGAACTCGACGCCCTGCCCGGCGAGCCAGCTGGCGATCGACGGGATCGCCTCCACCGAATTCACCCGCAGGTCGTTTCCGCAGAATGCGGCCCCGACAAGGGAAGGGTCGCGGATCGTCGCAACGTCCCGCACCTGCCCGGGGGTCAGCAGTTCAACTGCGTCGCCGCGGTCCCCGGCGAACCGGTTCAGCAGCTCCCATTCGTCCTCGGCACGGGCAACGATCAGCGTCCCGGCCTCGCGAATCCAGAAGCCTGCCTGTTCGGCCAGCCGCAACCAGTGCTTGCGTCCGGCCAGCGCGTAGTCGAGGCCTTCGCCTTCCTGGGTGGTGATGCCGACGTGGCCGAAGTTGCGGATCGAGGCGCCCACGGGCCTGTCGTTTCGCTCGATGACCACGACGCGTTGGCCCTGCTCGAGGGCCAGCGCCGCGTGCGCGAGGCCGATGACCCCGGCGCCGACGACGGCGAGATCGAAGTGGGAAGCGCCGGTCACTGGACGGCCGTCAGCACGTCGGCACGAACGCCAAGCAGTTCGGGCAGGTCGCGGACGTCGCAGACGTGCGTGTGCGGGAAGCCGGCCAGGTGTTCGGCGCTTTGCGCACCAGTGGTGACGGCAATGACGTACTTGGCGGCGGCGTTCATGCCCGAGGCCAGGTCCAGCTCGGTGTCGCCGGCTGCGAGGACCTGCTGCGGGTCGGTGACTCCGGACCTGGCCATGGCTGCCTGGATCATTTCCGGGGACGGACGTCCGGCCTGGACATCGTCGGAGGTGAGGAGGAAGTCCACCTGGTCATCGGCGCTGCGCCCCACGGTCCACCCGATGGCGTCGAGGATCAGCATGGCGATGGAGCGGCTGAAGCCGGTGGTCAGTGCCACGGTCATGCCCGCGGCCCGCATCCTGTCAATGGCCTCGGCGACGCCCGGCAGTGCGACCGGCGGCGTATCGATGTAGCTCTGGGTCAGGCGGGCGCGGAACAGTTCGTAGAGGCGTTCCACTTCCTCGGGGTCGGCTTCCCCGGTGAACGTGTCAAGGAAGCCGGCGATGGCCTCATGCTTGTTGGAGCCAAGAGCCGGACGCAGCTGTTCCTCCGAGATGGTGACCGAGAGCGCGTCCTCGATGACGGCCTTCAACGATGCATACACCGCACCGCCTTCGTCGACAGTAGTGCCCGCGATGTCAAGGGTTATCAAGGTAACCATGTGATGATTCAACTTTCTCAACGATGGGGCGGACGGTGGGACCCGTGCCGCGCCTCAAGGGTAGGCGTCGAGGTTCACGATCCGGCGACGCCGGGGAAAACGCCAGGTGAACGCCGCGCAAAAATCCGCCCGGCCATCCTTCCCGCACCACGGCGCGGGCTAGGGTGATACCCATGCCACTGCTGAACGTCCTGACGCTGGAACCGCAGGAACCGCAATTCGTTGCAGGCGCTTTCCCTGCGGCCACCAAGCGGGCGCTAGGGAACGAAGCCCGTCGCCTGGACATCGTCATCGATGGGCGGCCATTGCGCCGTTTTTGGCGCGAATGGGAGCAAGTGGACGCGGATGCGCAGCTTGATCTGCCAGACCTGGTCACGATGCTTTCGCGTTCAACCGGACGCTGGGCTCGAAACCAGCTCAGCAGCCTTCGTGGGGCCGCAGCCGGCGAACGCCCTTGCCGAGCGGAGCTCTTCTATTGCCCCGTTTGCTTCGACGTTTCCGATGGCATCCTGACCGTCGAGATCGCCCGAACCGGCGAGTCCGTTGTCTGGAAGGACTTCGGCTGGCGGGACGAATACGATGACGGCGGTGAGGAAGAAGCCTTGCTCGCCGGCACTCCCGTATTCACCTTCGATGCCACCGCATATGATGTCGCCATTGAGGCTGCGGCCGAGCACTTCAGTGTTTGGCGAGGCGGTTTCAATCGACCGTTTCGCCCGCGGATATGACTTCGCACGTGCATGGCTCCCTGGTCACGGGACGCGCCGAATTTCCGGCAATGCGGAGGAAACGCGGTTCTGGAAGCAGAAGAGGCAGCCGGCCCGTGCAAGGTGCTTCTCATCCACGTTGGAGTTGCTGAAACCGGGAACGGAATCGTCCTGGTGAACGGTTCGAGTCAAAAGTCGGTGATGGGTTTCGAAAACTCGGCCATGGATCCAAGCCAGAGCGGCAAATTCCGAACCTGAGATGCCGCTTTCAACCATTTCGGGGTTGCTTTGCGAGGTTGGTCGGTGCCATGTGGGGCTACGGCTGTTTCCGGTGGATCGCTCGTATAGTTGACGCATGCGTCGCGTAAGAGTGATGGTACCCCTGTCCATTGCGGTGTTGGTTGCCTGCCTTTCCCTGGTCGCGTGGGCGTTCTTGGACAACGTCCGTGCCCTGACCCTTGATGTGATCATGACGGATGGCGATGGCGATGGCATCGATGTCACCACCAACCCAGTAGAGATCACGAACCGGGCCTGCGGAGTCGCCGTGGATTGTGTTGAGGCGTATTCGACAGCCGAGGCAAACTACTACCGTTTCTCGAGCAGAAAACGAGCCTCCGACTTCGCGGCGACCCTGGACGACGGTTTTCACGTCCACTACATGGTGATGGATTTTGCCGGCAAGCATGATGCATCGAAAGAACACCAGCTGTGGGCCATGGAAGGTCTGGCCGGAACTTGGAACGACTACGAAGGCACTTTCCCCGAGCGTTAGGCCTTCCGCTGAACCGGAAGGCTCCACCGCTTGCACATTCACAGCAAACAACACGTCAGGTATCTAAAACAACGAAAGTTGACACTGCCCTAGGGGCAACGTTCAGGCTGGAAGCATGAACCGAGAAAACCTGCTGGGCATAGGCGCCTTTGCCGAATCGACAATGCTGTCTCCCAAGGCCTTGCGCATCTACGACGAGCGCGGACTGCTGGTACCCGTACTGGTCGACCAATTCAGCGGGTACCGCTACTACGCGCGGGAGCAATCCAGCCAAGGACGGATCATATCCATGCTCCGGGCCGCAGCCATGCCGTTGGATGCGATTGCCGCGTTCATGGCCACCGTTTCCGATTCCCCGGAAGAGGCCTTGGACCAACTCCTCGAGCACGAAGCGGCGGTTCGCAACAACACCGATGCCATCTCCACGTTGCTCGCCCAGGTGCGGGCCCACCTGACAGGAAACCCCATGGAAAACGTCACCTCCATTCTCGAACCCGAACGCCACCTGCTCTCCGTCATGCTGCGCTGCACCGTCAGGGACCTGGACGAGGGCATCGAAAATCGGCTGGAGCGGCTCCATGCCATGGCCCGGGACAACGGGCTGAACGTTGTCGGTCCGCCGTTCGGGATCTTCCACCGGGAGATCACCGAAGACTCGGACGGGCCGCTCGAAGTGTGTCTGCCGGTTGATTCCATCACCGAGCTTTCGCCCGATCAAGCGGCCGACCCGGTGCGTAGTTACCGGCTGGCCGGCGGACGCTACGCGAGCGTCACAGTCAGCGGGCCCGAAACGGACTTCCCCGCCATCCTTGCCGCCTACGACCAGGTGTGCGGATGGATCGAGAAGGCGGGAGGCACCCGGGTTGGTCCGCCCCACGAGATCTGGCACGTGCTGCCGTGGGCGGCGGAGCCTACGGAAATGACCATCGCCTGGCCATTCGCCTGAGCCTGAACGGCCGCCCCGCCCGACTCGGATCGCGTGGCCAAGGTTCCGTTCTTCACCGAAAACCTCGCTTTCGAAGCACACCGCGCAGGACTCAGTCGCCGGCCTCGTCCCGCGATTGCACTGCGGTATGCATGCTGCTCGGTCCGGTGTCGATCAAGCACGCCCGAAGTTCCACGATGCCGCAGTGGGCGTTGTCACCCCAATGGCTTCAGGAGTCGCCAAAGACCATTCCGTGGGCCGCCCGGACTATCTCTTCGCCGGCCAACACGCCGCGCTTCTTCGTGACCGTAAGCCCCTTGGCCTCGAACCCCGATTCTTCCAATTCCCCATGCGAGGGTCTGATCGCGGCAAATGCCGTGCCCAGGAAATTCTTGTCCAGCAATGAATCGCCGGCCGCCACTACGCGCGGGCCGCCCATTCTCCGAGCCACCTCGGCAACCGCAAATTCCTTGCCGATCAGGCTCGGAATGAAATACAGCTTTCTGCCTTGAAGCGAGACCGTCCAATTCCTGCTGGCACACCATGCTGTCAAGTAAGTCAGGGTTTCAGCGGGCAGATTTTCTCGCTCGACCATGGCGTAGAGGAATAGCCCCTCGGCATCCCGCAGCCTCAGCATCCACTCCGAGTGGATGGGCAATAATACATATGCGGAAATTTCCTCCAGTGGCGCACTTTCATTGGCGACACGATGCCCCAGCGAGTCGGACCATTCTTGGTCCGGGACCCCGTCAACCAGGATTTGGGCGCCGTTGGTGGTTACGGCGTACTTCGGTCTTGGACCGTGGAATCGGATCCTTCGATACTGCGCGACCGTTCGGGTGGTGACTGGCACAAACGCGCCGGCCTCGGCGATCTGGGTCAACAGACCGCTGGCCGCATTGGTCAGATAGGACTGTGGGCGGCCCTCGAGGATTTCCGCAACCTGGAGGGACGGGGCGTCATGGTCCGCGCCATCGAGCATCAGCGCCGCCGCCGAATAGATCAGGGTCCGGTCAAGATCGCTGCAGAACAGCGCCCGGGCGACCGGTAATTCGGTCGAGGGTGAAAGCGGACCCGCGAGTCCGGCCGAATCGGGCGACGCGCCACTGTAAAGAAGGCTCATGCGTCGACCTCCGATGCCTTGATCAGACCAACACAGCTGTATTCAAGGCCGGGAACTTCGACCACCTCAACATTTCGCTGCTGGGCCAGCAGCAGTATGTGCCCGAGATCGGATACGGCTTCAGGACGGACAAGGACCTTCCAGGGCATCCGCCGCAGCAGAACCCTGGTCGTCTCCCCCACCCCGGGCTTGATCAGGTTTGGATTGGATATCCCGTAGGCATCCCCTATCCGCTGCACGGCGGACCAGCCCTCCCACGTTGCAGTCGATTCCTTGTTGGCCAGTCCGCTGGCGCCCTTCTGCGCTTCCTGGCGGACGGCGGAGAAATCCGCCGTCACTGCATCGAGGAATCGTGCGGACTGGTCGGCGCCAGCCAACTGCGAATAGAACTTCGCACCGTGGAAATCCTCCGGGCCGATGTAGTCACCGTTGAGCACCGTTCGGGAAACGAGCCCCGAAACCGTGGAATTCAGGCACGCGGAGGGAATCAGGTAGTCCTCGCGGGTGCCGAAAAGAGTGGTGCAATGTCCGGGGTCGGCCAACACGGCAAGCTCCGGATCAAACGTGAGGCCATGGGTTTCCTGAAGCTTCTCGAGCGACAATTTCAGTTCGCGAGAGATCGCTCCCTTCCCTGTCCATCCGTCGACAAAGAGTATTCGTTCCGGACCGTATTTGTCGGCAAGGTATTCCATTGCCACGGTGTCGATGCCGCGCCCACGCACGATGCTCACCGCATAGTGCGGAACATCGATGTCGTGAAAAGTCTTCAGCCATCGACGCATGAGTATCCCGACCGGGGTTCCGGCACGAGCGAGTGAAACAAGCACGGGCTTGCCTCCGCGGCGCGTCAGGGCCAGCTCGGACACCACGCCAATGGCCGTTGCCACCTTGGCGGAGGACCGTTCGAGTGCCTCGTCGAAGAGCTCGAGGTAATCCTGCGAAGGTACGTATTCCTCCGGAAGCGACTCGGAGTAGTGGGCGGCCCCGGACTGGACTGCCTGTTCACGATCGGCGGTCGGGGCTTCCAGCGTCAGGCCGCTAAGGTCCTTCAACAACCAGGCGACTTCATTTTCCCCGTAAGAACCGAAGTCCGGGCCGCTTAGCGGCTTCGGAAAAGCCTTTCGTCCCGGGCTGCCCTTCGCGGATTGGCCTCGCTCGGCGGCAACAACCAGCACGTGATCCGACGCGCTCGCCAGGGCTTCCAGCAGTCCACCCGGCCCGGCCATCGCATGGTGTGGGGTACCGGGCTCCGGCGCGACAATGATTGCCGCAAACCGGCGGGCACCGGCAATGTTGTATGCGTGGCGCGGCCCAGGACCGTCCATGGTGTCGTCGTGGCTGGAGAAGTTCAACACGCTGTTGATCGCGTAATCGCCGCGATCCAGCGGGACGATGGGTGAGCGCGTGGTGGATGAGAAAAGAACCCGCGTCCCGGCGGGCACCACCTTGCTCAGCTCGTCAGAGAGCATCAGGGGCACGTGGAGGAACTCCTCGGTGCCCAGCACCAGAATTTCCTTCCCGTGGGCTTCCTGAGGCAGGACGTCCAGCACCGACTTCGCAACGGACCGCAGGCCTTCCAGGGGGTTGGAAGTCGCAGACGCCGGGCTTCCGTACCTGTCATGGAACATTCCCGGGTACATGCATGGCAGGACATCAATGCTGCCCGGGGCATGGGACTCGAAATCGCTGAGCGCGTTTTCCACTGTCGGCTCCCCGGCCATGAGTTCCCGCAGGTGCGTCGCAGCCTTCGCAAGCACATCGTCGGGAAGCAGAACCGATCCACAGCCCAGCGCCACCGAAACGATGTTCGTCCCCAGGTCCTCCGCGAGCTCGGTGAACCGTTGCCGGTCCGCAGGACCGCGGACATCGATCAGCGAGGCAACCACAAAATTGGCCTGGGGCGCAGCCGAATGCAACGCCCTGATTGTGTTGATGACCGTGGCCCCGGTGCTGAGCTCGTCGTCAACCAAAACGATCGTGGAGGCGCTTGCCAGGACATCCGGGGTATGTGGAAGCATCCGATGCGACGTGGCGTGCGAGTGTTCCTCCTCGAAGGAACGATACGAATCCGTGCCATCTCCTACATGCCTTGTCGAGTGGATGTAGTAGGAGCCGATGCTCCCTGCAACAAGCCGCCCCAAACCGGTGGCGGTTTCTGCGTAGCCGATCGACACGACCTCGGGGTGCAGTGTCTTCAACGGCTCCAACAATGCACGGGCCCCGTCAAGCAACCCGAAGTACTCGTTCATTTCCTGGGTCGAACGATTGGATTGATCGTGGCGCAACGCCGCCGACAGCAGAGCGGCAACCTCCCGGTGACCGCAATCCCGCTGTTCGGATGTACCGTCCAGCGCGCCGGCAACGATTGACCCGAGCAGTTCTCCCGCGGCTATGACAAGACTCGGGTCGCTTGGTTGATGCTTCCCGAGAACGCTGGAGACCAATAGATGAGCACGCTTTGGGTTCCTGCGGAGGGCAAGCCCCGTGAGGTCACGCAAGTCAAAAAGGCTTGACTCGACGTCGGTCGCAATTCCCACCCCGAGCGCGTCGCTGACATACGCCCCTTTCCAGTGGGCGGTCACGGCTCCCCTCGCGTTTTCGTTCATTGGCTCGGTCAACGGGGACTCGCTTCTAGTAGGTCGATAAATGTCGTTCCCGGGGCGGCGACGCCGAATGCAGCTGCGCGCAATAGTGTTCTCTCCGCCCAAGCACGATGTGGCTTGATCTCATTCATTTTGTTGCTGTAGCTAGAAGCCATGGCGCCGTCGTGATCCGCGTTGACGATGTCGCTCGCATCCATGAATTCCTCATGGCTGACAACGGATAGCGCGTTGACCAGTGGCACGTGGGTAGGGTGGATGACGGTCTTGCCGAGAAGCCCATTTGCATGATCCAGCCGAATCTCACGGCTCAGCGACGCAAGGTTGCCCGAATGGTGACCGCTGCCAGTTGAAACATCGTGAGTGAAGTGTTCCCAGACCGGCCCGGTAATTATCAAGCCGTCCTCGGGACGCCCGAGCACATTGACGATGTCAGAGATGACGGAGGCCACCACTTGGACGTCGTAGATCGTCAGTTCTCGCGGCCGCCTAAGCCCGAAGACACTGGAAAAGTCGGTGGCACCGATTCGCACTGCCAAGACGTCTTCACGGTGTTTCTTGATCACTTCCACGACGCGAGTCAGCGTCTGCGTGCGCGTCTCCACATGGATGATGCTTGGGGACTCCAAAATCGGCATGAGCTTGAATCGCGCGGCACTCTTCGTTGCATCATCTGCTTCCCTAAACCGGTGGATCTCGGCAAGGGAATCGAAATAGCGCTGGCCTAGTCCCGTGTCATTTTCGAATTTTGGCAGTGTGAATCCGGTGAGTACATTCAATGCATCGCCTCCCCTGCGGGCAAGGCTCACCATCTGGGCAGGGTTCCGGACTCGAACAAAGAGCATGGGCAATTCCGAATCGGGCTGATGACCATGGGTTGCATTCAACGTTCTCAATGCATCCAAGACATTCTCTTCGGCCATGTCCAGCTCTTTATCTGGAATCGAATCTTCCAGGCAAAGCACTTGGCTAAAACATCCCCGCGACCCGGCTTTGAGCACATCGTCAGCCAACGTTGTTCGTGTTCCAGGACTGTAAAGGGTAGCTCCCAGCGCAACTGCCAGCAATTCGGGGTCGGAGGACGGACCCATCGTTTCTGGAACTCGATGAAAAATCTCCGCCAGAACGGAATCAGGCAGAAAGCTAAAATGGCGCATGTTTTTGGAAAATCACTAATCGGTTGCTGGGTGGGAAATAGACATGAGGAAACCGAACGACTCCCAAATTGATTCGATGCTGCTTCCGATCCGAGCCGGGTCTGATCGCAACTCCAGCATCGAACCGACGCGCGAAATCAGCAGTGTAGTGCGATGACCAGGCTCGGGACGAACCACAATCGAAACTCCCCCATAGAGTTTCAATGCCAGTGGGGAATCATCGCCGCTGACAACGAGTGCCCGTCGCAGCAGCCGAACATGACGAAGTGCAATTGCCGCGCCGTCATCGTGAAACGAAACCAAGGGACGGTTTCCAGGAGTCGGTATCGTGCACCCTGAGGTACCTCCATCCGCAGAGGAAGCACCAGTGATGAACTTCGCGGATTCCCAGACCAGGTCGCTTGCTCCACTGATCCGCAGGCTACCGATCGCGGATTGTCGACCGTCCAACCGGATCATGGGGCCCGCCGAATTTAATTCATGCTGGTTCAATGCAGCTGGCGCGGGGAACAATCGTTTTTCAACGGCTTTCTCGGCATCATGTGCTGCCGACCGCGACCGTGGTTCGGCGGGTTTTTTGGAGCCGAGAGACTGATGCGCGCCGGCAAATGGTGGGGACGCATTTGGAAGCCTGCTTGCCCCGCCTGAAAGGTCAAGTGGGGAGGAAGACGCGGATCGGGCATCGCCCTGCGACGTTGGCGCCGAGGAAGCCCGCCCCGCGGGACGACTCAAATCGAGCGAGGCGGAAGACCCGACCCGCTCGGCAACCGGCGATATTGGCGCTGCAGAGGCACGCCCGGCAGGACGACTCAAATCGAGCGGAGCGGAAGACGCAGCTCGCTCAGCAACCGGCAGTACCGGTGCCGAGGAGGCACGCCCGGCGGGCCGACTTAAATCGAGTGGGGGCGATTCGCTCAGTCGGGCAGCGGTGCCAGAGTTGGTCCCGGCTGCCACCGGCTTAACGCGACGACGCAAGAATGGGAACTCGACTCGGTCGGAAGGCTTGTTCGACTGCATCGGCTACAGCGCTACCCGGAAATCAGCGGCGACCCCGCGCAGACCCGTCGAATAGCCCTGCCCAATGGCCCTGAATTTCCATCCACTGGCATGCCGATATAGCTCTCCAAACACCATCGCGTTGATGTTCGTGGCCGCACTGGTAGGGACATCAAATCTAAGGAGCTCGAAGTTGTCCGTATTGGCAACGCGGATGTACGCGTCGCGAACCGTAGAGAATGTGCCCGGACCTCGTAGCTCGGGGTCGATATAGACAACGAAACAAATCTTCGCCACGTCCTCCGGGACGCCCGGTAAATCAACGTCAATCTGTTCTTGGTCTTCCTCGCCCAAGAACGCGCCCGAGTCCTCGGTTGAATATCCAACCGAGCCTTCGGGCGAAGCGAGCTGATTGAAAAACACCATATGTTCATTCGATAGTGCGCTGCCGTCACGCGCACAAAGAATTGCGGCAGCGACGGGTTCCGCCTGTGGCCCCTTGCTCGCCACCACCGACCAGCCAAGGCCAACGACCAGTCTATTCAAATCAGGGTTTTCTGCGGTCAAGGAAGCGTTCGCTCCCGCCACCATTGTTCCCATTAGAGCGACCCTCCAGATAGCATCGACGGTTCAAATTTGTCGTTTAGGAATCGCGCGTAGGTGGCCAATTCGGTGATCGCTCCACTTCTGATTTGGAGGTTTAGGTCTTGGGCAGTCGAGAAGAGCAGAACCAACTGCTCACTAAAGAGTGCGGTTGCGGAGGAACCCTCCAGCCTGTCTTGCTCGCTTGCCGCAAGATACTTCTTCAGCGGAGTAGCAATGTAGTCGCCAATAATGGCTTCCAGCAATACCTGCTGTTCGGTTGAGGCCCCGTGCTCTGACATGTATTTTGGCAGCGGTTCAAGAATGTCTTCAATTTGCCGGAGCTGTGAAGAGATGCTTGTCGGAAGATCGCGACCAGCAAGCCTCACGGTTCCTTGAAGTTCACTCAAGGAGACCGCTATGCGCTCATTGTCTGACAGTGGTTCGGAGTCGGTTCCCTGTTCGGAGTCCCGGGAAGGACCACTGAACAGGGAACCGAAAAAACGGGATACCATCATTTTGAAATTTGGCCGGTGCTAGGATCCGTCGGACTGACGAACACGCTCGAGATAAGGCTTTGCCTTTTCCAAGCTGGTCTCAAGAGCACTTACGGTTCCTTCCATGCTCTTGGCAGCCTGGGACCTGAAGGTGTCGATTGCGTCCATGGTCTGGAATACGTTGTCAAAAGCTCGCTGAAGAGTCTCAACACTCACACCGGAATTCGATGCCTGCTGATGAATGCGCGTGGTCTGGTCCTTCAACATTTCACTGGTCTTGAGGATCATGTTGTTGGTGGTCGTGTTTATCGCGTCGATCTGGTCGAGAACCATCTTTTGGTTGGCTAGTGCCTCGGCAACAATAACGGCGGTGCGCAACGCAGCAATGGTGGTGCTCCGTGCCCGATCAACACCCTTGATAAGTTCAAGATTGTTCTTGCGGATGAGGTCCATTGCCATGTAGCCCTGAACAGAAACAGCCAGCTGGGTCAGGATGTCCTGGTGACGCTGGCGGATCGGGAAGAGCACGTCGGAATCCAGTTTGAGCACGGTGTCGTCCTGGCCAAGCATTCGCGCTTCGTCGATCTTGGCTACGCAGGCGCCGTCAATTGCCTTGGCGAAAACGGCATACTCGCTCAGCTTCTGCATGTTGTCCCAGAGCTGGACCTTTTCGTTGGCGAGTGCCGCGTTGTCCTTCAGGAGCGCGTCCTGGCCGGCCATGAGTGATTTGATGATGGCGTCAAGCTGCGTCTGGGCACTTTCGTAGCGTTGGAAGTACTTTGCCAACTTGTTGCCGCCCGGAATGAACCCCAAGATCTTACGACCCACACTGAGGTCGGCGTTGGTCGGGGCCAAATCCTCGACGGTAGACCTCAAGTCGCCCAGTGTGGCAGCGACTGAGGCCTGAGCCCCGTTGCCCGCCTTCTTGGCACCAGCCAATGATGTGCTGGAGCGCTCCAACATGCGGCTCGAGAAACCGCCGGATGCCAGCATTTCGTCGCGACCCAGTTTGGAAATACCATCCACGCGCTGGGCGAAGTCGGGGCTTCGGGAGTCAAGCATCGCAACATCGGCTATGAAATCCGTCGCCTGACGGTTGATTTCGTCTCGACGTTCGTCAGGGACCGGGACCATGCCGGGGGCCTCATCCGGTTGGACCACTGCAGGAGCTTCCGGGGCTTGCAGCATTAGTGCGGAACCGGACATGTCCGGAGGTGTCAGGGGAGCAGTCATAGTGTCCTTCTTCCGTCAAGATTTGGGGAGGTAAGCTGCGCCGGACAGGAGATCCTGGCCGGCGCAGCTGTCTGTCATAGGTAGTGCGTACTAGCCCAGTTGTACGCCGAAGTCCGTGGCGATGCCCATCAAACCAGTGGCGTACCCCTGGCCGATTGCCCGGAACTTCCACTCGCCGTTGTGGCGGTAAAGTTCGCTGAAAAGCATGGCTGTTTCCGGGGCCGCGTCCTCGCTCAAATCGAAGCGGACGATCTCCTTCTCCGAAACAGCATTAACAACCCGGCAGTAGGCCCCTCGAACTTGGCCGAAGTTCTGACGACGTTCATCGGCCTGATCGATGGAAACCACGAAAATCACTCGTTCAACATCCGAGGAAACCGCAGAGAGGTCGACCACGATGTGCTCGTCGTCCCCACCGCCATCGCCGGTGCGGTTGTCGCCACGGTGGGTTACCGATCCGTCCACCGCCGACGGCTGGTTGTAGAAGATGAAATCAGCCGACGAGCGTACCTTGCCGTCCGCGCCGAGCAGGAGCGCTGAGGCGTCCAGGTCGAATGCTTCCCCGGTGGTGGTTCGTGGATCCCAGCCAAGTCCAATAATGGCCTCCTTGAGGCCCGGATCGGTCTTGGTGAGCGAGAGGTTGCTGCCTTTGGTTAGGGTTAGTCCTGCCATGATAAATCCTTCGTAATTGGTTGCACCTTGAGGCATTCCCGCATCAGGAAAAATTCAAGGTATTGGTTGGTTCGCTCCTGTGGATTACTCCAAGGAAATACCGAAGTCCGTTACAATTCCGTGCAGGCCCGAAGCGTAGCCTTGGCCCACCGCGCGGAACTTCCATTCTCCGTTGTGTCGGTAGACCTCGCTGAAGATCATGGCCGTTTCCGAGGCCGCGTCCTCGCTCAGGTCAAAGCGGACAATTTCCTCGTCCGTGTCCTGATTTAGTACACGACAGTAGGCGTCACGAACTTGGCCGAAGTTTTGACCTCGGGCATCGGCTTGGTCGATGGAAACGGCAATCACAATCCGACTAACTTCGGCTGCGACCAGGCTCAGGTCGATCAAAATCTGTTCGTCATCGCCGTCACCGAGCCCGGTTCGGTTGTCTCCTTGATGGACTACTGATCCATCTTTTGCCGACAACTGATTGTAGAAAATGAAGTCGTCTTGGGACCGGACCTTGCCGTTGGCGCCAACAATGAGTGCCGTAGCGTCAAGGTCGAACGCGGCGCCCGTGGTAGTCCTAGGATCCCAACCAAGCCCGATCATGGCTCGGGTAAGGCTAGGGTCGGCCTTGGACAGCGAAAGGTTACTGCCTTTGCTTAGTGTTAGAGAAGCCATGTCGCCTTTCCTAGAGCGCCTTGGCAGCTGCCGGGATCAGGTCTGCCACGGTTTTGCCCATGGCTCGTTCACCGACGGCCTGGAAGACCCAGCCACCATTCGCTCGGGATACCTTCGCCATAACCATCGCAGTATGGTTACCCGCGTCGGTCAGCTGGAAGCGAGCAACTTCAGGGCTGTTTGCGGTTGAGTCATCGAGGATGCGGGTGAAGGCATTGGCAACCTGATCAAACGTTTGGCCACTGTAGCTGCTGATGACAAAAACAATTTGGGCAACAGAAGGTGAGACAGCTGATAGATCCACGGTGATGACTTCATCGTCGCCGTCACCTGCGCCAGTCAGGTTGTCACCCATGTGCTGTGTGGACCGGTCGTTGCTCTTCAACTGGCCGAAGTAGACGGCGTCGAGGGACTTGCCATTTGCATCGAAGAAGATTGCTGATGCATCGAGATCAACCGTGACTGTCTTCACTCCACCGAAAAAGCCTCGCTTGGTAGGCGTCGCCGCGTCCCAGCCCAAGCCCAACCGGACCTTGGTGAGTGCCGCGCCAGTACTTTTGGTCAGGCTCAGGGACTGACCTTTCTGAAGGCTCAATGCCATTGGAGTTCCTCGTTTCTGGTTATTTGATGGTGGCGAGCTCGTTGGTGAGCTCATCGATGGCAACACGCTTGTTCCAAATAATGGAGCTGCACAAAGCAATGCCGAGGATCAAGGAAAGGACGACTGCCGTTGGACCGCTGTAGATTTGCGCAAGGCCCAGCCCGACGATCGTGACGATGAACGACCCGCCGAAAGTTTTCAAAAACACGCTTGCGAAGGCTCCTATTTTATCGGCCGCTGGAATAACAGCGAATTGCTCGAGCCTTGGAAACGCCTTCCCCCAAGACATGTTTACTGAACAACGACAGCGCAGGGTCCAAAAATGCGGCCTTTCACTCCAGTTCAGTCTATGGGCAAAGGCTGTGAAAGCTTTGAGATTTGCCGAAGTGTCGCCTGAAGTCCGAGGATAGGTATCCAGCTAATTGTCTCTAAGTCTCGGTATCCAATCGCCAAATCGACGCACCATCTGGATGGCTACCTGCTTGAACTTTGTTCTACATATTGGGTTTTGCCAGTAGCGTTATTTAACTCATATGTCCCGCTTGATTTGCCGATTTAAGGAACCAGTGCCATTCGGCATCATCACTGCCCCTCCCGGATCCGCGGGAACCCATATTCTTCAGTCGTCGATGGTGGCGACTTGTTTGTCCGGGCACTGGTTTGTGAGGATGCGTTGGATTGCATCATGTTCAGCATTGGTCATCCAGAGCCCGTATTTGGCCTTGACGGCGGTTTGCCGGGCGGCATAGTCGCAACGGAAAACTTATTGGGCGGTAGCCAAGTCGCGGCGTCTCCATCGCGCTTCGACACATTGGTTGGACCGTCAACGGCCAGCAAGTTAATCGGATCATTAGCGAACTCCAGACGCTTCTGATCATTCATCTGCTGAGCACCCTCCTGCCATGCGTCCGAGAGCGCGACGATGCGGTCGATTTGAACTTTTGTGCTGGTCGTCTGGCCCCCGCTCGAGGTCGATTGTCGTACCGGTGTAAAGAAATCGAAGGGCTACCCTAGCCACACGAAACAGCCGCTACGCACGCTTTCTCACGACGTGAGAATTGCGCCGTATTTTCGCACCGTCGCCTTGAATTCACTGGTGCAAGCACGACCCTCAGAGCCCCGGGGCCACCTGTTCGCGGACCTGCTTGCGCAGGATCTTGCCGAGCATCGAGCGCGGCAGGTCATCGATCGCCACTATCCGCTTGGGAACCTTGTACCCAGCCAGCTGGCCGCGGCAGTGCTCGCGCAGGGCTTCCTCGTCGAGTTCTGCGCCCGATTCCAGTTCGACGGCCGCAACCACCATTTCCCCGCCGCGTTCGAGCGGCTTCCCGAACACCGCCACATCCTTGACGGCCGGATGCAGGCGCAGCACCGATTCGACCTCGGTCGGGGCAACGTTGAAACCGCCGGTGATGATCAATTCCTTGGCCCGGTCAACGATCTTGGTGAATCCGTCGGCGTCGACGGTCACCACGTCTCCCGTGCGCAACCAGCCGTCCTTGGTCAGGGCCTTGGCGGTTTCCTCCGGGTTGTTCCAATATCCCTGGAACACCTGCGGGCCCTTGAGCAGCAGCTCTCCGGGTTCGCCCTGTTCCACCTCGTGCTCCGGATCGTCCAGGTCCACGACCTTCATCAGCGTCGAGGGGAACGGCACGCCGATGGTCCCGGCGCGGCGGGTCGGGTGGAACGGGTTGCCGAGGGCAACCGGGGAGGATTCGGTCATGCCATAGCCCTCCACCAGCAGTCCGCCGGAAACGGATTCCCAGAGTTGGACCACATGGTCGGGCAGGTTCATGGCACCGGAAATGCAGTACTTGGCCGAGCGTAGCGAGACGCCCTTTTCCTTTGCGGCCATGGCGGTGCGCTCGTAGATCGGCGGCACCGCGCAGTACACGGTGGCCGGGGATTTCTTCATCGCCGCCAGGATCAAGTCCGGGTCGAACTTCGGGAAGAGCACCAACAGGCCCTGTTTCTTGACACCGAAGGTCAGGTACAGCGTCATGCCGAAGGCGTGGAACATCGGAAGGATCGCGTACAGGATTTCCTCGCGTTCCTTGGCCCCTGCCATCCAGGCTTCGCCCTGCAGCGCGTTGGCGTACAGGTTGTAGTGCGTCAGCATGGCGCCCTTTGGCGCTCCGGTGGTTCCGGAGGTGTACTGGATGACCGCAAGGTCCATCACGTCCGGGCGCGGGTGTGCCGGGTCGAGGCGTTCGGACTTCAGCAGGTCATTCCAGGACATGGTGCCCGGGGCGGGTGCCGTCAGCGATCCCTTGGTCTCACGCAGCTTTTTCACCGGCAGGTTCAGTGCCAGGCGCTTGAGGGTCGGGAAGGCATCAAGCAGGTTCACCGAGACCACATGGTCGAGCTGCACGTCCTTGGGGAACTCGCGCACGGCTGCCGCCGCCTTGTCCCAGGCGATGACAACGCGTGTTTGGTGGTCCTCGAACTGGTGGCGCAGTTCGCGCGAGGTATAGAGCGGGTTGTGCTCGACGACCACGGCGCCCAGGCGAAGCACCGCATAGAACGCGACGACGTGTTGCGGGCAGTTCGGCAGGATCAGCGCGACCCTGTCCCCCGCCTTCACGCCGAGCCTGCGCAGCCCCTCGGCCGCACGATCCACTTGCTCGCCGAGCTCACGGTAGCCGGTGCGGCGGCCGAAGAACTCGGTGGCAGGACTGTCCCCCGCCTGGGCCACTGAACGCTCAAACATTGCGCTCAGCGATTCGGTCGGCAGCTCGATCTCGGCCGGGACTCCCGGCTGGTAGTTCTTGACCCAGGGCTGTGATGCGGAGTTGTCCATGGAACCATCATGCCGTGAACCAAAGCTTCGCAGCGACTGGTAATCGCGCGTCGTTGGCCACGTTTTGCGTGGCCGGCCCGCTATTCGGCGGCGGCGAAGAGCGCAAAGGGCGGGGTGTACATGCCATCGACAACCGCCTCGGCAGGTTCTGACCCCAGCAATACCATGCGGTTGCGCGCATCCACGTGCACCACCGCCGGCTCAAAGGCACGGGCCTCGGCATCCTCCATGGCCGCGTAGGTAATGAGGATGACAAGGTCTCCCACGTTGACCAGGTGGGCGGCCGCCCCGTTGATTCCGATGACCCCCGAACCCCGTTCCCCGGCAATCGTGTAGGTTTCCAGCCGGGCGCCGTTGGTGACATCGACGATGGAAACCAGTTCGCCGGGAAGGATATTTGCCGCGTCCAGGAGATCCGAATCGACGGTGACGGATCCGACGTAGTGCAGGTCGGCGTGGGTGACGGTTGCACGGTGGATCTTTGACTTGAACATGGTGCGCTGCATGGTGGTTCCCGGGTGTGTAGAAGGCAAGGCATGGACCGGCGAATGGTTCCGGTTCGAGCGGCAACGATTCCTCCGACGGAAAGGAGTGGGATCTGGTTCCCCCTCGAACCATTACCTCACTGGCTCGCATTTCCGACACAGTGATTGTAGGCTCCGGGCCGCGACCGTTTCCAGACCTTTGTGCCCTATATGACAGTCTGCAGGCAAGCCCCGTGCGTCGTTTGTCGCATTCCGGGTTTCCCGAGGGCGCAGTCCGCAGATGGTGTCGAGCGATCGTGATTGGGACCTTTCAAAACGTTGACCTGCCGATTCTCTGCGGCACGGGCTGGTGCGGGCGGCTTTGAATTGCCCTCCGGGCAGGTGGAAGCATCCCGTCTCCCCGATCGTGGAATCCGTGATTATGACCGAACCCGCGCCGTCCCGCAGAACCACTTGCGCGGCTGCGCAACCTCGGTTTGTTCCTGTTCCTTCCGTTATCCCAGGTCCCGCCCTGCCTCCGTGGAGATGCAAAGCCGGTTTCCCTGGGCGTCGGCAACGAGCACCCACATCGGCGCATGCTCATAGTCGAGCGCCACGCCATCCGCGCTCAGGGCCTCCAGAACGGATGCGCTTTCGACAAAGGGGATCATGACGTCGAGGTGGATTCGATTCGCGTTCGGTGTCTCCGTTTCTTGGAACCACAGCGTCGGGCCGCGCCCGAACGGATCCGCCAGGCTTCCGTCCTTCCGTGCCTTGTAACCCAACGCGGTTTTCCAGGTCCCTGAAATTCCTTCCGCGTCGTCCGTGTCGATGGCGATCTCCAAGGTACGCAGGAGTTCCGGGCGCACAACGGCACCGAATGCCGCGGCTTGGCTGGAGATCGACCGCGCCAGCGCGGCATCCCGGGCAGTCACTTTTCCGCCGGCATCGTGCGACGTGAGCGTGACAAAGAGAGTGTCGTATCTCCAGTCAACGTCGGGGTGGTGGTTAGCGTCCTGGGCCAGCTCTCCGATCGCGGCAAACAACGACAGCGCCGCTGCCGAGGACTCGCATTTCAAGGCGGTGCGCAGCGCCCCGAGCCCATATCGCCACAACGGCAATTGGAGCAGGTTTGCATGGATCTGTTCGGTACTCAGAACATCTTTTGCGGGCATGATGCGCTCCTTGTGGTTCCGGCCTGCGACTCCGGGCATCCCCTGAACGGCCATGGGTGCAAAGGCTTGCGTGCACCCTGGGGGGGTCGCCCTCCTTATGCCGCAAGTCTGCCACCAACGGGCCCCTGCCCAAAGGCTTTGGAGACCCGGATTGGAACCAGGCGCCCGGCCTGTTTCCGCATACGCCAAAGGGCCGGCACCTTGAGGTGCCGACCCTTTGAATCACCCCGCCGATGAAGGCCGGCCGTTTCCGGCCAGTGCCTGGTGCCCGGGGGATATTGAAACTTAGAAAATTAGCCTTCGCATTCGCGGCAGAATTTCACGCCGTCCTTTTCGGCAGCAATCTGGCTGCGGTGGCGTACCAAGAAGCATGAACCACAGGTGAATTCGTCCTCGGCCTGCGGGATAACCTCAACAACGAGCTCATCGAGAACGATGGCACCGGGCAGTTCCTGCCCTTCGGAGTGGTCGACCTCTTCAAGGTCTGACTGCACACTCTTGGCAGTTGGCGCATCCATGCTCTGGACCTGCTGCAGGGTCTTTTCGGACGCCTCGGCTACGTCTGGTCGTACTTCGTCATAGTCCTGGGCCATGGCCATACCTTTGCTCGTGGTGCTGGAATCGAGAGTAATCATAGGCGAGGAATCAGGGAGAAACCTAAACGATTGTCGCCGCGATGCGTGATTCGATCCCAAGAATCGGGTATAAGGGGCAGAATTTCGTTCCCGGATGAGCAATGTCACCCGCTGGACGGGTGAAACAGCCGGTTTTTGCCCCGCAACTTGCACGTTATGCCACCGGCGTACTTGGGACCGGTGCGCCCCTGCCCCAAGCGGCAAAGGCGGCGGAACCCCCGGGGCACCGGGAACGCGGTTAAGTATGTTCTGGCCGGCCGCGCATGGCGCCGGGCCCGAACGTCGGGATGAGGTCTATTCCGCGGTATTGACTCTGGCCGTCTCAATGACTTCGTCGGGCGCTGGGGTCCCTTGGGCCTCGTGGGCTCGAAGCACCCTGCGTGCACGATCAATTTTCAGCCGCTCACGTGGATCCCGGCTCGGGAGCTGGTCGGCCGGGCCAAAAATAGAGAATCCCAGAAATTGCAGGCGCCACCGCAAGCGATAACCCCGGCTAAGCCCGGTGATGTCTTCAACGATGGGAAGTCGCTTGTCGCTCATGATTTTCCAGTCTTTTCTGTAAAGAATCAGCCGGCATGCACTGGCTGAATACCCCCGGGAAGTCCGGTGTCACAATTAAACTGTAGTCCAATAATTGGTACACCAACTAATTGCAAGCGGCAATTCATGCCTAATGAACCACGGGTTAGTTCGGAGCGCGCAGCGCCGCTTCAATGACCTTCTTCATGCTCGCGTGAAGCCCCGCGAGTTCGCGGGCATCCATGTCAAGGCGCCGCATCATTTCCTTGGGGACTTCCAGCGCAACCTCGCGGGCGTCCCTGCCTTTTTGGGTCAGGACGATTTCGAGCGTTCGTTCATCCGATGCGCTTCTGCTTCGCTGCACATATCCCAGCGACTCGATGCGCTTGACCAACGGAGAGACGGTGCCCGGATCCAGGTGGAGCAGGCCGCTCAATTCCTTGATGGACAGCGGTTCGTGTTCCCAGAGCGTCAGCATCACCAAATATTGCGGGTGCGTCAGGCCCAGCGGCTCGAGCACCGGCTTGTAAGCGGCAATGACGCTGCGTGAGGCCAGGGACAGAGCAAAGCAGACCTGGTTCTCCAGTGCCAGCGGATCTGCCAGAGGATTTTCGCTCACTATGTTCCCTGCTTTGGTGGATGACTCGATCTATCCATCATAGGTACCCGGCCGGCTCCGCCGGCCACGCAAGCCAAGTGCCTGCACGGCCCCGGCCCCCCCTTTCACGCGCAGGCGGCAACACCCGACACGTCATCCTCCTGCCATGCCACCAGCGCAATCCCCGGCCTGAAGGCACCTGTTTCATTTCGTTCCCCACTTGTCTCCTGCCGTTCACCTAAATGCCGGGCAGCCGTTGTTTTGCGCCGATAGCGTCCTTGATGTGAGCACGAACAGTGAAGCGAAAACCTTGGTCATCATCCCCGCACGGGGCGGATCCAAGGGAATCCCGCTAAAAAACATGCGCAGGATCGGCGGCCAAACCTTGTTGGCCCGGGCCATTGAATCCGCGTTTGCTACGCCGTCAGTTATCGACGTCGTGGTCAGCACGGACCACCCGGATATCAAGGCCGAGGCCCTGGCCCACGGTGCAACAGTCATCGACCGCCCGGCAGAGATCGCCGGTGACACAGCAAGCAGCGAATCGGTGCTGTTACACGCCCTGGGCACTCTGGACGTACTCCCCCAAATCACCATCTTCATCCAATGCACCTCCCCGGTCATCGACCCCGCCGACTTGCAGGCAGCCATCACCACCGTCGCCAGCGGCGCCGCGGACGTGAGCTTCTCGGTGGTTCCCGACCACGGGTTCCATTGGGCCTGCGATGAAACCGGAGCGGCACACGCCATTGGCCACGACGTGGCACGGCGACCGCGCCGCCAGGACCGCGAACCGCGCTTCAGGGAAACCGGCGCCTTCTACGTCATGGACACCGCGGGCTTCCTCGAGGCCGGGCATCGTTTCTTCGGCTCGCTCGCCCTGGCACGGGTGCCGGAGGAACACGGAATCGACATCGACACCATCGCCGACCTGGAACTGGCGCAATGGCGCCTGGCGCGATCCGCCCCGGCCCTTGGCCTTGACGTGGATGCACTTGTCACCGACTTCGACGGCGTCCACACCGCGGACACCGCCTACCTGGGACAGGACGGCACGGAATCCGTGCGGATCTCCCGCGCAGACGGCATGGGCATCTCCCTGCTGAAAAAGGCGGGCATCCACCTCATGATCCTCTCCACCGAAACCAACCCGGTGGTCACGGCCCGAGCAACAAAGCTCGGCATCGACGTGGCCCAGGGCGTGAACGACAAAGCCCGGGTGCTGAAGCGCTGGATGGCCGAGCGCGGCCTGGATCCGGAGCGCGTCGCCTACCTGGGCAATGACGTCAACGACCTCGACCCCATGAACCTGGTCGGCTGGCCGCTGACCGTGGCCGACGCCCGGGAAGAAGTCCATGCCGCGGCCCGGCACCGGCTCGCCACTCCCGGCGGGCACGGGGCCGTGCGCGAAGCCGCGGAACTCATCCTCGCCGGCCGCACCGCAGCCAACCTACCCACGGCACCCGGTCAGCTGACCGCCGTGCCGGCCTGGGCCAACTGAACGCGACCCGTCGCCAGCCCAAGATTTTCCATCCCACCGCCCCGTGACCTTAACCCAAACACAAGAACCGGTCCGGGTAACTCACGAAAGGCAAAAAACCATGAGCATCACCACCTTCGAAACCGAACCCGTCGCCATCGGCAACCAGCTGCTGGGCACCGGCCAGTCCGTCTACGTGATCAGCGAGATCGGCATCAACCACAACGGCGACATGCAGATCGCCAAGCAGCTCATCGACGTGGCAGCCACCTCCGGCGCCAACGCCGTGAAGTTCCAGAAGCGCACCCCGGACATCTCCACCCCGATGGACATGCGCGACAAGATCCGCTCCACCCCGTGGGGCGACATGACCTACCTCGACTACCGCTACAAGGTCGAGTTCGACGCCGCCCAGTACAAGGAACTGATCCGCTACGCCGCCTCGCTGGGCCTGCACGCCTTCGCTTCCCCGTGGGACGTGCCCTCGGTGCACTTCATGGAGGAGCAGGGCGCGGTGACCCACAAGGTCGCCTCCGCCTCGGTCACCGACCTGGAGCTGCTGCGCGCCCTGGCCGAGACCGGCAAGCCGATCATCCTCTCCACCGGCATGTCCACGATCGAACAGATCGACGCGGCCGTGGAAACCCTGGGCACCGACAAGCTGGTGCTGATGCACGCCACCTCCACCTACCCGCTGCCCCCGGAAGAGGCGAACCTGCGCACCATCAACACCCTGCAGGAGCGCTACCAGGTGCCGGTGGGCTACTCGGGCCACGAGCGCGGCTTGCAGATCTCGCTGGCTGCCGTCGCCCTGGGCGCCGTCACCGTCGAACGCCACATCACCCTGGACCGCACCATGTGGGGCTCGGACCAGGCCTCCTCGCTGGAGCCCAAGGGCTTCGAGTCGCTGATCCGCGACATCCGCATCCTGGAAACCGCCATGGGCGACGGCGTCAAGCGCGTCTTCCCGGGCGAGCTGGCCCCGCTGTCCCGCCTGCGCCGCGTGGACGCCTAGGCCCCGCAAGGCCCGTTGCACGGGGGCGGGCGGCCAGATCCTGGCGCCCGCCCCCGTGCCTTTTCACCGCATTCCCGAATCCGCCCTTTCGATTTCAAGGATCGCCGCCATCACCATGTCGCCCACAGCGCAACGCATCAGCGTCATCATCCCGGCCAAAGACCAGGCACCGTTCATCCGCGATGCCCTTGCCAGCCTGGAGCGTCAGGTCGACGACCTTCGCCGGCTCGAGGTGCTGGTGGTCGACGACGGGTCAAGCGACGGAACCGGCGATCTTGCCGCACGCTTCCACGACCGGCTTCCGGGGCTGAAAATCATCCGCAACGAAACGCCGCGCGGGCTGGCCACCGCCCGCAACCAGGGGCTCGACGCTTCCACCGGCCTACACCTCGCCTTCCTGGACGGCGACGACTGGCTGGCCCCCGGACACCTGGCCTCCTGCAGCGCCGGCCTGGAAAAGCTCGACGTCGACTTCGTGCGCACCGACCACGTTCGTGTCACCGGCGGCAACCGCACGCTGCACAGGGCGCCGCAGGCCCGGCGCAACGTCGCCTTGGACCCGCGCGGCTCCATTCTTCCGGCCACCGAGTCGACGATGGTCGACTACCCCTACGCGTGGGCCGGAATGTTCCACCGCAGGGTGGCCGAGCGCGGCCTGCTGCGCTTTCCCGACGGCCTGCACACGGCCGAGGACCGCGCCTGGATCTGGCGCCTGCACCTGCACTGCGACTCCTATGCCGTCACCAACGCCCCGGGGGTCATGTACCGCCGCGGCATTGCCTCCTCGCTGACGCAGATCTTCGACGCCCGCCAACTCGATTTTGTCCCGGCCTACCTGCTCGCCTTCGACGTATTGCGCGACGACGCGCAGGCGGAACGCTTTTGGCCCAAGATGATCCGACAGTTCCTGGCCATCAGCGCGCACCACCTGTCCCGGCGGGGCAGCATGTCCCACGAGACCGGGGCGGAGCTCCAGCGGCTCATCCGCAACGGCTTGGCCGTGCTGCCGGCAGCGGAACTCGCCAAGGCGTTCAGGGCAATGGACAAGCGGCGCGCCGCGGCGCTGCGTCCCCTGCTGCCGACCGCACACACCCCGGAAACCACGTCGATGCGGAGCTCCGCATGATCCAGTTGGTCGCTGCATCCACCGCCTACCAGGTGGCTTCCCTGGTGGCCATGATCGACTCGGGAACCCTGCCCGCGCCCGACGGGCGGCGCATCCTGGTGCTGGCCGACGGCTCGCAATTGCCGGAGCTGACCACGCCCATCACCGAATCCGCGGGGTTTGCCGAGCTGGCCACCCGGTTCGATGCCGTGGTGGACCTGGGGGCCCTGGTGTGGCCGCGCCGTCCGCACCAGTTCGGCCCGCGCGCCGAGGAACTGGGCATGTGGGAAACGCTGCTGCGCTCGCATTGGTCCCTCGGCACCGAACCGCTGCAGCTGGTGGTGGAGTCCATCCAGGTCAACCCGGCCATTGCCCTCTGCCGCATTTTCCACGACGCCACGGTGTTCATCCACTCCGACGGGCTGATGTCCTACGGCCCCTCCCGCAACCGCGTCGAACCGGCCATCACCCAACGCCTTGAGGGCATCGTGTACCCGGACCTTGTCCCGGGGCTCGTCCCGTTGCTGTTGAGCGAGGCCGAACCCCGGTTGCTGCCCATGGACCCCACGCACCTGGCCTCCGTGTTCGAGGACCTGGCCGGGGGCCTCGACGGCGGCGAAATCGACGCCCTGGTCCGGGGCTCCTCCCGCTGCGTGCTGGTGCTGGGGCAGTATCTGAACAACCTGGGCCTGATCGACGAGGACGGTGAACGCGTCCTGCACGAGCAGATGCTGGCCGAGGCCAAGTCGCTGGATGCAGACCTGGTGGTCTTCAAGCCCCACCCCGCGGCATCTCCCACCGCCGCCCTGCGGCTGGGCCGTGCCGCCGGGGAGCTCGGGTTGCAGTTCGAGGTCTGCGAATCCGCGCTGAGCGCCGAGCTGGTGGCCCTGAAGATCCGGCCGGTTGCCATCGTCAGCGCGTTTTCCACGGCCTTGGTGACCTGCTCCAGGCTCTTTGGCTTCCCCGCCCGTGCGGTGGGCACCTCAGCGCTGCTCCAGCAGCTGGCCCCGTTCGAGAACAGCAACCGGATCCCGTTGACCCTGGTGGACGCCATGTTTGTGCGGGGAACCACGTCGCCCGCGGCGCTCCAGGGGCTGGTGGACGCCGTGTCATACGGGATGCAGCCCGATCGGCTTCCGCACCTGCGCGACGCCAGCGCGGCCTACCTGCGGACGCACCCCGTTGAACGCGGCAGGTACTTCAAGCAGCGCCGGCTGCACCGGCTCAACCTTCCCAACACCCTGCCGGCCCGCCCTTCCGGCAAGCGCCTGCGCGAGGGCTTCAGGCGGGCGGCCAAGCGCAGCGTGCAACGCCCGGCAACGTTCCTGCGCCGGCAGCTGGACCGTGCGGGACTCCAATGGCCGACGGAACCGTGATGAACACCCATTTCGACGCCGCGTCGGTGGCCAGGCCGCGCTTCGGCCACGCCGAGGTGTGGGTCGAATCGCCCCTGCAGCTGCTCTCCGCGGTGGAGGCGCACGGGGCGGGGTTGCTGGGCCGGACGAGCCGCATCCACCCGCGCGGCGGCACCACGATGCTCGATGCCACCCTGCAAACGCTCATGGCCCAGGCTCCGGAGGGCGTGGAATTCGCTCCCGCCGGCTCCGCGCCGCCGGCGCCCGGTTCCACGGGTGCCCAACGCTGGGCAACCGGCGACGCGTTTTCGGGCCGCGTGCAGCGGGCCCTGCTCGGGCATGTTGCCGTGCGCGAGGTCATCATCATCGACGACGGACTGGCGACCCTCGGGCTCATTGCCGCGCTGGTCAACGACGAGCCCACCGCGCTCGTGCGCCCGCGCTCGACCCCCGGCACCGCGCGCCGGGCCCTGGGCGTGGCCAGTTGGTTTCGGCTGCGGGCCCTGGCAAGGGCCGGCCGGCTGCTGATTTTCACGGGCCTGCCCGTGCCCGCCGATACTGCGCGGAAGTTCCGGGCCCTCGGCGGGCACCTGGAAAGCCACAGCTTCGAATGGCTCAACACCCAACCCGCCACCGAGCACATCGCCGAACCGACGGTGGTGGTCGGCTCGGCGCTTGCCGCCGACGGGCTCATCCACGCCGAGCCGTATTTCCGGTGGCTGGACGCGCTGACCCTCGACGGGCCCATTGCCTATTTCCCGCACCGCCGCGAATCCGCGGAGTTCCTCTCGCTGCTTGCGGCACATGACGGGATCGTCGTCCACGAACACACCATCCCCATTGAAATGCGGCTGCGCGCGCTGCGCCGCGGACAGGTCATCCGCGCCCTGCCCTCAACCGCGCTGCCGTCCCTGCGCCTGCTGCTCGGGGCCAGCGGCATCCGGGTCGTGGGCCAGGACGTGCCTGCCGCTTGGTGGAAACCCGCCGCCTCCCCCGCCCTGCGAGCACACCTTTCCTCATCCTTGGAGCTTCTCCCCTCATGAACACACCTGATTTCCGGCCCAGCATCGTCGCCGTGGCCGACTCCGATTCCTACCTGAAATTGGCATGCACCACGCTGGCCGCACTCGGCCCGGGCTGGGACCGCCGGGTGGTGCTGGTCAGGACCCCGCTGTGCCCCACCGAGGAACAAATCGACGCGGCCACGCTGGGCACCGGTTTCGCGGGCGAGGACATCGAGGTGCTGGCGCTCCCGTCGCTCGGTTTCGAGTCCCTGACGGAGGACATTGTCTTTGCCGCGGCCACCGGTCCGGTGGTCAGCGAGCTTTTTGCCACGCTGCTGCGGTCCAGGGGCAACCAGCCGCGGTCCGCCGCCCTCGTCTCGGCGCTCCCGGGTGTTGCCTATCCGGCGACCGCCAACGGTTGGCGGTACCGACGCTCCTCCGACGCCTTCATCGTGCACTCCCACGCCGAGTCGCGGGAATTCGAGCAATTGGCGGAGCGGGAATCCGAGCACACCCCCGCCATCCTGGTCTCCAAGCTGCCGTTCCTGCGCACCGCCGGGTTCCCGCAACCGCAGGCCCAGGCCGTCACCTCGGTGGTGTTCGCGGCCCAGGCCAAGGTCCCCGTGCAGCGCGAGGAGCGCGAGGCGATCCTGCTGGCCCTGGACCAGGTCGTGCGGCTGAATCCGCAGGTGCGCGTCGTGGTCAAGCTGCGCGCCCGGGCCGGGGAACCGCAAACCCACGCGGAGGCATTCCCCTTCGACTCGCTGTGGAACGACCTGGCTGCGCGCGGTGCGGTGGGTGCCAGCCATGTGGATTTCGTGGCCGGTTCGATGGATGCGGTGCTGGTTCCGGGTGCCGCACTGTTGACGGTCTCCTCGACCGCGGCCCTCGAGGCCATCGATCGGGGCCTGCCGGTCCTGGTGATCACCGACTTTGGCATCAACGAGCAGATGATCAACACCGTTTTCCGCGGGTCTGGGCTGCTGGGCACCCTCGAGGATGCCCAGGCCCTGCAGTTTTCCTCCCCCAACCGGGCGTGGCTGCGCGAGAACTATTTCCACCGCCGCGGCCCCGAGTTCGCCTCCACCCTCGGACATTACGCGCACCGTGCGCGCAGCGGCCAGCTGGCCACCTCCGCGTCGCAGTTGGCGATGGCATCGCACGTGGGGCTGCGCCGGAAGATCCGCACCAGACTGCCGCTTCCGCTGCTTGCCGTGCTGTTGAAGGTCCGCCGCCGGTGGGTTCGCCTCAGAAGCTCCCGGGCCTAGTCATTTTGGGCGCTTGTACCACTCCCGCCACCGCTTGGGAATAACTGGGCGGCATTCTCACTTAGCATTGTTAAAGAACTGGACGGTGGGTCTTCCCCTGCCCAGAAGTTAACAGTTTGAGGAGTCAAAGGTGTCGGAAAATCCGATTCGGGTTGCAATCGTTGGCGTGGGCAACTGCGCCACGTCGTTGGTTCAGGGTGTCGAGTACTACCGTGATGCTGACCCCCAGGCCACTGTTCCGGGTCTGATGCACGTGCAGTTCGGCAAGTACCACGTCAACGACGTGCAGTTCGTTGCAGCATTCGACGTCGACGAGAAGAAGGTCGGCCTGGACCTGGCCGACGCCATCCTCGCCTCGGAGAACAACACCATCAAGATCGCCGACGTCCCGGCGACAGGCGTGACCGTCCAGCGCGGCCACACCCTCGACGGCCTGGGCAAGTACTACCGCGAGACCATCACCGAGTCCTCCGCGGAACCGGTCGACATGATTGCGGCCTTGAAGGCCGCACAGGTCGACGTCCTGGTTTGCTACCTGCCGGTTGGTTCGGATGCTGCAGCCAAGTTCTACGCACAGGTCTGCATCGACGCCGGTGTGGCCTTCGTCAACGCCCTGCCGGTCTTCATCGCGGGCACCAAGGAATGGGCCGACAAGTTCACCGATGCCGGTGTCCCGATCGTCGGCGACGACATCAAGTCCCAGATCGGCGCCACCATCACCCACCGTGTGATGGCCAAGCTCTTCGAAGACCGCGGCGTGACGCTGGACCGCACCTACCAGCTCAACGTCGGCGGCAACATGGACTTCAAGAACATGCTTGAGCGCGACCGCCTGGAATCCAAGAAGATTTCCAAGACCCAGGCCGTCACCTCCAACACCACCGCGGTGCTGTCCGACGACGACGTGCACATCGGCCCGAGCGACTACGTTGCCTGGCTCGATGACCGCAAGTGGGCCTTCGTGCGCCTCGAGGGCCGCAACTTCGGCGACGCCCCGGTGTCCCTGGAATACAAGCTGGAGGTCTGGGATTCCCCGAACTCCGCCGGCGTGATCATCGACGCCGTGCGCGCCGCCAAGATCGCCCTGGACCGCGGCGTGGGCGGACCGATCCTCTCGGCCTCCTCCTACTTCATGAAGTCCCCGCCGGAGCAGTACAACGACGACATTGCCAAGGAAAAGGTCGAGGCCTTTATCCGCGGCGACGTCGAGCGCTAAACCCCCGTCTCCAAGACACCTGTGGCGGTCCGCCCTCCTTCCGGAGGGTGGACCGCCACAGGTCGTTAAGCCGGAAGCCGCTCCTAGAAAAGCCCGACGGCCTGCCCGTGCTCGTCGACATCCATGCGCATCGCCGCGGGTGCCTTGGGCAGTCCCGGCATGGTCATGATCGCGCCGGTCACCGCCACGATGAAGCCCGCCCCGGTCTTGGGGATGAGATCGCGGACCTGCAGCGTGAAGCCCTCCGGGGCCCCCAGCAACGTCGGGTCGTCGGAGAAGGAATACTGGGTCTTGGCCATGCAGACCGGCAGGTTGTCCCAGCCGTTCTCATGGATCTGCTTGAGCATGCGCTTGGCCGCCGCGGAGTACTCCACGTCCGCGCCGCCGTAGATCTCGCGAACCACGGTGAGGATCTTTCCCTCGATGCCCAGGTCCAGGTCGTAGAGCGGGGCGAAGTCGCCGGGGGCCTCGATGGCCCTCAGCACCGCCTGCGCCAGGTCGGCGCCGCCGGCCGGACCCTGCCCCCAGACGTCCGCCACGGCGCATTCGATGCCGTTGGCCGCGGCCCAGGAGGTGACGACGGAAAGTTCCGCGTCAGTGTCCAGGGTGAACTTGTTGATCGCGACGACGGGCTGGATCCCGAACTTCCTGATGTTCCGCGCATGGCGCGACAGGTTGGCCAACCCGTCGCGGACGGCCTGCACGTTCTCCGTCTTCAGCGCGTCCTTGGCCACTCCGCCATGCATCTTCAAGGCGCGGACGGTGGCAACCAGCACCACGGCGTCTGGGTGGGCGCCGGAGAAACGGGCCTTGATGTCCATGAACTTTTCGGCGCCGAGGTCCGCACCGAATCCCGCCTCGGTGACCACCACATCCGCCAGCGAGCGCGCGGTGTTGGTGGCGATGACGGAGTTGCATCCGTGGGCGATGTTCGCGAACGGACCGCCGTGGATGAGCGCCGGGGTGCCGGCCATGGATTGCACCAGGTTGGGCTTCACCGCTTCCTTCAGCAGCATCGTCATGGCGCCCTCTGCCCCCAGGTCGCCGACGGTGACGGGGGTCTTGTCATAGGTGTACCCGATGGTCATCTTGGCCAATCGGGCCCGCAGGTCCGCGAGCCCCGTTGCAAGGCAAAAGACCGCCATGACTTCGGACGCGACCGTGATGTCGAATCCGGTCTCACGCGGGACGCCCTCGGTCGGGCCGCCCAGCCCGATGACGATGTTGCGCAGCGCGCGGTCGTTCATGTCGATGACGCGCCTGAAGGTGATTCGGCGCGGGTCGATCCCCAAGGCGTTACCCTGGTGCAAGTGGTTGTCGACCAACGCCATCAGCAGATTGTTGGCGCTGGTGATCGCGTGGAAATCGCCGGTGAAGTGCATGTTGATTTCGTCCATGGGCAGGACCTGCGAGTATCCGCCGCCCGTTGCCCCGCCCTTCATGCCGAAGATCGGGCCAAGCGACGGCTCGCGCAGCGCAATCATCGTTTTGGTTCCGGTGGCGGCGAGGGCATCGCCCAGGCCCACCGTGACAGTGGATTTCCCTTCACCGGCCGGCGTCGGCGACATTGCGCTCACCAGGACGACTTTTCCAAGTTTCGTACCCGTGGAAGGCAGCAAGTCCGTGTCTACCTTGGCCTTGTACCGCCCGTATGGCTCGAGCGCTTCCTCGGGAATACCTGCGCGTCGGGCAACGACGGCAATTGGTTCGAGTACGGCTCGCGAAGCGATGGCCAGATCACTCATGTCGGCTGCGGACGTCGTTGTCATCGTAGGTGTCCCCTGTCTGGATTCCCGGTGTTCTGAAGTTGAGATCGGCCGATGTTTGCGGTTTCCCTCAATACATTCTTCAAGCTACCACCGCCCGACAGGGTCGTGTCAGATATGCGCGCAGTCTCCGCGTTCCCTGGCCAAGAGGCTGGGGTGCCGCCATTCAGTTCCCTGCCGGCAGGGAAGCCACTGCCGGTACTTCCCGCATTTTCGTGCCCTCATGCGATCCGTTAGTCCCTCGGCACAATGGTCATGGATTCCACGTGCGCGGAAGATCATGGATTCTGCGCCGCAGCTTCACAATGGGAGAATGGGTACCATGCCCACACGCCCCGCTTTTGCCTTGCTGCTCGATGTCGACGGGCCCATTGCCTCCCCGGAGACCCGCGACGTAGCCCCGGAAATCATCTCACTACTGTTGAAACTGGCCACGGCTGGAATCCCGGTGGTTTTCAATACCGGGCGCTCGGATGAGTTCATCAAACGCCAAGTCATGGCACCGATGATGGCCGCCGGCATGCCATCGACCCTGAAGATCCATGCGATCTGTGAAAAGGGCGCAACTTGGTTTACGTTCGATGCCGACGGAGCCGGTGAGATCCACGTGGATCAGGAGTTGGCCGTACCGCTCCACTACGCCGATGAGATTCGCGAGTTGGTGACAACCGAATTTGACGGGCACATGTTCTTTGACGAGACAAAACGTGCCATGGTCTCCGTTGAACAGCACATCGATGCGGACAGCTTCGAATACCGCGATGCCCAGCAGCAGTTCGATTCGGCCGCCATGCAAGCCATGGGGCGACATGACCTCGGAGTGGAACGATTGGATGTCCGTCAGCCGGATAGCAGCGAAACCATCGACTACCGTGTGGATCCAACCATCATCTCAACCGATATCGAATCGGTCGAGTTGGGCAAGGACCTGGGTGCCAGGCGAACCCTTGAATTGCTCGCCAGCGACGGCGTCGAGCCTGCGTCGTGGTTTACCGTCGGGGATTCCCGCACCGACTACGCAATGGCCGATTGGCTGGCTGAAAACGGCCATATGGTCAGCCACGTCGATGTCCGCCCAGGTGATGGCATCCCGTCCGGCAAGTCCTACCCCATTCTTACGGCCAAGGATCTGGGGCTTGGCCGCGAGGTCATCCACGACCACGCGGGCCTCGCTTTCCTGCGCCACTGGCACTCGCTGCTTGGCTAACCTCAGACGTTGTTTGCTACGGGAGTGCAGCAAGATTTCTCTTTAAGCGGCAAAGCCCGCCGGTGAAGCCGGCGGGCTTTGCACTGTGGGAATCAATATATGTCACGTTACATCTCCAAATTGAATGAATGATTTGAATTCTGGATCGACTGCATCAGCAGTGCGATCCTAATTCACTCATCGAATTCGAAATTGCATGTCCATCGGTAAGTGGTTGCGTAGTTCTCGATCCCGCGGTGCGGGGTTGAACTGCGTCTGAAGCCAGAGTTGATTCTTTGGCTTGCGGTTTTTTGCGTTCACGGCGTTTCCCTCCCTTCAACCTTTTTCGAGGTGCGGAAGGCGACCTGTTCCACTGCCTTTGCGGTGCGAGCGTGCAGCACTTCTGGCCCGGTGAAAATGAATTCAGCGGAGCGAACAGCCGGGGAGTTGATCGAGGCGATCGGGGTAGACATGATGAAAGTTCCTCAAGGATTTGGTCGATTAGTGACTCATCAGCCTCGGGAACTTTGTATCGCTAGTGTTGTACTAGCAGGGCGCCATTCCGGAGGCGGGGGAAGTTGCTCGAGCGGTAGAGCCGCCGAAGCCATAACGGGGCACGTAGTAGCCCGCGAAATTCATTGAATCAATCATCATTCCCACCTCCTTTTCTGGAAGAACATGCCAGACGAATCCGGCGCCAATATTGTCTTGTCGATCGCGATGTCTCATTGAGACTTCTCAATCACAGGTTCCACGATACACACCCACCAACAAATGCGCTAGCTCTTGGTGAAGAATTCTTTAGATAGTCGAATGCGGCGGGGTCCACACATGCCATGTTTCCTGGAAATTGATTCCTACTTGAATTCACCGATCGAAATCATTCAGGGCGCGTTTTTGCGGTGCGTTGGTTCGCAAGCAGGAGCAGGTCCGGACTCCGTGCGTCAATAACCGTACGGCGGGGGCCGAAGCGCTTGGACTCTCCTTTTCCGCCCGGATGCGAAAGGCCCCCAACCAAAAATGGTCGGGGGCCTTTCGCATCAACATATCTTAGAAGGACTTGCTCGACTCAGGCGCATCCCGTCACGCCCGGGATTTCGCCCTGGATGCCAATGCTTTTCGAACATCAAACCTGTTTGCCAGCTTGAGCAGGCCGCTGGGCTGGGTTTCCACCAAGGACACGTAAAAAGGTACTTCGAACCAACGACTCACAAATCCCATGGCACCCAGGGAAGCAAGTGCCGTGAGGCCCTTGTCGGTCAGGGAATGTACCAAGTTCGAGATGAACACCGCCAGCGTGAGGGGTTCACCCATATCCACAAGCGCATCGGTGGTCAGCTCGGCGGCATGCCCGGTGGCGCCATTGAAAAGCAGCACCAGTAGCGTGGTTGCCACGAGCGTGCACGCAACAGCGACGACGGCATTGAGCAGGACGTAACGGGAAAATGACTGGCACAGGCGGAACCGCCGCGCCCCATAGCCCCAGATCAAGGCGCCGACAATATTGACCAGGCCGAACCAAATCGATGAGGAATCTGTAATCGACAATCCAATCGCATTGGTCATGAGCCCGACGGCAACGCCATACCAGGGACCTAATACAAGGGCGGCAATTGCCGTCCCCACCATGTCCAGATACAGCGGCAAAGACAGCCAAGGAACGATTGAGAATCCTGCGACGTTGATTCCGACACACGCCACCATGAGAATGAGCGAAGCCCGAAGCGTGGCGCGCTTCGGCTCTTGTTTGGTTTCGATCCGCTCCACGTCGGAGACCCGCGTCTCCGTTGACGGTTCGGAATCAAGCTGCCTGCGCGCTTGCAGGCAGCGCGCCTCCCACAGCACTGCGTCCTCCTCGGAAACGTCGAGCGCCCGGGCAATCTCACCGACCAAAGTCGGATTGACCCGGCTCCTGCCCAATCGAAACGCGTCATAGACAGTGGTCCGTGCGGGGCGTGACGCCGAGGCCGGAACGCCATTCTGCTCGCGATGCTCCGCAATACGCCGAACGATTTCCGCATAGGGAATATCTCCGGCCTCGAAACGGAGCCGCTGCAGATCCCTGGCGATCGCGTCATAGGACTCAACCCGCAAGGCAGAGTCTTGAATTTGCTCCGACATCGCCAACCTCTTCCAGTAGCCAAGTTCCAGTAGGCATGCGTTTCGGTAGCACGCATAACTCCCCGATTATAGCTATTCAGATCCCCTTTTTGGCCGATTCGCCGGGGACGTCGGGACTCGGTCGGAACCGTTCGGGATTGTTCGGAACACATGAAATCCGTGGCGTCTCGGTACCGGACCGCATAGCGTCGTCTGTGAGGCTTGCAAGGAACGGCTTGCAAGCCTCACATTTTCAGGCCGCCGTGCCCAGGACCGATTGGGGCGTCCAGGCACGACCCGGTGGATCCATGCGGGCAGCATCAAACAGAAGGAACATGCGTAGTTGAAGCACTTTGAAAAGATCGGCGCATCGCGGAAAATCATTTCTCCTGCTTCCGGAAGCCGCGTTGCTTCTTCGGGGGTTGAGTACTCGCCAATGATCTGCGCGGAAACCTCTCCCCGTTTCTAGGCGCTGGCCGGCGCACCGGCTTATGCGGTCTTCGGAATCGGAATCGAACTGTAAGGAACAGCGACCCTCCCCGGTGTCAGACAACGCCCGAACATCAACGCAGGGTTCAACATTCCGCTTGGGGAATAAACTCTGGTTGTGGCAGGGAAGCCCAGGGAGGGTACCTGCCTGATCTTGCCTGTCGTTGCGTGGGAGCAACGATGGGAAATGCGTCGGCAGGCTCCGTGCAGGGGTGACATCTCCGGAGACACACAAGGGCCACGCGTCGGTTTACCAGGGGGTTTGGCATGAACATTTTGGGGGCAGGCCAAACGCCTTGGCCAGACGGTCAACGCCGCACCTTCGAGCCGGGTGGCTCATGACGCTCCGGGGAAGGCTTCATAGCCCTCGGGCAGTGGTCGCCGGGAATCGCGCCGGTGGCCCCGCCCTTGCCTCGTTCCGGGTTATTCCTGCACCGACTCCGGTTGTTCGGCCCACCACTGGCGGAGTGCCTCGGCAGCAACCTCCGGCTCGGTCGGCCCCTCATCGAGGCGGCGTTCGAGCATGAAGTTGTAGGCGCGGCCCACCACGGGACCAGGCTTGATTCCCAACTGCTCCATGATTTGCTGGCCGTTGAGGTCGGGGCGCACCGCAGCCATTTCCTCTTTTTCGCTGATCTCCGTGATCCGCGCCTCGAGGTCGTCGTAGGCGAAGGACAGCCTGTCCGCCTTCTTGCGGTTGCGCGTTGTGACATCAGAACGCGTGAGCCGGTGCAGGCGCTCCAGCAGGTCCCCGGCGTCGTGGACGTAGCGCCGCACCGCCGAGTCGCTCCACCCGGTATCGCCGTATCCGTAGAAGCGCATGTGCAGCTCCACCAGGCGGGCAACCGCCTTGATGGTGTCGTTGTCAAAGCGCAGGGCGCGCATGCGCGCCTTGACCTGCTTGGCACCGACCACGTCGTGGTGCCGGAAGCTCACGGCACCGCTTGGCTCGAACTTCCTGGTGGCCGGCTTGCCGATGTCGTGCATCAGGGCGGCGAACCGCAGCACGAAGTCGGGGCCGGGGACCGGGCCGTCGGCGTCCGTCTCGTGTCCCATGGCCTGTTCCAGGACCGTCAGCGAGTGCTGGTAGACGTCCTTGTGGCGGTGGTGCTCGTCGATCTCCAGGCGCAGCGCGGAGACCTCGGGCAGCACCAGGTCGGCAAGCCCGGTTTCCACCAGCAGGTCGATGCCGGCGCGCGGGTCGATGCCGTTGACCAGTTTGACCAGTTCGTCGCGCACCCGCTCGGCGGAGATGATTTCGATGCGCCCCGACATCTCCGTCATGGCCTCGAGGACATCCTTGGCCACGGTGATTCCCAGCTGGGAGGCAAAGCGGGCTGCGCGCATCATGCGCAGCGGGTCATCCGAGAATGACATCGACGGGGCGCCGGGGGTGCGCACTTCCCCCTCCCCCAGGTCCCGCGCACCGTTGTATGGGTCCACGAGCTCAAGGCTTGGCAGTCGCAGGGCCATGGCGTTCATGGTGAAGTCCCGGCGGTAAAGGTCGTCCTCAAGCTTGTCGCCAAAGGCAACGATCGGCTTGCGCGAGGACGGATCGTAGGCGTCGGCGCGGTAGGTCGTCACCTCGATGGTGTGTTCGCCCTTGCGCAGCGCAATGGTGCCGAAGTCGCGTCCCACTTCCCAGGTGGCATCCGCCCATCCGGCGACGGTGGCCAAGGTCTGGTCCGGGCTGGCGCTTGTGGTGAAATCCAGGTCGGGCGACACCCTGCCCAGGAAGAGGTCGCGCACCGGCCCACCAACCAAGGACAGTTCGAATCCGGCGTCAACGAAACGCTGCCCCAGTTCGAAGACGACGGCGGGCAAAATCTCGGACAGGACCTGACGGGAGGGAAGCTGCTGCATAGTTCTTTAAGGGTGCCAGATTTTCCCGATAGTGCCACGTTCGAAGACACCCCAATCCGCAGTTAGCTCCGACACGCTTGGAAATAGGTGCGATATGTGCGACTCGGGTGCCGTCACCGGGCGGGGCAAGCCACTATGGGTGCCAAAAGATAGATAGAGTGGTTTCCATGGCCCATCCAGTTCCCAGCGCCCCGAAGCGCACGCCGTTGACCGCGTCAATGGCGCATGCGCAGGCGCAAACTGGTTCCGGCCACCATCCGCTGCCCACCGTGGAGGAAATTTCCGCAGGTGGCGTGGTTATCGATACGTCACTGCCGTCGCTGCCGGTTGCCATTATTGCCCGGTACAACCGAGGCGGACGCCTTGAATGGTGCCTGCCCAAGGGACACCCCGAGGGCGTTGAAACCAACGAAGAAGCAGCCATGCGTGAGATCGAGGAGGAGACCGGCATCGCCGGCCGGATCCTTGCCCCGCTGGGTTCTGTCGACTATTGGTTCACCGTCACCAACTACCGCGTCCACAAGACCGTGCACCATTTCCTGCTGCGCTCCACCGGCGGCGAACTCACCATCGAAAACGATCCAGATCACGAGGCCGTTGACGTGGCCTGGGTACCCCTGCTTGATCTGGGCAAGCGCCTGTCCTTCCCCAATGAACGGCGCATCGCCGATCTAGCGCGCGAAGTGCTCCCGAATTATGTCCCAGGTATCTAAACACCCCGCAAAGCCCAGCAGCCCTCCCAAGGTGCCGCCGTCGCCACGCGAACAGCAGTCGCGTGGCCACTCAAAGGCCTACGCCCTCATGGCCTCGGGCACCATGGTCTCGCGTGTGCTCGGATTCATCCGTACCGCGCTCCTGGCCGTTGCCATCGGCGCGAGCACGACCATGGCCGACATCTTCGAGAAGGCGAACGTCATACCGACGATCATCTTCATGCTCCTGGCCGGCGGCATCTTCAACGTCGTGCTGGTCCCGCAGCTGATCAAGGCCTCGAAGGCGTCGGACCGCGGATCCGCCTACACCTCCAAGCTGGTGACCCTCACCATTGTGGTGATGGGCCTGGCCACGGTGCTGCTCACCTCCATGGCGGGGCCGCTGATCAAGGCGCTGACGCTGGACTGGACGGCGCCCATGCTGGCCATGGGCACGGCGTTTGCGTACTGGTGCCTGCCGCAGGTCTTCTTCTACGGCGTCTATGCGGTGATCGGCCAGGTGCTCAACGCCCACGGCCGCTTCACCGCCTACATGTGGGCGCCCGTCGCCAACAACGTGGTGCAGATCTTCACCATCGGCACGTTCATTTTGCTCTTCGGGGCCTATGGCGGCGGCAGCGACCAGCTGGAAACCTGGACCGACTCGCAAACCGTCCTGTTGGCCGGCGGTGCCACGCTGGGCATTGTGGTCCAGGCCGTTGTCCTGTTCTGGCCGCTGCGCAGGCTCGGGCTGAACCTGCGCCCGGACCTCGCCTGGCGCGGCATGGGCCTGCGCCACGTGGGCAAGATTGCCGCCTGGACCTTGGGCTCCATGATGGTCGGCAACATCGCCTCGCTGGTGAACTCCAAGTTCGTCTCCTCGGCATCCGCGGCTCGTGAGTCCATGCCGGACGGCGGGGCCAGCATCCCCGGTGAATACGCATTGAACACCTCCCAGCTGATCACCGTCCTGCCGCACTCGATCTTTGCGCTCACGCTGGCGACGATGCTCTTCAACGAGTTCACCAAGGCCTTCCACGAGAGGCGCCGGCATGACATCGCCCCGTTGCTCTCCCGCGGACTGCGCACCACGGCGGTGCCGATCGTCTTCGCATCGGTTGCCTTCATTGTTCTCGCCGGCCCCTTGGGTCGGCTCTTCGCCGGCAGCTCGTCCACGGCGATGTTGCAGGGAGCGGCCATCGGCCAGCTGCTGCTGCTCACGACCCTGGGGCTTCCATTCAAGTCCATCCACTTTTTCATGATCCGCGTCTTCTTCGCCGAGGAGGACACCAAGACCCCCATGCTGATCCAGACGGTCATTGCCGTCCTGTGCGTCGTCTTGGCATTCGGTGCGGTGCGGGTGCTCCCGGCTACGGACATCGCCCGGGCAGTGGCACTGATCTATGGGGTCACGAACATCCTTTCGGCCGTGATCGCCCACTTCCTCATAGTCCGCCGCTACGGGGACTACGGAAGCGCAAAAGTCATCGACTCCTACATCCGCATCGGCATCATGGCCGCGTTGTCCGGGCTGGTGGGCGCCGTGGTGCTGTGGCTCATGGGTGGCTACAGCTGGGGATTCGCGTGGAGCTCCATCGGCGGGGCGCTGGTGACCATCGCAGTGGTGGGCAGCGTCATGGCCTTGGTCTACGTGGTTTTGCTTCGATTTACCCGCTCGGAGGAACTGGATGATTTCCTGGGTCCGCTGGCCCGGCGCATCCCTAAATTACGTCGCTAATGCCCGACTCCGGCAGGTAGCAAGCCCCGGGCGCGGTCCCCGATCTCGTCTCACTTCTCAAAAAAACTTCCCCGTCCCCGGTACGATGGAACGGGGCATCCACGAGGGTGCCGGCATCGCAGAGCAATCCCGGGAGGGAACCGTGTCGCAGCCCATCGAAGCTGGAGCCGTTATTGGCGGCCGCTACCAGGTCACAGATTTGGTAATGACCTCCGCCGATGGAGACGAGGTCCTCCAGGGCATCGATCAGGTGCTTAACCGCCCGGTGAGCGTGCTTGTCGGGTCGTCGGCCAATTCCGAACAGCTGTCATTGAGTGCGCGGGAAATTGCCACCGGCGAACGATACGCAGCCGTGCAGGTGCTTGATTTGGGTATCACCGAGGGCAGGTCCTACTTGGTGACCAACCTAGCCGAATCCGCCGACCTGCTGGATCTCGTGATCCAGTCGGACGCCCCCTATGTCGAGCCGTTCTACACGGACACTCTCGGCACCGAAATCTTCGGCGTGACCCGCTCCAAGGAGCCCGTCACCTACGAGGACGATGCCGAGTACTACGAAGACCTGCACTCTCAGGAAGATAGCCGTCCTGCCGTCCTGGGCAAGCTTCCTGAGATCAACCTCGGTGACAAGTTCTCCGGCCTCAAGGATCGTTTTGGCCGGGCCAAGTCCGCACCGTCCCCTGCGGCACCGGTCGTGCCGCCGAGAACGGTGGGTTCCACCACCGAACAAGCGCCTGCGGTGTTCTCGCCTGTTTCATCTCCCGCGGCACCGGCCGCAGCGCCCGTTCCGCCGGCGGCAAAGGTCACGCGCTTTGAGTCCGCGGATTCAATCGCGGAGCCCGCAGTCACCTCCGCCGCGGCCTTGGCTGCCGCGCAGAAATCGCGCGGAGTCCCCGTCGATGATGCCGGCCAGCGCGTTGCCTCCAGTTTTCCGGCAGCCGCCCAGAGCTACACAGAGGTTCCCTACGACGACTACGAGGAAGAAGAGCCGCAAGAAGGCGGCAAGAAGACCACGCGTCTGATAGTCGGCGCCATCCTGTGCGCGGTGCTCGTCGTCGCAGTGGTCTTTGCCTACAACGCCCTCGGTGGCGGACCCGAAGCGCCGGTGGCTTCGACCTCGTCGGCCCAGGCCAGTGAATCGGCGCCGGGCAGCAGTCCTGAATCGCCCAATACTGCACTGGTCAAACCAAAAATCGCAGACATTTCACGTTTGGTTCCAGGCAATCAGGCATTGAATGCCGAAACCGATAACACCCTGGCCAAGGCCATTGATGGAAACCCTGCCAGCCTTTACAAGTCATATTCATACACGAATCCTCAATTTGGTGGACTTGCATCAAATATGGTGTTTGTTATCGAGCTGAAAGAGCCTTCCGATATTTCAGAAATACAGCTCGAAGGATTGAACGGATCCGGTGGAGCATTTGAAATTCGCGTCGGAGACACCAATGATCTGGCCGAGGCAAAGGTTCTCAGCAGCGGCTCCTTCACCGGGCCGACCGTCAACGTTCCAGTAAGCGGAGAAAACGGCGAGGCTCTCCGGGGCCAGTACGTATTCCTGGACGTCACCGAGCTTCCCCGCCGTGCCTCCGGCGCCAATGGCTCGCGCCCCTATGGCCTGCAGATCGGTGAATTCCGCGTTTCCTAGCGGATAGTCGCCGGGAATACTCCCACTGGATCGGCTGTTATGCCACATAGATCCCACTTACTCGCGGTCTTGGAAATCGAGCCCGCATTTACGAAAGGTTCGCTCCCTCGTGGCCACAGAAGTAAACGACATCGTCCGTAACGTCATCATCATTGGTTCGGGTCCATCGGGCTACACCTCTGCGATCTACACTGCCCGCGCCAACCTGCAGCCGCTGGTCATCGCCGGTTCCGTCACCGCCGGTGGTGAGCTCATGAACACCACCGACGTGGAGAACTTCCCCGGCTTCCCGCAGGGCATCATGGGTCCGGACCTGATGGACAACATGCAGCAGCAGGCCGAGCGCTTCGGCGCGGAGATCCTCTTTGACGACGTCACGGCCGTAGACCTGACCGGCGACATCAAGGTCGTTACGCTCGGCGACGGCACCACCTACCGTGCACACGCGGTCATCGTTTCCACCGGCTCCGCATACCGCGAGCTGGGACTTGAGGACGAAAAGCGTCTCTCCGGCCACGGTGTATCCTGGTGTGCAACCTGCGACGGTTTCTTCTTCCGTGAGCAAGAAATCGCCGTCATCGGCGGCGGCGACTCTGCCATGGAAGAGGCACTCTTCCTGACCAAGTTCGCCTCCAAGGTCACAGTCGTCCACCGTCGTGATTCCCTGCGTGCCTCGAAGATCATGGCTGACCGCGCCCTGGCTCACCCGAAGATTGAATTCATTTGGGATTCCGAGGTCGTTGGTATCGATGGCGACGCCAAGGTCACCGGCATGCGCCTGCGCAACCTGAAGACCTCCGAAGAGCAGGAAGTGGCCGTCACGGGCATCTTCGTCGCCATCGGCAACGATCCTCGCATCGATCTGGTGAAGGGTCAGCTCGAGCTGACCTCCGAAGGCACCATCGTGGTCGAAGGTCGCACTTCGAAGACCAGCCTTCCCGGCGTATTCGCCGCCGGCGATGTCATCGATTCTTCCTACCGCCAGGCCATTACGGCCGCCGGCTCAGGCTGTGCAGCCGCCATTGATGTTGAGCACTTCTTGGCTGATGTCGAAGCCGCGGCCTCGACCGAACCGATCGCTGTTTCCAACTAATCTCATTTCCCTCTCCAGAGGAAAAGCACTCAAAACGAAAGGTGCAGGCCATGAGCCAGACCAAAGATGTAACTGACGCTACTTTCCAGGCAGAGGTCCTCGAGGCCTCCAAGCCGGTCATCGTGGACTTCTGGGCAGAATGGTGCGGCCCCTGCCGCCAGCTGACTCCGATCCTTGAACAGATCGCTGCAGAGCACGCGGAGAAGGTTGACGTCGTCAAGATCAATGTTGATGACAATCCGGCCATCGCTGCCAAGTTCGGCATCACGAGCATCCCTGCCGTATACGTCTTCAAGGATGGCGAGCACGTTGCCACCTCGATTGGTGCAAAGCCGAAGCCGGTTTTGGAAAAGGAATTCGCAGCTTACCTCTAAGCTGCGCGCCCGACGCCTTCGGTAAGTGTGGACTGCTTCCTCTTGGAAGCAGTCCACACTTTTTTGCCCCCTATCAGGGTCCCACTGCCAGAACTCGGCCAGGTACAAAGTATCTGCCGCAATTGATGATCATAAACAGCTGATAACTGTTGTTTTTCAATTTATCCGGAAGCAATTTTCGTTGCTACATGATTTAGGTTTGCCGTGTGTCGAAAAATCCGGGTTCGTTGGATTTCGGGACTCTGTAGAGATGCTTTTACGAAAGAGAGCCCGCATTTCCCGCTCTCAACAAATCCTAGACAGCAGTTTGCGGCACTGTTAGATTACTTTGCGGATTACGGTTTTGGGCCATGGCAAGTAAGCCGGAGCAACTCACCTGCCATTGAGACCCGGTCCCACGGCTTCTATGCCCAGGGGCCTCCCGCGTGACACTGAGTGTCCCCCTCCTTCCGGACGGGCTGACGCCGAGTGTCACGCACCTCCTCCGCAAGATGAAACTGCGTCTCTCTTTCTCGATCGGTTCGGTGGAATTGGGTTTCGTCGGACTCCCTTGATCCACCGTTGCGATCCTTCACCTCTCTTTCCCATGGGACAGGACCTCCCCGACCGATCTTTGAGTATCTGGCTACGACAGGTCATTTCTAAACGAATGCCAACATGGATTGTTAATGTTGATGGCGCCGTTCACTGGATCATGTCCATTCGCGAACAGGCCATCAAAGGTGAACCTCAATGCGGAGAGGGTACAAAGCATTGCCACTGCTTACCTTCGCTTTCGATTCGAGGTGCTCCCCCATCTCGCCCTTCTTGTTCTACGCATCACGCGGCAAGAAGAGCCCCGAGGATTTCAATGCGGACCGACCTCCGACTGCCCGCCGATCATGGACACCGAGCCTGGCTCTGTCCTCATTGACGACGTTCCGCAGCGACCGACTGTAAGCGAGCCCAAGGCTTCCTCTCAACCGAAATAATCCGCATACGTGTTTCCATCTATGCGGATTGTTCCGTGGGTTTGTTCCTCCGAACACAGGCCCAGCACTCTTGAATCAATGCTCACGCCGCCAGAGCCAGTCTCAGCCATGGAACCCGCGTAAGGACAGTCCGGATCTAGTTACCTTCTGCCGTCGCCCGAGAGGGACGTACACGGCCCGGAAACGTTGCTCCTTTACTGCGCCCAAGTAGCCGGTTTCGAAGTTCGAGATACCAAGTTTCATTCCGATTGGCACCACCGATGGCCCAGTGCAGAGCAACCGACCTGTCTTGAGGTTCACCCTGACTCTTTTGATTCTTCGTACACAGTGGCTTTGTTCCCGAGAAACACGAATTCCCTGTTTGCGTCTGTGTACATCGCAATTTCGATTCTGCGTTGAACTGTTAATGACGAACTGATGGTTTCGTCGGCGTCCCCAAGTCCTCATTCGGAATTCATTGCCGCATCTCGGGCAGCCTCTTGTTTACCACTCATGGCTTGTTGCTTCTGGTTTGAAACGAGGCCCGCTGCGTTGCAGAGCAACGACTCCCCCTGCTCTCGAAGCCGGTCCAGAATCACCCTGGGATGTTCCAAACATCATGGTCCACCGTCTAATCCAAAACGAAAATTTGGCCCTGCCCACAACTAGCACGAGATGACCCACTTGTTGAAATTCAGAGTCTCATTGTGGTGGCGTGGTCTTGCCGATGAGTGCTCGACGGTCCCGATGTATCGGGATTTCCAGCTTCCCAGCCCAGAATTCTCGGACTCCGGACCTCATCGTCTTCACCCCCCATTACCTTTTTTGGACACTCCACCCGGCTACTTGAGCAAGGCTTGCGGGACGCTGCCACAGCGATTCGATGGGCACCAGCGACATCGATGAGGGGGCGGGGCGAAGAGACACGTGTTCAAGGGCCGCCGCAACTTGGATGCCGAGCCATGGACCGCAGGACAAGCCAGCGCCATTTCATCCGACAACCCAATTCTTTACGAAAGGTGCGCAGGAATCTACGAGCAAAAAACTCATCGAGGTCTTGGCCGGATTCGATGCGTGCAAGGCCATCCACCACACAGTTGCCCTTAACCGAGCCGGCAAGAAGCTGCTCAATATGATCCTGCCGTAGTCCAAGGAAGCCATGCTCAAAAGCATCCGAACCATGCCGGCCACCCTCGGCCGGCTTTCGTTTCTCGTTTCTCGTGGACCAGCCGGCCACCGCCAAGTCCGGCCCCTTCTGTAGTCTGCCCATCCATATCCAACCGTCTCTGGGACGGGTCGTCGGACCCGTCTGGATCTTCCGGTCAGGCTAGGACTGCTGGCCGGATACCCGACTCCGGCCGCCCTACTCCGGCCTGGATCATGGACTTGAAAACGCTAGGCCCGGGCAATCTTGTGCATCCTGTAAGAGCTATCCATGGTCGTACCCGACTTCGAAATCGCCCACCAGCCCTGCACTGCCCTGGCCTTGGTCCCGAAGCTAGTCCAGGGTTCCGTCGAAGCCAACCCGCTGCACCGGATGCTCCTCGCATCGCCAAGGTCATTGCCAAGGCCACAGCAGGGAACTGGTCTCCAGGAGCTACTGCGATAGAAAACGTGCCGAAGGAAAATGGTGAAAGCAGTCCGTGAGCGCATTGGCCCGATGCTTGTCCAACGTCCTGATCGCGAGGCCCAGGGGGATATCTTGCGAAGCACCGGAGCGCGCTCTGGCAGCCCAGCGAAGGCCCGCCAAACATGCGTGTCCAGTCCGAAAGCATCCGGCACGGCACCCTACGGCCAGCTGGATATCAAGGCCGGGAATTGATGCTTCACAACCACAAGAGCTCCTTTCGCGACTCCCCCTGCGTCGTCGATTCTGGGTGTTCTCGCGGACCCCGTTGCCAGGATTTGGCTCCCGGCTCCAGTCGTCCATCGTGAACTTCTTGTACTGCCCAGGGCTCCGCTCCATGGCTGAATGAGTGATTTTTTGCCTTTGCAATCGGTGGTGGTGAAAGCGTCAAGAAAGACGAAACCAGCCAAGTCCAACTTGAATCTGTCTTGTTTCACGTGAAACATGTGTTTTCGCTTCGTTGGATTTTGCGTGCCTAGATCTCCAAATATCGTCATATTTTCGATGTTTCACGTGAAACACATCAATCCGATTCGCCATCTTTCGCTTGAAACCCAGTCCTCGAAATCGCTCGTACTCACCAGGTCGGTGCCGGCTTCAAGGTGGAATCGGTCTACATAGTGAACCTCCTCTGACCTTCTAGCATCACTCCGCAACGTATGGATTGCGGGGCTAGGACGGCTCCGGACCGACTGCGCCAAGTGCTGGCCAGACCGCCCGCTAGAAGCCGCACCCGTGTTCAGCAAAAGGCTCGGAGGCGCACCGTGTCTACGAAATCGTTGCTGTACCTAATGGCAGTTGAAGTTCTATCTTCAGGGAAAGTGCCGCCAAACCATGGAAAGGGAACTGTGTACCCGAACTTCCGGTCCCTGAAGGCGGCTGCAAATCATGGGTGGACGATGCTTCTCGAGTCAGGTCTCAGTAGTTTGCAAGACCGGTCTAGTGCGCCGGAAGGAAGATGGTTTTCCATTGCATCGACTACATGCCGAACGGTTGTTGTTCGAAAGGTGCGGGGACGACGACCCTCCCCCGGCGACTGTCTTCGGTGATGTCCAGATGCCCGTTCCTTCACCGTAAGTTGTCGCCACCAACAGCCTGGGCGGGAACAATATCAAGACCCACTGCCGCATCATCCGGTGATTACCAAGATGGCCATTCGATCCGTGCTAGAGGTTTGTGGGTCGATGATTTGAAACCCGTCAACGATCCACGGCCGGCAACCGCGAGAGTGATTCATGATGGTGGCGCTAGCAGCCCTCTATGGCATTGAAGAGATCTTGGAATACGTTTGTGGCGTCAAGCCAAAGAGACGCGTTCGAAAGACCGATCGGCCACCACCGCTATCCCTTCAAAGAGAATCGCAACTCGCACCGAGCCGGCTTGTTCCCTCAGCGGAACGGTCTGGGACTGCCTACCGCCACTTCAACCAGAGGCAGGACGCCAGGGACCCTAAAGTCTGACCGAACCGAGCACGCCAGTCACCAAAAGATTTCTCCGCGATCGCAATGAAAATCTAGACGGGTACCCCCTATGCGGCTCTCAATCGTGTTTTGGAATCCCCACACCCTTTCATCGGAGAGGGACATCCGGAGCCGGTGTTATGGCTGGTCTTAGTCAGGAGGGTGAACAGGGCGTCTGCAAAGTCGTTAGCGTGAGCCGATTCCCGCGATTTCGAGCGCTTGGCCGGGGTGGTTTCTGAGTTTCCGGGTGGCCTTGGCGATGTTGTTGTGGCCGTGGCGCTTGAGCAGGGTGATGGCGATGTTCCGCAGGATGGCCATCACGCGGGGCGTGTTTCCGGTGCGGATTTGGGATTTGTCCTCCTGCCAAACGACATCCCTGCGCCAATGCAGGCCGTTTTCGATGCCCCAGTGTCCACGCACCCAAGCGCCGAGTTGCGCCGGGCTGGCCTGGTGGGTGGGCAGCGAGGTGACGGCGTAGACGGTCTCGAGGTGCCAGGTAGTGGCGCCGACGACCCGTGATTTGCGGGTGATTTGGATGGCTTGTTCCGCGTGCGGGAAGCCGATGCCCGGGTTCAGGGTGGCGCATTTGACCGTGCGGATCATCTGCCGGCCGTTGGCCTTGGACCTGCTCCGGTTGCCCGCCGGGACCTGCTCCCAGGGGCTTTGCGCCAACTGGTCCAGCAGGGTGGGCTGGTTCCCCTTCACGGTGAAGATGTAGTGGGCTCCGCGGCCGGCCAGGTAGCGGGCGTGGCCCGTCTGGGTGTGCAAGGCATCGGCGGTGACGACCACGCCCTTCAGGTTGGTGAAGTGGTCCATCAGCGACGGGAACTGCGTGATCTCATTGGTTTTCCCGTCCACCGACACCTGGGCCAGCACCTCGTGAGTGTCCTGGTCGATGGCCGCCATGAGGTGGACGCGGGTTCCCTTGCCATTCTTGGCACCGCGCAGTTCCTTGCCGTCCACGGCGATCGCCGCCGGATTGCTCCGCTGCTGCGCCCAGTCCGAGACCAGCAGGTCCATGGACGCGGCATCGAGTCGTTCGAAAACCCGGGCGAGCGTGGTCGCATGCGGTGAACCGATTCCGTGGACTGCCAACTCCGACCGTGCGGTGTCCGCGGCCCATTCGGCCATTTCCACCAGGGTCTTCGCGCCGGCCACCACCGAGCAGACCATGATCACCAGCAGGTGGGCGAACCCGTGGCGAACACCGCGCCTGGCCCGCGGATCCGGCAGTCCGGCCAGCGCGGCAAGGACCTCCTGCGGGTTGAGGGTTACAGGTGCGTGGCCGTCGAATTGGGCAATGAACTCTTGCAGGTGCGAAGATGGCACGTAGGAACTCCTGTAAAACATGTGGGCTGATATTCACATGCTTAACAGGGGTTCCTACTCATTAAAAGGGGTCATCGGGTTCGTCTCACATCTTAAGACTCGAGGCTGCTTGGCGACTTTGCAGACGCCCTGGGAGGGTGAAGCCGGGTGCGGTGATGCGGGGTCCAGAACTGCAAATTGGTTGTCGTTAACGCCCCTCCCGACAGGCTCCAGGCGGCCTTCTGATTTGGTGCTGTACCTTCCAGTTCAGGGTCGTTGCGATCAGTTGGGCTTGTTTCGAGCGGCCATGATTTCCGCCTGCAGGACAGTACCCGGAGCTTCCTGCAGGTACCTCGATTTCTGTTCCAGTTCCAGTTCCTGATCCACATTTGAAGTCGATGGCCACCAGCCGGGTTGGGTGCCGACATCGACGGACACCACGTTGGGTGCCAATATGTCGAGCCACTACACAGGTTGTTTGAAAACGAAGGCACCACAGTAGTGGCGGTCCGGCTTACGCAACATCATCTGTTCGGCGGGGTCGCCTGCTGGGGTTGGGATAGGGCAAAGGATGACCCGACTTCCGGCAACGCATTCTGGGCTGCCGAGCTACCGCTTTCCCTACCTCGGAGTTGATACGTTGTTTGGCTCCCAAAGGATTTCGGTGGTCAAGTTTGAGCTTGAAGTGCCATTCTGCCGTCGCTGTTTGCGGCTGAGAGAGGCGGAGGAATTCTCTCCGGCCACCGTGCTCCATCGGACTTAGATTGCTGAAGCACGGTTGCAGGAGCCGGGCTTTCCGAGCCAAGCAGGTCCATCGGTTTCCCCGTGAACGTGGCCATGGCCTTCATCGAGGCGTTCATCGTCGGTGGCTTCCAGCCCACTGCATATACGGTCCGAAGTTCGGCTTCGGAATGTTGGTCTTCAAACTTGCTGCAAGAGAGTCCCGGCGCCAACCGGTGCTGTTGTTACGTGGCTCCGGCAAGGTACCTGGGTCGTTTCATCATCACCCGCTATTCGTAGTTTGCCTGATGATTCCACCGGGATAATGCGGCACCAAAACTTCGGCCCCTCCCCTGTTCCTGGTCGGGGCCTTCTCGTGCATTTTCTGCATCCCGAAGATTTGCCGTCCGCCTATGCTGCGGTTCAGAGAAATTTCAGGCAGGCCCGCGTACCGTCCAACAACTAGTACCGCGTCAGGAAACCTTTGCCCGTTTGATGCTTTCGGCTCGGTGGATGACCTTGCGCAGCTGGGGATGCTCCGTGCCGTTCAGCGCAAAGTACTGCAGGGCGGCGAGCCGGGGTTCGATCCGGCTGAGCCATGAGCCGTAGAAGAGCACCCAGGCGAGTCCGGAGTTGTTCGCCGCGGCCCGGTCCCCGACCCGGGCGTCCGCCCTGGTGGACAGGGGCGGGCCGTGGTTGTCCATGACGACGGCGATGCGCTCGATGATCGGATGCAGCGACCGCAGGTAGCGCATGAAGGCCAGGAACTCTGTCCTGCGTTTGTGGACCTTGACATGTCCGTAAAGCCGGTCGGTGGACAGGTCGTAGCCGGCCAGCAGGTGCCGCACCCCGTGCGGCCGCTTGTAGGTTGCCCGGCGCCGGCACCGGCACGGGGCGGCGGCCTGGTCCCCGGTTCCCGTGGCGGCCGGAGCCCACTGGCGCCCCGGGTGGGGCTGGAGGTTCAGGGAACCGAATTCGTCCATGCAGATCACCTCGCCGGGGTCGGCCTTGCCGTCGGCGAGTTCATAGAGCTCCAGGACGTGGTTCTTCTTTTCCTCGTAGTTGGGGTCGTTGCTGGTTTTCCAGGTCTTGATGGCCTAGAAAGGAGACGCCTTGCTGGCGCAACAGCACGCGCAGGCCCTCATGGGATATGTCGTCAACCACCCCCTTGTCCACCAGGTAGTCGGCCAGTTTCGACAGGCTCCAGGTGGTGGTCGGCGGGGCGCCCGAGCGCGATCCTGGCGATCTCGTCGCGTGGGGAATCGGTGAATTTCGCCGGCCGCCCGCCGGCGTAGTGGGGTGCAGCGAGTCCAGCCCGTCGCTGTTGAAGTTGTGCAGCACGTCGCGGACCCTGTCCGGGCTGGTGAAGGCGACCAGCGCGATCGCCGCGACGTCCATGCCCCGGGCCAAGAGCAGCACCGTCTGCGCCCGGCGCCAGGAAACCACCGAGCCCGAACCGCGCCGCACCATCTGTAGCAACCGCGCTTCCTCGTCGTTTTCTAGTTCTCGCACCACCACGGGGTGTGACATCGAAGCCTTCTGGGAGAAAGCGGAAACCCGCATACCCAGCCTGCGACCAAAACACCGCGCACGCAACGAGAAGCAACCCTGCCCGTCAATCCAAGGAAGCAAACCTTGCAAGCCGAGGTACTAGGTAGCCACATCGTTCGGTTAGGTACCCTGCGGAAAAGCGCAGCGGACCCAATGGCGATGCGCTCCGCATCGGCGCAAGGCTCATCAACTCTTTGCGCGGCAGATGCGTCAGCCACCGACGACCTCGGTGCGGTGTCGCGCCCCTTCGCAGCGACCTTGTACGATTTCGACGTTGCAGCACTTTGTCAGCGCCCATGCGCAAGCCGTCGAGCGGCAGTGTCATTCGGACAGCTGGCCGGTTTTCGCTCACGCCAACATTGCCGAACCTGATTTCCTCGATTTCCTCATCACCGGCGTCATCACCGGGCTACAGCGCAGTGGCGCTCGGCAACGCATTCGAGTCGCATTTAGAGTCCAAGATCGACTTCACAGGCGCACGTAGAGGACTCATCGTCACCGGGAAGTTGGCCCTGCGGACAGGGAGCTTCAATCGACATCGAACACGACTACCCGGACGCCGGGTGCGGCTCGCTCACCCAACGGCATCACGACCTCCCCGAGCCAGTCCTTGTCCTGCACCTCGCACACTCCGTGTCGACAGGTATGACGATGTACGACATTAGGGGCTGGGGATGTCCCCTGCTGCCAGCGTAGGCTCGTCTCTGTGTGGGCCCGTTCAGTTCCCCCGACTGTCGCTCGGAGCGGGCACGAGTCCCGCTACCTTCGTCCTCACAATACGGGCACAGGCTCGCTCCACCTGCCCTGCCCCATCTCTTCCCGGCACATCTCAAGCTGCCAGCTCCGACCTGCAGGCAAGTTCTCCGGAACCATCACTCACCATCCGTTTGTCCCGGGCCCGCCGGGAAGGGCCCACGCTGGCTCCCGCCGAAGACCGGCTCTCTGTAAGTCCACGGTCAAGAGCGCATCCGGATTCGGGGCAACGTCTCACCGCCAAGGACCTCCCAGAGGAGATACCTGGACCTGATGGACTGTCGGCACAGATCCCGCGAGCCTGACCAAGAAGCAGTAGTCGACGTAGTCGCTCTACGCCGTGGTGGCAGGCTCATGCCCGTTGCCTGGAAGGCTGGATTGATTCACTGTTGGTTCGAGCTCGACGAACAAGTGCTCATGCGCTTGGCCGAGCGGTTGGGATCCAACCCGAGCGAGACGCTTCGGGATTTCGCTGCGTCATCGTGAACAAGACCAGCCCTCCCCTGCCGGTTCTGGCGATGCTCGGGGAGGTAAGCGAGCATGCCCAGGGCATGCAACGCTCGTATCAGATCGAGACGCTCGAGCGCACACCACCAAGCTCGGATCGGATGCCTACTGCTGGTGCCAGTCACGGGACGTTCACTATCGGCTACGGTCTCCTCGTCGTGCCCATCACCACCGCGGCGCTGTTGATGGACACGACGAGACACCCCGCTTAAAGAGATGATCTGGAGGCAGCCGTTGCCGAAACTCCGCGTGATCGATTCGGGACGGAGCGTCCGGAGCGAGACCCTTTCGCTTGCACGGACAAATCCAACAACCCGTTCGCTTGTGAATGTAAGAACCACTTGACGTTGTTTGAGCAGCGCTTGATGGGCGGCGGGCACTACCGATGCCGGCTCCCTGTTGTCTCATCTCAATATCTCTCCAAATCTTGCTGCGTCGCACCAGGGTGAAAACTCTAGGCCATGGATGCTCCCATGTATGGGCCTCCCCCAGGCAGCTGGTCGCTGTGCCTCCATTGGCCTTGGCTGCACTTTCCCGACGGCACGTAGATGCAAGGAACGGTGCAAGCGAGTCATGGGTCCGCTCTTCTTTGAGGACTCGTTCATTCGGATGGCCGGTGCATTTCTCATACGAGGTGTTCCATGAGCCGACGACTCGGGGCGGCCGGGCGGCCACAGGCTGTGTTGGGCCGCGACCGATTGTGGGGACGCTTCTCCAAAATATCTGAACCCGAAAATATCCGAAACCACCGATCGACATCGGCTCTGCTATTGCCGTGGTTTGATCAAGGGTTCGCCGAATCGCCGCTACGGCGTCCGTCAGTAAATTGCCTGGCAAGAATCTTGTTCCAGGTCGATGCCGCCCACATTGGACATCGGCGCATTCGAATGGAGGGCCACCGCGCCCGGCATCGTCTCAGAAGGGTACGCCCGTGCTATCGATGTCGACACCCACGCACATAGCCACCCCCATGCCATCGGCGACACCTCAAGCTGCACCCGCACCGGTTGAGAGCCCTCCCCCTGTTACCTATTTAGTGATCCCGAAATCGAGCACGGGGTGAGAGGACGGACGTTGCCGACCAGCCGGTCCCGGCAAGATTCAGTCCCCGTCATGTACGAATCATGGCGGGTGCTTTCACCCGGATTCGATAGGCCCTAGGGAAATTCCCATGTGGCCGGGCCGGAACAAGGAATCGCAGTTCTGGTTGGTCGCAACGTGGATGCCTGGATCCCAGGGCGTCTGCAAAGTCGTTAGCGTGAGCCGATTCCCGCGATTTCGAGCGCTTGGCCGGGGTGGTTTCTGAGTTTCCGGGTGGCCTTGGCGATGTTGTTGTGGCCGTGGCGCTTGAGCAGGGTGATGGCGATGTTCCGCAGGATGGCCATCACGCGGGGCGTGTTTCCGGTGCGGATTTGGGATTTGTCCTCCTGCCAAACGACATCCCTGCGCCAATGCAGGCCGTTTTCGATGCCCCAGTGTCCACGCACCCAAGCGCCGAGTTGCGCCGGGCTGGCCTGGTGGGTGGGCAGCGAGGTGACGGCGTAGACGGTCTCGAGGTGCCAGGTAGTGGCGCCGACGACCCGTGATTTGCGGGTGATTTGGATGGCTTGTTCCGCGTGCGGGAAGCCGATGCCCGGGTTCAGGGTGGCGCATTTGACCGTGCGGATCATCTGCCGGCCGTTGGCCTTGGACCTGCTCCGGTTGCCCGCCGGGACCTGCTCCCAGGGGCTTTGCGCCAACTGGTCCAGCAGGGTGGGCTGGTTCCCCTTCACGGTGAAGATGTAGTGGGCTCCGCGGCCGGCCAGGTAGCGGGCGTGGCCCGTCTGGGTGTGCAAGGCATCGGCGGTGACGACCACGCCCTTCAGGTTGGTGAAGTGGTCCATCAGCGACGGGAACTGCGTGATCTCATTGGTTTTCCCGTCCACCGACACCTGGGCCAGCACCTCGTGAGTGTCCTGGTCGATGGCCGCCATGAGGTGGACGCGGGTTCCCTTGCCATTCTTGGCACCGCGCAGTTCCTTGCCGTCCACGGCGATCGCCGCCGGATTGCTCCGCTGCTGCGCCCAGTCCGAGACCAGCAGGTCCATGGACGCGGCATCGAGTCGTTCGAAAACCCGGGCGAGCGTGGTCGCATGCGGTGAACCGATTCCGTGGACTGCCAACTCCGACCGTGCGGTGTCCGCGGCCCATTCGGCCATTTCCACCAGGGTCTTCGCGCCGGCCACCACCGAGCAGACCATGATCACCAGCAGGTGGGCGAACCCGTGGCGAACACCGCGCCTGGCCCGCGGATCCGGCAGTCCGGCCAGCGCGGCAAGGACCTCCTGCGGGTTGAGGGTTACAGGTGCGTGGCCGTCGAATTGGGCAATGAACTCTTGCAGGTGCGAAGATGGCACGTAGGAACTCCTGTAAAACATGTGGGCTGATATTCACATGCTTAACAGGGGTTCCTACTCATTAAAAGGGGTCATCGGGTTCGTCTCACATCTTAAGACTCGAGGCTGCTTGGCGACTTTGCAGACGCCCTGGCCTGGATCCGGCGCCGCAGGGACAAGACGCCATCCAGTCGCTGGGCCGGGACGGGCGGTGCCGTTCGTGGTGGAACAGCTGGCCACGGCCGGGGGGATGCCGGTCGGCCCCCCCGTTACCTTTTTTGTAATCCCTTAACCGAGCCCCATGGGCAAGGATTGGGGTTGCTGGCCTGTCGGTCCCGGCATGATTCACTCCCCCTGTCATCCATGATCCGGGGGGTGCTGTCACCGGGACCGGGAGGCACCGGGGATATCGCAAATAGGGGCCGGATCGGGACAGGACAGCACCCGTCCAATTGTCGGTCGTAACGTGGATGCCGAGCCGTGGAGCCGCAGGACAAGCCAGCACCGTTTCATCCGATGCCGCCCACCGGTGGCCCCACGAATGAGGTGCGCAGTGATCAAGGACCATGAAACCATCGACGTGTTCATCGGCGTCGATGTCGGCAAGTCCAACCACCACGCGGTGGCCCTGAACCGGGCGGGCAAGAGCTGCTGGACAAGGCCCTGCCGCAGGACGAAGCCAAGCTCAACGCCCTGATCAAATCCCTGTCCAAGCACGGGCGATTGCTCTTCGTCGTGGACCAGCCGGCCACCATCGGCGCCCTGCCCGTCGCCGTCGCCCAGGCCCAAGGCATTCCGGTGGCATACCTGCCCGGGCTGGCAATGCGCAGGATCGCCGAGCTGCACCCGGGCGAAGCCAAGACCGACGCCCGGGACGCGTTCATCATCGCCAACGCGGCACGCACCATGCCGCACGCCCTGCGCACCGTCGAGGTCCCGGAGGCTCAGGTGGCGGAGCTGGCCATGCTCTGCGGATTCGACGACGACCTGGCCAAGGCGGCCACCGCGACCTCCAACCGGATCCGCGGGCTGCTCACCCAGGTCCACCCGGCCCTGGAACGCGTGATCGGCAAGCACCTGGACCACGTGGCCATGGCCGAGCTGATGGCCAAATACCCCACGCCGGCCGCCCTGCGCCGGGCCGGGGAAGCCCGGATCGGTGCCCTGCTGCGCAAGCACGCACCGCGGGCGTGGAAGGGCTGGGCCAGGGACATCAGCGCGGCGCTGGCAGCCCAAAGCGTCGTCGTTTCAGGCACCGACGCGGCAGGAATCGTCCTTCCCGAACTCGCCCGCATGCTCGCCCAAACCCGGGCAGCCCGCGCCGCGGTCCTGGGCCGGGTCGAGGAAATCGTCCGGGCCCACCCGCTGCACCTCATCCTTGATTCCATGCCAGGGTTCGGGATCCGCACCCAAGCCAGGATCCTCACCGAGGTCGTCGGCAAGGAATTCGCCACACCAGGCCATCTGGCCTCCTACGCCGGGCTGGCGCCGGTGACGTGGAGATCCGGGACCTCCATCCGCGGGGACCATTCCTCCCGCAAGGGCAACAAGACCCTCAAACGGGCCTTCTTCCTTTCCGCGTTCGCCTCGCTCAAATGCAAGGACCACACGTCCCGGACCTATTACGAGAAGAAGCGCGCCGAGGGAAAGAAACACAACCAGGCCGTGATCGCGTTGGCCCGCCGCCGGTGCAACGTCCTGTTCGCGATGCTGCGCGACGGCACCGTCTATGAGGCGCCGGAGGCCGCCGTCGCCTGAGCACCGAACCCCGCAAAGGGCACGTCATCCGATTCACGCCGGCTGAACCGGACCGCGAAGCCTGCCCGGAAACGTCGCCCAAGGATTTTCGGCAAAACCCCCGAAAGGGGCTTGCGAAAAAGATAGGGGCACCCCCCCCGACAAAGTAAAGACCGATGCCGGGGATGCCTTCATCATCGCCAACGATGCCCGCACCCCTCCCGCAGGCCTTTCGCTCGGTGGCGGTCGCCGATGAACAGGTCACCGAACTGGCGATGCCTCTACGGCTTCAACGACGACCGGGCCAAGCAGTCCGCCGCCACGTCCAATCACATCCGATGGTTACCCACCGAGGTCCGCCCGGCACTGGAACTGGCCATCGGGTCGCACCTCGAGCAACCAGACCCTGACCGAACCGCCGGCCAATGGCCCGACCCTGGCCGCGCTGCTGAAGGCCGGCAAGGAACGGGTGGAAACACCCGTGTGCTGGCACGCGCCCCGGGTTGGAAACGCTGGACCCCAGAAATCTTCGCGATCCTGGACGAGCAAACCGTGGTGGTCTCCGGGACTTCTGCCCCCAGGGCTCGTGTTGCCACAACTGATCTGGCACTGGCCCGACCCCGGGCTACCCGCGCCGAGGTGCCGACGCAGGTCGAAAGTCTTGTGGAAGCCAGCCCTCTTCAGCAGCTCCGTTCATCCATGGCGGCGGTCGGCGTCAGGACCGAAACCAGGCATCCTCACCGAGGTCCCGGATCGTGGATTTCAAGGCTGCAGGACACCTGAGATTCCATGCCGGGCTGGTCCCGGCCACCCGGGTATCTGGGACCTCCATACGGGGCGACCGTTCCTCGAGGGAGGACATCTAGGTCCTCAGACGCGCGTTGTTTCTTTCGGTCTTCTCGGCATTCAAATCCAAGGACTGAACTTCGCAGGCCTACTGCAATCGCAAACGTACCGAAGACAAGATGCACAACCAGGCCGTCAGCGCCGCGGCCACGGGCCGCTGCAACGTCTTGTTCGGTGGGCTCCGCGCTGCGGCCCTCTACGACACCACGGAATTCCAGCCAGCCCAAACAACACCCACCACATGCCAAGCAATCCGGTTGAAAACGCGAACAGGACCGCTCAACACGGCCCTCCTGGGTTTCAAAGAATTCTTCCCTAACCAAGGAAACCCCTTTACGAAGCAGACAGGGGCACTTCCTTCTCCAGCGCAGCAATGAAGCGCGCCGCCCCATGAATCCCTCGGAACTCAGCCAGGTTAGACTCCATGGCAGTCGAAGGGACAGCCTTTCACCATACGTCTACGACCCGCACCCCAACCTGGCAGGACTTCACTGTGGCCGAAAGCAATCCATAGAGGGCCCGCAACACCGGTGGCGATCAGCAGCGCGTAGCCCGCAAGAAATCAATCGACGTTGCCAAGAGCATCACCGAGGTAGATGACTGTTTTAAAATGAACACGGTCCAGCCTGACGACCTCGGCGAACATCTGTCGGCAGGAGCCACAGGCATACCGGTCTCGGGCCGGTGACCGACGGGATCATCCTCATCGAGGATTCCCGCTGCAATAGGTTCCGGTGGGTTGCCGCGTTCACATCGCTGTCCGGGGCCGCGAACCTCCGTGCTTCATCAGGCAGCGCCACACGGCACCGGCTCAACCACCACGGCGGTCAACAATCGAACGGGGCCTTGGACATAGTCTTCCAAGGCCGCATGCGATTCGATGACACCTCGGAGCGCTACGTGGAGCGAGGCGCGGACCAAGTGCAAAGCTGCCGGAAAATCAGACACGTACTGAAACCGTGCCAGACACTGAACTTCTTCTGGCAGCTGCAACGGACACAACCCATAAATGGGACCCAGGGGCTCGACCGCCCGTTTCTTGGCTTTGTTCTGTACCGGCCTGTTCCCCGTTCAACCGACGGAAATGTCGTTGATGGTAGAGGCGAAATTGCTCTCCACGGTTGTTCCCTCATCCCTGACCAGCCAAGTCGAATTCCGCGAATCCTTTGTACTGTGTCCCCCAATTCGGATCGGATGCTGATCAGAATTTTGGGGCTTGCACAGAGAACCGAGTTTGGCGTGGACGACCGCGCATGCGCATCTTCGCCAGGCCTTCCGCCAGCCCCCAGCGGTGCACGGGCATGGGAGTCACGGCTGCTACAGCACTCACGGACACTCTTTCGGTAGCGACAGACAGGATGGGCGAGCTGCCTGCTGCCACCCGCGGAGCTGCGCGAGACTCCGAGACCCCTAGATGACTCGGAGGACGTTGTGGCGTGCCCCGTGACCTTGGAACCCCGAAGGGCGAAGGGTGAAGGGCTGGAAGTGTGACACCACGCGCAGCGAGCATGCGGCCGGAGAAGTCGGTTCGAGGGTGCCGGCCAAGCGGCGTGTACCTGGCAACCGGAACATCGACAACCGAGCTTGAACCGCGCCTCGAGTTCGAACTGCTCCCGCGGACAGACACATGCTACCGCGGTGCCTGCACCAACCGCAGGAACGAATGCCCTGAGCCCTACCGCTTCCGCTCAATCAGCCCGGGCCTGTCTCAGTGGTGGAGATTGCGCATGAAGGTGTCGCAATTGGCCAGCTTGTCTCACAACATACGGTCCTTGAAGTCTTTAAGTAGCGCAGCCCAAAGACGAAACTTCACTCGTGAGCTACCATCCCCCGCAGGCCTACCCGGCTGCATGAACAGTTCGTCGTGGTGGCCCACGGATTGGTCTTGCATAACGTGATGCGCGCCTTCCGATGAACGCTGACCATCCGATTGAAGTCGGTGCAGGAGACCGCCAGGAAGTCGTTCGCGAGGGTTGCCCGGCTGGCCCGGTTGCCTCCAGTTACTGCCAACGTAGTAGCTGGCCTGCAGCCGGACAGTGACCCCTGGTCGAAGAGCGCCCCTGTACGAAATGCTGACCTCGATGCCGGCTCTTGGGTATCATGATCGCCGCCAGAATCCTCACCGTGTTCGTGGGCAGGCATTCGTCAGCCTCGGGCATCTGGCCGTTGCGCTGGCTTGGTTCCGGTGACTTGAAGATCTGAGCCCGTCACCATAGGGACCATCTCTCATTCAAGGGAAGCCGAACCCTCACGCGCACTTTGCGTCTTTCCGAGTTCGCTTCCTTGGAACACAATGACCATGTTCCCAAGATCTACCGCGATTACGGACAGGCCGGGAAAAGAAGCGCTGCGAGGTTGGCGTTGATCGACTAGCCTCGGTTCATCCCCCTGATCCCGATGATGCTTGACCACAGCTCAGCATCCACGAGGCGCCGGAAATCACCGTCCCCGGCTGGCCCTGGACCCCGGCAACAGCACCCTCGTTCCCGATTCGCAACAACCGAGCCGGGCCGCGAAAGCATGCCCGACAACAGCATCAGAGAATTCTTTGGAGTCCACAAAGGACAGGTACAGCAGCGGATGCTCCCATGATTGGTTCCGCTCGCACACTGTCGTTGGGCCATCGCAATTGCTCTCTGGCGCGCTCCACAATGTCGGGGACCGGTCCGCTGCTGATACCGAGTGGCCGTTGTCCATGGCGTTCACAGCGAATGGCCGTTGCACTGTTTCACGTGAAACATCCACGGACGCCCGCCTTAACCTTCCAGTCCCTAGACAGGCTTGTGCTCTCCGCGGGTTGGAACCTCGACCGTCCGATTTACCCTTTCTGCATTGCTACCGCACTGCAGCTCGGAGGAGTGGGTCGGGGTGTTCTATGCGGAACTACCTCACTGTGGATTCGCGGCTGGCCGCCTCACTCGGTAGGCCACTCCCCCATTGGCTGCCGGGAATTTCCATCCGCTCTGCGGCCTGCCATAATGCGACGCTAGAAAGCGTGAAGACCCCGTCAGCTCGATCATTGTCGGCAACTCATGCGCACTACTTGCCTGGTGCACCATCAAGGCGCATGGCCCATCGAGGCAAGTCCGCTGAGCCATGGTTGAACGGCCAAAATCACGCTCTCAAAGAGAGCGGGGCGCACGCCGGCGATCACCCACCTACGGGCGGTGATCCCGCCCGCGGCTCTCCAGGGATGATCGCGCACGCGGGCCGAGTACCCCACCCCCAGAACCTCGAGCGGCCCTTCCAGCCCGTATCAGCTAGCGGGCCGGCCGAAACATTCCAGGAGATTTCGTGCCTGTTCCTGCTTGTCCAGCCACACGGGCTACCCCAGAAAGCACAAATGGTGTGATTGTTTCACGTGAAACAATCACACCATTTGTGAATACATGGCGGTTATTTCTCTGTGCCGTCCGGCGTCAGGACACTCATGATTCGATTCAGGTCATCAACGCTCGCGAACTCGATGCTGACTTTGCCCTTGCGGGCACCGAGCGTAATCTTCACGTTTGTATCAAGGCGATCCGAAAGTGAGTTGGCCAAGAAGTCGAGACGCTCATGGCGGGGGCTTTGTTTCGCCGGTGCAGCCTTGTTCGCATTTTCTTGTCCCCCGCTGAGAGCGACGGCTTCTTCCGTCGCTCTCACCGACATGCCTTCGTTGACGATTCGCTGGGCCAACTGTTCGATTGCAATGGCGTCCGCCAAACCCAATAGAGCTCGAGCATGACCCGCCGAAATGACCCCTGCCGCCACGCGACGTTGGACCAGCGCCGGCAGTTTCATAAGACGGATGGTGTTGGAAATCTGGGAGCGTGAACGCCCGATCCGCTCGGATAGGACTTCTTGCGTGCACCCAAATTCGCTCAGAAGCTGCTGATAAGCGGCGGCTTCTTCGAGCGGGTTCAGCTGTGAACGGTGCAGGTTTTCCAGCAGCGCATCGCGAAGCAGATCCACGTCGTGCGTCTCACGAACGATCGCCGGGATCTTCGTAAGACCAGCAGCCTGCGTTGCCCGCCAACGGCGTTCACCCATGACAATTTCATAGGGTTCTTTGTCGTTTTCACGGGACGGTCGAACAACGATCGGCTGCAGAAGTCCGACCTCGCGAATGGAATGGACGAGCTCGTCCATGTGCTCTTCGTCGAAGTAGGAACGCGGCTGTTTGCGGTTCGGGTGGATCTGATCGACGGCAAGTTCCGCAAACGTGGCACCTGGAACCGCCACTAGATCGCTGAGGTCCAGTTCGTCGTTGCTCTCCCCCGCGCGTCCGCCCGAAGCGGCAATGAGGCCGGGCATTTGCGCGCGGCGCTTCTTGGCAGTTGCCGACGTGCCGGAACCATTGGATGGCGCAGCGTCTTTCTCTGCCGCAGCTTCTTCCTCGGTTTTTCCCGGAACGAAGAACATGTCAACGGGACGAACCTTTTTACCGGATGCAGAAGCGCTGGAAACCTTGCGTTTCGGGGCCTCGGTTCCGACAGCGGCAGGTTTGGTCGAACCAACCTGCTTTGATGTTTCACGTGAAACACTCTGGAGAGTTTCCTCATCGGATCCCGCGACAGGGCTGCTGGAAATCAACGCACCAAGACCTCGTCCTAAACCACGTCGCTTCTCCGACATTGGATGCATCTCCCTTTCGACACCATTGCTACCTTGAACTCAAGGCAATTCTACTTGTAAGCGATAGATAGTTTTGGACGTGGCTCTTGGGTGTGGCCTTTGGATCACCTAAACGTGGCGATCCGACCCCTACCCCAGGTAGGGCCAGCTCCATGCGCGCTTAGAATCAAGAATCGCCAGTACCTTGAAAAAAACAACTTCACATGGATGTTTATATTGAAGCCACGTCCTGCACATAAAATTCAAGGTCGTGTGGTCAACTTATTTGACCGCACGACCTTGAAAAGGACTAGTGGTTGGTGCGCTCCGCGATTTCGGCAGCGGCTTCCAAATATGAAAGCGCTCCGGTGGAGCTTGAGTCATAAGTAATGACGGTTTGTTGGTAGCTCGGTGCTTCCGAAATTCGCACACTTCGCGGAATCAGAGCTTGAAGAACCTGGTTCGGGAAATGTTCGCGAACTTCGCTGGCAACTTGAGCTGCCAGGTTGGTGCGGCCGTCGTACATCGTCAGCAAGATCGTCGACACCGTCAAATCCGCATTCAGGTGCTTCTGAATCATCTCGATGTTCTTAAGCAACTGGCTCAAGCCTTCCAGTGCGTAGTACTCGCATTGGATCGGAATCAGGACTTCACGCGCGGCCACAAAAGCGTTGACGGTAAGCAGGCCGAGGCTTGGCGGGCAGTCAATGAAAACGTAGTCGAGACGATCCATGCCGTTGGTCTCGCGATACTTTGCATACTGGTCCAAGGCTCGGCGCAGGCGCTGCTCGCGGGCAACAAGAGAAACCAATTCAATCTCGGCGCCGGCCAGGTGGATGGTCGCCGGAGCGACGGTCAGGTGCTCGATATCGGGGCAGGGCGCCACGACCTCAGACAGCGGGAGGTCATTGATCAGGACATCGTAGATGCTATCCACGTCTGCATGGTGTTCAACACCGAGCGCCGTGGAAGCGTTGCCCTGTGGGTCGATATCAATCACCAACACGTTCAGCCCGGCAATGGCCAGTGCTGCCGCGATATTGACGGTTGTCGTCGTCTTACCGACGCCACCCTTCTGGTTGCTGACGGTCATGTACCGAGTCGTTGGCGGCTTGGGCAACTTGCGGCTGCTCAAGCGCTCGCGGCGCTTGTGTTCGCTGGCCAGCTGGCTGGCAAGCGGTGAGCTGTCGTCAGTGGTATCGAAAACGTTTGGTGCTGGCGCAGGTTCCCTCGTCACCACTGTGTCCTCTCCATCGGAATCGGTCAGTTCAACCGCTTCATCCGCATCCAGTTCCAGATGCGTTGAAAAAATTGTTTCACGTGAAACATGCCTAGCCTTAGGCAAAACAATTTCTTCTGGTTGTTCTTTGTTGTCAGATGAACTGAATGAAGCGAAAAGGGCTGCAAACGGTGGAATCTTGTTAACGCTTCGCTTCAAAACGGTTCTTTCTACTAACCCAGTAGGCGGCGCTATGCCACCTGATACAGCCTATCGCTAATGCGCTAGGCGACGTTGATACGTACCACGGTCGTCGGTTCGGCGAGAATATCTTCGCCAACGGTGACAACTTCGGTCTTTTTGCCGCCCAGACGGCGAATGACCTTTGAAGCTTTTTCCACTTCTTCGGCCGCCGAGCGACCCTTGATCGCCAAGACCGTGCCCTTGCCATGAAGCAGCGGAATAGTCAGTCCGGCCAAATTTGTCAGTGCAGAAACGGCGCGGGCCGTGGCAAAGTCAGCATTCACGTGATCGACAACCTGTTCGGCGCGGCCACGCATGATCGTGACGTTATCAAGGCCAAGGTCTTCAACAACCTCGTGCAGCCAGATGCAGCGACGTTCAAGCGGTTCGATAAGGGTCAACTCAAGGTCGGCGCGGGCCAGGGCAAAAGTAAGCCCCGGCAGTCCGGCGCCACTGCCCACGTCTGCAACGTGGGCATCCTTGTCAATCAGGTTGGCAACGACCGCGCAGTTCAAGACATGGCGGGACCACAGCCGTGGGACTTCACGCGGGCCCAGCAGTCCGCGTTCCATGCCCGAAGTGGCCAAGTGCTGAACATAGCGCTCAGCAAGGCCTAGCCGGTCTCCAAAGACCGTCTGGGCCGCCTGGCGTTCCTCGGCTGTAAGTTCTACTTCGTTGCTCATAAGGGGAGTTCCTTGATTCTGTACTTAGGCGTCGTCGTTTGAAACGACGATGTGGCGACGGCTTCCTTCGCCATCGGACTCGCTGTGCATTCCCAGCGCTGCGACGAAGTCATGCACCAGCTTGCGCTCGTACGCGCTCATCGGCTCGAGAGGGACTTCCTCCCCCGTCTCGCGGACCTTCTGGACCGCGGCTTCGGCAATGCTCTTGAGCTCGCCGGTACGGCCCTGGCGGTAACCGGTAATGTCCAGGACCAGACGAGAACGGTTGCCCGTGGCGGTCAGTACTGCCAAGCGAGTCAGTTCCTGAAGGGAATCCAGGATCTCTCCGTTAGCCCCGACAAGACGCTGAAGAGCCTTCTCGTCCTCGGTTTCGCCGACGATGGAAATGTAGGTGCGCCCACCACGAACTTCGATGTCGATGTCGCCGTCGAGATCAGCAATATCAAGTAGTTCTTCGAGGTAGTCGGCGGCGATGTCGCCTTCCTCTTCAATGCTGTTCACAGCATCGTCAAGATTTTCAACTTCGGTATCTGCAGGCTCTGAAACTACGCTTTGATCAATATCGCTCATGGCTACTTCTTCTTCCTGTTCTTACGCTGTGGCTGTACGCGCTGCACCTTGGGCTCTTCGACAATTGCGGCGGCCGCATCTTCGTCGATCTTCTTCTGGCCAAGCGGGGGCAGTCCCTTTGCGGCGCGGCGCTCGTTGAGTTCGCGCTCGGCCTGGGAGCCCGGGGTCGGGTTGTTGCGAATGACGTAGAACTGCTGGCCCAAGGTCCACAGGTTGGTCGCGGTCCAGTAGATCAGGACACCGATCGGGAAGTTGATGCCACCGATACCGAAGACCAGGGGAAGGATGTACAGCATGATCTTCTGCTGCTGCATGAAGGGGCCTTCGAGGGCCTCCTTGGTCATGTTCTTCGACATGATCTGCTTCTGGGTGATGAACTGCGAAGCGGTCATGGCCAGAATCATAACGAGAGCAACAACAATCACTGAGACACTCGGCGAGCCGGAGTTGATCGTATTCAGGAACGTGTCCGAAAGGCGCGCACCAAAGATCGAAGACTGGTCGAAGCTATGGATGTCTTCGGCGGAGAGCTTGCCGATCGAGACACCCTCGGCGCTTGCCTTGGAGGCGTTGTTCAACACAGTGAACAACGCGAAGAAGAACGGCATCTGGATCAGCATCGGCAGGCACGAAGACAGCGGGTTGGTCTTGTGCTTCTTGAACAGCGCCCGCTGCTCGGCAATCATGGCCTGCTGCGAGAGCTGGTCCTTTTTGCCCTTGTACTTGGCCTGAAGCTTGCGCAGATCAGGCTGCAGGGCCTGCATCGCGCGCTGCGCCTTGATCTGCTTGACGAAGACGGGGATCAGAGCGGTACGGATCAACAGCACCAGGAAGATGATGGACAGCGTCCACGTCCACCCTGAATCCGGATCAAGGCCAACCATGGAGAACAGTTCGTGGAAGGCCCACAGGATCCACGAGACTACGTATCGAAACGGGCTCAGTAGCAGGTCAAAGAAGTTTGTCATTACCGGTCATGCTCCTCAGGCCGCATCTGCGGCGTCTTCGTCGGCGGGAATCGGAGGATGATTCAACACCATGATCTTGGGGGTCTTGCCCTCTGGCCAAATCCGTCTGCCTTCGGGAACGTAATCGATCCCGCCATGACTAAACGGATTACATCTTAAGACACGCCAGAACGTTAGCCCGATGCCTTTGATAGCGCCGTGCACCGTCACTGCTTCGAGGCCATAGGCCGAACAGCTAGGGAAGTAGCGACAAACATCGCCGTAGACCGGCGAAATGATCTTGCGATAAACCATGAGGAGCCCGATGAGAAGGTTCCTGGGGATATCGATCAGGAACCAAACAATCCCGGTTCGGGGTTTAGAGTCCTTTTTCATGTTTGGCACCTGCCTTGCGAACAACCGATTCAAGTCCGGAAGAGACCTGCTGGCTCAATTCGTTCCAGTCGATTTCGGAGGCGCCAGGCAAAGCCCGGAACACGAAATCGAGACCGCTGGCGTTCGCAGGATTCTGCGCGGCCAATGCACGCATTCGTCGCTTGACGAGGTTGCGGTGCACGGCATTGCCAACGGCCTTGGAAACGATGAATCCAAAACGGTTATCGCCCTGGGGGTCGTCAGTACGAACCCGTGCATATAGCACTACGTTCCGGCGCCCAGTGCGGGCGCCGGAACGTACAGTGGCTGTAAAGTCCTGCGAAAGGCGCAGTCGTTGACTCTTTGGCAACACGACGTCACGCGTCGTGTCTGATAAACAAAGAACCCACGAAAACCTGCGCTATTTCAGGACTGTAGTGCTTAATGGTTATGCAGAAAGTTCGGTACGGCCCTTGCCACGGCGGGCTGCCAGGATGGCGCGGCCTGCACGGGTACGCATACGAAGTCGGAAACCGTGCTTCTTGGCACGACGACGGTTATTCGGCTGAAAAGTCCGCTTGCTCACGGTAGTAACTCCAAGACGATCATGTGATGCGCCTTACCCGTTGCTACTAAAAAGGGAAGAACAGGCCGACGCTCGTATTCGGTGGCGCCTCATGGATTGTCGGGAACATTCGCGATTCGGAAGAATTTTGAAGGCACCAAACAGAGCCAAAAGTGCACACATAGGACTACACAACGATAGGGGAGCCGGAGAAGGTACGTCAAATTGGAGCCAAAGACGGTCCCGACCCACCCTGTGCACAATGTGATCTTAATTGTGGATACAGCGGTTGATAATCGTCATGCCGACATCAAAAGCGGGTCTGACACGCGCATCCTAGAGCTCAATTTTTACTTGTAAACCCGCAGATTTGCAAGCTCCCATGCGTTATCCACCACAGGTTATCCACTGACTGTGCATAACACTGTGGATGACCGCTAGAATCTATTCGTTGGGGTTCCGTAGTTACAGTCCCCATTCGTCGACCGTTTGGTCGTCGAATCAGATTGAAGGGGCCAAAATATGAGCACGGACGAGTCGAATAGCGTCGGTAGTGCCTGGCGCCAGGTAGTACGCCACATCGAACAGGATGACCGCGTTACTCCCATGCAGCGTGCCTTCGCCGCTCTGGCCCAGCCACAGGGGCTCATTGGTTCTACCCTGTTGCTGGCGGTTCCCAACGAACTGACCCGCGACGTTCTCCAGACCCAGCTCAAGGAGCCGCTGGAAGAATCGCTGAAGCTGGTCTTCCAATCCGATATTCGCTGCGCATTCAGCATTGATTCGGATTTGATCCCCGAAGAAGTTGTCGTTGCTCCCGTTGAACAGCCGCCGGTTCCCAAGGCACGCATCAGCGATGCTCTGCCGCAGCCCGCTCCTCCGTCGAACTCCCAGGAATTCGGACGGCTGAACCCCAAGTACATTTTTGACACTTTTGTCATCGGCTCATCAAACCGTTTTGCCCATGCAGCGGCAGTGGCAGTTGCCGAGGCGCCGGCAAAGGCATACAACCCGCTGTTCATCTATGGGGATTCAGGACTTGGCAAGACCCACCTTTTGCATGCGATCGGCCATTACGCCCGGCATCTCTACAACGGAATCCGCGTTCGATACGTAAATTCTGAAGAGTTCACCAATGATTTCATCAACTCCATCCGTGACGATGAAGGTGCCAGCTTCAAGCAGACCTACCGCAACGTGGATATCTTGCTTATTGACGACATCCAGTTCTTGGCAAACAAGGATGCCACCCAGGAAGAGTTCTTCCACACCTTCAATGCACTTCACAACCACAACAAGCAGGTTGTGATTACTTCGGACCTGCCACCCAAGCAGTTGGCCGGCTTTGAAGACCGCATGCGTTCACGTTTCGAGTGGGGTCTGCTGACCGATATTCAGCCACCCGAGCTTGAAACCCGCATTGCCATTCTGCGCAAGAAGGCCAATGCGGAGAATCTCTCGGCTCCGGACGAGGTCATGGAATACATTGCGTCGAAAATCTCCACGAACATCCGGGAGCTTGAGGGTGCGCTGATTCGAGTGACTGCTTTTGCGTCGCTGAACAATCAGTCCGTTGACATGAGCCTGGCCGAAACGGTGCTCAAGGATTTGATCACCGATGAAGGTGCCCAAGAGATCACTCCGGCGACCATCGTTGCGCAGACCGCCGAGTACTTTAACCTCACGATCGAAGAGCTCAACAGCAAATCCAGGACGCGGACCTTGGTGACCGCCCGACAGATTGCAATGTACCTGCTCCGCGAACTGACGGACATGTCCCTGCCGAAGATCGGCCAGGAACTGGGCGGTCGCGACCACACCACGGTGATCCACGCGGATCGCAAGATTCGCGAACTCATGGCGGAACGCCGCGCCATCTTCAATCAGGTCACCGAACTGACCAACCGCATCAAGCAGCGGCAGCGCGAGGGCTAACAACCGAAAAAGCCTTTAACCACAGGTGTGGATAAAGCTGTGGATCATTAAGTGGACTACCCCGCTAAGCCTGCGGATAACTACATGCAAAGCTGTGGATCCCTTAAATCACGCGGAAAGTTGTCCACGGGGTAGTGAGACTCAGTGTCACTCCCAATCACATGTTGTGCACATGCATAATCGGCGTACCCTCGCGGCCAATCAGGCTTATCCACAGTATCCACAGGGGTTATTAACACTACTAATCCCAAATTTCTACTTCATCCAAATAACAAGACCTGTTTTGCGCCCATCCGACGAAACGACGCCCAAAAGGACTTTTTGGGACGGATCTCGTGACTTGGCGGAAACCAATACCGGGAATGCCAGCGGAGTATAAGTTGATGGCTCCATGGGCCTGTTCTCGGCCAACCGCAAGCTTTGTTTTTGGATCGAATGACAACCAGAAAACTGTTCCCAGGGATTCCTGCGTTGAACTCGCATTATTCGTCCCGACATGAAGCACATTCGCCTCAGTCGAGACTTCGGACTCGACGCTAGCCAAGGAGAAAATGAAGAGCCCCATAAGGTGAGCTCCGACTCCATCCTCGGAAGACCTTGTACTCACGAGCTGAAAACTGCTGCCCCAAGAGCACCGAAACATAAAAGCCGGTAAGCTCAAACTCCATGCTGTCGTTCTGGTAAATGATTCGTTGCCGGAAATGTGAGACAGCGCATCACACCACCACTTTGAAGGCTCCGCGATTCGTTATTCCTGTCCCAAGGGAACCGCTAAGCTTGCTTTCAAGTACTGTCGACTTCGTCGTGAAAGGCGGACCACTTCGTGAAGTTCAGCGTTGAAAAGGATGTATTGGCCGAAGCCGTATCCTGGACCGCCCGTTCACTCTCCCAACGTCCGCCTTCTCCGGTACTTTCCGGAATCTTGATCACCGCTACCAACGGCACCGTGTCGTTGGCTGGTTTCGATTACGAAATTTCGGCGCACCTTGAGATTGCCGCAGACGTCGCCGAGGAAGGTACGATCCTCGTTTCCGGAAAGTTGCTGGCGGAAATCTGCCGCAGCTTGCCACAGTCGACTGCAACTCTTGAAACCGACGGCACCAAAGTCACCCTTTCTTGTGGCCGAAGCCGATTCCACTTGGCAACCATGCCAGTGACCGAATACCCCGAGCTTCCGGTTCTCCCGGAAGTCACCGGTGTTGTCGATGGTGAAGCATTTGCTCACGCGATCAACCAGGTCATCGTTGCTGCATCGAAGGACGACACCCTTCCCATCCTCACCGGCGTGAAGATGGAAATCGAAGATGACCTGATCACTTTCCTTGCAACCGACCGTTACCGTCTGGCCATGCGTGAAGTTCGCTGGAAGCCGGCACAGGCTGGAATTTCGACTTCCGCCCTTGTCAAGGCAAAGACCTTGAACGAAGTTGCCAAGACTTTGGGCTCAGCGGGCGAACTGAAAATCGCCTTGGGTGAAGGCAACGAACTTATCGGTTTCGAAAGCGGAAACCGTCGCACCACCTCACTGTTGGTAGATGGCGACTACCCAAAGATTCGTTCACTTTTCCCCGAAAATACTCCGATCCACGCAACAGTACGCACGTCTGACTTGGTCGAAGCTGTGCGTCGTGTCGCAGTCGTTGCAGAGCGCAACACCCCCGTTCGACTTTCCTTCACCGGCGGACAACTGTCGTTGGATGCCGGAACCGGCGAAGACGCACAGGCCGAAGAAGCGATCGAGGCCCAGATCGACGGCGAAGAAATCACTGTCGCATTCAATCCCGCATACTTGAGTGAGGGCCTGAACGCATTCAACAGCGAATTCGTTCGTTTCTCGTTCACCAGCGCACCCAAGCCGGCGATGATGACTGCGCAGTCTTCCCTCGATGGATCGGACAGCGACGAATATCGCTACCTGGTCATGCCGGTTCGCCTACCAAACTTGCCCAACTAGATCACCTCGCGGGAAATTTTTCCGCCACGTGGTCACGTGTTCGACCGCTCCACGATCGCTCCAACCGGGGCGGTCGAACACACCTTTTAGCGACAATTCACGCTTCATCATCCGGCCATCCCCCGACCGGGTGTGCGATCTCATAGCAGGACGTTTAGGTGTACATCTCACATGTCTCTCTCACCGACTTTCGCTCGTATGCGCAAGCCGATGTAGAGCTGGGACCCGGCACCAATGTCCTTGTCGGTTCCAACGGCGTCGGGAAAACCAACATCGTTGAGGCCATCGGCTACCTGGCATCCCTTTCCTCGCACCGCGTCACCAACGACGGCCCGCTGCTGCGTTTCGGGACCGAAAGAGCCCTTGTCCGGGCACGAATTCATCGGGCAAAACAGGTCACCACGCTCGAAGTGGAAATTACCGCCGGCAAGACCAACAGGGCACGCATCAACCGGGCGAATCCGGTCCGTGCCCGCGACATCCTCGGCATTGTTCGAACCGTTCTTTTCGCCCCGGAAGACCTTGCTCTCGTCAAGGGAGACCCGTCGAACCGCCGCCGGTTCCTCGACGAATTGCTTGTTGCGCTGCGCCCCGGCGAGGCCGCAACCCGCGGCGACTACGAGCGGGTGGTCAAGCAACGCAACGCGTTGCTGAAATCCGCCCGCCACGGCGGAAAACTCTCCACAGCCCACGAATCGACCCTCGACGTGTGGGATACCCACCTGGCCCAGACCGGGGCAAGGCTGTTGCGCGGGCGATTGGACATGCTGGAACTGCTTTCCCCCTACATGGCCGCCGCGTATGCATCTCTCGCCGACGCCAACAAGACGGCCAGCGCGTTCTACCAATCAACGATTGTTGACGACTTCGACGAGGATTCCGCGCCCAGCCCGGACACCGCCTCCGAATCCGAGCCGAACCTCGTTGCCCCGGCGGCCTTGTTGGATGCCACCCAGCCAGAGCTCGAGGAAATGTTCGTGGCGGCGCTGCTCAAGAAGCGCAGCAAGGAACTCGAACGCGGAATCACCCTGGTTGGCCCGCACCGCGACGACGTGCTGCTGCGATTGGGGTCCGCGCCCGCCAAGGGCTACGCATCGCACGGCGAAACGTGGTCATTGTGCCTTGCCCTGCGGCTGGCCGCCTACAAGGTCTTCGGCCAGGACGATCCGCGCCCCGGCGCCGGACCGATCCTGATCCTCGACGACGTGTTTGCCGAGTTGGACGCCACCCGTCGAAGCCGACTGGCGTCGATCGTCGCCGGGGCCGAACAGGTCATCGTCACCGCCGCGGTCGCCGGGGACGTTCCGGAGGAACTCGGCGGTACTTTCCTGAAGGTCAGCCCAGGCCAGGTCCACTCGTGAGCGAGAACGATCCGCACAAGCCGGAAGCCCTCGACGCTTCGCGCGCCATCCTCAACCGGATGCGCGAGGCTGCCCAGAGCCGCGGCGAAGCGCGGATCGACGCGGCCAAGGCAGCGAAATTCGAGGAAAACGCCGCCGCGCGAAAACAGCGCCGCAAGGCCAGCAGCGCACCCGCAAAGTACTCGGACGGGCGCGATCCGCAGGAAATCGGGAACCTTTTCGGCAAGATCGTCCGCGACCGCGGGTGGAGCGCCCCGGTCGCCGTCGGTTCGGTGCTCTCGCGCTGGGCCGAACTTGTCGGCCCGCAGATCGCCGAACATTGCACCCCCGAGTCATTCGAGGATTCCACGGTGGTGGTGCGCTGCGACTCCACCACCTGGGCCACCCAGATGCGCCTGTTGTCCCACGAACTGCTCAAGCACTTCGACAAGGAACTCGGGCAGGGTGTGATCACGGTCATCCGGGTCATCGGTCCCACCGCACCGAGTTGGCGCCATGGTGGACGCAGCGTCAAGGGCCGCGGTCCGCGCGATACCTACGGCTAAAACCCGAAGCGCGTAGCTGGCTCACTGGCGCTCCGGGAGGCCTCAGGCCACATACCGACCCGTTTAGGTACGAAATGAACGTTCCTATGCGTATTTGGTGGCCATTTACAGCATGTTGTGGGTGGTCAATGCCCGGAAAATTTGGTGCCACACGGTAGAATCGAGAGCAGGGCGTTTCCCCGCGCGGGCGAGACGCTGGTTCACGATCGGGCACCTCCGGTGTTCGGCCTTCCACTGTTTGAGGAGTCTGTAGCACCTGTGTCTACCGATAACACCACACCCCAGGAACCAATCGATTCCGTCGAAGGCAGCGCATCACCCGCGGCCGAACAACCTGAAGAAAGCGTCAGTGGACGGGTGGAACACACCTACGGCGCCCAAGACATCACGGTCCTTGAGGGGCTCGAGGCTGTTCGCAAGCGCCCGGGCATGTACATCGGTTCCACCGGACCGCGCGGGCTTCACCACCTTGTCTACGAAGTCGTGGACAACTCCGTCGACGAGGCCTTGGCCGGTCACTGCGACCACATCAAGATCAACATGCAGGCCGACGGCGGTGTCCGGGTCGAGGACAACGGCCGCGGCATCCCCGTGGACATCCACCCCACCGAGGGCAAGCCCACGGTCGAGGTCGTCATGACCATCCTGCACGCCGGCGGCAAGTTCGGCGGCGGCGGCTACGCCGTTTCCGGCGGCCTGCACGGCGTGGGCATCTCCGTGGTGAACGCCCTGTCCTCGCGCGTCGAGACCGAAATCCGCCGCCAAGGTAGTGCCTGGCACATGTCCTTCGCCGACGGCGGCAAGCCGCAGGGCACCCTGGTCAAGGGCGAAGACACCGATGCCACCGGCACCACGCAGACCTTCTACCCGGACGACTCCATCTTCGAAACGGTCGAGTTCGACTTCGAGACGCTGCGCGCCCGCTTCCAGCAGATGGCCTTCCTGAACAAGGGCCTGCGCATCACGCTCACCGACGAGCGCACGCTCGCGGTCGACGCCGACGAGATCGCCACCGAAGAAGACGAGATCAACGACGCCACCCCGAAGCACCGGGTCGTGGACTACCTCTACAAGGACGGCCTGCTCGACTACGTCAAGCACCTGAACTCCTCCAAGAAGGTCGAGCTCGTCCACGAGGACGTCATCGCCTTCGAATCCGAGGACACCACCAAGGGCATCAGTGTCGAGGTCGCCATGCAGTGGACCAACGCCTACTCGGAGTCGGTCCACACCTACGCGAACACCATCAACACCCACGAGGGCGGCACCCACGAAGAGGGCTTCCGCGCCGCGATGACCTCGCTGATCAACCGCTACGCCCGCGAAAAGACGATCCTGCGCGAAAAGGACGAGAACCTCACGGGCGACGACATCCGCGAGGGCCTGACCGCCGTCATCTCCGTCAAGCTTTCCGAGCCGCAGTTCGAGGGCCAGACCAAGACCAAGCTGGGCAACTCGATCGCCAAGGGCTTTGTCCAGGGCGTCGTCAACGAGGAACTCGGCGACTGGCTCGAGCGCAACCCGAACACCGCGCGCGACATCATCCGCAAGGCCCAGCTCGCCTCCCAGGCCCGCCTGGCCGCGCGCAAGGCGCGCGACAACGCGCGCCGCAAGTCCCCGCTGGAATCCTTCGGCATGCCCGGCAAGCTTTCGGACTGCTCCTCGAAGAACCCCTCCGAGTGCGAGGTCTTCATCGTGGAGGGCGACTCCGCAGGCGGCTCGGCCAAGCGCGGACGCAACCCGCACACCCAGGCCATCCTGCCGCTGCGCGGCAAGATCCTGAACGTGGAGCGCGCCCGCCTGGACCGCGCACTGGGCAACAGCGAGGTCCAGTCGATGATCACCGCGTTCGGCACGGGCATCGGCGAGGAATTCGACATGGCCAAGCTGCGCTACCACAAGATCGTGCTGATGGCCGATGCTGACGTCGACGGCCAGCACATCACCACGCTGCTGCTGACCCTGCTCTTCCGCTTCATGCGCCCGCTGATCGAAAACGGCTACGTGTACCTGGCCATGCCGCCGCTGTACCGCATCAAGTGGTCCAACTCCCCGCACGAGTACGTGTACTCGGACAAGGAACGCGACCACGCGCTGACCACCGGTGCGGCGAAGAACAAGCGCCTGCCCAAGGACAACGGCATCCAGCGCTACAAGGGCCTGGGCGAGATGGACTACTCGGAACTCTGGGACACCACCATGGACCCCGAGCACCGCACGCTGCGCCAGATCACCGTGGACGACGCCGCCGCCGCGGACCAGATCTTCTCCGTGCTTATGGGCGAGGACGTCGAATCGCGTCGAAACTTCATCCAGCAGAACGCCAAGGACGTGCGCTTCCTGGACATCTAGTCCGGATCCGGCCACTCCCCCGCGTTCACCCACAGACTTTTGACTAGAGGAAGAAATCGATGAGCGATCAGACTCCCGAAAACCCGCAGGACGGCGCCGGCGCCAACGAGGAAATCGTTGAGGGCGCGGTGATCGACGACGTCGTGGCCGTTGCCGCCGGCCACGACAAGATCGACCAGATCGACCTGCAGACCGAAATGCAGCGCTCCTACCTTGACTACGCCATGGCGGTCATCGTGGGCCGCGCGCTGCCGGACGTGCGCGACGGCCTGAAGCCCGTGCACCGCCGCGTGATCTACGCGATGTATGACGGCGGCTACCGCCCGGAGCGCTCCTACAACAAGTGCGCCCGCGTGGTCGGCGAGGTCATGGGCCAGTACCACCCGCACGGCGACACCGCCATCTACGATGCGCTGGTGCGACTGATCCAGGACTGGACCATGCGCTACCCGCTGGCCCTGGGCCAGGGCAACTTCGGCTCCCCCGGCAACGACGGCGCCGCCGCCCCGCGTTACACGGAAACCAAGATGTCGCAGCTGGCCATGGAAATGGTCCGCGACATCAACGAGGACACCGTCGACTTCCAGGACAACTACGACGGCAAGAACCAGGAACCCACGATCCTGCCGGCGCGTTTCCCGAACCTCTTGGTCAACGGCTCCTCCGGCATCGCCGTGGGCATGGCCACCAACATCCCGCCGCACAACCTGCGCGAGGTAGCCTCCGGCGTGCAGTGGTACCTGGAAAACCCCGAGGCGTCCCGCGAGGAACTGCTCGAGGAACTGATGCTGCGCATCAAGGGCCCCGACTTCCCGACCGGCGCCATGATCCTTGGCACCAAGGGCATCGCCGACGCCTACCGCACCGGCCGCGGCTCCATCACCATGCGCGCCGTGGTTTCCGTCGAGGAACTCCAGGGCCGTACCTGCCTGGTGGTCACCGAGCTGCCGTACCAGGCCAACCCGGACAACCTGGCCGTGAAGATCGCCGAACTGGTCAAGGACGGCAAGATCACCGGCATCGCCGACCTGCGCGACGAGACCTCCGGCCGCACCGGCCAGCGCCTGGTGATCGTGCTCAAGCGCGACGCCGTGGCCAAGGTCGTGCTGAACAACCTGTACAAGCACACGCAGCTGCAGGACAACTTCTCCGCGAACATGCTCGCGATCGTCGACGGCGTGCCGCGCACGCTCTCGCTGGATGCGTTCATCCGCCACTGGGTGACCCACCAGATGGAAGTCATCATCCGCCGCACCGCCTTCCGCCTGCGCAAGGCCGAGGAGGAGGCGCACATCCTGCGCGGCCTGCTCAAGGCCCTGGATGCGCTTGACGAGGTCATCGCGCTGATCCGCCGCTCCTCCACCACCGACGCGGCACGCGAGGGCCTGATGGAACTGCTTCAGATCGATGATCTCCAGGCCCGCGCCATCCTCGACATGCAGCTGCGCCGCCTGGCCGCCCTGGAACGCCAGAAGATCCAGGATCGCCACGCCGAGCTCGAGCTCATGATCGCCGAATTCAAGACGATCATCGCCGACCCGCAGCGCCAGCGCACCATCATCTCCGAGGAACTCGCCGAGATCGTCGAGAAGCACGGCGACGACCGCCGCACCAAGGTGCTCATGGGCTACGACGGCGACATGAGCGTCGAGGACCTGATCCCCGAAGAGGAAATGGTCGTCACCATCACCCGAGGCGGCTACGTCAAGCGCACCCGCTCGGACAACTACCGCTCGCAGCACCGCGGCGGCAAGGGCATCAAGGGCGCCCAGCTGCGCGGCGACGACGTCGTCGAGCACTTCTTCGTCACCACCACGCACAACTGGCTGCTGTTCTTCACCAACCACGGCCGCGTGTACCGCACCAAGTGCTACGAGCTTGCCGAGGCGGGGCGCGACGCCAAGGGCCAGCACGTGGCAAACGTGATGGCCTTCCAGCCGGACGAGCGCATCGCCCAGGTGCTGGATTTGCGCGACTACGAGCAGGCCCCGTACCTGGTGCTGGCCACCCGCAACGGCCTGGTGAAGAAGACCCGCCTGGCGGACTACGACACCAATCGTTCGGCCGGCGTCATCGCCATCAACCTGCGCGAGGGCGACGAACTCGTTTCCGCACAGCTGATTTCCGAGACCGACGACCTGATGCTGGTTTCCCGCAAGGGCCAGTCGGTGCGCTTCACGGCCACCGACGAAGCGCTGCGCCCAATGGGTCGCGCCACCTCCGGCGTGACCGGCATGAAGTTCCGCGACGAGGACGAATTGCTGGCGGCGGACGTCGTCACCGAGGATTCCTATGTGTTCATCGTCACCGAGGGCGGCTACGCCAAGCGCACCAGTGTCGAGGAATACCGGGTCCAGTCCCGCGGCGGCATCGGCATCAAGGTCGCCAAGCTGGCCGAGGAGCGCGGTGATTTGGTCGGCGCGCTGATCGTGCACGACGAGGACGAAGTTCTCGTCGTCATGGAGGGTGGCAAGGTCGTCCGCTCCGACGTTTCCCAGGTTCCGGCCAAGGGCCGCGACACCATGGGCGTCATCTTTGCCAAGCCCGACAAGAAGGACCGCATCATCGCGGTGGCAAAGAACACCGAACGCGGGCTCGGAGAGAACACCGAGGAAGATGCAGTACCGTTGAACGCGGAAAAGACACAAGAAACGGCCTCCGAGGCTCCAGCGGGTGAAGAAAACCCGGCGGAAACTCAGGAAAACCTTGAGCAAAACGACGAGGCCACCAACGACGGAGGTAACGCGTGAGCACCCCGAATACCCCCCGCCCGGCGGGCGGCACTGGTGGCACCCGTCCCGCAGCGCCACGGCAGACCCCAGTAGGCGCACCCCGTCCGGCAGGCGGAGCACCGCGTCCCGGAACCGCACAGCGTCCGGCCGGTGCCCCGCGCCCCGCCGGGCAACGCCCTGCCGGCTCCGCGCCCCGCCCCGCCGGGCAGCGACCTGCCGGAGCCCCCGGCACCCGCCCGCAGCAGCTGGTGCGTCCTGCGCCGAAGGCCAAGGTCCGCAAGGCCCGCCTGCTGATCTCCAAGGTCGATCCCTGGTCGGTGCTGAAGATGGCATTCCTGCTTTCGGTGGCACTGGGCATCGTTACGGTTGTCGCATCCGTGGTCTTCTGGTCCATCCTGGACCTGACCGGCATCTTCAACAGCGTCAACGGCTTGTTGCGCGAGGTCATCGGAACCGAATCGGACTTCGACCTCACAAAGATCGCTTCGTTGGGTCAGGTCGCTTCCTTCGCCACCATTATTGCCGTGGTCAATGTGGTATTGCTCACAGCGCTTACGATGCTTGCGGCAGTGCTTTACAACCTCTCGTCGACGCTTGTTGGCGGAATTGGCGTGACTTTGACCGACGATTAATCGTCAAAAAAGCCTAGAATCCGGCCCTCGGGACACTTCATCGAAGTCGACCCGAGGGCCGATTTGTTTCTTTGGCCATTCCTCATGTAAAGTTTTATCTCGTTCCCAGCGGGAACAAAGAGGGCGTATAGCTCAGGCGGTTAGAGCGCTTCGCTGATAACGAAGAGGTCCCTGGTTCAAGTCCAGGTACGCCCACGGATTCCCTCATCCGAACGGTAGTTGAAAGGAAGTGTCCCATGCGGAAACTTCTGGTGTTGGTGGTAATAGCCGCGGGCATAATAGGCTATCGTAAGTTGAAGGAATCATCGGCCGATAAGGCCAGCTGGAGTCAGGGCACCGATAAGGTATCCTGAATTCATACGGGGACTTAGCTCAGTTGGTAGAGCGGTAGCTTTGCAAGCTTCAGGTCAGGGGTTCGACCCCCCTAGTCTCCACCGAAACGAATGGCCCGGAACAAATGTTCCGGGCCATTCGTGTTTCCGCCCCATTTTGTGTCGAAGCCCGGATTGACCGTCGGCGAGTTGGCCGGCGTGAAGTACCGAACCTGGAGTAGACACGTGACCTTTTTCCTCGCGATCGTCGGCGTCCTCGGAGTTTCCGCTTCCGGGCCGATTATTGCAGCCTTCCCGACCGTTCCTGCCCTTTCAATGGCCTTGTGGCGCAACGCCATTGGGACCGCTGTCATGGCCGTCCCTGCCGTGGCGTCCGATCCCAGGTCGTTTGGCCGCCTCAGGCGCCGAGAATGGGGCTGGAGCGCGGTTGCAGCCGTCTCACTGGCGCTGCATTTCGTTTGCTTCATGACAGCCATCCGAATGACCACCGTTGCTGCAGCCACCGCGCTGGTGTGTCTGCAAGCCGCCTGGATCGCGCTGTTCCAGTCCTTGCGGGGAACGAAATACGGCTGGCGGGTGGGAACAGGGGTCCTGCTTGCCTTCGCCGGCGTGTTGGTGATGACGGGATTCGATATAGGTTCGGGCCGTGACGCTCTGATCGGCGATGGGCTGGCACTTGTCGGTGGGATTCTTGCCGCGGTCTACACCCTCGCCGGGGCAAAGGCGCGGGCAACCATGACCACGAGCACCTACACAACGCTTTGCTATGGCATGACCTCGATCGTCCTTCTGGCCATCTGCTTGATTTTCGGTGCCCCGGTCTGGGGATTCGATGCAAGAGGATGGATGGGGATCCTTGCGTTGGCCTTGTTCTCGCAGGTGCTTGGGCACTCGGCATTCAACCACCTGGTTTCCAGCCTTGGGCCGTTGACAGTCTCCACCCTCATCTTGTTGGAAATCCCGGGTGCCGCATTGCTGGCAGCGCTTTTCCTAGGGCAGCATCTACCCGCCGGAACTGCACTTGGCTTGGCCATCATCCTTGCAGGCCTGGTATTGGTTGTACGTGGCCAAGGACGAATGCTGCCCAAGGCCTCAGCAAAGGCCGGTTTATGCCGCGGTAAGGGCCCCTGAACGACTCGCAGGCATGATCTCCTGACACGGTGCGGATGTAAATGGGCGGGTTGTCGGATCCGTTCTCCTTAAAACGCCTCCTGGATAAATATATAGGGCGGTGTGTTTGGCGAATCTTGAATATTCGCCAAACACACCGCCCTATTTCAATTTGTGGCCTGAACGCCTACTTCTTGGGGCGGGGCGAGGGCTTGGGCGTATCGGATTTGATATCGGCTACGACCTCGGAGACCTTGTCTTCGACCGCAGAGACGGCTTCTTCGGCCTTGTGCTTTGCCGCGCTTGCCGCCTCGGTCAGCTCTTCCTTGACGGATACAAGGGTTTCCTTGGCTCCTGCCGTTGCCTCTTTGGCGGCGTCCTTTGCATGCTCCTTGGCCTCGGCTGCAGACTTTGCGACCTGTTCACGAACCTCATCAACGGATGCAGGCGTCTCTGTCGCAACGTTTGCGCGCACGGTCGTCGGCTCCACGGGAGCCGGGGTCTTCCAGGGATCGTCAATGGGCTTCGAAGCCCGCCATGCGGCTACGGCGGCGGCGCCGGCCGCCGCGATGATTGCGAAGATCAGCAGGCCTTTTTTCTTCTTAGCTGGTTTCTGCACGTTTTCTAGCTCCTTGGCTGTCGTCTCAACGGCAGCCGTTGCTGCCTGCTGCACTCGTTCAATGGTTTCCGGTTCAGGCGTCAGCGACCCAGCAAGGTTGTTCAGGGCGGCAGGAATCTGGGCCTCTTCAATCTTGCGGGCAGTGAACTGGGCCGCCTGGCTGATTTTTTCATTTGCCGCAGGAATGTACTCATTTAGAACCACTTCGCGGGCGTGGTCCAGGGCCTCGGTCAACACGGGAGCGGCGCGGTCAGCAGCCTTTTGCACCCGTGGAGTGGCTTCATCGATTGCGGCGGAAATCATGGGGCCCACTCGTTCAAGGGATTCCTGCAACAGCGGAGTTACTTTTGCGACTGTTTCCGAGAGTTCATTCGCGGCCCGGGTGAGGCCTTCCTGGATCTTTGGGGATGCCGTCTCGATGCCTTTTTCAATGCGCGGAACGGCCCACTTAACAGCGGTGTCAATCTTGGGTGCTGCCCAGTCCAGTGCTTGTTCGGCGCTTGTTGCAACGCTTTCACCAAAGTCTCGAGCGATACGTTCTGACTTCATAGTGAACCCCTTTGATCGTTTCGGTAGCTTTGTCCTAGCCTACGACGTGCGAGCGGATCCAGCCATTACCGCCGGGGCATATATCAATGGCATGTACTGGTGTTCACTGAACGCGTAGCCATTCGTTTACGGGCTTGCAGGGCTCGTGGAAGAATAACTTCATGACTGCAATCCCTACGCATACCGCGACCATCCACACCAACTTGGGCGACATCGTCGTCAACCTCTTCGGCAACCACGCCCCGAAGACCGTCAAGAACTTCATCGGACTTTCCACCGGTGAGCAGACCTGGAACGACCCGCAGAGCGGCGAAGAAAAGGTCAACACCCCGTTGTACAACGGAACGATCTTCCACCGAATCATCGCTGACTTCATGATCCAGGGCGGCGATCCGCTGGGCCAGGGCATCGGCGGCCCGGGCTACCGTTTCGACGACGAAATCAACCCGGAGCTTGACTTCCGCGAGCCGTACAAGCTGGCCATGGCCAATGCCGGTATCCAGATGGGCAAGGGCACCAACGGTTCCCAGTTCTTCATCACCTCGGTACCGACCACCTGGCTGCAGGGCAAGCACACCATCTTCGGCGACGTCACCGACGCAGAATCACGCAAGATCGTTGACGCACTCAACGCCATCGCCACCGATGGCCGCGACAAGCCGCTGGAAGATGTTGTCATCTCCAGCATCGACATCGTCGAGCTCTAAAGATTCGATGTTGACGTAGAGTTTTCTGCGTCAAGATTCCTGGCGGCTCCGCTTACCAATCTCGCTTCGGCGTGGCGGTATGCGGGGCCGCTTTGTCTTAGCCCCATGTCGCCGAGCGGCAATCCCATTTGGTGCACATTGGGCCAAGCTCCCAAGGTTCGTGGGGGAGGATGGTCATTGACCCTTTCAAAGGGACGACGACCTTAAAAAGCAGGAGAATCATTCCATGTCGTATGGACTTTCCAACCAAGACCAGGCCTTCTCGCCGCCGGTATGCCCCCGGCATCCCGAGCGCATTTCCTATGTAACCTGCCAACGGTGCGGTCGCCCTGTTTGCGCGGAATGCCAGGTGACTGCCGCTGTGGGCACACAGTGTGTGGATTGCGTGCGCGAGGCGAACCGAAACATTCCAACGACTCGGACGGTGTTTGGCGGCAAAGCCACCGACGGGCGGCCCATGGTGACGTACGTGCTTATCGGGATCAATGTCGTCGTGTTCGGCCTGCAGATGCTGTTCTCCGGTCTCACCAGCGAACTCTTGTACGCAGGAATTTATACCAGCCCTTATGGTTCTGCCGAACCGTGGCGCATGCTGACCTCGGCATTTGCGCACTCCCCCACTTTCATCGGGCACATCGCGTTCAACATGTATGCGCTGTACATCTGTGGACGGGTACTCGAACCAATGCTGGGCCGGTCGAGATTCCTTGCGCTCTATTTGATATCGGCTCTGGGAGGTTCGGTAGCCGTCCTGCTGATAGCGAACCCGCTGGTCTCCGTTGTTGGAGCCTCGGGTGCGGTTTTTGGACTCTTTGCCGCCATGTTTGTTCTCTTGAGATCACGCGGAATCCCGGTGGTCCAGGTTGCTATCCTGGTTGCCATAAACCTGGCCATTGGTTTTGTCATCCCCGGCATTGCCTGGCAAGCCCACGTTGGCGGTCTGGTTCTCGGGGCGGCCTGCGCTGGGATCTTTGCTTACGCACCCAAGGGTGCGCATCGATCGTTGATGCAGTGGGCAGGGCTTGCAATCTTGGTAATGCTCCTAGTTGCCGTGACTTTTTGGGGAGCCGCAAACGTTCGAGTGCCGCTGTCGTAGCCGGACAAAGTCGAAAAATTATCCACAGGCGTTATCCACACTGTTAATAACTCACACCTGTGTAATTCAAGCGTGCAACAAGGGCCTATTACGCGGCAATGGCGCAAATCTCGACGGCTCATTGAGAGATTCACCCCAATATGCACAATTTCATCCACAGCTGTGGATAACTTAGTGCACAACCTGTGCATTGGCCTCGATCCGAACGCGGCAGTATTGGTGGTGGAATGTTCGAAAGTATGACCTACTCCGCGAGAATTCACGGAAAATCAATCCACCGCCATGCTGCGATGGCTTGTTTTCCACACATCTTGTCCACAGTGTTAATAACTCACAGCCACGCGGTCGGATGGTGCACGAATGCCGAAAGCGTAGGGAGTTCTGGTATCCATGCGACATAACCCACAGCCTTATCCCCATCTGTGGATAACTTCTGTGCACAGTTTGTCGCGGGTCGCTTGGTTTCCTTCGGGCATAGATCTTCAGGTTCCCACCGAATCCTCTTTGGCGGATGCCGAAGGTACGATACGTTGAATCGAGTCCACGAGGTACAAACCCCACCACGTATGACATTGAAAGGGAACGGCGTTGAACCTGCTCTACGACTGGATTCGAAACGAGAATGTTCAGGCCTGGGCGGAGCTGACCAACCACCTTGCCGTTGTGGATTGCACCGACGAGTTCTATGAAGCCGAGGATCTGCTTGAGGAACTGCACGAACCCGGAATGGAACCGGAGCGCGACACAGTGGCTGTGTGGGATGGCAACAGGCTCGTGGGATTCGCCCAACTGCGTGTTGGACACCAGCTGCGTGAGGGGCTTTCCCGAGTGTCGATTACCGGTGGTGTACACCTGGAATATCGTCGTCAGGGCGTGGGCACAAAACTGATGGACATCCTGGAGTCCCGCGCCAGGCAAAAGTCCGCACAGCTGCATCCCGGCGCCCCCGCCGCAGTCGACATGTGGGGAAACGCCCCGGGACATAGCGCCGGAGCCATGGCCGAGGCCAGGGGCTATCTCCCGGCCCGGTATTTCCAAGACATGACCGTCAAGGCGGAAGAATTTCGGAAATCATCCATGGAGCTCGGGGTAAACGATTCCCTGAAGGTACTCCCATACTCCCCCGAATGGGCGGAATCAATTCGCTTGCTCGACAATGAGGCATTTGCCGACCATTGGGGATCCACGCCAAAGACCGCTGACGAATGGGAAGCCATGACTTCCGCCCGAACGTTCCGGGCGGAGTGCTCCCGAATACTGGTTGAGAAGCAACCAGGCAGTCTCCGGCCAAGGGTGCTGTCCTACGCACTTAGTTCTGAATGGGTCCCAAACGAACTGTATGTGGCCCGCGTCGGCACAGCACGGGATTCCCGCGGGAAGGGATATGCCGGCAGACTGTTGTCGGACGTTATTGCCGCGGCCCTGGCTGATGGTTTTACCGAGGTTGGGCTGAGCGTTGACGTCCAGAGTCCAACCGGCGCGGTGGGCGTCTATGAAAGGTTGGGTTTCTCCGTCACGAGGACGGGCACCATGTACCGGAAGGACATCCTTCGCTCCGCGGACGCGTCGTGCCGAAGCTTCGAGCCTAGGTGATTACCGGAAGCAGCAACGTCAACGCCAGCACAAGCATGATGATGGCGATGATGCCATCTAGGATGCGCCACGAGACGGGGCTGGCAAAAAACCCGCGTAGGTAGCGGGAGCCGTACCCGAGTGCGCTAAACCATGCAATGCTGCCAAGTGCCGCACCCGCGCCGAATAGCCATCGGCCCGAGGGGCCCTGGGCTGCGGCGATGGACCCTAGCAGAACCACGGTGTCGAGGTAAACGTGGGGGTTCAACCAGGTGAGTGCCAGTGTTGTGAGCGCGACGGATCGCAGCGTGTTGCCCGAAACCTCGGCGGCCTGGGTCAGGACTTGTGGATTGAGTGCGCGTCGGGCAGCAAAGAACGCATAGACAACAAGGAACCCTGTTCCCCCGAGCCGCGCCACGGTGATGAACCACGGGGCCACGTTGAGCAGGGCCCCGAGCCCTGCGATGCCGGCAAATATGAGGACGATGTCCGAGAACATGCAGATAAGCACCGCGGCACCCACGTGCTCGCGGTGGATGCCTTGCCTCAGGACGAACGCGTTTTGTGCGCCGATGGCTACAATCAGCGACAGCCCCGTGGCAAGACCGGTAAACAAAGGAAATAGAGTCACCCATCGAATTTATGGGAACGCCTATGGGATGTCGAACTAATTATTCTTAGTCTTCATTAGAATTTCTTAGTATGGACTTCTCCACCGAACAACTCCGCACCTTCAAGACCGTCCTTGAGGCCGGCACGCTGGAACGCGCTGCGCGCGAGCTCAACATCACCGCATCGGCGGTGAGTCAGCGCCTGAAAGCCCTGGAAAAGCAGGTTGGAAGCGTGCTGTTCATTCGCTCACGCCCCATCAAGCCCACCTCCAGCGGTGACGTGCTGCTGCGTCTGGCCCGCGAAACAGAACTCCTGTCTGCCGAGGCCCGGCGGCAACTGAGAATGTCAGAGGACGAAGCCCGGTCATTGCCGCCGTCACGGGTCAGCATTGCAGTGAACGCAGATTCCTTGTCGAGCTGGTTCACCCCTGTGCTCCAAGGGCTCGCAGACCAAGACCTCATGGCCTGCGAAATCCTGCGGCACGATGAAGCCCACTCCACGGAACTACTGCGCTCAGGCCAGGTCATGGGCGTAGTGACGACAAAAAGCGTCCCGGTTCAGGGATGTTCGTCGGTGCCACTCGGGGCTATGACCTACCGCGCGATGGCCTCGGCTGACTTTATCCGGAAATGGCTGCCGGGCAACGATCCAGCCAGCGAATTGGCTGCGGCACCAATGGTCAATTTCGACAGGAACGATGACCTGCAGTTGTCAATGCGCAGGACCCTTGCGGGAAGCGCGCGCCAAGATGCCCCGGTGGAGCACTTTGTGCCGGATTCGCGGCAATACGTCGCTGCCGTAGCGGCTTCGCTGGGTTGGGGCATGATCCCTGATATCCAGGATCCAAAAGACGGTTCCCTGCTCCCGGTAAACCCTGAATGGGAAAGCCAGATCCAGTTGTATTGGCAACGTTGGAAGATCCCCTCCCGCGCTCTCGATACGTTGACGGACTTGATCATCGCCGCGGCAGGGAGTGCCGGTTTGATGGCCTCAACGTAACAGTAATCAACAACCTACTTATTAGTAATAAGCGGGCCTAGGCTGAACCCATGACCGCCACGAATACCAAGAATCGGAAGCCGAAGGCCTCAATCCCGAATTCTTTTCGCCAGTTCATTCCCAAAATTTCCGGTGACCCGCGATTTGTTAAGCACGGAATGACCCTCTGGCCGCCGTTTTGGGGTGCAGGTATCAAGGTCCAAGAAATTTCCGCAGACTGGCGCAGTGCGACGGTGCTGATGCGGCAACGGCCGTGGAACATGAACTACGTGGGGACCCACTTTGGAGGGTCGCTTTTTTCCATGACGGATCCGTTTTGGATGATGATGGTGCTTCACAATGTGGGACCCGGCCACGTTGTCTGGGACAAAGCCGCGGAAATTAGATTCCTGAAACCGGGCCATGGAACCCTGACCTGTCGTTTTGAGCTCAAAGAAGCCCAGCTTGAAGAACTCAAGAAGCGCGTTGTCGACAGCGGGAAGGCGACAACGTGGTTCGACGTCGAGATCCTCGATGGTGTGGGCGACGTAGTGGCAACAGTGCGCAAAGAAGTCTATGTGTGCGCAAAAAACCCGGCCTTGACAACGCAATAAGCGACGAAGAAGACCGGGTCTGGTAATGGTTTGGCTACTTGTTTCCGCCCGGAGGACCGATGATCAACAACACGGTGGTGATTGCGGCGACCAGGAAGATTCCCGCGACGGCCGCAATCCACGGGCTGCGCAGTGCAGTCGCCTGAATCTTCTCAATGAATCCAGTGGGTTCGTCGCCTCCGGGTGCCAAGCGCCAGGTGTCGCTGAGCAACCCGCGGCGCAAGACGGAACGCTCAAACGGCAGGGTGGCGAACGGAATGATCGCCGTAGCCAATCCAAGAATGCCCCGGGAAACACTCCACCGCTCGTTGGCCCACACAAAGAGTGTCACCAAACCGTAGGCGATGAAGACCACGCCGTGAATCATTCCGAAAATCCTGACAAACGCCGGCTGGTCGGCGCCGTACTTCATGATCATGGCAAAGATCAGAAGTGCCCACGTCACCATCTCGGCTGCTGCAAGGAAGCCATAGAAGCGCTTGGGTGAAAGCTTCGAGGGGGGTGACTTGAGAGCGGCGGATGAATCCACTGCGGACTCGGGGCGAACCATGTAATTGCTGCCTTTCTGGGGAGCTTGCCGGGATTGTTCCACTAATCCGGAAGTTGCTTTTGCTGGTGAGTTGGAACGCGTCAGCGCTCACCGGACGATGGGGCCGTAGCCGATCAGCGACAAGACTGTGATCGAAAAAGATCGGTGATGCGCGATGTCGTGGAGCATACTCATTATTTCTGGTGTATTCGAAGCAGTGTGGGCTATTGCCCTGGAAGGCTCGAAAGGCTTCACCAAACTCGTTCCATCCATGATTTTGGTGCTGGCCCCATCATCAGCACGGCCTGTCTCGCATGTGCCATGAAGGAAATCCCCACCGGAACCGCTTATGCGGTATGGGTGGGCATGGGGGACAACCCTGGCGCTGGCCTACGGCATGATCTTCGACGGCAATTCGGTCAGAGCGATCAAGATTTTCCTGATCGTTGGACTGGTCGACTGCGTCATTGGCCTAAAGTCAGTTAACTAACGCCATCCGGTTGTCATGAAGAAACCAACCATCGCAACGCCAAACCCGATGACGATATTCCATCCACCAATCATGGGGATCGGGAAGAGAGTCTGAGAAATGTAGTAGACCATGATCCAGACCAAACCCAAGAGCATCAGGCCGAACATTACCGGCTTGTACCACTTGGGCAGGGGCTTGTCATAGGTCTGGGTTTCGCCGCCGCCGCTCTGTGGCTTGCGGTTCTTCCGACGGGTCTTGGATTCAGGCACTGCATCTCCTTGAGTCTTCAGTCGTCGGACCGATCCAACGAGTGGTTGTCCGAACGGTAGGCTAGAGAGGCGGTATGGAAAGCAAATCCCGTGCCACCCATAGCTAATACTATCTGCTCAAGCTGGAGGTTTCCGGGTTCACGGTTGCCCCACTGCAGCGCGAGGGAACCCCATGACACGATCTGAGACCCGGCTTCGGACCAAAGCGTCCCTCGGACAGCGTCTGCTTGGCGGAATCGGTGAAATTCTCATCACACTCGGAATCATTGCGCTCCTCTTTGTTGCCTGGGAGCTGTGGTGGACGAACGTCGACGCGAATCGTGCCCAAAGTGAAGTCACCTCTCAATTCGTCCAAGGGCTCAATCTCGGTGACGCCGGCGGACAGGACTTCGGATCGGCACCGATCGCCAAGATCCCGGACGGGGAAACCTTCGGCATCTTCTACATTCCCCGATTTGGCAAGGATTTTGCCCACCCTGTAACCAACGGGGTGGGTCCCGAGGTCTTGAACTCCGTCGGCATCGGCCACTATCCGGAAACCCAAGCCCCAGGTGAACCGGGAAACTTTGCAGTTGCGGCCCACCGGCAAACCCACGGGCAGGTGTTCTGGGACATCGACAAGTTTGAAGACGGCGACAAGGTCTATCTGCAGACGCGCGAGGGTTTCTATACGTATGAATGGCGCAACACGGAGATAGTCCACCCTTCCCAGGGTGAAGTGCTGCTTCCCGTTCCGCACGAGCCCGGCCAGGAGCCAACCAACTCAATCCTGACGATGACAAGCTGTCATCCGCCATTCACCACACGGATGCGAATCATTGCCTATTCAGAACTCATGTCGTGGCGCCCGTCCGAAGCGGGTCCCCCGGCGGAAATCGCCGATCTGGTCCACAAGACGATGAAAAACTAGGAAGGGACGCACTCAAGAATGTATGCGTGGATTTTCACCCACCTACCGGGCCCGTTGTGGTTTCGAGTCATCCTGGCAGCGGCGTTGGTCGTCGCAGTCGTACTATTGCTGATGAACTTTATTTTCCCCTGGCTGAGCCAATACAGCCCGTGGACCGAATCGACGATTGGCCTGATGCTGCTGTGAGCGCACCCAAGATCCTTGTGATCGACAACTATGACAGCTTCGTCTACACCCTGGTGGGGTACCTGCAGGAGCTGGGCGCCGAAACCACCGTGGTGCGCAACGACGACCTATCGCTGGCGGAGGTCATTGAACTGGCCGAGGCCCGTGACGGCGTGTTGGTTTCCCCCGGTCCGGGCAACCCCGCAGAAGCCGGCGTGTGCATCGAGATGATCAAGTGGTGCGGCACCGCACGCAAGCCGATGCTCGGCGTCTGCCTGGGACACCAGTCGCTGGCGGAAGCCTATGGCGGGGTTGTCACCCACGCCGAGGAACTGATGCACGGGAAGACCTCGCCGGTTTTCCACACCGGCCACCCGATCTTCGCCCACATCCCAAGCCCCTTTACCGCCACCAGATACCACTCGCTTGCTGCCGTGCGATCGAGCATCCCGGAATGCCTGGAAATCACGGCAGAGACCGAAAACGGCGTCATCATGGGCCTGTCGCACCGCACTGCGCCGCTTTGGGGCGTGCAGTTCCACCCCGAATCCGTGCTCACCGAGGGCGGCTACCAGATGCTTGGCAACTGGCTGGAATCGCTGGGCCACGTTGGGGCGGCAGCACGCGCGGGTACGCTCAGCCCGCTGATCAGGGAAACCGGACGCTAGAACCCGCCTCACTCCCCCATGGTTGTTGAAGAACCCGCCAGAATCGTTATTCTGGCGGGTTCTTCAACAACTGGGCGGACGGGCCCGGCAGGCCACGGCTAGGAATCGCTAGTCGTCCGAAAATGGGTCGCCGCGATCCCAGCTGTCTCGATGTCCGACACCGGGGAAACTAGTGTCAGGGGATTCGTCGAATGATTCCGAATCGGATTCCTCGTCGTCGGAATCGTCCTGGGGAGCGGATTCTTCCGTGGCCGTAGGCGGAGTAACCGGGGGCACCTCAGGCGCCTTGGCGATTGTCACGGTGACGGTCCCGCCCTGCGGTGAAGTCGATCCGCTCTCGGGGTCCTGGCGGATGATGGTGCCGGGCTCGGCCACCGTATGCACTTCCTCCTGAACCAGGATTTTCAGTCCGAACTTGGGGTCGGCCAGAATGGCCGTGGCTTCAGGTTCTGTCATGTTCAGCAGCTGGGGAACAACGACAAGACCAGTGGAAAGGATCAGGTCGATCTTGCTTCCGGACTTCACTTGGCTGCCAAGCGTCGGCTCGGTTCCCACCAAGGAGCCAGCGGGGATCGTGGGATCGTTCTTCCTGGTTACCGACCCGATGGTGAAGCCCATTTCCTTCAACGTTTCCCTTGCGGTGACCTCCGTTGCCCCTGCCAGGGAGGTCGGGAGCTTGAGGCTCTCCGGACCCTTGGACACCATCACGGTCACGGTCGTGCCCTTGACGACTTGTGCCTGGGCGACGGGATTGCTGGAAACCACAGATCCGGATTTCACCTTGTCGTCAAAGACGTCCTCAGGCTTGGGGATGAGCTCCAGTTTGGTGAGTGTGGATTCGGCCTCGGCCTGGGACAAACCGGTGAGTGAGGGAACGGTCACCAGGGCGTTGCGTGCCGCTTCGGCCTGCATCCAGTTGTAGAAGAACAACCCGCCAACCGCCAAGGCCAGAACCATGATGATCGAGAGCACCACGGTCCACGCCTTTTTGGATTTGGCGCGGTAGTCATCCACAGGCTCAGAGCGGCCCTGATCCCACATGGGTTGTTCATTCCAGTGCTGTTCCGCGGCCACCGGCTCAAGGTATCCCGTGTTAATGCCGGTCTCGGCTACCACCGCGGGCATGGCAAAAGTGTCAGCCCCCGTTGGAGCCGTTTCCTGCGGCAGGATGGCTGTGAGTTCCTCGGGAGGCAACGGAATCCCGTTGCGGGCGTTGCGCAAGGCCAAGGCAAAGGCCGGGGCGTCCGCATAGCGATCCTCGCGGTCCTTGGCCAGCGCCTTGAGTACCACATCGTCGTAGATCGGTGGAAGCGTCGTCTTCAGGCTGCTGGGGGCTGGAGCGTGCTCTCCCACATGCTGGTAGGCCACGGACACAGGCGAGTCCCCGGTGAACGGGGGACGGCCGGTAAGCAGTTCGTAGAGAAGGCAACCGGTGGAGTACAGGTCGGTTCGTGCATCGACTATTTCCCCGCGTGCCTGTTCCGGGGACAGGTATTGTGCGGTGCCCACCACGGTTTGCGTTTGGGTCATGGTGCTCGAGGAATCGGCAAGGGCGCGCGCAATGCCGAAGTCCATGACCTTGAGCGCGCCCTGGTTCGTGACCATGATGTTCGCGGGCTTGATGTCGCGGTGAACAATTCCCATGGCATGGGAATGCTGGAGTGCTTCAAGGACGCCCAAAACATAGTCGATTGCCAGATCGACAGTTATCTCACCGGCCTTGTGCAAATCGCGCAGCGTACGGCCGGAGACGTACTCCATCACGATGAACGGCAGCTCGACGGAAGAACCGTTGATTTCGCGGTCTTCCTCACCGGTGTCGTATACGGAGACGATATTCGGGTGGTTCAGGCCGGCGACGGCCTTTGCCTCGCGCCTAAATCGGGCCTGGACCATCGGATCGCGCGCCATTTCGGGTCGCAAGAGCTTGATGGCAACCTTCCGGCCCAAAACCTGGTCGACTCCCAAATGGACGTCGGCCATTCCTCCGCGGCCGATGAGCTCACCAACAATGTAGCGACCGTTGAGAATGCGTTCCCCGGTCACTGTCTATTCACCATCGTCATCTAGTTGGTCACCGGCGGCTTGGGAGTCCTGTCACCGGGCGAGGTGCCCTCGACAGCCCCTTCGGGGCTGGGCGAAACGGGCGCCTTCGATGCAGGTGCCTTGGTTTCAGCCGGTGGTTCCGACGTTTCCGTCTCAGCCGGTGGTTCCGACGTTTCCGTCTCGGTCGGCTCGGGCTTCGTTGTTTGCGTCTCCGATGGCGGTGTTTCCGGCTTTTCCGTCTCGGCGGGGCCCAAGGACCACCTGTATCTAACCCTGGTTCCGGGCTCTACCTTGACGCCGGCGGCAGGGAATTGTTCGATGACAGTGCCGAACGGGCGCCTGTCGTTGACGGGATCCAGCGACTGCGGCACAAGATCAAGAGCCTTGAGCTTGCTTTCGGCTTCTTCGACTGTCAGGCCGGAGAGATTGGGTGTACCAACCTTCTGGGCTATCGGGGACTCCGAGGGCGAGTTGGACGGCGACTTGGTTGTAGGCGCGGTCGTGGGTGCGCTGATCTTTGTTGACTCCGAAGCCGGCGCGCTTGTGTTCGCGGATGATTCCACGGGCTTGTTCCCGCCGGTGAGCATCGGCAGCAGCAATGCGCCAAGCACGGCAAAGACAACCAAAACGATTAGGGCAATCAGCGGCGTGGTCCAAGGGCTGCGCCCCTTTTTGACCGGCGTGCGACGGTCGGCCCGCTCGTCGGCCTGCTCGTAGGCAGGCTCGTCCTCCTGTTCCCAGGGCTGGGAGGCGCCCAGGAGCGATTCAAAGTTCTCGGGTGAGGCCTGTTCGGCACCGGGCGCAGGAATCTGGGGCATCGCGTTGGTGGCCGGGGCCGAAGCGGAAATGCTTTCATCCACGGGTTCGAGGGCAACGGTCTCATTGCCCTGCGTAATCGGTGTCTGTCCCAGCGCCTGGGTAGCCGTATCGGAACCGGAGAACAGCAGCATCCCGGGTACGGCCATGGTGGCGGTTTCCGGGTTGCCGGCACGAATGGCGTCGGCCGCAACTGCCAATGCCTCGGCGTCTGCCGGGCGATCCGCGGGATCCTTGGCAAGCATCGACATGATCAGGGAGCGAACCGGAACCGGAATGGATTCGGGCAGCGGCGGAGGTGCGTCGTTGACCTGGGCCAGGGCGATGGCGATCTGCGATTCACCGGTGAACGGGCGACGGCCGGCCAAAAGCTCGTAGCCGATGACGCCGAGCGCATAGATGTCCGAACTGCCGGTGGCCTGCTGGCCCGTGGCCTGTTCGGGTGCAAGGTACTGGGCGGTGCCCATGACCTGGCCGGTGGCAGTCAGAGGCACCTGGTCTGCGATGCGTGCAATGCCGAAGTCGGTGATCTTCACACGGCCGTCGGGCAGCATCAGGATATTGCCCGGTTTCACGTCGCGGTGGACAAGCCCCTGTACATGTGCCGCGGCCAGAGCCTTGGCGGTTTGGGAAATGATCGAGAGCGCACGGTCCGGAGACAGCACGCGTTCGCGCTCGATGATGGTGGACAGCGGCTGGCCTGGGACCAATTCCATGACCAGGTAGGCGGAACCCTCTTCTTCTCCGTAGTCGAAGACGCTGGCGATGCCGTTGTGGTTAAGCAGCGCCGTATGGCGCGCCTCAACGCGGAATCGCTGGAGGAAGCCCGGATCCCCGGTGTATTCCTCCTTAAGGATCTTGATTGCCACCAGACGACCGAGAACCTGGTCCCGGGCCCTCCACACCTCACCCATACCGCCAATGGCAATACGGTCGGTCAGCTTGTATCGACCGCCCAGGGTGATACCGGAAATTGGCCTCACTGGTTGAACACCGCCTCTAGGATCTTCTTCAGGTTGGGACTGGTCAACGAGGATCCAGTCTTAAAATCAATTTTTTCGAACACAATTGTCACAGCTACTTGGGGATCGTTGGCCGGCGCGAAACCGGTGATCCAGGAATTCACCAGAGTGGATCCACCGATTTGCGAGGTTCCGGTCTTGGCCGCAATGTCCAGGCCAGGCACCTGCGCCCTGACCGCGGTTCCGCTCTTGACCGGTCCGCGCATCAGGTCGGTGACCTGGTCGGCAACGTCCTTGCTGGTGGCGGTGGCGAATTCCTTGGGCTTGGTCTCCGAGAGTACCTTCAAGTCCGGGGCGATCACCCGCTTTATCAAGTTCGGCTGCATGATCTTGCCGCCGTTGGCGATGCCCATGGCAACCATGTTCATCTGCATCGCGGTTGCCTTGACGTCGCGCTGGCCGATCACCGACTGGCCCAATGCGGCCGGGTCGAGGTTTGGCGGGAAGACGCTGGGGACTACCCGCAGCGGGATGTTCAGTTGCTGGCCGAATCCGAAGTTCTTGGTGACCTTCTCAAACGGCTCGGCGCCAAGTTTCTCGCTGATCTCGACGAACGGGGTGTTGCAGCTTTGCGCCACGATGAAGGACAGCGGGGCCTCGGTCTTTGCGGCGCAGTTTCCGCCGAAGAAGTTTCCAAGGGGGGTCGTGGTGCCCGGCAGCGTCACCTTTGCAGGGTTCTTCATCACGGTGTCGGCGTTGTACTTGCCTGATTCGATGGCTGCAACCAGGTCAAGGACCTTGAACGTCGATCCCGGAGCCGTCAGGTTTCCCAGGGCGGGATTCACGTACGGGCTCAGTCCCGGGACCTTGAGCAGCTTCTTCATGTTCGCCGCAGCCTCTTTAGAGCTTTGAACGGCCAAGAGGTTGGTGTCGTAGCTCGGCTTGGAGGCCATGGCCAGAATGTTTCCGGTCTTTGGTTCCGAAACGATGATGGTGCCGCGGGTGCCGTCCGGGATCAGGTCGTAAACGAACTTCTGGAGTTTGCCGTCGATGGTCAGTTCAACCGAGGCACCCTCATTGGCCCGTCCGGAGAACAGGTTGATCATGCGGTCGAAGAACTGGTCTTGGCTTTGCCCGGTAAGTTCGTCGTTCATCACGGATTCGAGCTGCGTCGAGCTGTTGGTGAGGGAATAGAACCCTGTCAGGAACGCATAAAGCTCGGGGTCGGTGTAGGTGCGCTGGTACTTGAACTGGCCCTCGGACGGCTTTGATTCGGCGATCGGCTTGCCGTCGACCAGTATCGCGCCGCGCGGCAAATCGAATTCACGGAAAAGCTGTCGCTTGTTGAGCGCATTGTTGTTCAGGTCTGATGCCGCGAAAAACTGTACGTAGCTCAGCGAGCCCAAACACAGGACGAAGAGCAGCACCACGGCGATCCATGTATTTCGGATTGCTTGATTCATTGCTTCGCCTCCTTAGTGAGTTTCTGTCGACGGGGTGCTTCCGTGGCGACCTCGGCGGTCGCGGAGAGGCCGGCTTGCATCGGGCGGCGCGAATTGTGGGAAATCAACAGCAATATCGCGACGATGATCCAGTTCGCCAGCAGGGATGAACCGCCGGCAGCCATGAACGGGGTCGTCAGGCCCGTCAACGGGATGAGTCGGGTAACTCCGCCGATGACCACAAAACATTGCAGCCCCAGGGTGAACGACAGCCCTGTGGCAAGCAGCTTGCCGAAGGCGTCACGTGAACCCAAGGCGGCGCGCATGCCGCGGCTGATCAGGATCAGGTACAGCAGCACAATTGCGGACAGGCCGATGAGCCCGAGCTCTTCGCCCAGGGCGGCCACGATCATGTCGCTGTTGGCCAGCGGGACCAGATAAGGGCTGCCGTTTCCCAGGCCGGTGCCCAGCAAACCTCCGTCGCCCATGCCAAAGAGGCCTTCGACGATTTGTCTGCTGCCACCTTGTGCATAGTAGATGTCGGGGTCGAAGGCGTTGATCCAGCCGTCGATGCGACGGGTTACGTGCCCCATGGTGAAGTAGGCGAAGACTCCGCCGCCGGCAAGCATCAGCATGCCGATGACAATCCAGCTCACTCGCGCCGTTGCAACGTAGATCATGACCATGAACAGGCCGAAGAGGAGGATCGATGACCCGAGGTCGCGCTGGACAACCAGCACGCCGATGCTTACGAGCCAGGCAACGAGCATCGGGCCCAGGTCCCTGGCACGGGGCAGCTGCAGCGGGCCAATCTTCTTTCCGGCAAGCAGGATCAGTTCGCGGTTGGATGAAAGATACCCGGCAAAGAATATTGCAAGGGTGATCTTTGCCAGTTCGCCCGGCTGGAAGGAAAGGCTGCTTCCGATGCGCACCCAAATGCGCGCACCATTGATTGGTACGCCCAGCCCCGGAACCATCGGGAGTAGCAGCAGGACCACGGAGGCCGCCAGTGCTGTATAGGTGAATCGACGCAAGACGCGGTGGTCGCGGATAGCCCACAGAACGACCATGGCCACGACCATGGCGATTCCAGTCCAGAGGATTTGGCGATAGGCCTGGTCGTTGTCTCGTGACACCTTTGCCAGATCGATCCTGTGGATCATGGCCAAGCCGATGCCGTTCAGGGCCACCGTCACTGGAAGTATCACCGGGTCGGCATATTTTGCCCAAATCCGCAGGATGACATGGAAAACCAGCGCCAGGCCGGCCAGGAATAGCCCCTGGGTGATGAACTCCTGGCTCAAGCCGTTGTCGCTGTTGATGCCCACAAGGTAGTAGGCGGCCATTGCGACGGCCAAGGCAAGGAGCAGGAGCAAAAGCTCCATGTTGCGTCGTGGGATCGGCGCAGTCTCTAGCTCGCTCACGGTCTGGTCTCCTGACAGTAAGTGGGCATCGGAGGCAATGCCGAGGGTGAGCCCGGGTTCTCCGGGACTACCACCGGGCAGTTCTGTTTAACGGTCACGGTCAACTCATTGACAATCATTTGGGCGTGGGCCAAATCCCGCGCCGGGAGAGAGGACTGGATCCGTTGGCGGGTGTATTCAGGCAATGCATCCAGAGGGATCTCGGTTACCGCATCCACGTGGGAAAGTTTGAGGGGACCCAAGTCTTGGGAAACGCCCTTGAAGATCGCAACCTTGCCATCATGGTTCCCCACGAAGTATTGGGTCTGGGTCCATAGATAGCCCCAGATGCACACGGCCGCCAGGATCAACGCCATGAGAGCCAGGAAGGTGGGAACCAGCCAGCGTCGCTGACGAGCCTCGCTCTGTTCGAAATCTTCGGGTGGATCCGTTGGCGCCCCGGGGCCCTTGTGGGTGAGGATCGCCGCGGCACGCTTTTCACCCGACCGCTGGGTCACCACCGGGATCTTGCCCGTTTCGGTGGCCAACTGCGCGGCTCCAACCAGCAGGTGGGGGCGCTTGGACATTTCGTGGCGAATAAGCGCGGCACCGGCCTCCAGGCCGCCTTCTGCGGCAATGGTGAGCTGGCCGGTGTCCGGGGCAGGTTCGGCGGCGGAGTCGTCGTGGTCTGCGGGTGGCAGGTCGAATTCGGGATCCGCTTCGACCACCTCAAAGACCACGATGGTGACATTGTCCGGGGATCCATGCGCCAGGGTGGTCTCCACCAAGTCGTTAGCGGTTTCCTCAAGGGAAGCCGTTCCGCGCATGATCCGCTCCGTAATGGAGTCCGGCACCACGGCGTTAAGACCGTCGGAACAAAGCATCCACCGTTCACCGGCTTCAACCGGATATTGATTGATGTCCAGTTCCGGGCTGGCATCCGAATCGCCAAGAACACGCAACAAGACGTTCTTGTGCGGGTGCATTTCTGCTTCCTCCGGGCGCAACCGGCCCTCGTCGACAAGCCGCTGGACAAACGTGTGATCGTGGCTGACCTGCTCAAAAACACCGTTTTTGAGCCTGTATGCACGGGAGTCACCAATATGTGCGAACTGCAGGACGTTGCCGGTCAGCAACATGGCTGTGACGGTGGTTCCCATGCCCGAAAGCTTTGGATTGGCATTGACCAGTTCATTGAGAACCAGGTTTGCAGCCTGGATCTCGTCGGGCAGCACAGTTTCGGCGTCCTGGGTATCGGGGACATCGAGGTGGACAAGATCAAGGACCGTCGAGGCGCTGGCCACGTCGCCGCCGACGTGCCCACCCATGCCGTCGGCAACAACGGCCAGGTATCGGCCGACATAGGCGGAGTCGTCATTCTTGGAGCGGACCTTGCCAACATCCGACCGCGCCGCAAATTTGAGCATCAACGCCATGGCTACGGCCTCAGCTCCATAACCGTTTTACCGATCCGGATCTTCTGGCCAAGTTCAACAGGCTGTGCGCGTGTGAGCTGCACATCGCCAAGGAAGGTTCCGTTGGTGGAGCCCAGGTCCTCGATAAACCACCGGGTTCCCTGCGGGAAAAGCCGGGCATGTCGCCCGGAGGCGTAGTCGTCTTCGAGGACGATGGTCGCTTCCTGGGCGCGTCCCAGCAGGATGGGGCTGGCCGTGAGCTGGTGCTGCAGCCCGGTTAGAGGTCCTTCCAGGATCACCAGCGTTGTTGCCTGCTGCTTAGCCGGGGCCTCTGGTGCGGGGGACAGGGCCGGATTCTTTCGAATTTCACGCGCTGTCGGCGCGCCGGTGCGGGCCTTGCTGCCAATGGCAAGATCCCGGCGCAGCGCCCCCACGATGCTGAGGATCAGGAGCCATAGCAGGATGAGGAACCCGAGCCGCAGGACGGTGAATACGAGATCATTCACGCGCGACCTCCTTGCGATTGAGGTAGGAGTCTAAAGATGATGCGGGTCTGTCCCATGGAGATGTTTGAGCCGTCAAACAGTTCCGTCTCGCCGACGACGCGTTGGCCGTTGACGAAACTTCCATTGGTGGAGCCCATGTCGACGGCCCACGTGGTGTTCCCGCGTTGTTCGATTTTCAGGTGCTTGCGGGAAACGCCTGGATCGTCGATGGGAATGTCGGTTTCGGCGGATCGCCCCAGAACAATGCTCGCGTGGTTCAGCGCGTAGCGCTGTCCCGCGATGTCGAGAACGGGCTGCACCGGGGCCGGACCGCGAGGGGGTGCTTGAGGGGCAGGGGGTGCCGGCGGAGCCTGGCGGACTTCTCGTTTGCCTGGCTCCGAAATGGTTGCGTCGATTTCAAAGACGCCGCTCCTGAGTTCAAAGTCCTTTCGGAAATTGACCTCGATGGCCCCTTGGAGGGTGTAACCCTGGCTCTTTGCGTGTTCCATGGCTATGGAGCACAACTCCTGCGCAAGGGGCGCGCCCCATTCGCGGGCCTTTGCAAAATCCGGGTCGGACAAGCGAACCGTGAAGTGGTTTGGCGCCAGCGTGCGACCCTGCGAGATTGTCAGCGATTTGGCATCCATGGAGTTCCGCAACCGGGATGCAATCTCAACCGGTTTCACTTCCGAGCCGCTAGAGCCACGGAAGACGCTAGTGACAAGCTTCTCTAGTCCGCGTTCAACATTGTCGATCAGACCCATCGCTTCGCTCCCTTCCTTGGTTCCATTCGCGTTGTGTGCGCCATTTTTGGCAACTCTGTGCAGAGCGTGGATGCTCTACGCCATCTTCGATACTACTGGTCTTGCCTTTGAGTGGGGTGTAATGTGGCCAAAATTGCCCCCTGCTATGCAACGAATAACACCGCAGCAAGGTTGCCGGATTGTGCTCCTGATCACAAAGACGTTCTCGATTAGTACTTTCTGGCGAATCGTGTATATGATTGATCTCGCTGTTGAAGTCAATGACTAAGACAGGTTGAGATATGCGCGAATGGCGGAATTGGTAGACGCGCTGGCTTCAGGTGCCAGTGCTCGCAAGGGCGTGGGGGTTCAAGTCCCCCTTCGCGCACATATGAGAAAAGATCCTCGGTTTTCGAACCGGGGATCTTTTCGTTGTGCCCCCGACCCGCGGATTGCCCGACGGCTGATCAGCGCCCTACGCCGAACAGGCAAGCTCGATCCCCTACGCGGCAATTCGGCGGTTTGTCGGCAGGGGTGAACCCTTGGATGCATAGACTGGGTGTGTTCAAGCTTCTTAACGTGCAGACGTACAAGTAGGACAGGGGTAATCGACTATGGCGTCAAAGACACCGCACCAGAACGTTTCCTTTCCCTCCCAGGGTCAAATGGCCCATGGCTACCTTGCAATACCGACAGGCGGCAAGGGTCCTGGAATCATCGTGATCCAGGAATGGTGGGGACTGACCGACCATATCCGTGACGTGGCAGATCGATTGGCCGCCGAAGGCTTCGTTGCGCTTGCGCCGGATCTCATGGGTGGTTGGATCACCCACGACGGTGCCGAGGCCGCCCAGATGATGAGCGAACTTCCCGCCGAAGCCGGTGCCCAACTGCTGGCCGGCGCCGTCGACTACCTGCAATCGCTTGATGCCGTTACCAGCGAGAAGGTTGGAACCATCGGGTTCTGCATGGGCGGGGGATTCGTTCTGGCCTTGGCGGCGCAACAAGGCGAAAAGATTGCCGCGGCCGTTCCGTTCTACGGCGTTGGCCAGGCCGTGCCGCATAGCTACACCGGCGTTCGCGCAAGGATCCAGGGCCACTATGCCGAGGCTGACGGCTTCTACCCGGTCGAAAAGGCCCGGGCCCAGGAACAGCAGATCCGTGAAGAATCGGGTGCCGACGTCACGTTCTACTACTATGACGCGCCGCATGCATTCCACAACGACGAGAACCCCGTGGGCAACTACCGACCCGAACAGGCGCGCCTGGCGTGGAGTCGGGCCGTGGATTTCCTCAAGCAAAATGTCTCGTAACCAGATTTACCCATCACACACCCCTGCCGCCACAAGCGGCAAGAAATACAAGGAGCGTTAGAACATGGCAGAAACAATTATTGTTGGCGTAGACGGCAGCGAAACCGCACAGCGTGCGGCTGAGCGTGCAGCCCGCATCGCGGTCAACATGGATGCCGAGCTGGTCGTGGTGACTGCGCATGCCTCCGACAACACCGAGGTCGTCAAGATCGGCACAGACACCTGGATCCTGGATGATGCCGAGCAGGCCGAAAAGCTTGCCGAACAGTGCGCCGCAAGCCTGCGCGTCACGGAGCCGACCGCCAAGGTCAGCGCCACCGCAGCTCACGGAAAGCCGCAGGAAGTCCTGGTTGCGGAGGCGGAACGCCTCGACGCCACGTTGATCGTGGTCGGAAACGTGGGCATGAAGGGTCTGGGTCGGGTCCTTGGCTCCGTGGCCACCTCAGTGGCACACGCAGCCCCGTGCGATGTCTACATCGTCAAGACCGTGAAGTAGACATCGCCCTCAAATGATGTGTGACTAGCTGCGGTCGCCCTTGGCGGCCGCAGCGTCGCGCACACGCTTTTCTTCGGCGCGGACCGCGGCCAGCGATGCACGTTCCTGCTGCAGCCATTCTGGACGATCCGCCAGCAGGGCCTCGATCTCGGCTGTGGTCAGCGCCTCGGTGATTTCGGCGCGGGCCAATCCGGAGATTGATACGTTGAGCTTGTGGGCAACAACCGGGCGCGGGTGCGGGCCGTTGGCGCGCAATTCTTCCAACCAGGCCGGTGGATTTTCAAGCAGCTCGTTGTATTGAGCCCGGGTGACTGAGCCCTCCTGGAACTCGGCCGGAGCTGCGGGCAGGTAGATGCCCAATTTCTTTGCGGCAGTTGCCGGCTTCATGCTCTGTGGGGTTTTCTCACTCATATCCCCAAGCGTACCGGTACGCTGGGGTAGTGGTAGGACTAAAAATCGCCTATGTACCGGGGGTCACCCCCGGCAAATGGCTGACGCGCTGGAACGAACGATATCCCCAAAACCCTCTAACGGCTCTCCGTTATGACGGGGAAGACATCCTGGGGAGGCTCGGCAGCCAGGAATCAGACGCCGTCTTCGTCAGGTTCAAGACGGGGGAATCCCCCAAGACCCCCAAGATCCACGTGATCCCGCTCTACGACGAGCAGCCCGTGGTGTGCGCGGCCAAGGACCACGACCTGGAGCTCTACGATGAGCCGGTTGCGCTGGCTGACCTGGCCGACCAGCCCTTCCTCGACCTTGCGGACTACCCCGAAGAAATCGGTGGAACCGCAATGGCAATGGAGGTCTGTTCCTCGGGTGCCGGCCTGCTCGTTCTGCCCCTCAGCGTAGCCCGGCTGCACCACCGTAAAGACGTAATCCATAAGGAGCTTTCCGACGTTCCGACAACGAGCATTGGCATCGCCTGGACGGCCCCTGTGGGGGACGAGCCGGAGAACCCCGTGATCGAGGAATTCATCGGAGTTGTTCGCGGACGTGGAGCCAATTCCTCCCGCCAGGCCTCGGTGGCCCAAAAGCAGCAGGAAGAAGCGGAAGTTGCGCGCAAGCGCCGTCAATCTTCGCAATCCGAACAAGCCAAGGCGTCCAAGAAAGCCGAAGCCAAGAAGAAGTCTGCAGCCCGGACCGGCCGGAAGCCCGGCGCGAAGCGCGGCGGAAAGCCTGCGGGCCGCGGTGGCAAACGCTAGCGGACATTTGTCGGTTCCGGCCCCGGTGCGGGTTAGCAGCGATTAACACGCCGGGGAGGAATCCGTGCGTGCACCCCACTCGTGAGACGCTGGGATGAGATACCAATCACTAGGGAGTGTACGTGGACTTCGGAACCTATAAGACCCTGCTCGTTGAAAAGCGCGGCAACGCGTTGTTGGTGACCATCAACCAGCCCGAGTCGCTCAATGCCTTGGCTGCGGCTGTCGTCGAGGACCTGCACGCGCTTACGGGCGTACTGGGCGGGATCGGGCGCGATGCCCAGTGGCCGGTGCGCGGCGTGATCATCACCGGTGCCGGCGAGAAGTCGTTCGTGGCCGGCGCAAACATCCTGGAAATGAACTCCATGGATTCCGCCGCCGCAGCGGCCTATGGACGCCGCATGCACGAGGTGACCCTGCGCCTTGAAGCGCTGCCGGTGCCCGTCATCGCCGCCGTCAACGGCTTTGCGCTCGGCGGAGGCTGCGAGCTGGCGATGGCCTGCGACTTCCTTTACGCCTCGGCCAATGCAAGCTTCGGCCAGCCCGAGGTGAACCTTGGCCTGGTTCCCGGCTTCGGCGGCTCGGTACGGTTGCAGCAGCGCGTGGGCATCGGCATGGCCCGCGAATTGATCTTCACCGGCCGCCGCATCAAGTCCGCCGAGGCGTTGCGAATCGGCCTGGTCAACCAGGTCTTTGAGGACGTCGAATCGCTCCTGGCCGGAGCGAAGAACACCATCGAGGAAATCGCCGCAAAGGCCCCCACTGCCGTGTCCAACGCAAAGGACGCAATCAACGAGATTGCCGGCCTGAACGTCGCCGACGGGCTGGAGGCCGAGGTCCGTTCCTTCATGAAGGCGTTCGAGACCGCCGATTCGGTGGAAGGGCGCGCGGCATTCGTTGCCAAGCGGGCCCCGGAGTTCCCGGGGCGCTAGTGGAACCCGAATACACCCCGCAACGCTTCAACTACGGGGAACACCCAAGCCAGTACGCCGAACTATGGGTTCCCGACGTTCGGACCCATGCCGCAATTTCGATCATCATCCACGGCGGCTTCTGGCGCCAGGCCTACGGTGCGGAATACGGCCGCCCCTTGGCCCGTGATCTGCGCGATCGTGGCTATGTGGTGTGGAACCTTGAATACCGGCGCACCAATGGCGGCGGTGGGGGATGGCCCGAAACCTTCCGCGACATTGCCGCGGGGTTGGATGGACTGGGAACAGCGATTGAGGCATCGGGCCTCGAGCCCGGGCCGCGGGTGGGCATCGGACACTCCGCCGGCGGCCACCTGGCGCTGTGGGCCGCGGGCCGGCATCTGCTGCCCGCCGAAGCTCCGGGCGCGCTTCCGGACACCCTGCGGTGCCTCGACGCCGTGATCTCCCAGGCAGGGGTATTGGATCTCTCCTTGGCAGAATCCCTGGCCTTAAGCGACCACGCGGCGCGGCTCCTGATGCGGTGCACCCCGGGGGATGATCCCGAGCGCTGGAAGTGGGCGGACCCGGCGAACCGCATTCCACCGGGCATCCCGCTGCTGATGCTGCATGGCACCACGGACGTGGATGTCCCCGTGGAATTGGGCAGGTCCTTTGCCCGGCGGGCCATGGCTGCAGGGGGTCCCGTGGACTACCGTGAATTCGAGGGAGACCACTACGGGCTCATCACCCCCGGCGACGAAGCCTGGGAAATGTGCGTCGAGGGCCTTGGCGCACTCGAGGCCGGCGGGCTCGGCGGCGAGTAGTCTCACAAGAACCCCTGTGCACGGGTGCTTGAACGGTATATTGAAGGCTCAAAACAAATCGGTGAGGAGAAGGATGTGCTAACGGTCATTGGCGAAGCCTTGGTCGACGTGCTTTCGGGCGGGATAAGCGCACCACGTTCCTTCGTCGGGGGCAGCCCGCTGAACGTAGCTGTTGGCTTGGCGCGTCTGGGCCACCCGGTCACGTTCATCGGGCGTTGGGGTTCAGACGAATACGGCAGGATGATCCAGCAGCAGCTGGGCACCAACAACGTGCAGCACGTCTGCGGCGAAGACGGGCATCCGACCTCGACCGCCCGCGGCACCCTCGACCCGGTCGGGGCCGCCACCTACAGCTTCGACCTGCTGTGGGATCTGCCGTCGATCTCCCTTGGCACGCCGGCGCTGGCCGATGCCCAGGTGGTCCACACGGGCTCCCTGGCGACCATGGTCGAACCGGGTGCCCAGAAGGTGCTCCGGCTCATCGAACGCGTGCGACCGCATGCCACGATCTCCTACGACCCAAACATCAGGCCTTCGCTGATCACCGACCATTCCGAGGCCGTGGCTAAGGTCGAACGATTCGTTGCACTTGCCGACGTCGTTCGGGCCTCGGATTCCGATCTGGAATGGCTCTACCCGCAGCGCAGCGTCGAAGAAACCGCTGCGGCATGGCTGGAGCTGGGGCCGGCAATGGTTGTGGCAACTTACGGTTCGCGCGGCCCCTGGGGTCTTGTCGCCTCGGGTACGGCGCGCGCCGCGGCCCCGCTGGTCGATGTCGCCGACACCGTGGGCGCCGGGGACTCGTTCATTTCCGCGATGATCTCGGCACTCGCGGACCGTGAATTGCTTGGCAGCGGGCAGCGGGAGAAGCTCCACAAGTTGGACACCGGCACCCTCGAAGAGATTCTCGACTACGCGGCAAGGGCTGCGGCAATCACCGTTTCGCGGGCCGGGGCAAATCCGCCGTTCCGCGAAGAAATCCGCTAGCGGGAAGGGCGTCACTTCCCATGAGTGTGCGTTTGATCGCCAGCGACTTGGACGGAACCATCATTCGCGAAGACGGAACCATTTCCGCACGCACCATCGATGCGTTTCACCGGGCCCGTGAGCGCGGAATCAGCATCGTTTTCGTCACGGGCCGCCCCTTCCGGTGGCTGGCGCCTGTACGTGAGGCCTTTGGGCACCTGGGAACCGTGATCTGTTCAAACGGGGCGGTCCTTTACGACCTTGAACAAGAAAAGCTGCTCTGGGCACAGACGATCGACGTCGAGGTCCTCCAGCGCACCCGGGAAATCATTACCAGGGCCGAACCAACGGCAACCTTTGCCGCCGAAACCACGGGTGGTCTGCACCTTGAAGAGGGATTCGCGGAACCCTACGAACTGGAACTCATTTCAAGATTTGAGCGCCTCGACCTGCAGTCCACCCTGCTCAACGAACAGGGTGTGGTGAAGTTTCTGGCCAAGTCGCGCACGCGAAGCTCCGATGACTTCATGGCCGCCGTGGCAGAGGAACTTGCCACCCTGGTCACAGTGACCCATTCGGCGCAGAATGTTTCACTCCTGGAGATGGCCCATGCCAGGATCAACAAATCCGTGGCGCTGGCGAACTACGCCAAGGAACTGGGGATTGATTCCAGTGAGGTGGCGGCCTTCGGCGACATGCCCAACGACCAGGAGATGCTCGCCTGGGCCGGGTACGGCTATGCAATGGCATCGGGACACCGGACTGCCCTGGATGCGGCGACGTACAGGGCCCCGGGGGTCGAGGATGACGGCGTTGCCCAGATCATCGAAGCCATCTTGGACAATGCCGAACCCCCGGTGTCCTAGCTCCGGCTGGAACCGTCAGCACAGCACAAAACCAAAGGCACGCTCATGAATGCACCCCGCGTCGGCTCGGCACCCTACTTGTTGAACACCCCGGGCGGGGTTCTTCAAGGCCAGCCGCTGGCGTTCTCCCACCGTGGGTTCGCACCCGAGGGCGAGGAAAATACGCTGAAGGCATTTCATGCCGCCTATGACCTGGGTTTCCGCTATCTAGAAACCGACGTGCACACCAGCCGCGATGGCGTGTTGGTGGTCTTCCACGATGAAACCCTGCAACGGCTGACGGGTGCGACGGGCAACATCGCCGACCGCAGCGCCGCCGAGATCCGGGAACTTCGTGTGGCAGGGGAGCCCATACCCACGTTTGAGGAATTGCTCCTGGAGTTCCCGCTGGCGCATTTCAACGTGGACGTCAAGGACGAGCCAAGCGCGCAGCAGCTGGCTTCGATCATCGAGCGGCACGGTGCCCACGACCGGGTCCTGGTCGCTTCGTTCCTGGGCCGGCGCCGAATCTCCGCACAGCGTCTCCTGAGCCGTCCCGTGGCAACAAGCCCGGGTGTGCTGGGAGTTGCGGCGGCAACAATGCTGGGCAAGCTGGTCCGGCTGCCGCGGCGCGGGCTTGGCGCTTTTGCCGCACTGCAGGTCCCCGAATCCCACGGAAGATTCCCGGTGGTGACCAAATCATTCGTGCGCCATGCGCACGAAGCCGGCATCCAGGTCCATGTCTGGGTCGTTAACGATGCCCCGGACATGCACAGGCTGCTGGATCTGGGCGTCGACGGTGTCATGAGCGATCGGGCGGACATCCTGGCCGCGGTCATGCGCGAGCGTGGACACTGGCCCCAGAACTCCCCAGGCGTCTAAGGCCCGGAAACCCAGCGGGACTTGTTGCTACATGCTTGGCGTGGCCAGCACTGCCAGGGGTTCCAGGGCCTGCGGGGCCCAGCGCCGCATGTCGGACGTTTCCGCGTCGGCCAGCAGCCTCAGCCATGTCTCATGGATGTGCAACGGCGCGATTCTCAGGGCAGGTGCGACAAGTTCGTAGAGTTCATCGGGTGTTCCGTAATCAGACCATTCGGCCAGATAGGTCCCGATGGCCTGCATGATGCGCGGGTCGTCGGACTCGGCCCGGAAATCAATGCGCATTCGATCGATGGCCCGGCCCAGCGAGGCAAAAGGATGCGCCCAGTGGGCGTCAGACAGGTTCAACAGACGTGGCGCCGCCATTTCATCGGTGGGCACGAACGCCCTGCGCAGGTCGAACGATCCGTGCTCGAGGCTGAGCGGAATGGGCCCGGCACCCAACTGCTGGCAGGCCTGCTCGATTTCCCCGAAGACCTCGAAGGCGTGGTCGGCATCGCGGGCAGGTATCCCCAATGGATGGTCCGCCGGCAGCGAAGCATGCAGCATCAAGGCATTGTTGAATTCCTCAGGCAGCCATTGCGGATCCATGATCTGCAGGCCGGCATCGAAGAGTGTGTCCTCGTACGCCACGAGGCTTCTTTGCAGTCGGCCAAGGGAACCCAATGCGCGCGCCCACAGCTCTGGGGTCGGGGCGAGTTCGTCGAGGGTTGCGCCGTAGTCGGGGCTGAGCATCCAGCCTCGCTCGGGGTCTATGGCCATGGGCATCACCAGCTGCTCCGGCGCCAAGCTGGCGGCCGCCGCAGTCAGCCGGGCTTCAAAGAGCTGACCCGGTGCCAGTGCCTTGAAGAAAAGCTGACCGGCATCGGTGCGAACCCTGACATGCATGGACCTAATGGACGAAATGCCTATTTGAATAGGAGATATGCGTTTGATCGCATATGTCTCGCATGCAATGTCAATCCATGCCTCAACATCGTATTGCCATTCTTCTTCCGCCCACGTCTTTATCCACTCAGCCACCCATCAATGGTATCGAGAGAACCGTCAACTTTTTTGTGAGGTTGGCCATCAATGCGTGTTTGCTCTGACGGGAAGCCGCTCAGCCCTTTGCCGAACCTGCCATGAGCCCACGGACGAAGTAGCGCTGCAGGGCGAAGAAGACGGCCAGCGGGACGATCATGGCAACGAATGCCCCGGCCGTCAGCAGGTGCCAATCCTGTCCTCGGCTTCCGGTGATCTCCGCCAACAGCTTGGTGATCGGTGCTACCGCGCCGTCGGCGAAGATCAGTGCGACAAGCAAATCGTTCCATACCCAGAGGAACTGGAAAATGGAAAATGCGGCGATTGCCGGAGCTGTCAGCGGCAAAGCGATCCTGAAGAAGATCTGTCCGTGGCTGGCACCGTCCACGCGGGCCGCTTCAATGATTTCGGTGGGGATCTCCGCAAGGAAATTATGCAGCAGGAAGATGGCCAGCGGCAGGGCAAAGATGGTGTGCGCTATCCACACCTGTGCGTATCCGGCCGAACCGAAGGCCCCGATGACGGGATAGCTGAAGAGCTCTCCGCGGGCAAAGAGCCGAAGCAAAGGAACCAGCGCCATCTGGATTGGAACGATCTGCAGGGCAAAGACCAAGATGAACAGAATGTTCCTTCCCGGGAACTTCATCCAGGCAAAGGCGTATGCCGCCATCGTGGCGATCACCAGAGGGAAGATGGTTGCAGGCAGGGTGATGGCGATCGAGTTGATGAAGGACCCCGCCAGATTCAGCTGGCTGTTTCCTGCCTGCAGGACTGCGGAGTAGTTGTCGGTGGTGAAACCCCAGTTTTGGAAGATCGTCCACCATCCGGTGGTACGCACCTCCTGTGCAGGGCGCACCGAGGAAACCAGCAGCCCGAGCGTCGGGATCGTCCACATCGCGGCAATCACCAGTGCCGCAAGCGTCGCCCAGCGGTTGGTGAGCCGTTTCTTGGCCAGCGATGTCACCGATCCGGTCCTGCGCGGTGGCGCTGCCTCGGAGTTGCTAGGCGCCGTGAAATTCTTGGTGGAAGTCGACATCAGCGCAGTTCCCTTTGCTTATTGATTTGCCGGGCGTTGTAAATCACGATGGGCATCACCATCAGGAAGAGAACCACCGCAAACGCAGCCGAGCGGCCGCTCTCGAAGTTGCGAAATTGCGTATACATTTCATTGGCGATCACCGAGGTGTCGTTGGCCCCGGCGGTCATCGTCCGAACGATGTCGAAGACCTTCAGCGAGGCAATTGAAATGGTCGTGAGGACAACCACGAGCGAGGAGCGGATGTTTGGCAGGGTCACGTTTGCGAAGCGCTGCCAGGCGTTGGCTCCGTCAAGTTCGGCGGCCTCGAGCTGTTCAATGGGTACGGCCTTGATCGCGGCCGAAAGAATCACCATGGCGAATCCCGTCTGGACCCAAATGAGCACGGCAATCAACGCCAGCGTGTTCCACGGTTCGACCTGCAGGAACTGGACGGGTTCGCCGCCCATCCAGACGATCAGCTGGTTGAAAAGACCGATTTGGTCTTGGTCGGCGGGCCTGGCGGTGTATATGAAACGCCAAATGATCGAGGCGCCCACAAAGGATATGGCCATCGGCATGAACACCAGGATCTTGAAGAAGTTCTCGCCGCGGGACTTGTCAATGAACACGGCATAGGCCAGGCCGGCAATCGTTGAGAGGGCCGGTGCAAGCAGGACCCAGGCAACGGTGTTGAGCACCGTGCGGACGCCTTGGGGCTGGGTGAAGATCCAAATGAAATTCTCCAGTCCGACAAATTGGTCGCCGCGTGAATTCATGAAGGATTGGGCAGTTGTTTGGATGGTCGGGACGATGAGCCCTGCAACCAGAAGGATTGCCGCGGGGGAGAGAAAGCCGACGAGCTGGAAAAGGTGGCCCGCTCCGTGGCGGGAACGGTTGTCGAACCAGAACAACAGCAGGCCGAGGAATCCCGCACCGATGATCGCCCAGGTGTAGGAATCGAGGATGGCCACCATCCCCAACGGAAGAATCACGCAGGCAACCATGCGAATGATCGTGTATTTGCGCCCCGGTCGGGGTGCCAGTTCGATGAAGAAGAGCAACAAGCCAACAACAGCCAGGAACGCCCCGATGACCACGGGGACCTGCACGAGCGACGGCAGGGTGCTTAGCCATTGGAGGAATGCAGACATTGGCTGCCTTTCGGGGGTCGACACGGCCGGTCACCTTCGGCCGTGTCCTGCAGTGGAGGGATCGTTTCGGCTGCATCGGCCCGGGCCGTCCCGCGAGGGAGCGCCCGGACCGAAGCGGTTCCGCAGGCTAGCTTGAAGGCCAGCCGCTTTCGATCTGATTGAGCACGGCGTCGGTGTCGGATCCGTTGATCCAATCGACCATGCCTTTCCAGAACGACCCGGCCCCGACGCTGCCCGGCATCAGGTCCGATGCGTCGAAGCGGAACGTGGTGTTTGGATCCTGCAACACCGCCACTGCTTCCTTCAGCAAGGGGTCTGATGCGTTGGCGGGATCCAAGCCCTTGTTGGCGCTGAGCACGCCGCCGAGTTTCACGCGGGAATTGGCCCAGTCTGCGCTGGCGAGGTACTCCTGGACCTTCACCACGGCGGGGTCGTCGCTGAAGGCGCCAACGATTTCGCCGCCGCCGGTGACTGATGACCCCTTGCCGTCCTTGGAAGGAAGGATGAATGCCCAGACATCCGCATCAGGCCCAACCGTTCCGCCGGCATCGGTGATGAAACCGCTGAAGAAGGATGCCTGGTGGTGCAGGCTGCAATCGCCCTTCACCAAGACGTTCGCAACGTCGCCGAATGCCGTGGCGTTGATGGATGCAACGTCGCCGTAGCCTGCGTTGACGTACTTGGGATTCTTGAGGATCTTGCCCGCCTCCTCAAAAGCGGCTTTGATTTGCGGATCCGTGAATTTCACGCCGTTGGCAACCCACTGGTCGTAGACGTCTTTGCCCGACTCGCGCAGCACCAGGTCTTCGACCCAGTCGGTGCCGGGCCAGCCCGTGGCGTCGCCCGAGCCGAACCCGGCACACCAGGGGGCCTTGCCCTTGTCTGCTTCGATTTTTGCCGTGAGGTCCAACACGCCCTGCCAGGTGGTTGGAATCTCCCAGCCCTTTTCCTTGAATTCCTTGGGTGAATACCAAACCCAACCCTTGACGCTTGCCATGAGCGGCGCGCCATACAGCGTGCCCTTGACGGTGCCGTAGGCAGCCCAGTCATCGGACCAGCCCGATGCCACGTTGGCTGCGACGCCGGCCGGTGCAGGTTTGAGGAAGCCTCGGGTTGCCAGGTCGCCGAGCAACCCGGGCTGGGGGAAGATGGCCAAATCAGGGGCATTTCCGCCCTGTGCGCGCACGGCGATCTGGGTTTCGAATTCCTTGGAGGACTCGTACTTGATGTCGATGTTGTTTTCCTTGGCCCAATCGGCCCAGGACTGTTCAAGCAACTTGGCTTCGGCGTCGGCAATGGTGCCGTAGATTGTCACCTCCGACTTCTCTGTCGGGGTTCCGCCCGTTGCCGTTCCTGCGCTGGTTGTAGCTGCAGGAACGCCCGGTCCTCCGCCGCAGCCGCTCAGTGCCAGGACAGCAACGCCCGCAGCCGCCATCAAAGCAATAAATCGTCCGTGTCGTGATCTGCTCATGAATCCTCCATTCCGTTGGATGGAGAGAGCCTCCATCCACTGCGTAAGGAAGGGAACTTTGTTCCGTGCCATGCTGTCGATGGTGTCGGTCCGCGGGGAACGCAATGCCGTCCGCAAGCAGCCGGCCCAACTGGATTTAGTTCCAAACCCCATGAATAAAAGCGCTTGACCTGCATATATGGAAGCACTTCTGGTGCCAATGATGCAGAGCGGTGGCCGGCAATGCAAGGGTTGTTGCAGACACGAAAGGATAACTACGGAGAAACGTTTTGACAGCATTGCCCAAGGCATCGTCAATCATTCATCGAAATTTCAGGACCATTGCAGTAATTTTGTGCCTCGCGCACAGCGCGTGTGGTTAGGCTTGGCCTACCTCCGATTCGAGGGCCCTCGGGTATTCCTTGACTTGTGGATCGCGTGATTCTAGCGTTCGAGGTGCTTCGATCGACACGGAACGGATGATCTCAATATGCGTGAACCCTTCACACCCGCCGTGCCATATCGGCATCGGGACTTCAAGGCTGTTCTCTTTGATTTGGATGGGGTCTTAACGCCCACGGCCGAGGTCCACCGAGAAGCCTGGCAGCAGTTGTTTGATGAATTCTTCACCGCGTTGGGCGAGACGCGGGCCTACACCGAGGAAGACTACTTCGCCCTTGTGGACGGACGTCCGCGCTATGAGGGCGTGGCCGCGGTACTGAAGGACCGCGGCATCGAATTGCCGTGGGGGCATGAAACCGACGCCCCGGGGCAGTCATCGGTTTGTTCGCTGGGCAATCGCAAGAACGACGTTTTCCGTGCCATTCTGCACGAACAAGGCATTGAACCGTATCCGGGCTCGCTGGACTACCTGCGGCAGATCCAGGAAGCCGGCCTGGACGTTGCGGTCGTGTCTTCATCACGGAACGCCGAAGACGTTCTGGAAGCCGCAGGCCTGCGCAATGAATTCAGTGTTGTGCTCGGCGGGCTCCAGGCATCCGAACGTGGCCTGCCGGGAAAGCCTGCCCCTGATACATTCCAAGCGGCAGCCCTTGACCTTGGCTGGTCCGTTAACGAATGCGTGGTCATTGAGGATGCCATTTCCGGTGTCCAGGCGGGCGCCGCGGGCGGTTTCGGGTTGGTGGTGGGCGTTGCCCGCGACCAGCCCGCAGAAGCGCTTCGCGAGGCCGGCGCCGATGTGGTGGTTGCCGACCTCAGCGAGCTTGTTGGCAAAAGAGCCAGGGATGCCTGGAACCTGGACGCGTGGTCCTATAGCCGAGAGCATCCCCGACCCGCCGACCCTTCCGTAGAACAGACCGTTTTCGCCCTGGGCAACGGCTTTCTGGGCATGCGCGGGGATTCGCTGGGAATCGGCGATTGCGTCAAGGGGATGTTCATCAACGGACTTCACGAGACATGGAAAATCCGCCATGCCGAGTCCGCCTTCGGCCTGGCGGAAACCGGGCAGACGATGGTTGCCGCGCCCGACGCCAGAACCGTTCGCGTGTACATCAACGACGAAGCCCTGGAAGTCGGACGGACCGAAATCCTGAAGGACGATCTCCGGCTGGATTTCAAGGACGGAACGCTTATTTCCGATACCCTGTGGCGCACGGCGGAGGGCCATCGCGTCTCCGTGCGGACCCGCAGCATGGTGTCATTCTCCGAACGCCACCTGGCCTTGTTCCGCATCAGCGTCAGGTTGCTCGATGCCCCGGCACACGTCTTTGTGCAGTCCGCAGTGATCGGTCAGGCCACGGGAACCCCGGTGATCACTCCGGCCGAGGCAGACGCGGGTGAAATCGCCTTCGATCCTCGGAAAAAGGAAGAAAGCGGAGAAGAAAGCCTTCAGCCGGGCGGCACCTACGACGACGGGGAGATCGAGGCCCTCAGCTACTACGTCAAGGGATCAAACATGTCCGTGGCAACGGCGATTCAACACGTCGTCAGGGTCGCGGGCGGCGATCCGGAAATCGAGAAAACCCACGTAGTCGCCGATGCCAAGGCGGAATGCAATGTTTCGGTCTATCTGGACCGGGACCAGGCGCTGCACATGGATAAATTCGCCTCGTACCATAGCTCGCGCCGGCACACCGCGGAGGAAATGACCACCAGGTGCGTCCGGGCGCTGAAGCACCTGGTGCCGCGCGGAGCCGACGAACTTTTTTGGAAACAACGCGAATTCCTGGGCGAGTTTTGGTCACATGCCGATGTCGTGGTGGACGCCGATCCGCTGCTGCAACGAGCGATCCGCTGGAATCTCTTCCAATTGGCGCAAGCCTCGGCCCGCGCCGACGGCATGGGGATCTCCGCCAAGGGCGTATCCGGGGACGGCTATAGCGGTCACTATTTCTGGGACACGGAAATCTATGTGCTTCCGTTCCTGACCTATACCAACCCGCAGTGGGCCCGCAACGCACTGAGGGCCCGGGTGAGCATGATTCCGGCCGCGCGCCGGCGCGCCGCAACGCTCAACGAGCACGGCATCCTCTTCCCGTGGCGCACCATCAACGGCGAGGAAGCCAGTGCCTACTATCCCGCGGGAACGGCGCAGTATCACATCAACGCGGACGTGGTTTATTCATTGGCAAGGTATGTGCGGGCCAGCGGCGACTCCGGCCTGATGCTCAACGGCGGCGCCGAAATCGCCGTGGAGACGGCACGGCTTTGGAGCTCCCTGGGTTTCTGGCGCGACAGCTCCGACGGGCCCAGCTTCCACATCCACGGAGTGACGGGCCCCGACGAATACACCGCCGTGGTCAACGACAACACCTTCACCAACGTCATGGCCCGCTTCAACCTGCACTATGCGGTGCGGCTCATGGGATACCTGGCCGAGGAGTTCCCCGAGGACCATGCGCGGATCACCGGGGAGCTTTCCCTGACCCAGGACGAAATCGACCAATGGCTCCGGGCCGCGGACGCCATGCACATCCCGTTCTCCGAATCGGTGGGAATCCACCCGCAGGATGCAGGATTCCTCAACCGCGAGGTGTGGGACGTGACGGGAACCCCGGCCGAGCACCGCCCCCTGCTGCTGCACTACCACCCGCTGGTGATCTACCGGTTCCAGGTGCTGAAGCAGGCCGACACGGTGATGGCGTTGTGGCTGCGCTCCTCGGACTTCAGCGACGAAGAAAAACTGGCTGACTTCGACTACTACGACCCGCTGACCACCGGGGATTCAACGCTTTCGGCCACGGTTCAGTCCATCCTGGCGGCCGAAGTCGGATACCGGGACTTGGCCTACGAGTACTTTGAGCATGCCCTGAACGTGGACCTGGAAAATCTGCACGGAAATACCGCGGACGGGGTGCACGTGGCCTCCACCGGCGGCGTCTGGGCGGCCCTGGTCTATGGATTCGGCGGACTGCGCGACGACACGGGGGAGCTGCGGTTCGACCCCAGGCTGCCGGTCGGCTGGAATGCCTTGCAGTTTTCCCTGCGGTGGCGCGAAAACGAGGTCCGGTTCCGGGTGGAGCCTGATGTTTTCACGGCGGAACTCACGGCCGAAACGATCGACAGCGAATTGCCGGTGACGTTCTTCCTGCGGGGCACGGAGTACGCCCTGACGCGGGAATCGCCGCTCCTGTGCATCCCGCTGCAGGGTCAGGGGCCTTTGCTGGAGGGCGCGCCCAGCATCGACTCGGTCTTTGCCATGCAGCGGGAGGACGGCTCGCCGCTGACCTCCAGCATCAAGAAGCTGACGCATGAAGAGGAGCTCCAGGCCGAGCCGCCGATCGTTGTCACCTGATCACAGCATCATTTGCGGACCGCGGGTGGCCGGCAAAACGCTAGAAGCCCGGCGAAAAGGCCAAGAGGAACTTTCGCCGGGCTTCTCGTTTATGCGTGGTCAGCCGATCTTCGAGTGGGTGGCGCCGCCGATTTCCTCGATGTCGGTGGGCTCCGTGCCGCGGGCACGGGCGATGGTGCGCATCAGGTGGAAGACCACAAGCGTCGCGATGGTGCCCAGGGCGATGCCGCCGAGCTGGACCGAACCGATCTCCAGGTACGTGGTGATGGCGATGGCAATGATCAGGCCGGTTCCCGCGGTCATCAGGTTGATCGGGTTGGAGAAGTCGACCTTGTTCTGCACCCAGAGGCGCGCGCCGATGACGCCGATCATGCCGTAGAGCACGATGCCCGCGCCGCCGGAAACACCTGCCGGAATGGTGTTGATGACGGCGCCGAACTTCGGGAAGAAGGCCACCGCGATGGCCACGAAGCCGGCCACCCAGTAGGCGGCGGTCGAGTACACGCGGGAGGAAGCCATGACGCCGATGTTTTCGGCGTAGGTGGTGGTGCCCGAACCGCCGCCGAAGCCGGCGAGCATCGTCGCCGCGCCGTCTGCCATGAGGGCGCGTCCGTTGACGTCGTCGAGGTCGCGGCCGGTCATCAGGCCGACGGTCTTCACGTGGCCGATGTTTTCGGCGATCAGGACGAACACCACGGGCAGGAAGACCAACAGCGTCTCGAGGTGGAAGGTCGGGGTGGTGAAGGCGGGAAGGCCGAACACCGCGGCCTCCCCGATCGGCGCGAAGTCGACCTGGCCCTGGGCCAACGCCACCAGATAGCCAACGACCAGGCCGACGAGGATCGACAGGCGGCCCAGCAGGCCCTTGAACAGCACCGCCGAGACGGCAATGGCCAGCACGGTGCTGAACGTGGTCAGCGGGAACTCCTGCATCGGCTTGAGCGTCGCCGAGGCCAGGTTCAAGCCGATCAGCGCCACGATGGTGCCCATGACCACCGGGGGCATCAACGCGTGGATCCATCCCGTGCCCGACTTCTGGACGATCAGCCCGATGACGAACAGTGCGGCACCCGAAACCACGATCCCGCCCAGCGCGCCGGCCATGCCGTAGCCGGAGGCCATGGCGGCGGACACCGGGGCAAGGAAGGCAAAGGAAGAACCCAGGTAGCTTGGCACCCGGCCGGCGGTGATGACCAGGAACAGGAGGGTGCCGACGCCGGAGAAGAACAGCGTGGTGGTCGCCGGGAAACCGGTGATGGCCGGGACCAGGACCGTGGAACCGAACATGGCCATGACATGCTGCACGCCGATGGAGATGGTCTGCGGCCAATGCAGGCGCTCGTCGGGAGCAACCACCGTCCCGGGAGTAATGGTCTTGCCGTTGCCGTGCAGTTTCCAGCCAATGCCGAATCGGTTGCTCATGGGTGCCTTCCGGGCGCGAGAGTTCAAGATGAGTGATGCCAAACGGGTTTCACGTGGAACGAAATACGTTGAAACCCGTTTGGCATTTTACTCACTTGGTTCCGTGATCGACACCTTGCCGGTCGGCGGCCGTCTGCGCGAAGAAGTACAGCTCGTGGGCGCTTGATGCCTCGAATGCCTTCCACATGTTCGTGCGCGTCCGTTGGTCCGCCGCGTCGAAGAGCACCCGGGCAACCTCGATGGCCTGGGCCGTCGACTTGTCGAACTCGGGGGAGGAATAGGTGGCCAGCCAGTCGTTGTACGGGTGGGAGTCGTGGTTTGCCGCGGCGAGCCGCGAACCGACGTCCTGGTAGATCCAGAAACACGGAAGCAGGGCGGCAACCAGCACCGCGTAGTCGTTGGAGCACGACACCAAGTGGTTCAGGTAGGCGGTGGTTGTGGCGCTGGGTTCCGGAACCCGTTCCTCCAGCCGCCCGCGGTGCAGCTTGAGCTCCTCCTCCAGGCAGCCGCTCGCATTCGCCGCCCAGAACCGCTGGTCCTCGGTGGTCGGCGCCAGCTCAGAGGCCCGCGACATGACCCGCGCGTAGGTGCGCAGGTACAGGGCGTCCTGCCCCAGGTAGTCCTCGAAGTCCGCGCGCCCCAGCGTGCCGTCCTTCAGCCCGCGGATGAATGCAAGGCCGTCGATTCCGCTGCGGATGGATTCGATGGCTTCCCACCACAGCCACATCGAGTCGTTGGCGGTCGCCAGCGGTGCGCCGGCCCAGAGCTGGCCCAGGTGGTTGACCGGGCCGTGCCCGCTGCCGACCCGCAACTGGTCCGCTCCGGCGATCGCCGCTGTCAGCCACCGCTTGGACGCGGTGAGCGACTGGACCCAGTCGCCGGTCCGTGCGTAGAACGTTGCCAGGGCCGAGGAGAAGGAACACCCGGTGCCGTGGGTGTTCCCGGTGTCCAGGCGCGGGGAGACGACCTCGTGCAGCACCCCGTCGGCATCGATCAGCGCATCGGGGCAGTCCGAGCCGGCCAGGTGGCCGCCCTTGGCCAGCACCAGCACCGAATATGTTGCGGCGACCTGCCTGGCCTGGATGACGACTTCCTCCCAGGTCGTTGCGGCCTCCGCGCGGGCGATGACGGCAAGCTCAGGGATGTTCGGGGTCAGCACGTCGGCGTGTTCCATGAGCCGGCGCAGGGCGTCCTCGGCATCGGCGTCGAGCAGCCGGTCCCCGCTGGTCGCGATCATCACCGGGTCAAGGACCACCGGAACCGGGGAGGAGAGGCGCACTGCGGCAAGCCAGTCGGTAAGCGTTCCGATGATGCCTGCGTTGGCCAGCATGCCGATCTTGATGGCATCGATGGCGATGTCGTCGGACACCGCAAGCAGTTGTTCGTTCAGGAATGGCGCCGGCGGCACGTGGACGGCCCGCACCCCGTGGGTGTTCTGGGCCGTGAGCGCGCTGACGACGGCCATTCCGTAGCCGCCGCAGGCGGCAATCGATTTCAGGTCAGCCTGGATGCCGGCGCCGCCGGAGGGGTCGGAACCCGCAATGGACAGGATGTTCTTGATGTCTTGGCTCATCGGGTCGCACCTTCCCAGGCGCCGAGCAGTTCGCTGCTGGCGGCCTGCGGGTCCTCCGCCGCGCAAATCGCGCGGACCACGGCCATGCCGGCCGCCCCGCTGGCGACGATGCCGTCGACGTCGGCCATTGAGAGGCCGCCGATGGCCACACACGGCAGCGTGCTCTGGCCGACGGCCCGGGCCAGGCCCGCATGGCCGAGCGGTTCGGGATGGTCCTTCTTGGTGGGGGTTGCATGGACCGCCCCGACGCCCAGGTAGTCGATGGTGCCGGGGAAGCGGGCGTTGAGTTCGTTGGCGGCGGCGATCTGCGCATCCTTGGAGGCGCTCAGGCCCAGCACCGCGTCGGGGCCGATCAGCGCGCGGACCAGTTCGGCGGGGATGTCGGACTGGCCGATGTGCACACCCTGCACGCTGGCGCCCGCGGCTCGGGCCGCCAGGTACACGTCGACGCGGTCGTTGACCAGCAGGTCGGCGCGTCCGGCGGTGTGGACGGAGGACTTGCGGACCACCTCCAGGAACTGGGCCGCCGGCATGTCCTTGCATCGCAGCTGGACCGTCTTGACTCCGCCGGCAACCGCGGCCGCAATGATTTCATCCAGGGGCCGGCCGGCGGTCGAGGCCGAATCGGCAACCAGGTAGACGCTGAGTTCCCGCATCAGGAAAGCACCGCCTTTTCCTTGAGTTCCTGCGGGCCGACCAGGGCCAGCGCGTCGAGGAAGTTCACGGCGAAGGTGCCGGGCCCGTTGCTGAGAAGTTCAGCGCGTTCGGCGGCGGCCGAGTAGAACGCATGTGCCGCGACTGTCGCGACCAGCGGGTCGTCGTGGACCGCAAGGAATGCCGCGCAGATTGCCCCGAGGGCGCATCCGCCGCCGGTCACACGCGTCAACAGGCTGCTGCCGCCGTGCACCAGCACGGTCCGCGTGCCGTCGGTCACCAGGTCCCGCGGGCCGGAAACCGCAACGACGGCACCGGTGAGCAAGGCCAGGGACCGGGCATGGGATGCGGCGGATTCCACCGAATCCGTGGACTCGACCCCGCGGCCGCCGTTGCCGGACTCCGCAAGCACCATGATTTCGGAGGCGTTGCCGCGGATGGCTGTCGGGTTCAGACCGCGCAGCTCGAAGGCCAGCTCGGTGCGGACCCGCAGGGACCCCACGGCAACCGGGTCCAGTACCCATGGCGTGCCCGCGGCGTTGGCCGCAGTGACGGCCTCAAGGGCACCGGCACGCTGTTCGGCGTAGGGGGTGCCCAGGTTGATGAGGGTTCCGGAGGCAATCGCGGCAAAATCGCCGGCCTCCCCGGGCAGGTCGGCCATGGCCGGCGAGGCGCCGGCGGCCAGCAGCACATTGGCCGTGAAATTGGTGACCACGCTGTTGCTGATGCACTGGATCAGGGGGGTGGAGGCGCGCAGGGCCGACACGCAGTCGGCCAACTCGCCGGGGCTTACAACAAATGAAGGCGCAATGGATTCCATTAGCAACATCCCTCCGCTAGTACGAACTAGATCAGGTGCGACGGGTCTTATCTCAGTTGGGCGCCCATGCGCCCAACACCCCGTGTCACTAAGCGCGAGCCTATCCCACGACCGGGCCTGCAGTGCAACTACATTTCTTCCGCCGGCGATTAGGGTACGGCACGCCGGGCGCGGCACACTGTCGGAGCGGCTGGCCTCGCCGTAGGCTCTGGGTATGGGCATTTTTCCTTCCAATTCCGAACCCGTGGCTCCCCTCGAGAGCGCGGCGTTGAACGAGCTTGAGCTACCCCGGGTCGTCGCGGAGGATCCGGCAAAAATCATCGAAATCGTTGACGCCATGCACGATGTGGTGGCCACGCGTTTGGCGCACCCGCGGCGCTTCAGGGCATCGCAGCTCAAGGCCCTGGAACGCATGCTGGATGCGCACCAGCAGGACTTCATCGATGCGCTGGCCGATGACCTGGGCAAGAGCGCCGTCGAGGCGAAGCTTACCGAAATCGACATGGTGCGCGCCGAGATCGACCACGCCCAGCTGCACCTTTCGGAGTGGATGGAATCCAAGGCCGTGAAGATCCCGCTGGCGTTGCATCCCGCGGCGGCCAAGATCGAACCGCAGCCGCTGGGCGTGGTGCTGGTCATCGGCCCGTGGAACTACCCGCTGCAGCTGATGCTCGCCCCGCTGGTTGCGGCCATCGCCGCGGGCAACGTGGCGGTGCTCAAGCCCTCCGAATTGGCCCCCGCCACGTCGATCGCGCTGGGGAAGCTGCTCCCGCAGTTCCTGGACCAGCGTGCCTACGCAGTGATCCAGGGCGGCGCCGGCACCAGCAAGGTCCTCCTGGAGCAGCATTTCGACCACATTTTCTACACCGGAGGGGAAAAAGTCGGGCGGATCGTGGCGCGCGCAGCGGCCGAACACCTGACGCCGGTCACCCTGGAACTGGGCGGCAAGTCCCCGGCCGTGGTGATGGACGGTTCCCACGCGGCCGTGGCCAGGCGCCTGGCCTACGGGAAGTTCATGAACGCGGGCCAGACCTGCGTGGCACCCGACTACGTGTTGGCCGTCGGGAACGCGGCCGAGCCCCTGGAAAAGCAGCTCGCCAAGGCCATCACCGGGTTCTACGGCAAGTCCCCGATGCACAGCCGCGACTACGGGCGGATCGTCAACCGGGCGCACTTCAACAGGCTCGTCTCCTACCTGGAGCACGGGGAGGTGGTGATCGGCGGCGGATACGACGAGGCGACGCTCAAGATCGAACCCACGGTGATGATCAACGTCGATCCGGACTCCCCGCTCATGCAGGAGGAAATCTTCGGGCCGATCCTGCCGATCCTCAAGGTCGACAGCTTCGACGCGGCGGTGCGTTTCATCAACTCGCGCCCCAACCCGCTGGCCGCCTATCTGTTCAGCGAAAACCCGCGCCTGCAGTCGTCCTTCGGCGACCAGGTGCGTGCCGGTGCGATCGTGCACAACGCCCCGAACCTGCACGTTGCCGTGCCGGGGCTTCCCTTCGGCGGGGTCGGGGCCTCCGGCATGGGTTCCTACCACGGCCGCCACGGTTTCGAGCGCCTCTCGCAGATGCGCCCGGTCATGGCCAAGACCGCGGTGGTCGACACGCTCAAGGCCATCTACCCGCCGTATACCTGGGCGAAGAGCAAGATCATCGACAAGCTGCTCTAGGCGGCGAAGGCCAAAGTGGCCAAGACGGGGGCGGCCGGCGGGAATCCATTCGATTCCCGCCGGCCGCCCGCCGTTTGGTCCGCATGCTCCTAGCCGAGGACCGAATCAACGATCGTCTTGGCCTCGGCCTGCACCCGGGCCAGGTGCTCGTCGCCGAGGAAGGACTCGGCGTAGATCTTGTACACGTCCTCCGTCCCGGAGGGGCGCGCGGCAAACCAGGCGTTTTCGGTGGTGACCTTCAGGCCGCCGATCTTCGCCCCGTTGCCCGGGGCCTCGGTCAGGCGTGCCGTGATGGGTTCTCCGGCGAGCTCGTCGGCCGAAACGTCGGTTGCCGACAGGCTGCCGAGCCTTGCTTTCTGCTCGCGGGTGGCCGGGGCGTCGATGCGCGCGTAGCTGGGCGCTCCGTGGGTTTCGACCAGGCGCGCGTAGTGCTGGGACGGGGTGGAGCCGGTGGTTGCGGTGATTTCGCTGGCCAGCAGGGACATGATGATGCCGTCCTTGTCGGTGGTCCACACCTTGCCGTTGTGGCGCAGGAACGATGCCCCCGCGGATTCCTCGCCGCCGAAGGCGCCGGAGCCGTCCAGCAGGCCCGGGACGAACCACTTGAAGCCCACCGGCACCTCCACCAGCTTGCGGCCGAGCTGCGCGGCGACGCGGTCGATCATGGAGGAGGAGACAAGGGTCTTGCCGATCGAGGCGTCGGCGTTCCAGCCGGTGCGGTTGGCGTACAGGTAGTCGATGGCCACTGCCAGGAAGTGGTTGGGATTCATCAGCCCGGCATCCGGGGTGACGATGCCGTGGCGGTCGGCGTCGGCGTCGTTGCCCGTGGCGATGTCGAAGGAATCGCGGCGGGCAATCAGCGAGGCCATGGCGGATGCCGAGGAGCAGTCCATGCGAATCTTGCCGTCGGTGTCCAGCGACATGAACGCAAAACGCGGATCGACCTCCGGGTTCACCACCGTGAGGTCGAGCCTGTGGGTTTCGGCGATTGCCGCCCAGTAGTCGACCGAGGCCCCGCCCATGGGGTCGGCGCCGATGCGCAGCCCCGCGTTGCGGATCGCGTCCAGGTCCAGCACCGAGGGCAGGTCGTTGACGTAGGAGGCCATGAAGTCGAAGGCGCCGATCTTGCCGGTCAGCCGGGCTGCGCCCAGGGAGGTCCGCTTCACGCCGCGCAGCCCGTTGGCCAGCAGTTCGTTGGCGCGGCCGGCGATCCAGGAGGTGGCGTCGGTGTCCGCGGGGCCGCCGTGCGGCGGGTTGTACTTCAGGCCGCCGTCGGCAGGCGGGTTGTGCGACGGGGTGATGATGATGCCGTCGGCGCGGGCGGCCGACGGGTTGGCATTGTGGGTGAGGATCGCGTGGCTGAGCGCCGGGGTGGGGGTCCAGCCGTTGCGCGAATCGGCGAGGATGACCACGTCGTTTCCGGCAAGGACCTCAAGGACGGTGTCCTGCGCCGGGTCCGAGAGTGCGTGGGTGTCCTTGCCCACGAAGACCGGCCCGGCGATCCCTTGTCCGGCACGGTACTCGACGATGGCCTGGGTGATTGCGGCAATGTGGTCCTCGTTGAAGGATCCGTTCAGCGAGGAGCCGCGGTGTCCGGAGGTTCCGAAGGCCACCTTCTGGGCGGGGTCGGAGGCATCCGGGTGGATCGAGAAGTAGGCGTCGCGAACCGCGGAAAGATCGATCAGGTCCTGGGGCAGTGCCGGGGTGCCGGCTCGAGGGTGAGACATGATCCAATATTCTCATGTGACGTCCGGCGCCGCCCGTTCAACGGGCCGTGGGATCAACGGGCCGTGCGAATCACGTGTTCGGCCAGCTGCCGGGCGGGTCCGGTCAGCAGGGTGTCCGGCACCCGGTGGTCCTCCCCGTCGATGGAGAGGAACCAGTTGAAGGCATCGCGGACCTGGCCGGCGCCGTCGTCGGTGTCGAGGCGGCGAAGCTGTTCCAACGCGCCGTTCGCCAGTCGAACCCAGGGCTCGTCTTCCGGCGGCGAATCGTGGACATGAAGCTCAAGAACGCCAGCGCGGGAAATGCCTGCCACCCCGCCGCTGCGTTGCACCCGCACAATGAATAACTCGTTCATGGTTTCACGCGGCTTCTTGTTCGTCCTTGACCTGCGGAACCACTCCCACGCCATCCCAGGCTGCGGCCAGCGCCTTGTCCTCCACCGAGCCGACGCCGTAGTCCCGGCGGGCCTGCAAGAGCGTTTGCCCGGCGAAGGTCGCGAAGTTTGAATCTTCCGGAATCGACCGGGTGACGACGACGTTGAACCACACCGACCCCGCACGTTCCCACGCGTGGCCGCCCAGTGCCGTTGCAAAAAGGTAAAACGCGTGGTTCGGAATGCCCGAGTTCAGGTGCACGCCACCGGAGTCCTCCTTGGTGTGGATGTAGGAGTCCATGTGGGCCGGCTGCGGGTCACGACCTATGAGGGGGTCGTCGTAGGCGGTGCCCGGCGCGGCCATGGATCGCAGCGCCTTGGCGTTGACCCGCGGGTGGAACAGGCCCTTGCCGATGAGCCAGCTGGCGCTGGCTGCATCCTCGCCGGCGGCGAATTGTTCCACGAGTGCTCCCAGGACATCGGCAATGGATTCGTTCAAGGACCCGGACTGGCCGCGGTACTTGAGATTCGTCGTGTACTGAAGCAGCCCGTGGCCCAGTTCGTGGGCGATGACGCTGAGCGAGGAGGTGAAGGAATTGAAGATCTCCCCGTCCCCGTCGCCCATGACCACTTGCGTGCCGTCCCAAAACGCGTTGTCGTACTCTTGGCCGTAGTGCACGGTGCCGCGCAACGCGAGCCCGGCCCCGTCCAGGCTGGAACGCTTGAACTGGTCTGCAAGGAATTCATGGACTGCGCCGAGTCCGTCATAGGCCCGGTTGACGTCGTCGTCGTCGACCGGGGCCCCGCCCTCGGCCCGGGCCAAAATGCCCGGGGTGACCTCGACCCCCTGTGCATCGCTGATGGTGCGTTGCAGGCTTCCGGAAGGTTCGATAATGATTGCCTGGGCAGGGGTTTCCCCGCGCTGGCGTTCGTGGCGCAGAGCCTGGTCAAGGAGGAGCGTTTGCCTGGCGCGGGCGGCAATCCGGGTGCGGGTCCGCGGCCCGACGGGATCGTTGGCTTCGCCGCGCGGTGCACGGGCCATGAAAGTGCGCATCGATTCCGGGGCCTCCCACGCACCGTCACATGCGGCCATGGACGCCAGCAGATACGGCGGCACCGCCCGGTGTTGGCCGTGGTCGTTCGAGGTTTTCGTGTTGCTTTTCTTGCCCATGGAACCAACTCTTCCATCGCATCCTGAGTGGCCGGTGTGAACGTGCTGAGGGCGGCGATTGGATAAAGTGGAGAGTGAAACCGCGTGCGAAGGCCGTGGTCGGTTGGTGTTGGGAGTAGGCCATGAAGGACCCGAAGGACGCGAAGAACAACGACGCGAACGAGCCATCCTTTGCCGATCCGCACGATCCCCGGTGGTCGCAGGGTCCCCAGGCGGCACCCGCGCCGGACAACCGGCCGGGCCCGGTCGGAAATCCGTACCAGGACCAGCCCTTGTACGCCCCGCCGGGAACCCCGCAGAACCCGTACCCGAACCAGCCGCCCCACGCGCCGCAGGTGAATCCGCAGGCCGGCCCCTATGCGCAGCAGCAGCCGATGCACGGGCAGCCGATGGGCCACGCATCCGCAACGGGTGTTTCGAATGTCCTGGGCATCATCTCGATGGTGGCGGGCATCCTCGGCCTGTTGACCACCGGCATGCTGTTCCTGCCCCAGCTGGCCGCCGTCGTTTGCGGGCATCTGTCGCTGCGCCGTGAAAGGCCGCACCGGGGCTTCGCCATTGCCGGCCTGGTCACAGGCTACGTGGGCTTGGCCATCGGGTTCCTGGTCTTCGCCGGATTCTTGGCGGCGTTTGCCGGCGCTGCAAGCGTCAGTCTCTAGACGACGAACGGCGGCGGCGTTCCCGCCGAGCCTCGTGGAAACAAAAATGGTGGTTTTGCATTTTGAACTGCTCCCCGGAAGTTGGACTGAATAATTCAGTTCCATACTTCCGGGGAGTTTTTCATGTATCCACATAGTTCATTGACCGCCGAGCAACGGCTGGCCGCCGTCGATCTCTTCGAGGAAGGATTCGGGCATGTCGCGGTATCCTCAAGACTTGGAGTCAGCGCCGGTGCCGTTGAGAAGCTCGGGGAACGTTTCAGGATTTGGGGTAGGGCAGCGTTGGAAGGCAAACCGACCAAGCAGGTGTATTCCTTCGAGTTCAAGCTCGAGCTCGTCCGCCGGTACCTCTCCGGCGATGCGACCGCGATGGACCTTGCCCTCAAGCACCAGCTGAATTCCCCGGCCCAGGTCCGCAACTGGGCGAAAATATACCGGGAACAGGGCGAGGACGGACTGCGCCCCAAGCCCAAGGGCCGACCGAGGGCGGCATCCAGTCCCGAGCCGACCGAACTCACAGAGCTCGAGAAGCTGCGCCGCGAGAACCAGCGCCTGCAGGCCGAGAACGCCTACCTAAAAAAAGTGCGGGCCTTGAGGAACCACCCACCGCGCTGAAGATCAGCGCGGTGATCGCCCTCAAGGCATCCCACCCCCTGCCCCTGCTCCTGGCCGCGGCAGGGCTGCCCCGTTCCACGTTCTTCCACCGCCAGGCAGCACTCAAGACCCCTGACCGGCACGCGGAACTCCGCACCCGGATCCACGGGATCTTCACCGAGGCCAAGGGCCGCTACGGGCACCGGCGCATCCACGCCACCCTGGCCCGCGAGGGCCGGCACGTGGCCCGCAAGACCGTGCTGAAACTGATGCGCGAGGAAAACCTGGCCTGCACGGTCCGCAGCCGCCGCCGCTACTCCTCCGACAAGGGCCAGGTCGGCAAGATCGCCGAGAACAAGCTCAAGCGCGAGTTCGACACCGCGGCGCCGAACCTGAAGTGGGTGACCGACGTGACCGAGTTCAAGGTCGCGGACCGCAAGGTCTACCTCTCGCCCGTCATGGACCTCTTTGACCGTTCGATCGTTTCCTACTCGGTTTCGGAGTCGCCGACCGTCGCCTTCACCAACCAATCACTCATCGGGGCCATCGAGACCCTGGCCGCCGGCGAGGCCCCGATGGTGCACTCGGACCAGGGATTCCAGTACCAGCACTCCAGCTGGCAGAAGCTCCTCAGCGACGCCGGGATGGCCCAGTCCATGTCGCGCAAGGGCAACTGCCTGGACAACGCGGTGATGGAGAACTTCTTCGGGCACCTGAAGGAAGAAATGTTCCACCACCACGAGCACGCCGGCATCGAGGCGTTCACCACCGACCTGAAGGACTACATCCGCTGGTACAACACCGAGCGCATCTCGTTAACGCTCGAGTGCCTGAGCCCGATGGAATATCGGGCCCAGGCACTCGCTGCGTAGACTTTTACTTACCGAGTCCAACTTTCGGGGGCCAGTTCATTTCGGCAAAACCACCATTTTTGTTGGGGCTCGGTGCGCTGCTTAGCGGACCTCGCCCATCAGCTTCTTCAGCGGACGTGCGCCGATGGCCAGGGCGAGGCCCAGAACAATGGCGGTTCCGCCGAGGGCCAGGAAGTAGGTGATCTCGTTGCCCTCGGTGTAGAAGCCGGCAAGGATGCCGGCCAGGGTGGTGCCCAGCGAAATGGACAGGAAGAACAGCGCGATCATCTGCGTGCCGAAGACCGCCGGGGCCAGCTTGGTGGTCACGGACTGGCCGATCGGGCTCAGCAGCAGCTCGGCCAGGGTGCAAAGCATCAGGATGCCGACCAGGGCCATCAGCGGGGTCTTCTCGAAGGACTCAAGCGGGATGAAGGCCAGGAACGCCAGTCCCACGATGAACAGCGAGAGCGCGAACTTGATGACGGTGCCCGGCTGGCGGGTGCCCAGCTTGGTCCACATTGCGGCGAAGGCGGCGGCCAGGATGATGATGAAGACCGGGTTGATCGACTGGACCCAAGAGGCCGGAACTTCCCAGCCGAACAGTGTGCGGTCCAGGCGTTCTTCCGAGTACACGGCGATGAATGTGAACTGCTGCTGGAACAGTGCCCAGAATGCGGCCGAAGCGATGTACAGCGGGATGAAGGCCAGCACGTGCTTGCGCTCGGTGGTCGTGATGCGCTTGGAGCGCAGCATGATCGTGAAGTAGACGACCGAGGCGATGATGACCGCGTAGGCGATCGTCATGGCAAGGGTTTCGACGGTGACGATCTTCAACGCGAAGAGTGCAACCACCACGGCGATGAACGCGGCGACGATCCAGACGTACTTCATGCGTTCGTTGGCCGGCAGCGGGTTGATGACCTCGTGGACCGATGCCGGAAGGTTCTTGCGGCCCATCATGTAGATGGCGACGCCGATGGCCATGCCAACCGCGGCGGCTGCGAAGCCGACGTGGAAGCCCCAGGTCTTGTGCAGGAAGCCGGTCAAGATCGGGCCGAGGAAACCGCCGATGTTGACGCCCATGTAGAAGATGGAGAAGCCTGCATCGCGGCGGGTGTCTTCCTTGGAGTACAGCGAGCCGACGAGCGCGGTGGCGTTGGCCTTCAAGCCGCCGGAGCCGATGGCAACAAGGATCAGGCCGATGGCCAGGCCCGCGGCGCCAGGGATCAAGGCAAGGCCGATGTGGCCGGCCATGATCAGGAATGCCGAGTACAGCAGGACCTTCTCGGATCCGAGGACGCGGTCGGCGAGCCAGGCTCCGAGGATGGTGCTCAGATAGACGGCGCCGCCGTAGGCGCCGACCAGCGAGAGTGCCAGTTCCTTGGGTAGTCCAAGTCCGCCTTCTGCAACGGAGAAGTACATGTAGTACGCGAGGATCGCTTGCATGCCGTAGAAGGAGAAGCGCTCCCACATCTCGATGCTGAAGAGATTCGACAGCGTGCGGGGGTGACCGAAGAAGCCAGTCGAGGACTGGTCCTTAGACAGGGTGGATGTAGACATGCTTCAATTTTTCGCCTGTGAGGCGCGTCATGCCCACTTTGTTGACCAATCTCACATTTCGGAAAGCTGCGCCGCGAGGGCCAAAAGCTGGATTTCCGACCCCGCCCGACCGATAATCTGCACGCCCATGGACAGGCCGTCTGCGGTTGTCAGCGTGGGAACCGTGACGGCCGGCAAACCTGAGACGTTCACCATGGAGGTGAACGGCGTGTACTGGCACTGGCGCATGTAGTCGGTGTCGGCGTCCTGCGAGGTGTAGTAGCCGATTTCCGGGGGAGTGTGGGCCATGGCCGGGGTGAGCACCACGTCGTAGCGGCCCCACTGGGTACGGAAATCCGCGGCGATTTCGGTGAGCCTGGCGGCGGCGGCCAGGGAGACCGCGACCTCGCGGGCGGTGGCCCGCTCGCGGAAGGATCGGGCCAGCGTTCCCAGTTTTTCCTCGCGGCCCGGCGGTAGCCGCGCCGCGGCCAGTCCGGAGGTCCACACGGTGGAGAAGGTCTCGGGATACATCGTGTCGTAGTAGATTTCCGCCTCCTCGACGTGGTGTGCGCGCCGGTTCAGGGTCTCGATGGCCTTGTTCAGGGCGGCGTGCGCCTCGGGGGACAGTGAAATCCGGTAGGCCGAGGCGAAGGGGCTGTCGGTGCTGACCCCGATGCGCAGCCCGCGCAGCGAGTCGATGCCGCCGGATCGCAGCGTGTCCAGGAAGGTGCCCTGGGACGGGTCGATCATGGCGTCCATGAGCAGTGCGGCATCCAGGGCGTTGCGCGCCAACGGTCCGGAGACGGTGAGCCGGGGAGCGCCAAAGGCATCCAGCGTACCGTCCAGCACGTCGCTCGGGATGGTGCCGAGGCCCGGCTTGAGCCCGATCAGCCCGCAGGCGGAGGCGGGGATGCGCACCGACCCTCCACCGTCGTTGCCGGGGCCGAACGGCAACATGCCGGCGGCGACGGCCGCGGCCTCGCCGCCGCTGGAGCCGCCCGCGGAAAGCGCAGGGTTCAGCGGGTTCCGCGCGGGAGGCGCAATGTCGTTTTCCGAATGGCAGCTCAGGCCGAATTCCGGAACCTGCGTCTTTCCCAGTGAAATGGCCCCGGCACCGGAGAGCGTGGCAACCAGCGCGTTGTCCTTCTCCGCGGCCTGGGCCGGAAGCGCGGCGGTGCCGTAGCTGGTTGGAACCCCCGCGACATCAAGTAGGTCCTTGTAGGCCAGCGGCATTCCGTGCAGCGCCCGCAGCGGCTCCCGCTTGGCGGCAAACTCCTCGTCCGCGCGTCGGGCCTCGTCCATTGCCCGGTCCGCCGTCACCGTGATGAACGACCCCAGCGACGGGTTGAGCGCCTCGATGCGCCCCAGGAAGTGCCCGCCGACCTCGCGCGCGGAGAGTTCCCCGGCGGCCAGCGCATCACGGAGTTCCAGTGCGGTGAGTCCTGAAATCTCGCTCAAGGTGGTTTCCTCCGGTCGTGCGGTGCGGGTCGAATGCGTGGTGGTTCATGGCGGGAGTCGGGACGCCCACGTATTGACACTAGTACGAGTCGCGGCCGGCGGACGCCGATCATTCGGCACCGGGTGCGCCAGGCTTCCGGCGCGACGCAAACGGGAACCGGGCCCGGGGGAGCGATAGGCTGGATTGCAGAAGAACAATGCCGCCTGCGCAAGGAGAATCATGAGTGATTTTGAAACCGTATCCGTCGACCAGGTGCCCGCAGGAGCGCTTGTCCTCGACGTTCGCGAGGACTACGAATGGGTCGAAGGCCACGCCGCAGGCGCCGTACATATTCCGCTGGGGGAATTGCCGGTACGTTTCGAGGAACTCGACCCTGACACAGACACCTATGTGATCTGCCGGACCGGAGGCCGCTCGGCCCAGGCCGCTGCATGGCTGGTGTCCCAGGGCTACACGGCCCTGCTCGTCGCCGGCGGAATGGGGGACTGGCTTGAAGCCGGCCTGCCGCTGCGCAGCGAGAACGGTCAGGAGCCAACGGTTCGATGATCTACACCTACTTGGGCCCGGCCGGAACCTTCACCGAGGCAGCGCTGCTGCAGGTCCCCGACGCCCGCACTTCCGAACGCATCCCGGCGGCGAACGTCAATGCGGCGCTGGAAAAGGTCCGTTCCGGCGCGGCCGATGCCGCCATGGTCCCCATCGAAAACTCCGTGGAGGGCGGCGTCTCGACCACCCTCGATGCCATCGCCACGGGCGACGCGCTGCAGATCGTGACGGAGGCGCTGGTCCCGATCACCTTCGTGCTGGCCGTGCGGGAAAACATTGATTCCCTGGAGCAGATCCGCACCGTTTCAACCCACGGGCATGCGTGGGCGCAGTGCCGCGGCTGGGCCGAATCGAATATTCCGCAAGCGGAATTCGTTCCGGCGTCCTCGACCGCGGCCGGCGCTATCGCCTTGCTGGACGGCGAATCCAACCACGATGCGGCCATCTGCTCGCCCCTGGTGGCGCAGGAGCGCGGGCTGAAGGTGCTGCGCGAGGAAATCGAGGACTACAAGGGCGCCGTGACCCGCTTCATCCTTGTCACCCGGCCGGGCCCGATCCCGGCGCCGACGGGCATCGACAAGAGCACCGTGATCCTGCCGCTGGCGGAGGACCGGCCAGGCGCGCTGATGGAGATCCTCGAGCAGTTCGTGGTCCGCGGCGTGAACCTCAGCCGCATCGAATCTCGACCCACCGGCGAGGGCATGGGCCGCTACTTCTTCTCGGTGGATGTTGACGGGCACGTGGCCCAGGCCCGGGTCGCAGACGCGCTCACCGGGCTGCACCGGGTGTGCCCGGATCTGCGTTTCCTTGGGTCGTACCCGGCCGCCGCGGGGCTTACCTCCGCGGTGGATGCGCACAACTCGGACGAGGCCTTCAACCGGGCGCAAAGCTGGGTCGGCGGGCTCCGCGAACGTTTGCTCGGTTAGGCCAGACGGATCTTGAGTGAGGCGGGCTTCACGTCAACGCGGAGCCCGTTCACCAACCCGGTCGCATCCCCGTCGATCTGCGTGTTCATCGGTTCGTGGCAGCGCAGCGACAGCGACGCCGAGGGGTAGAAGCCCATCACGGGAATCGCGCCGCGGGCCCTGAACGCGGTCTTCAGGAAGATCCAGCCCCACCCGGCGGCGCTGCGGGGGCTGAGCACGACGACGTCCAGGACACCGTCGTCGATCTTTGCCTCGGGCACCAAGTCCAGGCCCTGCAATTTGCCGCAATTGGCAAAGAGCACCGAGCGGACACTACGGGTCTGCTCGGAGCCGCCGTCCAGGGCAATGGAAATCTTCTTGCGTTTGCCCGGTAGATGCCGGAATCCGGCCTCCGAATATGCGAGCCAGCCCACCTTGGCCTTGAGCTCTTCGTTGGTGTCGTCCATGACGTCGGCGTCGGAGCCGACCCCGGCGATGACAAGGAACGCGTGTTCGCTTTCCGAGCCGTCGACATGTTCGAGCCTGATGCTGCCGGTGTCGATGGAGCGCACGGGGCCGCGGACGGCACCGAAGGCGGCCGTTGCAATGTCGTCGAGCGGAACATCCACGTTCCTGGCCAGCAAGTTCCCCGTGCCCAGCGGAATGAGCCCCAGACTGGCCTCGGTGCCCCTGAGGACTTCTGCCACGGCACGGACGGTCCCGTCGCCGCCTGCCGCGATGACCACGTCGCATCCGGCATCCAGTGCCCGGCGTGCGGCGCCCTGTCCTGGGTCGTCGGGTTCGGTTTCAAGGACCATGGGTGCGGCGAGCCCTGCTTCGGCACACACGTGTTCAACGGCGGAGGCCGCTTGTTCGGTGCCGGACTTGGTCGGATTGAGCACCAGCGCAATCTTGCGGGCGGACGTCGTGATACCGACTTTTGGCGTCAGGACCTCGGGCCGGTTGCGGTCAACGAGCCTCCGCACGGAGAGCCAACTCAAAGTCGCAGCGGCGCCCGCGGCGCCTGCCGTAGCGAGGGCAATAAGTCGATTGCGTTGCATAGTGCACTCAGCCTAACCGGGATTGCTAGGCTTAGGTCGTGATCGACGTAAAACTACTCAGTGAAAATCCAGATACCTTCCGTGCCTCGCAGCGCGCCCGTGGGGCGGATGAGTCCCTGATTGATGCGATTTTGGACGCCGACATCCGGCGCCGCGAGTCGATTGCATCCTTTGAGGCGCTCCGAGCCCAACAGAATGCCTTCAGCAAGAAGGTCGGTGCGGCCAAGGGCGAGGAAAAGCAGGCCCTGCTCGCCGAGGTCAAGGAACTGTCCCAGAACGTCAAGGCGGCCCAGGCCGCCTCCGACGAAGCGGCAGCCGCCTACACCGCCCTGCAGCGTTCAATCCCCAACCTCATCCAGGACGGCGTGCCGGCCGGCGGCGAGGACGACTTCACGGTCGTCAAGCACGTGGGCACCCCGCGCGACTTCTCCGCCGACGGCTTCGAACCCCGCGACCACCTCGAGCTGGGCGAACTGCTCGGCGCCATCGACATGGAACGCGGCGCCAAGGTTTCGGGCTCGCGCTTCTACTTCCTCAAGGGAATCGGCGCACGCCTTGAAATCGCGCTCATGAACATGGCCCTGGACCAGGCGGTGCAAAACGGGTTCATCCCGATGATCACCCCCACCCTGGTTCGCCCGGAGATCATGCAGGGCACCGGCTTCGATGTCGAGCACGATGACGAGATCTACAAGCTCGAGCGCGACGACATGTACCTTGTCGGAACCTCCGAGGTGGCCCTGGCCGGTTACCACGCCAACGAAATCCTTGACCTGAGCGACGGACCCACCCGCTACGCCGGCTGGTCCACCTGCTACCGCCGCGAGGCCGGTTCCGCGGGCAAGGACACCCGCGGCATCATCCGCGTGCACCAGTTCAACAAGCTGGAAATGTTCGTCTACTGCTCCCCCGAGGACGCGGCCGCCGAGCACGCCAAGCTGCTGGCCTGGGAAGAGGAAATGCTGGCCAAGGTCGAGCTGCCCTACCGCGTCATCGACACCGCGGCCGGAGACCTGGGCATGAGCGCGGCGCGCAAGTTCGACTGCGAAGCCTGGGTCCCGACCCAGGACGCGTACCGCGAACTGACCTCCACCTCCAACTGCACCACCTTCCAGGCTCGCCGCCTGAACATCCGCGAACGTGAAATCGGTGCCGACGGCAAGCCGGGCAAGACCCGTTCGGTGGCAACGCTGAACGGCACGCTTGCCACCACGCGCTGGATCGTCGCCATCCTGGAACACCACCAGAACGCCGACGGCACCGTCAACGTGCCCGTTGCCCTACGTCCGTACCTGGGCGGCATGGAAGTCATGCAGCTCATCTAAGGCCAACCGCCACAGGCTTGGTGCCCGCCGGGCGCCGCACCCTCGTTCACGCCTTCGGCTGCACGTCCCCCGCAGGGACGGTTCCGAAAGCGCAGTAGGGGGATTGCGGCGCCCCGCGCATTTAACCGCGGTTTCATCCGGATTTAATCCTCGATGTGCGCCAGCTCATGACGAAAATTCGCTTTTGATGCTTCACTGGATAAATGACAGTGATGACAAGGACCGGCATCGAAGACCGGTCAGAAGCAACCCAAAAGTACATGATCTGCCTTGACGTGGACGGCACTCTGGTGAACCACGACGGGGCCATGAGCAGGGCCGTGAAGGATTCGGCCCGCGCCATCGTAGCGGCCGGACACGAGGTGGTCATTTCGACCGGGCGTTCCCTCGGCGCGACCCTGCCGGTGATCCGCATGCTCGGCATCGAGAACGGCTTTGCGGTGTGCTGCAACGGCGGCGTGACCGTGCGCCTTGATGCAAGCCTGGACGAGGGCTACGAGGTCGTTGAACGCAAGACCTTCGACCCCGCCCCCGCACTGCACGCCCTGCGCGAAGCCCTGCCCACCGCCAAGTATGCGCTGGAGGATGACCAGGGCAGGTTCCTCTCCACGGAACGCTTCCAGGATGCAAGCTTCGGCGTCGTGGCAAACCCGGTGACCCTTGGCGAGATGCTCGAGGCAACCGCGGTGCGCCTTGTGGTCTTCTCGACGGACGCCACGGCCGAGGAATTCGGCGCTGCGGTCAGCGTGATGGGGCTTGCCGGCGTCACCTATTCGGTGGGCTGGACCGCTTGGCTGGACATCGCCGCCGAGGGCGTCACCAAGGCCAGCGGGCTCGAGGACCTTCGCGCGAAGCTCGGCCACGAGATCGACGCCACCATCGCCGTGGGCGACGGCCGCAACGACATCGAGATGCTCACCTGGGCCGGCCGCGGGGTGGCCATGGGCCAGGCCCCCGACGAGGTCAAGGAATCGGCCGATGAAGTCACCGAAGGCGTGGACCAGGACGGTCTGGCCGCGGTCCTCTGGGGCCTTCTGGAAAACACCGAGTCGTAGCCGGCAGCGGCCGCCCGGCACCATGCGCATGTCTGGTGCCGGGCGGCCCGACCGGGCCACGAGTCCGGATCGATATTTAATCCATTCGAAAGCTTATTGGGCCGCCGTTCCGGCAGCCGGAAGTAGTGCCTGTTGACCAGCCGAAACGGGGAACACATTTCTCTGGCTATGCTTAAACCCATGAAACGCGCCGGAGTCTTTGCCCTGTCCCTGCTTAGCGCCGGGGCATTGCTGACCGGTTGCGCATCCCCGGACGCCGTCTGCAACACGGGGGAGGCAAGCGCCGCCGCGGCCATGGACCACCTGATTGAATCGACGCTGGCCGGCAACCAGATCGAGGTTTGCCGTGTCACCACCATCGGCGGCACCGATACCGTCGGGTTGCAATTCGGGCGCTTGGCCGACGAGCTGGGCGACCTCGGCGTGGACGCCGGATACACCGTGAAGCCCGTCGAGGATTCCACCCTTGGTGGATGGTCGCAGCTGGTGCTGAGCACCCCGAGCCATCCCGAGGGCAAGCCCTTCGACGTTTTCGAGCGTGGCGGAAAATACACGATCGGGTGGCTTGAATTCGTTCAGGATCCGTTGCCGGGCCAGAGCCCGGCCAAGTAGCGGGCCCCCGCTGCCCGGTGATGTCCGGCGGCTAGACGCCGAAGAGCCCGATGATCAGTGCCATGACCATGAACGTCACAAGTTCATGAACGCAGTTCAGGACCGTCAGGCCGACGGGGCGCCCCTCAAAGGCATCGTGGGTGATGAATCGCGCGGCGGTGAAGCCGCCCCAGAGGATCAGGGCGGTCAGCAGCGCGTTGGCGAGGAACGATCCGCCGTAGAACTGGAACGACAAGTAGGTTGCCCCGGCCAGGACCCAGGCGCTGATGAAGCTCACCACCAGGGTGATCAGGATGGGGACCACCGCATTCTTCATGGCTCCGGGGGAAACCTTGGCCACGCGCATCCAGTAATTCCCAAAGACCTTCGGGGTGTACCAGATCGAGCCAACCACCATGGTGGAAATGGTGGCGGCAACCACTGCAAGCCAAGTGATGTCGGGGACCATTGTGCGCTCCTGATGCAATGTCCGGGAGGGCGAGAATCTTTCGGCCCCCTGATCTTTCTTGATTTCGGTATGACGATCCTACGTCCGAAAATCACAGGTCAACAACGGGGAACGGGGATGACGCCGCCACCGGGAGCCTGGCTAGATCCCAGGAACGGCTCCGGGGGCATCGATCCATTTCAAGAGTCGTGCCGCGGCGGGCCGCGCCGCCCACTCTTCGACCCAGGCCGAGCGCACCACTGCCTTGGAAACGGCCTGTGCGCTGATGCCGAGTTCCGTTGCAACGTGCTTTTGCTGGCCGCGCACCCCGGGGGTCAGCAGGTCCAGCACCGCCCACTCGGCGATGCTTCGTGTGGCAACGATTTGGCCCAGCAGGCGCAATACCGCCTCGGTCTCTCCGGCCAGCTGCATGTCCGGGCCGACGACGCTCAGCGGAACGCGGTCGCCGGTGTGTTCGGCACGGTCAACTGCCGTTTGCGCATAGCCGAGCGCGGATCCCTGAAGGTATTGCGCATCGCGGGGAACGGGTTCATAGAGACTTCCCACCCCCAGCCCCACCACCCAGTGGCGTTGGCGCAAGGCGTGAAGCACCGCGCTCACGGCATCTTCCGCGGTTTCGGGCGAGCCCAGGATGAGCGTTGGTCCCGAACGCTGGAAGGGGGTGGGCGCCGGAATGTCGGACAAGGCCTGGAGCAATTCGTCGCCGAGGTCCCCGTTTTCGCGGCGATCACGTTGTTTTAAGGTCACTACGTACACACACCCAATTATGCAGGGCTTTGGGGACGCACTTCCGAGCCGCGCCCGACCCGGAGGTTGGGCGCGGCTCGGAGTCGGAGTCGGAGTCGGCTATTCCAGTGGGGCATCAGCCGGCACAGGGTCGACCGGGGCCTTCTGCGAAAGCCCGACGATGCAGTAGCGAAGGAAGAACTGGGTCACCGGACCGATTGCCAGGGCATAAAGGATGGTCCCGAAGCCCACGATTCCACCCAGGAACCAGCCGACCACCAGGACAAGGACTTCGACACCGGTGCGGGCCAAGCGCAGGCTTATGCCGGTTCGGGCATGTAGTCCGGTCATCAATCCGTCACGCGGGCCCGGGCCCAATTGGCTGCCGATGTAGAGCCCGCCGCCCAGTCCGTTGACCAGCAGTGCTCCGGCGAAAAGGGCGATCTGGGCCGGAAGCCCCTCGGCCTGCGGAATGACTGCCAAGGCGAAATCTGCGGCGATTCCGAGCCACAGCACGTTGGCGATGGTCCCGAGACCGGGCATCTGGCGCAAGGGTATCCAGAGCAACAGCACGATGAAGCCAAAGATGATCACGACGGTTCCCAGACTCAGCCCGGTGTGCAGCGTGACGCCGTAGTGGAGCACATCCCACGGGGCCAGACCCAAGCCCGATCGGACAAACCCGGCCATCGCGACGCCGAAGAGCGTGAGTCCGATGAAAAGTTGTACAAGCCTGTAGGGCATGCGGCCGGCGCGGAGTTGTTCCAGCGGGGTGAGGCGGGCGAGTTCGGGGGTGTTGCGCTTTGTCATGCATCAAGCTTCCCCGAAAATGGCATTGGAAAAAAGTGCCAATTGGTGGAAACTGGACCCATGAGTATGACCCAGCGCCAATTGCCGGCGCGCCGCCTCAGCAGCATGCTCGGGGAACGGCACGGCGAACAACCCGCCTACTCCTGGCTTTCCGAGGGAATCCGCCAACTTGTCACCAACGGGCGGGTGCTGCACGGAACCATGCTGCCCAGCGAGCGCGAACTGGTCGGCGCCCTTGGATTGAGCCGCACCACCGTCACCCGCGCCTACCAGGAACTGCGCGAACGCGGTTTTGCCGAGGCTCGCCAGGGATCCGGAACGCAGATCAGGATCCCCGGCGGCAACGTCGGGGGAGGGTCAGAACCGTTGACCGCAGGTTCACCGGAATTGGTTGCCCCGGGCGGCATCGACCTGACATGTGGGGCCCCGACCGCTCCCGTGGGTCTTGCCGGATTCTACGAACGCGCCCTCGACCAGCTTCCTGGCTACATCGGCGGCATGGGTTACTACCCGCTGGGGCTGCCGGTGCTGCGCGAGGTAATCGCCGCGGACTACGTCCGCCGTGGACTGCCCACGAGCCCCGAGCAAATCATCGTCACGGCAGGGGCGCTCTCGGGTGTGGCAAGCATTGCCCGTTCCATCCTTGGGCCCGGGGCAAGGGTGCTTGCCGAAAGCCCCAGCTACCCCAATTCGGTTTCCTCGCTGCGCCAGCACGGCGCCCGGCTGACGGCGCTACCCATCGGGCCGGAGGGAAGCGACGTTCCGGGCATAGAGACGGCATTGGCGCGCGGCGGATTCAGCGCCATGCTGTGCCTGCCCGACTTCCACAACCCCACGGGCTCGCTTCTTGGCGACGAGGGCAGGGAACGTTGGGCCGGGGCCCTTGACCGGCATGGGGTGCACGGCATCGTCGATGAAACAAACGCCGAACTGTGGCTGGATTCCAGGCCCAGCGTGGCGCCGATGGCCGCGTACTCGAACAACCTCATCACCGTGGGAAGCGCCAGCAAGACCTATTGGGGAGGGTTGCGGCTGGGCTGGATCAGGGCGCCGCACGCCTTGGTTGGCGCCATCCACCAGGGCCGGGCAACCATGGACCTCGGTGCGCCGGTCCTTGAACAGATCGTGCTTAGCCTGCTCATCACCGAACGGGCCGGCGTCGACGAAGCGACGCGCACCAGGCTGCGCGAAAACCGCGACTGGCTGCACGCCGGCCTTGTCGAAGCGTTGCCCGAATGGAAAATCCGGAAACCGGCCGGCGGCATGTCGCTGTGGTGCAACCTGCCGGCCCCGCGCTCCATGGCACTTGCGGCACAGGCCAAGAAATCCGGGTTGGTCTTGACCCCGGGCTCGGTCTTCGCCGTCGACGACCACGGGCTGGACCGCTGGCTGCGTGTGCCCTACGCGCTGGATCGCTCCGAGCTCGAGGTGGCACTGCCGTTGCTGGTCGACGCATGGAAGGCCGTGGCCTAGCGCGGATTCACCGCAAGATCCGTTGCTGGGCTTCGGCTGAAAGGCAAAACGGGGTTGGTTTCCGCTCGCAAGTGCGAGCGGAAACCAACCCCGTCCAATGGCAGCAGGCTGCCGGAAAATCCTTAGGCCTGGGCCTTGAAACGCTCGATCGAACGCTCAAGCTCGGCTTCCGCCTCGGCGCGGCCTTCCCAGCCCTCGGCCTTGACCCACTTGCCCGGCTCCAGGTCCTTGTAGCGCAGGAAGAAGTGCTCGATTTCCTTGACGAGCCACTCGTCGAGGTCCTCGAACTCCTGGATGTGGTCGAAGCGCTTGTCCGCAGGAACGCACACGAGCTTGGCGTCTCCGCCGCCGTCGTCGGTCATGTTGAACACGGCGATCGGGCGGGATTCGACGACAACGCCGGGGAACAGGTCAACGCCCGGGATGAAGACCAGGGCGTCCAACGGATCGCCGTCTTCGCCCAGGGTGTCATCGAAGAAACCGTAGTGGGTCGGGTACTGCATGGAGGTGAACAGCACGCGATCCAGACGCAGGCGGTGGGTCTCGTGGTCGATCTCGTACTTCACGCGGGATCCGGCTGGGATCTCGATGGTGACGTCGTGGCTCATGAAAAGTCTCCTCGACTCTCGTGACCAGGGGCACGTGCGGACGCGGGCGCATCCGATTGCCGTCTAGTCTTATGGGTGCTGCGCTTAAGGGTATATGGCGCACACTGACTACGACGATTTCGGGGATTTTGTAATGAAGCGCGCACGCCCGCTGTGGGGCACCTGGTCACTGGTGCTGGCAATTGGTGTTGCCCTCGGGATGGTGGCACTGATGCTGATCCCCGTCATGGCAGGCACGGCCGCCCCCAAGCCCGTCGAACCGCAGCCAGCCCCGCAGGTGGTTTCCCCGGCCACCCCCACGGCGCTGCCCCCGCTGGACCCCGAGGCCCCGGAACCGGAAGCCGGCGTGCTGGGGGCCGGGCTCGACGGGATTCTCTCCTCGATCGAACCGGACAGCAAGGTTTCGGCCAGCGTCGTCGACATCGCAACCGGCCGGGAGATCTATTCACGATCCGGTTCGCAGGCGGGCATCCCGGCCTCGAGCCTTAAGGTGCTCACCGCCATCGCGGCAACCGACGTGCTGGGCGAGGACCACCGTTTCACCACCAAGGTGCTGCTGAAGGACCCGCAAACCCTGGTGTTGGTCGGCGGCGGCGACGTCCTGCTGGGTTCCGGAAAGGATTCGACTGCGGTCAGCGGCCGCGCCGGACTGGAAACCCTTGCCGCCAGGGCCGCCAAGGAAATCCTCAAGGCGCAGGCCGCCGGACAGCTGGGGCCGGACCTGGCCCTTGAAGTCGACGATTCGCTTTTCACCGGCCCGGGGTTGAACCCGGCATGGGACGAGTCCCTGGTGACAACCAACAACATTGCCATCGTCGCACCCCTGGCGCTGTATGGGGCCCGAGCCGACTCCGGCCCCAAGTCGCCGCGGGTCAAGGACCCGGCGATGGCAGCAGCAACCTCCTTCGCGAAATCGCTGCGCACCGCACTGGGTGCCGGCGCCAAGGCCCCACGGCTTTCCACGGACATCTCACGCGGCCAGGCCGGGGCAGGCGCCACCGAATTGGCAAGCGTCTCCTCCGCACCGCTGGGCGAACAGGTGCGGTTCATGCTCGAGGTGTCCGACAACTACGTTGCCGAAACGCTGGGCCGTCTCACTGCCATCGCCAAGGGAAACCCCGGGGACTACCAGCACGGGGCGAAAGCGGTGCAGGAAAAGATTGCCGAGCTCGGCATCCGTTCCGAATCCCTGGGACTTGTCGACACCTCGGGGCTGGCAGACGGCAACAGGGTCTCCCCGCTGACCCTGGCCGACGCCCTGAAATTCGCCGCGACCTCCAACCACGTGGCGCTGCGCGACCTCAGCTACCAATTGCCGGTCGCGGGCGCGACGGGGACGCTGGGCACCAGGCTGAACACAGCAAGCACGCGCGGCATCGTCCGTGCCAAGACCGGTTCGCTGGTCGATGTTTCAAGCCTCAGCGGAATCACGCTCACCAAGGACGGCCGGGCGCTTGGCTTCTCCATCATGGTCCACTCGCACAACGGCGAACTGGCTCCGCACAAGGACACCCTTGATGCCGCCGCCACGTACCTGACGGGATGCGGCTGCCGCTGAGCCGAACCCCTTGCGCGCATTGCATATTTTGCTTGACGCGCAATCCGCCCCGTCCGCGGCTAATCGTGATGGGATGGGAGACATGGATACCACCGACTTCCGGCTGATCAATTGGGAGCTCGCGGCCAACACCGCGGCAACGCTGGTTGGGGCCGGGCCAAAGCTCAGCGGCGCGCAAATCGCCGAGGTTGTTGCGGACCTGCGCCTCAAGGCCGATGCCGCGGTAGACCACGTCCACCGGATCACGGGGCTCGACGCAGCCCGGGACCTGCGCGACTCCCATGTGTTGATCGTGGACCGCCCGGGGTGGGCCCGTGCAAACGTGCAAAGCTTTGAGGCGCTGCTGGATCCGGCCATGCGTTCGCTTGCGCAGAGCCGCGGTGCAAAGATCGGCGAAACCACCCAAATCCTTTCTTCCACGGCCACTGGCGTGGAAATGGGCGCCATCCTGGCATTCCTCTCCTCGAAGGTGCTTGGCCAGTACGACCCCTTTGCGGGAATGCTGCGCCGGGACGTTCCGCCGGGCGGCAGGCTGGTCTTGGTGGCCCCGAACATCGTTTCCGTCGAACGCGAGCTGAAGGTCGACCCTGACGACTTCCGCCTTTGGGTGGCCCTGCACGAACAAACCCACCGGGTGCAGTTCGCCGCAGCGCCCTGGCTGCGCGAACACCTGCGCGGGAAGATTTCCCAGCTGCTCGAATCGCTGCTGGCCGAACCCGATGCACTGGGCGAACGGATCAAGGCGGCGGCGGGATCCCTGGTCGGCGGCACCCCGAAAACCGCCGTCCAGGAGGCCGAGCCCCGGGAAGGCGAGTCCTCCCTCGGACTGCTCTCCGCCCTGCAGAACAGCGAACAAAAGGAAATCCTGTCACACGTCACGGCCGTGATGTCGCTTCTTGAGGGACACGCAAACGTGGTGATGGACGCCGTGGATCCAAGCATCGTCCCGACCGTCAAAACCATCCGCCAACGCTTCGGCGGGCGCGGCAAGGATCGGGGCGCCGTCGAGAAGTGGATCCGCAAATTGCTGGGCATGGACGCCAAGATGCGCCAATACGCCGACGGTCAGCGATTCGTGTCCAAGGCCGTCGCCCTGCTCGGCATGGAAACCTTCAACAAGGTCTGGGAACGTGCGGAAAACCTTCCCACCGAAGCCGAGCTCCACAACCCCGAACAATGGGCGGCACGGATCAGCGCCGCCGGCGACGCCTAAGGGCGGCAATGGGAGGGAACCTTCCCCGTGCCCTGGCAGCGGCCCGCACCGTCATCCGCAGCGCCACCACGCCCGGGGAATTCGTCTTGGTGGCCTGCAGCGGCGGCGCCGATTCGCTGGCCCTGGCCGCGGCCGCGGCCTTCCTGAACCGCAAGGGCCACTTGCGCGTCGGGGCCGTCATCGTCGACCACCGCATGCAGGACGGCAGCGATGCCGTGGCGGCCCGGGCGGCGGGGCAATGCCGGGACCTCGGCCTTGACCCGGTGTTGGTGTTGCCGGTCGACGTGGCGGGCGACAACGAACAGGCGGCACGGGCGGCCCGCTATGCGGCCTACGGGCAGGCGCTGGAATCCACCGGAGCCACCCGGATCCTGCTGGGGCACACCCTCGACGACCAGGCCGAACAGGTGCTGCTCGGCCTGGGCCGCGGTTCCGGGACGCTGTCGCTGGCCGGAATGCCCGCGGTCCGCGGTCCGTACCTGCGCCCCCTGCTGGGAATGGGCCGGTCGGCCATGGAGGAAATCTGCGCACACGAGTCCCTTGCCTTTTGGGTGGACCCGACAAATGCCGACCCGAAATACCTGCGCAACCAGGTCCGCCACCGGCTGATGCCGGTCCTGCGGGAGGTGCTTGGCGCACGTATCCCGGAATCCCTGGCCCGCACGGCAACCCTGGCCCGGCAGGACGCCGAATACCTGGATTTCCTGGCCGGGAAGGAACTCGAGGCGGTGCGGAACATCTCAGGCCCCGGCGCCATCGCACTGGACCTGCCCGCGCTGCGGGAACTGCCCGACGCCCTGCGCTCACGGGTGCTGCGCCTGGCCGTCCAGGAGCTCGGCGCACCGGCCCCGGATTTCGAGCGGGTCGCCGCATTGCAGGCCCTGGTCTTCAATTCGAAGTCCCCGGGACCGGTGCAGCTGGACGGGCACGCGCAGGCCGTCCGGGTTGCGGCGAACCGCGCCGGGACGGGGTCGCGGTCCACGCTGAAGTTCACCCGGGCGGCACCCGCCCCCGGCTAGGCGGTGAGAATTGCCTCACATTGGAACGCCTACTACCGCCAAGTCGCGGCAAGAACGCCAACGGCGCTCCCCACCGGCCCGTTGACTGTGGCACTCTAGTTCTTGAGTAGAAAACCCTTCGACCGGTCTATTCCCGACCCCAGAACCAGGAGCCCTCGTGGATTCGAAAGACGTCAGCGCCGATCTCGCGCATGTCCTTTACACCAAGGAAGAAATCCAGGCCAAGATCCAGGAGCTTGCAGCCCAGATCGACGCCGACTACGAAGGCCGGGACATCCTGGTTGTAGGCGTCCTCAAGGGGGCGGTCATGGTCATGGCCGACCTCGTCCGTGCACTGCACTCGCACGTCACCATGGACTGGATGGCAGTTTCCTCCTACGGCTCGGGCACCCAGTCCTCCGGCGTCGTCCGCATCCTCAAGGACCTGGACACCGACCTGCTCGGCAAGCACGTGCTGATCGTTGAAGACATCATCGACTCCGGCCTGACCCTGTCCTGGCTGCAGGCGAACCTCGAGTCCCGCGGCCCGGCCTCGGTCGAGATCTGCACCCTGCTGCGCAAGCCCGAGGCTGCAAAGGTCGAGATCGACGTGAAGTACGTCGGCATGGAAATCCCGAACGAATTCGTCGTCGGCTACGGCCTGGACTTCGATGAGAAGTACCGCAACCTGGACTTCATCGGCACCCTGGCTCCGCACGTTTACGAGTAAAGTCCGGTTCTGCTCGAATTCCTGAATATGTAAGGCCCCTGGCCGTTCCCGCCCGTGCGGGAGCGGCCAGGGGTCTTCTTACGCCCAAAGGGGAACTTATCCCGCGGCCCAACCGTAGAATCCCAATAAGGCGTTTACTTATTAACGTGTAGAAGGTAGTGGCGTCGCCCGGGCGCCCGGGCGAACATGCGTCCGAAAGCAGGAGGGATGGGGCGGGACCCCCAATCAATGAACGCGAAAAAGATCTTTAATAGCTGGATCGTATGGGTGCTTCTGGGTGCCGCTGTGCTGCTTATTTTCCTTCCGACGCTTTTGGGCGGAAACAACGGCCGCATTGACACGAGCGTTGGCATGCAGCTGCTCAAGGACGACAAGGTCTCCGAAGCGAAGATTTTCGACGGCGAACAGCGCGTGGATCTGACGCTGAAGGAACCCCTGAACGTCGCCGGAGTCGACAAGGGCAAAAACGTCTCGTTCTACTACTCCTTCCCGCGCGGAACCCAGGTCGTTGACGCCGTCGACAATGCGAACCTCACCGGTTACACCGACCAGCCCGTGCAGAACAACTGGTTCCTCTCCATGCTCGGGGTGCTCATCCCCTTCATCCTGATTGCCGGTCTCTTCTGGTTCATCCTGGCCCGGTCCCAGGGCGGCGGCTCCAAGGTCATGCAGTTCGGCAAGTCCCGTGCCAAGCTGATCACCAAGGACATGCCCCAGGTGACCTTCGTCGACGTCGCGGGTGCCGACGAGGCGGTGGAAGAACTCCACGAAATCAAGGAATTCCTCCGCGAACCCGGCAAGTTCCAGGCCGTCGGCGCGAAGATCCCCAAGGGTGTACTGCTCTACGGCCCTCCGGGCACCGGCAAGACGCTGCTGGCCAAGGCCGTTGCCGGCGAGGCCGGCGTCCCGTTCTACTCCATCTCCGGCTCCGACTTTGTCGAAATGTTCGTCGGCGTTGGCGCCTCGCGCGTCCGCGACCTGTTTGAACAGGCCAAGACGAACTCCCCGGCGATCATCTTCGTCGATGAGATCGACGCCGTGGGACGCCACCGCGGCGCCGGCATCGGCGGCGGCAACGACGAGCGCGAACAGACGCTCAACCAGCTGCTCGTCGAGATGGACGGCTTTGACGCCACCACCAACGTGATCCTGATCGCGGCGACCAACCGCCCGGACGTCCTTGACCCGGCACTGCTGCGCCCGGGCCGCTTCGACCGCCAGATCCCCGTCGAGGCACCAGACATGATCGGCCGCGAGCAGATCCTCAAGGTCCACGCCCAGGGCAAGCCGATGGCCACCAACGTCGACCTGAAGGCCGTGGCGAAGAAGACGCCAGGTTACACCGGCGCCGACCTGGCCAACGTGCTCAACGAGGCCGCGCTGCTCACCGCGCGCTCCAACGCCCAGCTCATCGACGACCGCGCCCTGGACGAGGCCATCGACCGCGTCATGGCCGGCCCGCAGAAGCGCAGCCGCCTGATGAAGGAACACGAACGCAAGATCACCGCGTACCACGAGGGCGGCCACGCCCTGGTCGCGGCGGCCATGCGCCAGACCGCACCGGTCACCAAGGTCACCATCCTGCCGCGCGGCCGCGCCCTGGGTTACACCATGGTGGTTCCGGACGACGACAAGTACTCGGTGACCCGCAACGAGCTGCTCGACCAGATGGCCTACGCCATGGGCGGCCGCGTCGCCGAGGAGATCGTCTTCCACGACCCGTCCACGGGCGCCTCCAACGACATCGAGAAGGCCACCGCGACGGCCCGCAAGATGGTCACCGACTACGGCATGTCCGAGCGCGTCGGCGCCGTGAAGCTGGGCTCCTCCTCCGGGGACGCCATGTACGGCCAGGCCGCCAGCCGCGACTACTCCGACGCCATGGCCAACGTGGTCGACGAGGAAGTGCGATCGCTGATCGACACCGCCCATGACGAGGCCTACGCCGCACTGACCGAAAACCGCCACGTGCTCGACCGCCTGGCCCTGGCCCTGCTGGAGCACGAAACGCTGAACCAGAAGGAGATCGAGGAGATCTTCCACGACCTGGTCAAGCGCCCCGAGCGCGAGGTCTGGCTGAGCAAGGACACCCGTCCGGTGCACAGCGAGGGACCGGTGCTCAGCCCCAAGGAAATCGCCGGACAGCAGCAGGACGCCGTCGTCATCGAGAAGGCCGGCGAATAGCTCCCGAACCGCACTCGGCTATCATCGGGAAGGTGAACGAGATCGATCAGTTAGAAGAAGCCAACGTCGGGAATCCCGGCGCCGTAGATTTGGTGCGCATCGAAAAGGCAGTGCGGGAAATCCTGCACGCCATCGGCGAGGACCCGGATCGCGACGGGCTGAAGGACACCCCCAAGCGGGTGGCCAAGGCCTACTCCGAGTTCTTCTCGGGCCTCCACGAGGACCCCGCGGACCACCTGGGAACCACCTTTGACATCGAACACGATGAACTGGTGTTGGTGAAGGACATTCCCTTCTACTCGACCTGCGAGCACCACCTGGTCCCGTTCCACGGAAGCGCGCACATCGGCTACATCCCGGGCCCGGAGGGCAAGGTCACCGGGCTGAGCAAGCTCGCCCGGCTCGTAGAGGTCTTTGCCCGGCGCCCACAGGTCCAGGAACGCCTGACCACCCAAATCGTCGACGCCCTGATGGAACACCTCGAGCCGCGCGGCGCGATCGTCGTCGTCGAATGCGAACACATGTGCATGTCCATGCGCGGGGTCCGCAAGCCCGGCGCCAAAACCGTCACCAGCGCCGTGCGCGGCCAGCTACGAGAGTCGGCGACCCGCGCGGAAGCCATGAGCCTCATCCTCGGAAAGTAGGAGTCACCTTGTCACTTGGAGCGATCCCCGGAACCGGCCCGGCCACCAGCCCGTTGCCCGTCATCCGCAAAACCACCGCCCGCACCCTGGCGGACCTGCCCACGGACCGCACCCTGGTCATGGGAATCCTGAACATCACCGAGGACTCGTTCTCCGACGGCGGCAGGTACACCAAGGTCGACGACGCGATTGCCCACGGCCTGCGCATGTACTACGGCGGGGCGGACATCATCGACATCGGGGGCGAATCAACCCGCCCCGGCGCCGAGCCGGTGTCTCCCGCCACCGAGCAGGCCCGCATCATCCCGGTGATCGCGGCGCTGGCCAAGGCCGGTGCGATCATCTCGGTCGACACCATGCACACCTCCACCGCCCGCGCAGCGCTTGCCGCCGGCGCGCACATCATCAACGACGTCTCGGGCCTGACCCACGAGGCCGACATGCCCGCATTGATCGCCGAGACCGGCGCCCCCTACGTGCTCATGCACCGCCGTGGGGATGCCGCCACGATGACCACCGAGGCAAACTACGCCGACGTCGTCGCCGAGGTCATCGAGGAACTGCTTGCCCTGCGCGAGACGTTCACCGCCGCCGGCGTCAGGCCCGAACAGCTGATCCTGGATCCGGGACTCGGCTTCGCCAAGGACGCGGAACACAACTGGGAACTGCTGCGCTCCCTTGACCGCTTCGGCGCCCTGGGCCACCGCGTCCTGGTGGGCACCAGCCGCAAGCATTTCCTCGGCTCGCTGCTGACGGTCGACGGCAAGGCGGCCGCCCCGGCCGAACGCGATGCCGCAACCACGGCCACCAGCGCGCTGGCTGCGGCCAACGGCGCCTGGGGCGTGCGCGTGCATGACGTCGCCTCCAACCTGGACGCAGTCAAGGTGGCCCGCGCCTGGTCCGCGGCCACCGTCCCGGCGCTCTAGGGGGCACGGGCATGCGCACCGACACCATCACGCTCACCGGCATCACGGCGATCGGGCACCACGGGGTCTTCGAAAGCGAGAAGCGAGACGGCCAGCCCTTCACCCTCGACATCGTGCTGCACACCGACATCCGGCCGGCGGCCGCCAGCGACAACGTCGCAGACACTGCGCACTACGGGGAACTGGGCGAACTTGTCGTCGAGCAGATCCAGGACGGCCCGTGGGACCTGATCGAAACCCTCGCGGAAAAGACCGCCGCGGCGATCCTGAAGGAATTCGCCGTGGTTTCGGCCGTGGAGGTCGTCGTGCACAAGCCCAAGGCCCCGATCACCGTGCCGTTCACCGATGTACGCATCCACATCTACCGGGAACGGGAGTGACCCAGATGGCCTCCTGCATCCTTGCCCTCGGCTCGAACCTGGGCGAACGTGCCGGAACGCTTGAGGCGGCCGTCGCCGAAATCGCCGCCACCGAGGGAATCGACCTGGTGTCCGTCTCCGGGACGGCCGTGACCAAGCCGGTGGGCGGCCCCGCGGGACAACCCGATTTCCTGAACCTGGTGGTGCGCGTCGAAACGAGCCTTGCCCCGCTGGAACTCTTGGCGGCCTGCCAGGCCGTGGAGCAAACCCACCTGCGCACCCGCGAGGTGCGCTGGGGCCCGCGCACCCTGGACGTGGACGTGATCACCTACGGGGAAACCAGCAGCGACGACCCGGTGCTGACCCTGCCGCACCCGCGCGCCGCGGAACGCGGCTTTGTGCTGGTGCCGTGGCTGTGGATGGAACCCGACGCGATGCTTGCCGGAAGGCCTGTTTCCGCACTGGCGGCGGCGGCCGCGGACTCCGCCGACGTGACCCGTTACGGGGATGGTGCCTAGACCATGAACTCACTGCGTCCACTGTGGGTGGTGACGGTCCTGGCCGTGGCGACGGCGGCCGGATACACGGTGCAGTCGATCACGGCCTCCAACGGCTATGCGGTTCCGGTGCTGCACTGGACCTCGCTGCTGACCATGGGGGCGGCCACAGTGCTGACCCTGGTGATGGGCATCCGCGTCAAGCGGTACACCGGCGGCAAGACCAAGGCCCCGATCAACCCCATCGCCGCGGCCCGCACCCTGGTGCTGGCCCAGTCCTGCACCTACGCGGGCAGCGCGATCGCCGGCTGGCACGTCGGCATCCTGGTCGGGCTGATTGGCGCTTCCGGCACGGGCAGCGACGCGGTGAAATCATCCTTGTTGATGATCGGCGGGGCGCTGGTCATGGCTATCGTTGGTTGGGTTGTGGAACAGTTCTGCAAACTTCCCCCGGAGGAGCCCTCCAGCCCGGAGGGTCGCGCCCAGGGCAAGGACGAGGAAGGCTATGCCGCAGGAACCAATTGACCCGGCCGGGATCGAGTGGAAGCGGGTGTCGCCGCAGTACGCGAAGGTCCGCATGGTGGGGTGGGGAATCTCCGTGCTGATCACCCTGGCGGCGCTCTCCGTACCCCTGGTTTTGCATCTGGTCGGCCTGTGGCCGGGCTACCCGCTGTGGCTGGGCATCGCCCTGCCGGCCGTGGTGCTTGCCGCCGAACTCATCCGATTGGCCGTGATTCCGCGCCAGGTGGCCGCCATCGGATACGCGGAACGCGCCGATGACCTGCTGGTGCGCCACGGCCTGATGTTCCAGAAGGTCCTGGTGGTGCCCTACGGGCGCATGCAGTTCGTCGATGTTGCCGTCGGCCCGATCGACAGGATGCTGGGATTGTGCAAGGTCAAGCTGCACACCGCGGCAGCCGACGCGACCGCCGAAATCCCCGGGCTTCCGATGGCCGAGGGGACCCGGCTGCGCGAACAGCTTGCCGCGCGCGGCGAATCGCGATTGGCCGGACTGTGAGCGTGCCGGCAAGCGAACCCGCAAACGGCCACGCGGAGCCGTGGCAGCGGGTCCACCCCGTCTCCCCGCTGGTGCGCGGCTGGCTTGCGGTGGTTGCCATCGCGTTCGTCTACGGGCAAAACACGCTTTCCTCGTCCTTCGGCGGGGAGGGGCCCTACCCCGGCGAGGAGTTCGTCGACGGCGGGTCCCTGCTGGTGCCCGTACTCATCGGCTCGGGCATCCTGGTCTTGATCCTGCTGGGATTCCTGGGTTCCTGGTGGTTCACCAAGTACCAAATCACCGACCGGCACGTGAACGTGAACTCCGGCATGATCTTCCGCCAGCAGCGACAAGCCCGCATCGACAGGGTGCAGTCGATCGACATCGCCCAGCCGCTGGTCGCCCGCATCTTCGGGCTCGCGGAACTCCGCTTCGACGTCGCCGATTCCGGCTCCGCGGCGATGAGCCTTTCCTACATCAAGCTTTCAGAGGCGCACCAGCTGCGCAACACCATCCTGGCGCGGGCGGCGGGATTGAAGGCGGCCGAAGCCCCGCAGCAGTCCCGGACACCGGGCCCGGAACAGGGTGAACCGTCCGAACACGGTGCCGGGGCCGATCGGGGCGTCCACGCGCCGGACTCGGCAGCCGCACAGCTGCAAGCTGCCAGCGAGTACGTCGTGGCAACCGTCCCCGTGGGGCGGCTGGTCGGTTCGCTGCTGCTGCGCCCCGTCACGATGTTCGTCGTGCTGGGTCTCGCCGGCCTGGCCTACTCCATGTCGGCGTTCGACGGGTTCAACCCCGTCTACCTGATTCCGGCGTTCCTGGGCCTGGGCGGGGTGCTATGGAACCACATCAACACCGGCTACAACTTCAAGGCCGCAACAAGCGCCGACGGGTTGCGGCTGAGCTACGGGCTGCTTGACACACGCCACCAGACCGTCCCGCCCGGACGCGTGCAGGCCATCAAGGTCAGTGCCCCCTTCTTCTGGCGCCGTTTCGGATGGTACAAGGTCGCTGTGAACGTGGCGGGCGTCGGCGGGGCCGGCGCCGAGGATTCGGCGGAACGCTCGGTGCTGCTTCCCGTGGGAACCTACGAGGACGTGCTGGCGGTGCTTTCGGTGGTGCTGCCCGATCCGGGCACCCCCGCCGCACGCGAATTCTTCGCCGCGGCCATCAACGGCAGCGGCGACGGGCACGGTTTCATCGTTTCCCCGCGCCGGGTGCGCCCGCTTTCCCCGCTGGCCCACCGCCGGCAGGGTTACGCCGTCACCGACACCGCGCTGGTGGCCCGCAGCGGCGCGTTCCACCGCACCACGGCCATCGTCCCGCACGAACGCACCCAGGGCATCCGCCTGTACCAGGGCCCGCTGGCCAGGCGTTTCGGCGTGGCCGAGCTTCAGCTCGCGACGATCGCCGGCCCGGTGGCCCCGGTGGTGCACCAAATGGATCTCGACGAGGCGCGCGCCCTCTTCCTGGCGCAGTCCGACCGCGCAGCGGTTGCACGCAAGAAAAAAGACACGAACCACTGGTTGGAGGAAGCCTGATGAAGGCATCGCGGCCCGGGCGCCTGGGCGTCGGAATCATCGGGGCGGGGAAGGTCGGCGCCGTGCTCGGCGCGGCCCTGCGCGCCGCCGAACACCAGATCGTCGGGGTGCATGCTGTTTCCGAGGCCTCGAAGGAACGCGCCGAAATGCTGCTTCCCGGGGTTCCGGTGCTGGAAATCCCGGAGATCCTGCGGCGCGCCGAACTGGTGCTCTTGGCGGTGCCCGACGACGCGCTGGCCGACCTGGTGTCGGGACTGGCAGCGGCCGGACACTGGCAGGCCGGGCAACTGGTGGTGCACACCGCCGGGCGCTACGGCACCAAGGTGCTGGCCCCCGCCAGCCAAGCCGGGGCCATCGCCCTGGCAATCCACCCGGCGATGACCTTCACCGGCATGAGCATGGACCTGGAGCGGCTCAACGACTGCGCCTTCGGGGTCACGGCACCGAACATGGTGCTGCCCATCGCCCAGGCGCTGGTGGTGGAGATGGGCGGCGAACCCGTGGCCATCGCCGAGGAAGACCGCGTGATTTACCACGCGGCGCTGGCGCACGCGTCGAACCACCTGGTGACAATCGCCGGGCAGGCCGCGGGGTTGCTGTCCGGCATCGGGGTCGAGCATCCCGAACGGGTGCTTTCATCGCTGATGCGCGCCTCCCTGGAGAATGCGCTGGCCTCCGGCGAGGGCGCGTTGACCGGCCCGATCGCCCGCGGGGACGTGCAAACGGTGGCCGAGCACAAGGCCGCGCTGGATTCCGCCGGGGTCGCCCGGGACACCCGCGAGGGCTACCTGGCCATGAGCCGGGCCACCGCGCTGCGCGCCAACGCCCGCGGACTGATCGGCACGGACAAGCTCGAGGCGATCCTGGCCGCCATCGACGGCGCCGCACGCTGAGCCACCGCAACCAAACGTAGCAACCGGGCTCCCGCGGCCGGCCCGGCGATAAACTGGGTCGGTGAGCAATGACGCTGGTAAACGCAACCAAGAACCGCTGGTAGTCCGTACGGCCCTGGAACTTTCGGCCGCCATTGCCGATCGCCTGGTGCGGGTGGCCGCGGCCGGGGGCACGGCGACCCTGGGACTGGTGCCAACCATGGGTGCCCTGCATTCGGGGCACGAATCACTGGTGGCAACGGCCCGCGCGCAAAACGACGTGCTGGTGGTCAGCATCTTCGTTAACGAGCTCCAGTTCAACGACGCCGCGGACTTCGAACGCTACCCGCGCACCCTGGACGCCGATGTCCGGATCCTGGCCCGCGCCGGTGCGGACATCGTGTTCGCACCGGAGCCCGGCGAGGTCTACCCGGACGGCCGCCCGCTGGTGAAGCTGGACTCGGGCGCGCTGGGCGCCAAGTTCGAGGGCGCCTCGCGCCCCGGGCACTTCGACGGCATGCTTGCGGTGGTGGCCAAGCTGCTGCACCTGGCCATGCCCCCGGCAAGCTGCCCCGTTCCCGCGAGGTACAGCGCATACTTCGGGCAGAAGGACGCCCAGCAGCTGGTGCTGATCAACCGGATGGCCAAGGACCTGAATTACCCGGTCGAGATCTGCTCGGTGCCGATCATCCGCACCGCGGAGGGCCTGGCGCTCTCGAGCCGCAACCAATTCCTCACCCCCGAGCAGGCCGAGGCCGCGCTGGTCATTTTCCGGGCGATGAACATGATCAAGGTCCGGGCCGATCGGCACGAGCCGCTCTTCCTGGAGGATGCCGTGGCGCTCTTCGAGGAGGAACCGTTGGTCGAGCTCGACTACTTCGAACTCGTCGACCCCAACACGCTGCAGGAACTCGCGTTCAACTGCAGGGAAACCCCCTTCACCGGCGAGGGCCTGCTGCTGGTGGCCGCGAAGGTCGGCCAGGTCCGCCTGATCGACAACACCCCGCTGGGTTACTAGACAGCCGTATATAAGGAGTTTCCCTAGCGGGATTCCCAGCGGCCCGCCGCCCGGTTGAGCAATTCACGGAATCCGGCCAGGTCCGCCATGATCCGCGCGGCGCTCTGCCCGGTCGTCGACAAGCCGGCGGATTGCCCCGCATATACGGGGGCCGTGCTGACGTCGGCCTTCACACGCGCTTCATCGACGGCCCTGGTGATATCGCCACCCTCTTTGACTGCCGTGCCGAGCCTTTCGATGTCGTCGGCCCAGGTATCGCTGAAGTCGTTTTGCAGGGCCCGGCCGCCATACTCAACGGGCCAGGCAATGCGTTGGGCGATATCGAACGCCCTTGTATATACGGTGTCGTCGATGCCGGCGCTGCCTATTGCCTGCTTGATGTTCGGGTGGCTCAGGGACTCCGTGGCCGTGGCGAACCGTGTGCCGATCCATGCGGCGGACGCGCCAGCCCCCAGGACCGCCGCAACACCTGCCTTGGTGCCGATACCGCCGGCGGCGATGAGGGGCTTCTCCGTGGTTGAGAGCGCCAGTTGCAACAAGGGGAGCGTCGAAACCTCGTTCCGGCCGTGCCCGCCGCCCTCGCTGCCGCGACAGATGACCACGTCGATGTCGGACTGAAGGGCACGTTCAAGTTCCGCCGCATTGCCCACCTGCATTCCTACCCACACGCCGGCTTCATGCACCGCGCGGCCGGTCCAGGTTCGCCGAAACTGATACAGATGAAGGAAGGTCCGTGGGCAAGCACCTGGTGCAGCGGATCGAGTGACTTCTCCAGGACCCACGCCATCAAGCCGGCGCCCCAAGGTCGGGATGCCGAGGTGGCAAGCTCGGATTGTTGGTCGATCCATTCCTTGGTGTCGTTTCCTCCGATGCCCAGCATGCCGAACCCTCCGGCTGCGGATACCGCCGCGGCTAGGGAGCCGCCGGCAGCGCCGGCCATCGATGCGTTGAAAATCGGTTCGACATAGCCAAGGCGTTGTTGCAGCGCGTCGGTCGCCGGTTGTGGTCGGGTGTTCCGAGGGGTAGGTGCAGCCATGTACCGAGTCTATGACCGGCGGAGGCAGGTGCCTGTGATGCAGCACTCAAATCCTCAAATCAGTGAAATGGGCCCGATTTCCGTCTTTTTCGGGTGTTCCGGGGCCGTTGCCCCCGTCTTTGCGGGGTTTCCGGGTTCCGACCGGCGGGGAGGGGCCCGGTTGGACTTCCGGGGCCGGGGCGCGTAGAGTTGTTTCTCGCGCCGGACACCGCAGCGTAGCCCGAAAGGGAAACGGGCGGGGGTTGGCGAGAAGGATTTTGGAAGAACACCGGATGTCGAATTGACTCCGGGTTGCTTCCGGACTAAGGTAGTGAAGTTGCTCCAGAGCGAAGCGCCGGCGGTTGGTAAGCCCGGGTCGTGGAGGTTGGAAGCGTCTGTTGTTTGAGAACTCAATAGTGTGCCAAGTTTGTTGATACCAATTTATTTATTTTATTGGTGAATGGTTTCAGGGTCCGCACCCCCGTGCGGGGACCTGGGGCAATTTGCCGGGATTTTTTTTACTTGGTGCAACCCGGCCGACTTTTTCCAGTCGGCGTGATGGTTGTGTCTGTATTTTTTTACGGAGAGTTTGATCCTGGCTCAGGATGAACGCTGGCGGCGTGCTTAACACATGCAAGTCGAACGATGACCCCCAGCTTGCTGGGGTGATTAGTGGCGAACGGGTGAGTAACACGTGAGTAACCTGCCCCTGACTCTGGGATAAGCCCGGGAAACTGGGTCTAATACTGGATATGCACCGTGGACCGCATGGTCCTTGGTGGAAAGATTTTTTGGTCAGGGATGGACTCGCGGCCTATCAGCTTGTTGGTGAGGTAATGGCTCACCAAGGCGACGACGGGTAGCCGGCCTGAGAGGGTGACCGGCCACACTGGGACTGAGACACGGCCCAGACTCCTACGGGAGGCAGCAGTGGGGAATATTGCACAATGGGCGAAAGCCTGATGCAGCGACGCCGCGTGAGGGATGACGGCCTTCGGGTTGTAAACCTCTTTCAGTAGGGAAGAAGCGAAAGTGACGGTACCTGCAGAAGAAGCGCCGGCTAACTACGTGCCAGCAGCCGCGGTAATACGTAGGGCGCAAGCGTTATCCGGAATTATTGGGCGTAAAGAGCTCGTAGGCGGTTTGTCGCGTCTGCCGTGAAAGTCCGAGGCTCAACCTCGGATCTGCGGTGGGTACGGGCAGACTAGAGTGATGTAGGGGAGACTGGAATTCCTGGTGTAGCGGTGAAATGCGCAGATATCAGGAGGAACACCGATGGCGAAGGCAGGTCTCTGGGCATTAACTGACGCTGAGGAGCGAAAGCATGGGGAGCGAACAGGATTAGATACCCTGGTAGTCCATGCCGTAAACGTTGGGCACTAGGTGTGGGGGACATTCCACGTTTTCCGCGCCGTAGCTAACGCATTAAGTGCCCCGCCTGGGGAGTACGGCCGCAAGGCTAAAACTCAAAGGAATTGACGGGGGCCCGCACAAGCGGCGGAGCATGCGGATTAATTCGATGCAACGCGAAGAACCTTACCAAGGCTTGACATGTGCCAGACCGCCGTGGAAACACGGTTTCCCCTTTGGGGCTGGTTCACAGGTGGTGCATGGTTGTCGTCAGCTCGTGTCGTGAGATGTTGGGTTAAGTCCCGCAACGAGCGCAACCCTCGTTCTATGTTGCCAGCGCGTCAAGGCGGGGACTCATAGGAGACTGCCGGGGTCAACTCGGAGGAAGGTGGGGACGACGTCAAATCATCATGCCCCTTATGTCTTGGGCTTCACGCATGCTACAATGGCCGGTACAATGGGTTGCGATACTGTGAGGTGGAGCTAATCCCAAAAAGCCGGTCTCAGTTCGGATTGGGGTCTGCAACTCGACCCCATGAAGTCGGAGTCGCTAGTAATCGCAGATCAGCAACGCTGCGGTGAATACGTTCCCGGGCCTTGTACACACCGCCCGTCAAGTCACGAAAGTTGGTAACACCCGAAGCCGGTGGCCTAACCCCTTGTGGGAGGGAGCCGTCGAAGGTGGGACCGGCGATTGGGACTAAGTCGTAACAAGGTAGCCGTACCGGAAGGTGCGGCTGGATCACCTCCTTTCTAAGGAGCAACTAACACCAAGCGACCACGCCAAAGTGCGGGGAACCGTGGGTGTTCAGTGCTGCTCGCATCCACCACTTGTGTTGGTGGGCGAGTGCTCAAGGGTGGAATATCAACAAGCAACGGCCGTCCGGTTTCGGGCACGATCGATCAGTACGCCGCACCTTGTGTGTGGTTGGAACGTGGGTGGTGTCCGGGGGTGGAACGGTCTTTTGGCACACTGTTGGGTCCTGGATCAACAGGCCCGGCGCATTCCCTTCGGGGGTGTTCCGGTTCGGTTTTTTCTGGTTTCCCGCGCATGGCCTAAGCCGCACAGTCCGCACCCGGAAGGGTGTGTGTGTCGGTGGTGGGTGTGACGGGGTTGTTGTTTGGGAACTGTATAGTGGACGCGAGCATCTTGTGAAGCAAGATCAAGAGCCGGTGGCCTTCGGGTCGGCGGTGTTTTTGTCTTGTTTTGCATAAGCAATTTCTTAAGAATTATTGAACCTGGTGGACATGCCTTGTGTGTGTCTTTCTTGGTTCTTTCGATTGTAATTAATTAAGCTCATGTAAATTTTTGATCATGTTTGTGGTCAAGTTTTTAAGAGCGCACGGTGGATGCCTTGGCATTGGGAGCCGAAGAAGGACGTGGGAATCTGCGATAAGCCTGGAGGAGTCGATAACCGGACGTTGATACCAGGATTTCCGAATGGGGAAACCCCGCACCATGTCATGTGGTGTGACCCGCAGCTGAACACATAGGCTGCGTGGAGGGAACGCGGGGAAGTGAAACATCTCAGTACCCGCAGGAAGAGAAAACAAAAGTGATTCCGTTAGTAGTGGCGAGCGAACGCGGAAGGGGCTAAACCGGTCCATGTGTGATAGCCGGCGGGCGTTGCATGGCCGGGGTTGTGGGACTTTTACGTTCTGGTTCTGCCGGACCAGTGAAGTGAGGTGCGGGCGTATAGGCGAACCGGTTTGAATGCCGGACCATAGAGGGTGAGAGTCCCGTAGTGCCAATGCGTGTCTGCCGCTTTGTGAGAGCATCCCAAGTAGGACGGGGCCCGAGAAATCCCGTTTGAATCCGCCAGGACCACCTGGTAAGCCTAAATACTACCCAATGACCGATAGCGGATAAGTACCGTGAGGGAATGGTGAAAAGTACCCCGGGAGGGGAGTGAAATAGTACCTGAAACCGTGCGCTTACAATCCGTTGGAGCCTCCTTGTTGGGGTGACAGCGTGCCTTTTGAAGAATGAGCCTGCGAGTTAGTGTTACGTCGCGAGGTTAACCCGTGTGGGGAAGCCGTAGCGAAAGCGAGTCTGAATAGGGCGAGTTAGTGGCGTGATCTAGACCCGAAGCGAAGTGATCTACCCATGGCCAGGTTGAAGCGCGTGTAAGAGCGCGTGGAGGACCGAACCCACTTCAGTTGAAAATGGAGGGGATGAGCTGTGGGTAGGGGTGAAAGGCCAATCAAACTTCGTGATAGCTGGTTCTCCCCGAAATGCATTTAGGTGCAGCGTTGCGTGTTTCTTACCGGAGGTAGAGCTACTGGATGGCTAATGGGCCCTACAAGGTTACTGACGTCAGCCAAACTCCGAATGCCGGTAAGTGAGAGCGCAGCAGTGAGACTGTGGGGGATAAGCTTCATAGTCGAGAGGGAAACAGCCCAGAACGCCAACTAAGGCCCCTAAGCGTGTGCTAAGTGGAAAAGGATGTGGAGTTGCGAAGACAACCAGGAGGTTGGCTTAGAAGCAGCCATCCTTGAAAGAGTGCGTAATAGCTCACTGGTCAAGTGATTCCGCGCCGACAATGTAGCGGGGCTCAAGCACACCGCCGAAGTTGCGTCATTCAAATATTGGTAGGCCTTCGTGGTCCAGCCGTTTGGATGGGTAGGGGAGCGTCGTGTGGGCAGTGAAGTCGCGGTGTAAACCAGCGGTGGAGCCCACACGAGTGAGAATGCAGGCATGAGTAGCGAATGACGGGTGAGAAACCCGTCCGCCGAATGATCAAGGGTTCCAGGGTCAAGCTAATCTGCCCTGGGTAAGTCGGGACCTAAGGCGAGGCCGACAGGCGTAGTCGATGGACAACGGGTTGATATTCCCGTACCGGCAAAAAACCGCCCATAGCGAACCGGTGATGCTAACCGCCCCAACCACCCACCGTGGAGCCTTCGGGCTTTGCACCGGGTGTGCGGCGCGGGACCCGAACCGGGGAGTTAAGCGTATTAACAGGTGTGACGCAGGAAGGTAGCCGAGCCAGGCAATGGAATTGACCTGGTCCAAGGATGTAGGGCGAGTCGTAGGCAAATCCGCGACTCACATAAGCCTGAGACCCGATAGGCGCCCCCCTCGGGGGGTGATTCGGTGATCCTATGCTGCCAAGAAAAGCATCGACGCGAGGTTTTAGCCGCCCGTACCCCAAACCGACACAGGTGATCAGGTAGAGAATACTAAGGCGATCGAGAGAATCATGGTTAAGGAACTCGGCAAAATGCCCCCGTAACTTCGGGAGAAGGGGGGCCTGCCCCGTGACCGCCACTTGCTGGCGTGAGCGGGTGTGGGCCGCAGAGACCAGGGGGAAGCGACTGTTTACTAAAAACACAGGTCCGTGCGAAGTCGCAAGACGATGTATACGGACTGACTCCTGCCCGGTGCTGGAAGGTTAAGAGGACCGGTTAGCCCCTTGTGGGCGAAGCTGAGAATTTAAGCCCCAGTAAACGGCGGTGGTAACTATAACCATCCTAAGGTAGCGAAATTCCTTGTCGGGTAAGTTCCGACCTGCACGAATGGAGTAACGACTTCCCCGCTGTCTCAACCATGAACTCGGCGAAATTGCACTACGAGTAAAGATGCTCGTTACGCGCAGCAGGACGGAAAGACCCCGAGACCTTTACTATAGTTTGGTATTGGTGTTCGGTGCAGCTTGTGTAGGATAGGTGGGAGACTGTGAAGCCCGGACGCTAGTTCGGGTGGAGTCATCGTTGAAATACCACTCTGGCTGTACCGGTCACCTAACTTCGGCCCATAATCTGGGTCAGGGACAGTGCCTGATGGGTAGTTTAACTGGGGCGGTTGCCTCCTAAAAAGTAACGGAGGCGCCCAAAGGTTCCCTCAGCCTGGTTGGCAATCAGGTGTCGAGTGTAAGTGCACAAGGGAGCTTGACTGTGAGAGCGACAGCTCGAGCAGGGACGAAAGTCGGGACTAGTGATCCGGCGGCACGTTGTGGAACGGCCGTCGCTCAACGGATAAAAGGTACCTCGGGGATAACAGGCTGATCTTGCCCAAGAGTCCATATCGACGGCATGGTTTGGCACCTCGATGTCGGCTCGTCGCATCCTGGGGCTGGAGTAGGTCCCAAGGGTTGGGCTGTTCGCCCATTAAAGCGGTACGCGAGCTGGGTTTAGAACGTCGTGAGACAGTTCGGTCCCTATCCGCTGCGCGCGCAGGAAATTTGAGAAGAGCTGTCCTTAGTACGAGAGGACCGGGACGGACGAACCTCTGGTGTGTCAGTTGTACTGCCAAGTGCACCGCTGATTGGCTACGTTCGGAAGGGATAACCGCTGAAAGCATCTAAGCGGGAAGCCCACTTCAAGATGAGATTTCCATGCACGCTTGTCGTGCGAGAGGCCCCCAGCAGACCACTGGGTTGATAGGCGGGATGTGGAAGCGAGGACCAAAGACTCGTGAAGCTGACCCGTACTAATAGGCCGACAACTTAAACCACAAACACCACACACATTGATGTGTGGCGAGAAACGCTGCGTCCACTATACGGTCCCGAAACAACAACCCATTGTTTTTTCGCGGAACAACCAAACATGTATCACCACTAGTGATACCACTGTAACCCCAGGTTCACCACGCCGCCGGAGCATGCTCCGCGGCGGCGGTACAGGAGTTACGGCGGTCATAGCGTGGGGGAAACGCCCGGTCCCATACCGAACCCGGAAGCTAAGACCCACAGCGCCGATGGTACTGCACTCGGGAGGGTGTGGGAGAGTAGGACACCGCCGGACCATTATTTGACGGAAGGACCCCCGGGCCACGCGCCCGGGGGTCCTTCCGCATTTAACCCGCCCCCCGCTTTGTGCCCGTGGCCGGAAAACACCTGGCCCCGCACCCGCTGCGGGCCTTTTTCCTTTTAACCCCGGCCCCAGGCCGGGGCCTTTTTGCTTTAACGGGTCCGCCGCCCGGGGTGCCCTGGCTGCACCGGGCCGGTGTCGGTGGTGGGGGTTGTGGGGGATGGGGGCGCTTCCCAGTCGGGTGCGGGGTTCCTGCCGGGCCTCCGGTGGCCGGCCCCCCGCCCCCCGCACGTTGCGGGGGGCCTTTTCCCTTTTAACCGCCCCGCCCCGCCCCGCCCCCGGCCCCCGCACGTTGCGGGGGCCTTTTCCCTTTAACGGGACCGCCGCCCGGGGGCCGGGGGGTCCTTCCCGGCCGGCGTCCCGTGCGGGCCGCACCGCCCCCGGGTGCCCGGGGTGCCCGCGGTGGGGGTTGTGGGGGATGGCGGGGTGTCCGCCGGCGCGGCCGGTGTCCCTGTCCGGCGCTTTGTCCTGGTCGGGCATCCTGGTCGGGCATCCCGGGGCGGGTGCCCTTTTGCAGTGCGGTGCGGTGTTCGGGTGCGGGTTTTGTCCGGTGGCCGGGTGTTGGGGTGGCGGGTGTTGCGGGGGTCACAGGGTGGTTTTTGGGGGTGCGGGGTGCTTTCGGGGCCCCGGCGGGGCGCTTGGGGCCGGTGCGGCGGGGTTTTGGGGGCGGGAGGGCCCCGATTTGCGCAAGCGGCCGAAGGCGTGTATTGTTTTCTGAGTTGCCGGGATGAGGACAGCGGGTAAAGCCGCTGGGGATCTCCCGGTCGACCATCCTTCTTACCCCCAGCAAGTCACCGGTTTTTCCGGTGCCTTGCGGCGCGGTTCGGCGGGGCGGGTAGCACCGGTTGGTGCGATTTGCTCTTCGACACGCGGTGGGTTAGGCTGGATAAGTTGCTCCAGAGCGAAGCGCCGGCGGTTGGTAAGCCCGGGTCGTGGAGGTTGGAAGCGTCTGTTGTTTGAGAACTCAATAGTGTGCCAAGTTTGTTGATACCAATTTATTTATTTTATTGGTGAATGGTTTCAGGGTCCGCACCCCCGTGCGGGGACCTGGGGCAATTTGCCGGGATTTTTTTTACTTGGTGCAACCCGGCCGACTTTTTCCAGTCGGCGTGATGGTTGTGTCTGTATTTTTTTACGGAGAGTTTGATCCTGGCTCAGGATGAACGCTGGCGGCGTGCTTAACACATGCAAGTCGAACGATGACCCCCAGCTTGCTGGGGTGATTAGTGGCGAACGGGTGAGTAACACGTGAGTAACCTGCCCCTGACTCTGGGATAAGCCCGGGAAACTGGGTCTAATACTGGATATGCACCGTGGACCGCATGGTCCTTGGTGGAAAGATTTTTTGGTCAGGGATGGACTCGCGGCCTATCAGCTTGTTGGTGAGGTAATGGCTCACCAAGGCGACGACGGGTAGCCGGCCTGAGAGGGTGACCGGCCACACTGGGACTGAGACACGGCCCAGACTCCTACGGGAGGCAGCAGTGGGGAATATTGCACAATGGGCGAAAGCCTGATGCAGCGACGCCGCGTGAGGGATGACGGCCTTCGGGTTGTAAACCTCTTTCAGTAGGGAAGAAGCGAAAGTGACGGTACCTGCAGAAGAAGCGCCGGCTAACTACGTGCCAGCAGCCGCGGTAATACGTAGGGCGCAAGCGTTATCCGGAATTATTGGGCGTAAAGAGCTCGTAGGCGGTTTGTCGCGTCTGCCGTGAAAGTCCGAGGCTCAACCTCGGATCTGCGGTGGGTACGGGCAGACTAGAGTGATGTAGGGGAGACTGGAATTCCTGGTGTAGCGGTGAAATGCGCAGATATCAGGAGGAACACCGATGGCGAAGGCAGGTCTCTGGGCATTAACTGACGCTGAGGAGCGAAAGCATGGGGAGCGAACAGGATTAGATACCCTGGTAGTCCATGCCGTAAACGTTGGGCACTAGGTGTGGGGGACATTCCACGTTTTCCGCGCCGTAGCTAACGCATTAAGTGCCCCGCCTGGGGAGTACGGCCGCAAGGCTAAAACTCAAAGGAATTGACGGGGGCCCGCACAAGCGGCGGAGCATGCGGATTAATTCGATGCAACGCGAAGAACCTTACCAAGGCTTGACATGTGCCAGACCGCCGTGGAAACACGGTTTCCCCTTTGGGGCTGGTTCACAGGTGGTGCATGGTTGTCGTCAGCTCGTGTCGTGAGATGTTGGGTTAAGTCCCGCAACGAGCGCAACCCTCGTTCTATGTTGCCAGCGCGTCAAGGCGGGGACTCATAGGAGACTGCCGGGGTCAACTCGGAGGAAGGTGGGGACGACGTCAAATCATCATGCCCCTTATGTCTTGGGCTTCACGCATGCTACAATGGCCGGTACAATGGGTTGCGATACTGTGAGGTGGAGCTAATCCCAAAAAGCCGGTCTCAGTTCGGATTGGGGTCTGCAACTCGACCCCATGAAGTCGGAGTCGCTAGTAATCGCAGATCAGCAACGCTGCGGTGAATACGTTCCCGGGCCTTGTACACACCGCCCGTCAAGTCACGAAAGTTGGTAACACCCGAAGCCGGTGGCCTAACCCCTTGTGGGAGGGAGCCGTCGAAGGTGGGACCGGCGATTGGGACTAAGTCGTAACAAGGTAGCCGTACCGGAAGGTGCGGCTGGATCACCTCCTTTCTAAGGAGCAACTAACACCAAGCGACCACGCCAAAGTGCGGGGAACCGTGGGTGTTCAGTGCTGCTCGCATCCACCACTTGTGTTGGTGGGCGAGTGCTCAAGGGTGGAATATCAACAAGCAACGGCCGTCCGGTTTCGGGCACGATCGATCAGTACGCCGCACCTTGTGTGTGGTTGGAACGTGGGTGGTGTCCGGGGGTGGAACGGTCTTTTGGCACACTGTTGGGTCCTGGATCAACAGGCCCGGCGCATTCCCTTCGGGGGTGTTCCGGTTCGGTTTTTTCTGGTTTCCCGCGCATGGCCTAAGCCGCACAGTCCGCACCCGGAAGGGTGTGTGTGTCGGTGGTGGGTGTGACGGGGTTGTTGTTTGGGAACTGTATAGTGGACGCGAGCATCTTGTGAAGCAAGATCAAGAGCCGGTGGCCTTCGGGTCGGCGGTGTTTTTGTCTTGTTTTGCATAAGCAATTTCTTAAGAATTATTGAACCTGGTGGACATGCCTTGTGTGTGTCTTTCTTGGTTCTTTCGATTGTAATTAATTAAGCTCATGTAAATTTTTGATCATGTTTGTGGTCAAGTTTTTAAGAGCGCACGGTGGATGCCTTGGCATTGGGAGCCGAAGAAGGACGTGGGAATCTGCGATAAGCCTGGAGGAGTCGATAACCGGACGTTGATACCAGGATTTCCGAATGGGGAAACCCCGCACCATGTCATGTGGTGTGACCCGCAGCTGAACACATAGGCTGCGTGGAGGGAACGCGGGGAAGTGAAACATCTCAGTACCCGCAGGAAGAGAAAACAAAAGTGATTCCGTTAGTAGTGGCGAGCGAACGCGGAAGGGGCTAAACCGGTCCATGTGTGATAGCCGGCGGGCGTTGCATGGCCGGGGTTGTGGGACTTTTACGTTCTGGTTCTGCCGGACCAGTGAAGTGAGGTGCGGGCGTATAGGCGAACCGGTTTGAATGCCGGACCATAGAGGGTGAGAGTCCCGTAGTGCCAATGCGTGTCTGCCGCTTTGTGAGAGCATCCCAAGTAGGACGGGGCCCGAGAAATCCCGTTTGAATCCGCCAGGACCACCTGGTAAGCCTAAATACTACCCAATGACCGATAGCGGATAAGTACCGTGAGGGAATGGTGAAAAGTACCCCGGGAGGGGAGTGAAATAGTACCTGAAACCGTGCGCTTACAATCCGTTGGAGCCTCCTTGTTGGGGTGACAGCGTGCCTTTTGAAGAATGAGCCTGCGAGTTAGTGTTACGTCGCGAGGTTAACCCGTGTGGGGAAGCCGTAGCGAAAGCGAGTCTGAATAGGGCGAGTTAGTGGCGTGATCTAGACCCGAAGCGAAGTGATCTACCCATGGCCAGGTTGAAGCGCGTGTAAGAGCGCGTGGAGGACCGAACCCACTTCAGTTGAAAATGGAGGGGATGAGCTGTGGGTAGGGGTGAAAGGCCAATCAAACTTCGTGATAGCTGGTTCTCCCCGAAATGCATTTAGGTGCAGCGTTGCGTGTTTCTTACCGGAGGTAGAGCTACTGGATGGCTAATGGGCCCTACAAGGTTACTGACGTCAGCCAAACTCCGAATGCCGGTAAGTGAGAGCGCAGCAGTGAGACTGTGGGGGATAAGCTTCATAGTCGAGAGGGAAACAGCCCAGAACGCCAACTAAGGCCCCTAAGCGTGTGCTAAGTGGAAAAGGATGTGGAGTTGCGAAGACAACCAGGAGGTTGGCTTAGAAGCAGCCATCCTTGAAAGAGTGCGTAATAGCTCACTGGTCAAGTGATTCCGCGCCGACAATGTAGCGGGGCTCAAGCACACCGCCGAAGTTGCGTCATTCAAATATTGGTAGGCCTTCGTGGTCCAGCCGTTTGGATGGGTAGGGGAGCGTCGTGTGGGCAGTGAAGTCGCGGTGTAAACCAGCGGTGGAGCCCACACGAGTGAGAATGCAGGCATGAGTAGCGAATGACGGGTGAGAAACCCGTCCGCCGAATGATCAAGGGTTCCAGGGTCAAGCTAATCTGCCCTGGGTAAGTCGGGACCTAAGGCGAGGCCGACAGGCGTAGTCGATGGACAACGGGTTGATATTCCCGTACCGGCAAAAAACCGCCCATAGCGAACCGGTGATGCTAACCGCCCCAACCACCCACCGTGGAGCCTTCGGGCTTTGCACCGGGTGTGCGGCGCGGGACCCGAACCGGGGAGTTAAGCGTATTAACAGGTGTGACGCAGGAAGGTAGCCGAGCCAGGCAATGGAATTGACCTGGTCCAAGGATGTAGGGCGAGTCGTAGGCAAATCCGCGACTCACATAAGCCTGAGACCCGATAGGCGCCCCCCTCGGGGGGTGATTCGGTGATCCTATGCTGCCAAGAAAAGCATCGACGCGAGGTTTTAGCCGCCCGTACCCCAAACCGACACAGGTGATCAGGTAGAGAATACTAAGGCGATCGAGAGAATCATGGTTAAGGAACTCGGCAAAATGCCCCCGTAACTTCGGGAGAAGGGGGGCCTGCCCCGTGACCGCCACTTGCTGGCGTGAGCGGGTGTGGGCCGCAGAGACCAGGGGGAAGCGACTGTTTACTAA